>JBCKHN010000008.1:0-56244 GCA_038905815.1 Candidatus Planktophila sp. | reverse complement strand
CCGTTGTTGGCGGTGTTCTTCTTATCTGCATTGGGCTTCGGTTACTAAATATTAAAAGCGTTGCAGTCGGGAATCTTCTTCCTGCGCTAGCCATGGCGCCAGTAATCGCGATGGCCGCACACTCATTTATTTAACTAGATGGTAGTTGCCAGGAGATCAATCTTATTTATTCGTCCAGTGACGCGGCAACATCTGCGGCGACTTCTAATAATGAGAGCACATCTTCTTGGGTGGTGCGGAAATTCGTGAAGCACGGCCTCATCCAAATGCGACCTTCGATTTCTGCTGAAGAAACAAAGACGCGTCCGTCTGCTTGAAGTTTCGCCACCAGTAGGCTCTGAAACGCATCACTTGTATTCTTTCCATATCGCACTGGCACGACGGATAGCTCGGGTCGAAACGAGAGTACTTCAAAGCGCGGATCCGCTTTAGCGGTGTCATAAAGTACCTGGGCTTGTGCGAGGTTTGCAGCGATTGCCTCTCTAAATTCTTGCGCGCCGTGAGTTTTAAAAGCCAACCAGAGTTTTAGCGCCCGGAGCGGCCGTGAATACTCAAGTGTCTCGTCTACCGCATTTCCAGTATCGCCATCGTGGATCATGTAAGACTCATGGTGCGAAAAGGTCGCGGTAAGGGTATTTCGATCTCTCACCATCAGTGCGCTGCATGCCTTCGGCACAAACATCCACTTGTGGGCGTCAACACTTACTGAATCTGCTCGATCGATTCCGCTAAAGGCAAATGCTTTCGCAGCTACACCAGCAGCAGGCAATCCATAAGCGCCGTCGATATG
Source organism: Candidatus Planktophila sp. (assembly GCA_038905815.1). GTDB lineage: Bacteria > Actinomycetota > Actinomycetes > Nanopelagicales > Nanopelagicaceae > Planktophila. The sequence continues at coordinate 55,454 of JBCKHN010000008.1, read as the reverse complement.
AAGCCAAACACCAAAGCGTTGACAGATATCGACAATTTCACTGATTGGATCGATTGCCCCAGTTAACGTCGTGCCCGATGTGGCGATTACCGCGATCGGAGTAACTCCATCGCGCATATCTCGTTCCAGGCTCTCGGCAAGTACCGAACTTTGCATGCGGTGATTTTCATCAATTGGAATAAGTCGCATGCAATCACTGCCCAGTCCAAGTAATTCAACGCCTCGACGTACTGAGTAGTGCACCTCTGCGGAGCAGTAGATTGCTGGTCGAACGTTTAATAGCCCATGCTTGCGGCTCCCTGGCAACGCTTGCTCACGAGCTGCGGCTAACGCAGTGATATTGCTGATTGTGCCCCCACTGGTAAAGGCACCGGCGCCTACTGGATATCCGACGAATTCGCCTAGCCAACGGAGAGTCTGCCTTTCAAGTATTGAAGCCGCACGCGAATCGGTTGCGAGATTTATGTCGTAAGAGTGGGCGAGCAGATCACCAAGTGCGCCGATCTCAAGCCCGCTTGAGCCAATCCAAGCCATGAAGCGCGGCCGAGCATGAGCAAGTGATCTATCAAGAACTTCTCCGGCCAAATTTAAGGTGTGGATTGGGTTCATTGGCTCTTCTGGCAACGCTTCTTGCAAAGTTGCGGCAAGGGATGGCTCTAGCAGCGGTTCGTGTGCGCGAGCGACATCAAATTCAGCCCAGGCTTTAGCGACGATTTCAGCTGCGCGTTTGAGCGCAGCTTCACGATCGGATCCGAGCCGTAAGGGTTTATGCTCCATGGGCGAAGGCTACGCTCGTTTCATCAAAAGCTTGCGGTAAGGCATCAACTGTGGCACTGAGTCGATTCCGACCACGCCTACCAGTTCATCACCTCGCAAATATTCGACGACAAGGCTCTGATCCCAACTGCCAAATGCAAGACGCTCATTATCTGCGATATCTGGCATGCCAAACGATTGAATGTTGTATTCATACTGATCCGACCAGAAGGTCGGAATGAAATTCACAGGTTCATGGGGTGGTTCTTCGCCCGCTAGCAGGGCAGCTAAGGTTTTTCCCGCTAGGCGGCCGGTCTCAGTTGGTAAGTTCCAGTGTTCGATTCGGCGCGGAGTCGCATCGAAGAGTTGATGTGGATACTTGGCAATGTCGCCAACTGCTACCGCTGGGAAGTCAGTACCAATGACGCGCATTGAGGTATCTACCATTACCCCGTCGCTCAGGTCAAGCCCATTTCCACCGAGCCACTCGGTATTTGGTAGTGAACCGATCGCCTCGACGATCACATCTGCATACTGTTCGCTCCCATCGGAGAGACGAACTCCCGTCGCAATGGCATCTCCCAAGAAAGCGTCAATTCCGAGACCGAGATGGAACTCAACGCCTTTCACTTCGTGGCGTCGGCGCAATTCACTGGCAAGATCGCGCCCGAGCGGACGGATCATAGGTTCTTCATCTATTGCAGCGACCTTCACGGAAAGCCCAAGTGAGCGAGCAGTCGCCGCGACCTCGCATCCGATAAAACCCGCTCCTACTACGAGCAGGGTACGTGCGCTGAGCATGGCGCCCCGCAGAGATTTGGCATCATCAATAGTGCGCAGAGTATGCCTTCCCACGAGGGGGCCTTGAACGTTCAGTCGCCGCGGGCGGATTCCTGTGGCAATGGCAACTCCATCAAAGGCCACTTCACGACCGCTCGCCAGAGTTAAAGTTCGTCCGTTGAAACTGATGCTGGCGCAACCGTCCCCGAGAATCCAGGTGATGGATCCGCCTAAGGACTTCCGTTTAAACTCCAAAGCTTCGGTTGCAATGCCATTTTTGAGAGCCTCTTTAGATAATGGGGGCCTGTTGTATGGCAGGTATTTTTCGTCGCTAATCACAATGACCTCACCACCGTAACCAGCGGCTATTAGTGATTCTGCGGTGCGTAGCGCCCCGAGCCCACCACCAACGATTACGACTGACACGTCCTATTCGATCGAGATCGCTTGCATGGGGCAGACATCTACAGCGCTCTCCACGCAACTGCGCCGGCTCTCATCAACCTCTGATTTGTAGGTGAGCTTTCCACCTCCATCGAGCCGAAAGATGTCTTCGGCTTCGAAACAGCACTGTCCGTAGTTTTGACACTTTGCCAAATCGACGACGACTTTCACTTGCGCTCCTGGATTCTTGATGGATAAAGATCCTTCGTTGGCGTTCGAATTCCGCGATATTCCCAATCTCCGCCAAGTGCGGTAGAGATAACCTCTTCACTCTCGCTGGGCTGGGCGCCTACATCGCTCCGAATTGGTGTTGGACCTTCCACGATCTGGTTGGTAAGTGTGCCTAAACCTTCGACTTCGACTTCAACAATATCTCCCGGATAAACAGGGCGTGAAAAAGCAGGGGTACCAGAGAAAAGAAGGTCACCAGGGAGAAGGGTTATCGTCCGTGCGATATCGGCTACTAAATAGTTCATGTCCCACTCCATCTCGCAAGTATTTGAATCTTGTTTCACTACGCCATTGACTCTGGTGCGAATAAATTTATTGTGAAAATCCCAATCTGTAACAACTCCAGGGCCAACGGGCGCAAGGGTGTCCGAACCCTTTACCCGTAGCATCGAGCCGGCGTCAGTGTCTCGGAAATCATGGAGTCCAAAGTCGTTGCCTATCGTGTACCCAGCGATGTAATCACCGGACTCCTGCGGCGAAACATTTCTGCAGGTACGTCCAATAACTATCACGATTTCACCCTCGTAGTTGAGCCATTTGCATCCCATCGGGCGCACGACCGCACCTTTGTGAGAGTTGAGTGCGGTGACTGGCTTATGAAAATAGGTGGGTGCCGACGGCAACTTGGTCATGAATTCATCAGTGCGACTCTGATAATTGAGGTGCACCGCAATTATTTTGGTCGGTGCAGTTGGTGGCAGATGGATAGCCTCCTCGATCTCAACAGTTCTACCATCACCAGAAATGAGCAGCTCGCCCTCACGGAGAACTTCCGTCGGATAGCCATCGAGCAGAATGCGACGAAACTCAGTCACGCGAGATCACCTTTGAATTTGGTCGTGGGAATCCCTCTGCCGGCTCATCAAACCAGAGATGGACCATGCCGGTTCCGATGGAGTTCTCGTATTCGCTATACATTCGACCCGCTGCCGTGCAATCGCCCTCTCCCACCGCGGCGATTGCCATGAGGTAGTGGGCGAATCGTGCCTCTGGTCGGAATCGGAGGAAGTCTGGCATCGTTGCTAGCACACGATCGTGTCGGCCATTTTTAAACCAATCAATCCTTTCGTAGTCGGCTTCGCGAGCTTCGCTCGAAAATATATGTGATGGATTACTTGCTTCGTGTTTCCGTAATTCACGTAACGGCCAGAATGTGTGCGAGAGCGCCCCTGATGCAACTAGTAGCACCTTCCGATCACTTTTTGCAATTGCTCGCCCAAGTGCGCGGCCGCACCTGATTGCATCTTCACTGTCACCGGTTTGAGCGTTGGAGACGGATACCCACCGTTTATCGAGCCCAGCTCCGAGGAAAGTCCAGAGATTGATTGTGGCATATGTCAGCGGTAGGTACTGGTCGTCGATCGCGCTGACCCACGTACCTGCCCCTTCGCCTTCAGCTGCCATAAGCTCGGCTAATTCAGGATCACCTCGATAGTCAAATGGTATCCGTGACATGCCGCGGGGCAACTCGTCAGATGTGAAGAGTCCAGAGCGGCGCGCATGCGAGGTTACGACATATTCGACAGTGGTAAACCAGTGCGAGTCCAAGACTACAACGGTGTCGTACTCAACTTTCTCGAATATCTCGGCGCGGAGTTTCTGTAGCCCAGGAACTAAACTCCCCTCCTTGCCTTCGTTGATTTCGTATCTAATTGCCTGTGGCAACATAATGGTGGGTACGTGAGACAAGAACCCCATTCCAACAACTTTTCCCATTGCTATTCCTTCCATCCAGTTGGTGCAGTGACTGTATTTTTAATATCGGAGTAGAAATCAAAAGACCAGGTGCCACCTTCGCGGCCGATGCCAGATTTCTTTGAGCCACCAAATGGGGCTTGCAAATCTCGTACGAAGAAACAATTGATCCAGATGGTTCCCGCGACTAGTTGATTTGCGATTTCTTCAGCGTGGCGGCGATTGCCTGAGACCAGAACCGCTGCAAGCCCGAATTCCGTTCCATTGGCCATCTCAATAGCTTCGCCATCCGTTTCAAATGTCTGCAAGGTGAGTACCGGCCCAAATACTTCTTCGGTAACAATTTCACTGCCCGCTTCTGGTTCAAGGATGAGAGTCGGTTTGAAGTAGAGCCCACCGAGTGCGCCATTCTGAGTTCCACCGATGGCAATCTCAGCGCCAGCTGATTTAGCACGGCTAACGAAACCTGCAATCCGATCAAAATGTTCTTGATGGATTTGCGGTCCCATATCAGTTTCAATATCGCGCGGATCGCCTTGCTTAATTTTTGCTACCCGTTCTTTGAGCCGTTCAATAAACATTGGTGCTATTGACTTTTCCACCAAAAGTCGAGTTCCTGCAAGACAGACTTGACCCGCATTGTCGTACTGCTCAACGGCTAAGTCGAGCGCAAGGTCAAGATCTGCGTCGTTAAAAATAATCGTGGGGCTCTTCCCGCCGAGTTCAAAGGAGCAAGGCGTCAAATTATCTGCAGCTGCGCGCGCCACTATTTTGGCTGTGGGAACGGATCCCGTAAAGGAGATTCGGGAGATGCCGGTATGAGCAACGAGTGCTGCTCCTGCTTCTTCACCGTAACCCTGTACAAGATTGAGAACTCCGGGCGGAAGTCCAGCTTCTTCGGCAATATCACATAGCAGCGAAGCGGTAAGCGGCGTCCACTCCGCAGGTTTCAAGATGATGGTGTCACCTGAAGCTAACGCGGGAGCGACTTTCCATGTTGCCAACATTAGCGGGGCGTTCCATGGAGTTATGATTGCCGCAACTCCGGCGGGATTCCAAGAAACCTTGTTGGTATGACCCCGAGTTTCAAAAGGAGCATGGTGCAAATTGTTAACTAGCCAGTCGGCAAAAAAACGAAAGTTGTAAGCAACGCGTGGCATAACGCCACGCCGATTGGAACGGAAGAGGGCACCGTTATCTATAGTTTCAACGGTGGCTAACTCCGCTAGGCGCTCTTCGACGAGATCCGCAATCCGATGCAAGATCTGGGCACGCTGGGCGGGTGGTGTCTTCGACCAGGCAGGAAAAGCTGCTCGTGCGGCATCGACTGCAAGATCTACTTCGTGTTGCCCGCCGCGTGCGATATGGCCGATGAGCGAGCCATCAATGGGTGAGTGATCTGCAAAAGTGGATGGGGAGGCGATGCGTTGGCCGCCGATGTAGTGGCGCGAGTCAACGGTAACGCCAGCGACTTGAATACGCTCCATATTCCCCTTTGGAATGCACAGTTGATTTTGTTGGGCTAACATATCGTTCGCATCCGAACAATACAAGTACAATGCCTATTTTGCAGGGACTATTCGACTTATTTGTTAAACGATGCAGGTAGTACCCGGCATCGTTTAAGGCGTTGATGCCATTACCGTCTTGAGTAGGGAGGCGAGTGACTTCTTCTCTACAGTAGAGAGATTTGCCGTTACAACTCGCTCCTGCTTATTTAACGCTGGGAAGAGTCGGCGCATTAACCGACGTCCAGAGGTGGTCAAGGTAACGTTCATTAACCTTCGGTCTTCCTCTGCGCGTTCCCGTACGATCCAACCTCGGCCTTCCAGAGTGTTGAGGACTCCAGTAAGGGTAGCTTTGCTAATTCCAGCCTCAATTGCGAGATCACGAGTTTCCAGTGGCTCCCAGATCCATGCCACCCAGAGGACGACGAAGGCGGTCCAGGTAAGATTTTGTGGGGCAAGAGCGGTGCGTTCGAAGTGCTTCCGGACTGTATTGGCTGCGCGGAAAATATTTGAAACTGCTTGCATTGAGTCGACATCAATTTTTAAGGCGCTTAGGCGCGATTTGACCGCGCCCTCAGTTTCAGCGACCGTGTGTGGCCCAGTCATTCGATCTCCTTTTAGCTTGGCAGAGGAAAAGTGCTATTGACAATGGCTTGCTAACGCATATAGTTCCATCGTTTGGATACGAACGACCATATCAGGGGGCACCTATGACCACTCATCCAGAATTCTTATTGGCCGATCTTAATACCTTCAACGACGGACCGCCATGGGAACTCTTCGCTGATCTCCGTGCGAACGATCCTTGCCGATGGGATGCCGAAGAGGCACCGAATCATGGTTTCTGGTCGATCACTCGCTACCACGATATCGTTAATGTGCTCCGTGATGCGGAGACTTTCTCGAGTGAAGTTGGTGGGGTTAGTCTCGAAGAGTTAGACCAAGAACAGATGGATGCTCGCCGTTCGATGCTCGAAACCGACGGTCCCCGTCACCGTTCTTTGCGCCGTTTGATGCAAGACAATTTCACCCCCAAGGCGGTGCTGGGATATGAGACCTTCCTGCGGGGTTTAACTGCGACTACTTTGGATGGCGCGCTAGCGAAGGAGACTTTTGATTTTGTTAAAGAGGTGAGCGCTGATTTCCCGATTCGCGTTTTAGTCCGCATGCTCGGAGTTCCAGATGGAGACACGGGTCAGTTAATCAGTTGGGGTAATCGTATGGTTGGCAATACCGATCCAGAACATGCCGACGTCCTGGCAACTAGTAAAGAGAGTGAAAAGTACCGACTCCTGCCTTTTAGATCTCCAGCAGCTCTTGAGGTTTTTGATTACGGCTTCAAGTTGAAGGCGGAGCGCGAAGGAGGCAATGGGAGTGACCTGGTCTCCAAACTCGTGAATACCGTGCCGAGTGATGGAATTGCACTCTCCGACATTGATTTTCGCAGTTACTTCCTACTTCTTGTGGTTGCCGGAAATGAAACAACTCGGCACACAATCAGCCATTCCATGAACGCTTTGATTGAGAACCCTGGGGCTGTGGCGCTTTTGCAGGAGAAACCAGAGTTGATCCCGTGGGCGGTAGAAGAGTTTTTGCGATTCGCAAGTCCGGTCTATCACTTCCGCCGCACAGCCACCAAAGATGTCGAAATGTACGGCAAGCTGATAAAGAAGGGCGACAAAGTTGTGGTCTGGTTTCCCGCCGGCAACCGCGATCCTGAGGTCTTTACTGACCCCGATCGTTTCGATGTGGTTCGAAATCCAAATGAGCATATGGCTTTTGGTCGTGGCGGCCCCCATATGTGTCTCGGCAACGCCCTAGCGCGGATCGAGCTGACGATCATGTTCGAGACTCTTTTGCCAAGGATTAAGAAAATCGAGCGGGCCGGCGATATTGATCGACTACGGAGCAACTTCGTCAACGGCATCAAGCGTTTTCCGGTAAAGGTGACGCTTGCTTAGTGCTTAGAGGAGTGGATCCGCGGTAGAAATTCGGTCTAGGAATGCATCGACCAGGGCGTGTGCGCGTTTTACCGAGGCTGCGCTCTCGCGGGTGGAGCGAGCAATCTCTTTAGCTCTCGGGGGATCGTCCAACGATCAAAATGCCACTGAAACCACGGTCCAACCGGAGGCAGTGATATCGCAACGCTGGGCGAGCGAAAACTCTCCTTCGGAACTACCTGCAGGTAGTGCGCAGTAAAACCGCGGCTTAGAAAGCGTTCCGCAATCGGCCCAGCAGGGCTAGCGTGGTCGTGCTGGATGAATAGGACGCGCATAAAAAATTACTCTTTCAGCTACACAAATCTCGTCAAAGAGTGCTAGCGTCCGCACAATCATATGGGGGCGAACGACTTCGAACAACTGTAACAGGGGAGTTATAATGGGGGAAGACCTAGCAAAGGTACATGCTGCACTCGAATCACAAGGTATAGATATCATTAGGGTCGTTTATGCCGATATCCTTGGCATTACTCGCTCGAAGGATTTGCTCGTCAGCGAGATAGAACAGACCGCAAAGCATGGACCGACTTTCTGTCAAGGGGTATGGGTTACCACTACTCGCGGTACCGTCGTTGATGATGGACAAGGAAGCATCTCAGCTGGGCTTCCAGATATGATTAGCCAGATCGACTTCACTACTTTGCGAGCGCTCCCATGGGAGCCTGGCGTTGCCTATGCTATTGCCGATGCCTTCGAGCCCGATGGACGCGAGAGTTTTGCTTCCCCCCGCGTGGTTCTTAAGCGTGTTCTGGCGGAGTATCAGAAGCTGGGTTTCAAACCTGTCTTTGGTCCGGAACTCGAGTTCTATATAGCGCGTAAAAATTCGTCGGGACACTTTGAACGGGCAATCAATAAAACTGGGCGCGTCTACATGACTGGCTCGCTGGTAGATCCAGAGGGCCTTTTTCTTTCGATGCTCCGTAATCTGGGCAAACTCGGAATTGGAACTTTTGCGGGTAACCATGAGTTCTCACCATCTCAATACGAAATTAACCTCCGGCATAGCGAGGCGTTGGACGGAGCAGATCGAGCCTTTCTCATGAAAACGGCTGTGAAGGAGTTGGCTGCTCGCGCGAATCTATATGCAACTTTCATGGGCAAGCCCTGGAATGATGAAGGAGGCAGCGGTTTTCACGCGCACATTTCACTCACCAATCTCAATGGAGAAAATGTAATGTATGAAGGGGAAAATCTGAGCGAGGTAGCAAAACACTTCCTAGCTGGAATTCTTAGCCATGCCAGCGCTATGACGGCGCTTACAAATCCAACAATTAATGCATATAAGCGACTTCGCCCAGACTCATTGGCTCCTTACCGAATCAATTGGGGTTTCGATAATCGCTCGACCATGGTTCGCGTGCCTCCAGATCGTGGTGAGGGAACTCGCCTGGAAGTTCGTATTGGCGACGGTGGTGCTAATCCTTACCTCGTGATCGCTGCAATTCTCGCGGCTGGACTTGATGGGTTAAAAAACAAATTGGAAGCCCCGGCGCCGGCGCAGGGCTGGTCATACCAGGACGAGCAGTTCGAAATCCTGCCTGGATCCTTACGCGAGGCACTTGATGCGTTAGAGGGTGATGGCTTCATCATTGACGTGCTAGGAGTTCAGTTCATTAAGACTTTCCTTACGCTAAAGCGTGATGAAATCGAACGGTATTTAGCGCATGTATCTGATTGGGAGATTACGGAATATTTAGAAGATTTATAGCTCTCTAGATATGGAGTGATCTGTCGCGAAGAAGTGTGCCGCCAGCGAAAGTAACTCCGACCTCGCGGTAATAGCCGGCAATGATTTCGCGTACCGGCAATAGTGAGGCTAGTTCGTCCCACTGCGAATCGCCCAAGGTCAGTTCGGCATCGCCAACCCATGCCTGGCCGAGGTCCACATCTACACCGCTCATGGTCACGACTTGGTCGAGTGACCATCCTGCCCCACGTTGGATCGATGGAATCATCCGGTGATGCAACATTGGGAGGGCATTGACAAAGCCATTGGTATTTGTGGGTTCTCGCAGAGTTACAACTGCTGATGCCAAACGGTGATCGTGGGCGGCCAGAGATGCACCGAGTTTGGCACCGGTGGCAAGGCGGGGCGAGGCTTTACCGCGATTGAAGATTCTTGTGACATTTATACTTCCAATTTTTTTGGGATATCCCTGATACCAGCCTCGCCCAATTGCAAAATCTTTAGTAACCCAGATCAATAGACAGCGGCTGTAGGTCTTGCCTTCAAACTTGCAGCGAACAACCGCGAAGGTTTCCAAGTATTGAGAGCGAGATGGGTCGAGTAATTCGGCACCGCCATCGCTGCACGATTGCCAGTCCGCCCAGATAAGAGCAATGGCACCAGGGTCATCGTCAGCTAGATCAACATCAGGCGGCAGGAGCGCGCGTACCTTCTCGATATCGGTCCGGTATTCGATTGTTAGCAGCGTTCCGGAATAGTGCCAGGGCATTTCGGGCAGTAGAGCTGAAGCCCCGGTGGGTGTAAAGGGTGGCAAGAAACCATGTAGATCAGACATAGTTCTAAGAGTATCGTGCAAACTCGATTTATATCGTAAAACATATTCGGGAAATCCTTGACTATAAGGATAAGACCCGTAAAGGTTAAGCCAATCGTTCGCAACCGAATGGAGCAAATATAAATGAGTGGACTACAGAGCGCACCAGCAGAAACTTCTGATACCGCACTTCGCCATAACCGCCTCGGGGTACTTGGCATTGTTTTCTTCGTCGTAGCCGCCGCTGCGCCTCTGGTTGGCATGACTGGCGCCGTGCCAGTAGCAATTGTGCTTGGCAACGGCGCCGGAGTCCCGGGTGCTTACTTAGCTGTAGGGCTCATCTTGCTGCTATTTAGCGTGGGCTATGCCGCCATGTCACATCACGTCGTTAACACGGGAGCCTTCTTTGCCTATGTAGGCCGCGGGCTCGGTGTCACGTGGGGTGTTGGCTCCTCTTTTGTTTCGATCCTCGCGTACATCGCGATTCAATTGGCGATTTATGGTTTCTTTGGAGTTGTGGCTACTGGGCAGATGAGCGCCAAATTCAGCATTGACGCGCAGTGGTACGTATGGGCTTTGGCTGCTTGGGTGCTAGTGCTTCTCCTCTCGTACTTCTCTATTAACGTCGGAGTAAAAGTTTTAGGTGTCTTAATAATTCTCGAAGTCATCTCACTCTCGATTACCGCAATTGCAGTGATCGCTAAAGGGGGAGGGCCTGAAGGCTTGAACTTTGGCGCATCGTTTGGCCTGGCTGCCATCGCAGCAGGAATACCGGGCATTGCCTTTGCCTTCGCCTTCGCCTCATTCATCGGATTCGAAGCCACTGCGATATATGGCGAAGAAGCTAAAGATCCAAAGCGAACCGTACCAAAGGCCACCTATCTCGCGATCGGGACCATTACGATCCTCTTTGCTACCACTTCCTTTGCAATTATCAGCGGACTTGGGGCAACAAACATTGTTGAGACGGTCGTGAAGGTTACCTCTATCGATGGCGCGCCACTAGCTGATCCAAGTCAGGCGCTGTTGAGCGTCACTACTACTTTTGTTGGCTCATGGCTGGCCACGGTGATAGGCTGGCTAGTTCTTACCAGTCTTTTTGCTGGCTTACTTGCTTTCCAAAATTCAGCTGCCCGCTATTTATTTGCGATGGGGCGCGCTGGAGTGCTGCCAAAGAAACTTAGCCAGGTAAATAAGCAGGGGGCTCCTTGGAACGCCTCGCTCTTAACCGGGTTTATCGCGCTAGTTGTTATCGTCTTTTTTGCGGTGCAAAAAATGGATCCATTCACGCAACTCTTCTCGTGGTTTAGTGCGGTCGCAGTCGTTGCAATCGTGCTCGTTGAAATGTTGGTCTCTCTTGCCGTAATTCGTTACTTCAAAATGAGTAAAACGGACACCCGGCTCTGGCATACCATGATCGCGCCGCAGCTCGCCTTTATCGGTTTAGGTGCTGGGGGGTACTTACTGATGTCACGATTCGGACTTTTGGCTGGCACTGCACCAGAGGGGGTTGATCCGACAGTCACTGCTTGGGCGCTCAACGCTACAGGTTGGGTGTTGGTGCTCTCGCCGTTCGTTATCTTCATTATCGGCGCAATAATCGGTAAAGTTCGTCAGAAATCTGAAAACGAAGATCTCATAAGGGACTTCGTTAACTGATTCCATAAGGTCGCGCACTGAACCCATGCGGTGTGATGGGTTTGGTTACCTACAGATTTTTAAATGGCAATGGATCCTTTGAAGTATGTGCCGCCCTTGATGCTCGAGCCGTCTCTTCTCGCATGTGATGTCTTCTGCAAAGAACTTCATAGGCTACTTCATTTCCCGCCAGTACATCTCCGACGACGACTTGCTCTCCTTCTGTAACCATTACTCCACCCAAAGTACGTGCATTGTGCGTAGCGCGCGCGCCGCACCAGCAGAGCGCTTCAACTTGTAGGGTGTGTACGCGATCTGCTAATTCCACTAACCGCGCCGAACCCGGAAACAGGGAGGTACGGAAGTCTGTCAATATCCCAAAAGCAAAGACAGCGATCCCTAACCCATCAGCAATTTCGGCGAGCTGATCAATTTGAATACTTTGATAGAATTGCGCCTCATCACAAATAATATAATCAATCCGTTCGCCAATGGAAAGTTGTTCCACTACAAATCTATGTAAGTCCATATGCGGGTGTACTTCAATGGCCGGACTCTGCAAACCTAGCCGTGAAGAAATCACGCCAGAGCCGGCCCTATCTTGACTCGTGAAAATTATCCCAGTTCTACCACGGCTTTGATGGTTATGAGCAGTTTGGAGAGCAAGCGTTGATTTTCCACTGTCCATAGTCCCGCAGTAATAAATTAGCTCCGCCACGGCGAGCATCCTGCCACTTTTCGAACTTCTCTGCTTACTTTCAACTACGGGACGCTATACGGTTTTCAAAGTTTCAACTGGAATGGCAGGAAATTGAGAAAATAGATTTGCTCGCCCGCCTAGGCTTTCAATCTCGAGCAGTGCAAGAACGGAAACAACTTCGCCGCCGCATCGTTGGATTAAGGAAATCGCAGCGGAGATAGTTCCTCCGGTAGCGAGCACGTCGTCAATAAGAAGAACTTTCGATCCCGGAGTCAGGGCATCAATATGCATCTCTAACTCATCGCGACCGTATTCCAAACCATAACTCTGCGAGATGGTTTGGAAGGGGAGTTTTCCTTTCTTACGGATCGGGATTAAACCAGCTTGCATCTGGTTGGCAAGGGCTGCGGCAAAAATAAATCCTCTCGCCTCGATTCCAGCGATTAAATCGCCCTCGTGGGAGAATGAGGCGAAGTGTGCTGTAACAGCGCGGAGAGCTTGGCCATTACCAAGAAGTGGGGTGATATCTTGAAATCGAATTCCCGGTTTTGGAAAATCAGGAACTTCGCGAATCAGTGAAAGCGCTTGCGCAAGTTCCATCTCCACCGCCTATGTATCGAATTGAACCGTGTCCGAACGGGGAGTTGAACCCCGAAGCCCTTGCGGGCACTAGCACCTCAAGCTAGCGCGTCTGCCAATTCCGCCACCCGGACGAGTGCGGGGTAACGATAGCAATTTACTGGTTAAAGCACCAAAAATTTGGTAAGAATAGCCCTTATGACTACTCAAGAGCGTACCCAATTGGAAATCGAAGTTATCCAAATTTGCCAAGACCTTATTCGGATTCCCAGCGTGAATTATGGCGATGGCAAAGGTGATGAGAAAGCGGTTGCGGAGTATGTAGTTAACTCGCTGAAGGAAGTAGGGATTGATTCTAAAGTTTATGAATCCGCACCTGGGAGATGCACTGTCATTGCAAAAATCAAAGGCCGTGATTCATCCCGCCCAGGTTTAGTCCTGCATGGACATTTAGATGTTGTGCCTGCAATTGCCGCAGATTGGAGCGTTGATCCTTTCAGTGGCGTTATTAAAGATGGAATGATTTGGGGCCGCGGCGCAGTCGATATGAAAGATATGGATGCCATGATGCTCGCTAACGTGCGCGACTGGGCTCGTCGCGGTTATCTTCCACCTCGTGACATAGTCTTGGCTTTTTTTGCCGATGAAGAAGCCGGCGGTATTTTTGGTTCTCGTTGGATGGTTAAGAACCATCCAGAAGTTTTTGATAACTGTTCTGAAGCAGTCTCCGAAGTTGGCGGTTTTGATTTAACTTTGGCCAACGGCGCTCGTCTTTACATGATTGAAACTGCAGAAAAAGGTATTCATTGGATGAAATTGACCGCAAATGGGCGAGCAGGTCATGGTTCCGTTATCAATAATGAAAATGCTTTGACTGCCCTTACAGGTGCGGTAAATAAAATAGGAACCCATGTCTGGCCACTTCGCATGACAAAAACTATGGACGCGCTATTGGTTCGCATTGCTGCTGCGTTAGGAAAAAAATACGACAGCAAGAATCCGAGCGCGCTCATTAATGAGTTAGGTTCATTCGCTAGAATGATGGCGGCATCACTGCAAAATACCGCCAATCCAACGATGTTAGAAGCGGGCTATAAAGCCAATGTAATTCCTGGCAGCGCGAGCGCGACTATTGATGGTCGTTTCATCCCCGGTTTTGAAGAGGAGCTAGATCAAACAATTCGAGAGATTATTGGAGCCGACATTATTATTGAGACAATAACTCGCGATAAAGCTCTGGAAGTTGATTTCACTGGCGATTTAGTTGAAGCGATGTGTAGCGCCCTGCTAAAGCACGATCCCGAAGGCATTCCCGTGCCTTACCTGATGAGCGGTGGAACCGATAATAAAGCACTCGCCGATTTAGGCATTATTGGTTATGGCTTTTCGCCACTAAAGCTTGGACCAGAGTTAGATTTCGCAGCTCTTTTTCACGGTGTTGATGAGCGAGTTCCAGTGGATGCTCTCATTTTCGGAGTCAACGTGTTGGCTGATTTCTTGGAGAACGCTTAAGAGGAAATATCGTCCAACGCTCTCCGTACAATATCCGGCAGGCAGACCTCTTCACTGGTAAGTATGCCGCGCAATTGCGCTCCGGTTCGAGCACCAACAATTGAACTTGTGACACCCACTGCGTCGCGCACCCAAGCTAAAGCAATTTCCGTGGGCGAATATCCCAGACCTTCTGCTGCGACGGCTACCGCCTCAACAATTCGACTAGAACGTTCATTAAGGTAAGGCTCAATAAAGTTCGCGAAATGCGGTGATGCGCCACGGGAATCACTCGGTAAACCTTTGCGATATTTCCCCGTAAGAACGCCTCGGCCAAGAGGTGACCATGCCAGAAAACCTATTCCCATGGTGCCAGAAGCAGGCAAAACTTCTCGCTCTACTTGGCGGTTCAACAATGAATATTCATTTTGTACTGATATCAACGGCGCTTTCATTGAATTATTTTCTTGAAGTGTGTAAGCACGCGCTAATTGCCAGCCGCAATAATTCGAGACACCAACGTAGCGAGCTTTTCCACTTGTGTATGCGTAATCCAGCGCCGATAAAGTATCTTCCAGCGGAGTAGCAGAATCCCATGCATGGATTTGCCATATATCTACATAATCGGTTCCTAAACGATGTAATGAGCGATTAAGTTCTGCGATTAACGCATGGCGAGAAGTGTCAACCGTTCGCACGCCGTTGGGAAATGTAATTCCAGCTTTTGTTGCCAGTACCACGCTATCGCGCTGGAAGAGAGTGCCGATTAGCCCGCCGATAACTCTCTCGCTATCGCCGTCACCGTAAACTGCTGCAGTATCAATAAAATTTCCGCCTGCATCTAAATACGCCCGACATTGATCGGCGGCTTCGTGCTCGTCGGTATCGCGGCCCCACGTCATCGTTCCTAGACCAATGCGTGTTAGCGCTAACCCACTATTTCCAGCTCGGCGAAGTTCCATAACACGACTTTAGCAACCTTTGCGCTAGAGATTAAACTACGATTAGAAAGTGAACTCATGGGCCAAGCTATCGATTCCACCGCTCCCATCTCGATTGCAACTCCCAGCCCTGGCTTTAACAAACTCTTTGACGCGTTCTAAGGAAGAGTTACCGCTAAAAGATATATACCGAATGTATGTTTGCGGCATCACGCCATATGACGCAACCCATCTTGGCCATGCGGCAACCTATTTAACTTTCGATCTAATTTACAGGTATTTGCGAGCATCCGGAGCTACCGTCAAATATGTTCAAAATATTACCGATATCGATGACCCATTGCTGGAACGGGCCAAGCGCGACGGAATCGATTGGCAAACGCTGGCGCGCAGCCAGATTGAACTTTTCCGTTCCGACATGGTTGCTCTACATATTCTTCCGCCAGATCATTTCATAGGTGTAGTTGATGCAATCCCTCTGGTCATTGAATGTATCGAAAGGCTACAGAGCAGAGGATCGGTTTATTCACTCGAGCGTGATCTCTATTTTTCAATCGATTCTTTTAATGAATTTGGGAAACTTTCACAGCTAAACCCAGAAACCATGGAAGAGCTTTTCGCAGAACGTGGGGGAGACCCAGCCAGAGTTGGCAAGAAAAATCCTCTCGATCCGCTTTTATGGTTATCCAAGCGCGCAGGGGAGCCAAGTTGGCCATCACCTTTTGGCGCCGGACGACCTGGTTGGCATATTGAATGTAGCGCGATTGCCCTTGGTTATCTAGAACTTGATGAGTCGGAACCTATCTCAATCGACATTCAAGGCGGCGGGAGTGATTTGATTTTCCCCCACCACGAAATGAGCGCCGCCCAAGCGCAGATCTTACAGAGTAAACCTTTAGCCAGATTTTATGTTCATGGCGGCATGGTCTGTCTCAACGGGGAGAAGATGAGTAAAAGTAAAGGTAACCTCGTTTTAGTATCCACCCTGCTTCAGGATGGACATGACCCCATGGCCATCCGATTAGCTTTACTTGGCGAAAAATATAATAAGGATCGAACGTGGAACCATGACCAACTCATACGGGCGCAGCGCCAGTTAGAGTTCATTAGATTGGCTCTCTCCATGATGGAAGTGGCGCCAACGTTTGAAGTTTTGCAAGAAATCGCCAACGCAATTTCAGATGACTTAGATACACCTAAAGCGATTCAACTACTTCTTGATTGGGCCAGGCAAACGGTGGCTGGCGCAGTTGGCGGCCACCCCGGCGAACTTGCACGGGGAGTTGATACGCTTTTAGGAATTGCTTTCTAGCCATGAATAATTTTTTTAGCGCAGTTTTATTTGACATGGACGGATTACTTATCGACTCCGAACCCTTATGGCTCGAAGCAGAGATTGAACTCACGGCACCTTTTGGGTATGCCTGGACTTCGGAAGATCAAAGTGCCTGCCTCGGCGGTCCGTTAACCCGCTTAGGTGAATATATGTATTCCAAGTGCAAGCACGAGCAAAGTCCGGCGTATTTTACCCAGGCAATCATTGAACTTATGGTGGCCAAGCTCGTCAATGGCACTCCTTTGATGCCAGGTGCCGCATCACTTATTGCGGAGCTAGAAAGTGCGCAAATTCCATTGGCTATGGTTTCGGCTAGTCCACGCCAGATCGTCGATGCCGCGCTATCGGCTCACACCAACCTTCCATTTGCTATCACCATCTCGAGCGATGATGTAGAGCGAACAAAACCTTTTCCGGATGGTTACCTTAAAGCTGCGCAACATCTTGGAGTCGATATTAGAGAGTGCTTAATTTTTGAAGATTCGCTTACCGGAACGAGAGCCGCGCAAAGTAGTGGAGCTTACCTCATTGCCGTACCACATATGGTTCAGGTTGACGAAGGTGCTAAAACTCGCGTGGTTAAATCTCTCGAAGAAATTAATTATCAGAGGTTAGAAAAATTATATGGAAATTTCGCAGCAGAGATTTAGGATTGGTGTGCCGGGCAGATTGGCTTAAAATAACACCAATCACAGAGTTTGCTGGGGCGTGGTTTCCATTGATTTTCTTCAGTGGCGCGCAAGATCTCTTGGGCAATATGAAAAATCTTTCGCTCCGTACTTAGTAGTTCGCCTTCAGTTGGCACGCTCCGCACAAGCTTGCCATCTCCTAAGTAAATCAGTTGCAATAGTTTGGGAATAACTTGATGAATGCGCCAGTACAGCAGCGCATAGACACGGAGTTGAAAAAGTGCTTTCTCCTCCCAACCTGGCTTCGGAGCTTTACCACTCTTGTAGTCAATGATTCGTACTTCACCAGTCGGCGCTATATCCAATCGATCTACATAGCCGTGAAGATAAAGATCTTCACTCAAATCGTTCTCTAGATGCAACTCCCTATGCGTTGCTTCGAAAGTATCGGGTTTCTCTAAGAGAAAATAGGTCTTTAATAGCGCCTTAACCCGATCGAACCATTCTTTCTCGCTGGTAATCAACGCTACTAACTCTGGTTTGCGCATCGTTTGAACCCGCCAAAGCAGTGGTAGAAGTTCAACTGCTCGCGCAAAAGTTCGTTCACCTGCTGGGCTCTCGAAGAGATCATGCAGGATTGCATGAATTAAAGTTCCGCGTTCGGCGTCAATACTCAGCGGTTCTGGAAGTTTATCGATGGCGCGATATTTATATAGTTGGGGACAATTGGTAAATTCGCTGATACGGGTGGGGGAGAGGCGCAATTGATTGCTCATTGACGGAAGATACTGGCAATCGTGGCAAACATCTGGCCTAAGATGCTCCTGTGTCAGATTTAGGCTATTTTGCGCCAGGCGATCGGATCCAACTCACCGATTCGAAGGGCAAACTTTATAGTTTCACCATAACTTCCGGTAAAGAGTGGCACACACATAAAGGTTGGATTGTTCATGACGATCTGATCGGTCTTCCGGAAGGTTCTGTCATCGCCACCAGCGGCGGGTTACGTTTTACTGCATTTAAACCGCTACTCGCTGATTATGTCCTGACCATGCCACGCGGGGCAACAATTATTTATCCAAAAGATGCTGCGATGATAATCGGTGTTGCCGATATATACCCAGGGGCGCGCGTCTTGGAAGCTGGCGTAGGAAGTGGAGCTTTAACGCTCTCCTTGTTACGTGCAGCGGGTCCACTTGGAAGAGTGCACTCAGTGGAACGTCGCGCCGATTTTGCAGAGAATGCACGGAGCAATGTCGAAAACTATTTCGGCGGAAAACCAGAGAACTGGAGCCTTATCGTTGGGGATCTTCAAGACCAAAGCTTTGACGCTGAATTTGACCGTGTCATTTTGGATATGTTGGCACCGTGGGAATGTGTAGATACGGCAGCTAAGGCGCTACGTCCAGGTGGAGTTTTCTTAGCCTATGTCGCTACCACAACGCAATTATCGGCCACCGCAGAAGCTTTGAAGAGCGATGGAAGATTTACTGAACCAGAAAGTTCGGAGACCATCGTGCGCGGCTGGCACCACGAAGGGTTAGCGGTTAGGCCAGCGCAACGGATGATTGGTCACACCGGATTCCTAATTCAAAGTCGGCGAATGGCACCAGATATAGAGGTATTGGCCCGTCGCCGTCGACCTTCAAAAGGTGCATACGGTGTCACGGAAGAGTGAACGTTTAGTTAATTTAACGATCGCCTTACTGGCTACCAGAAGATATTTAACGAAGAGTGAAATCTTTCGAAACATTGAGGGCTATGAGGGTTCTACCGAAAGCAAAGAGCGGATGTTCGAACGAGATAAGGATGATTTACGTAACTTAGGAATTAAAATTGAAGTAGGGAACATTGATCCGCTCTTTGAAGATGAAGCTGGCTATCGAATTCCTTACGATTCTTATACTTTAAATATTGGTAATTTAACACCGAGGCAACTAGCGCTAGCTTCGTTAGCGACCGAAGCTTGGCGGGGTGCGGCGTTAGATGTATTTGCTCAGAGCGCGCTAATAAAACTCTCCGCCACTGGCATCGAACCAGATTTAGAAGCGCTGCCAGCTATTGAACCTCGCATGAGCGCCAGTCGAAATGAATTGGTCGCGCTAGCGCAGGCCATAACTACGCGTACTGCAGTTAATTTTTCATATTTTTCGATCGATTTGCGTAAAGAGAAACGTACTGTTCTGCCTTTTGGTCTTGCTTCCCAGAATGGACATTGGTACTTGGTTGGTTTAGATACCATCCGAAGCGATATTCGTACTTTTAGACTCGACCGGATGAGCGATGACTTTACGCTTTCGAGTAAGAAGGGCAGCTACGAGATTCCAGCGGACTTCAACTTAGAATTAGCTCTTGCCGGAAGTAACGCTGCTCGCGAAGTTCTCCTGCGCGTGAGAAAAGGTAAAGGCCATCTCTTAAGGATCATCAGTAGAGAGTCATCCGATGACGGTGATTGGGATTTACTCCACATTACTTCAAATAATGAAGAACGGCTGACCGATTTGATCCTCTGGCACGGCAGTGATGTTGAAGTAATTCAACCGATTGATTTCCGAGCGAGAATCGTGGGCGCGCTCGAGAAATTGGTGGATATACATGGGTAAAACCACCGATTCACCACTCGCGCAAACCGCACGTTTACTAGATCTCGTTCCATTCATTACCTCTCACCAAGGAATTTCAATCTCCGATCTGGCACGCCAATTCGCTATAAATGAGAGACAGCTAACTTCAGATCTAACAACACTTTGGATGTGCGGACTTCCCGGCTATACCCCCCTTGAACTTATGGACCTATCTTTTGATTCGGGTTATGTATATATAAGAAATGCCCAGACACTTTCCGCGCCGCGAGCTTTAACCAAGGAAGAGATCATTGCGCTTTTATTGGGGTTAGACCTAGTCGATGAATCGCTCCCATCTGAGCGAATAGATTTAGCGAACGAGTGCGCGGCTCTTCGAGCGCGATTGGTGATAGCTCTGGGAGTTCGGACTCCAATCAAAGTTATTCCTAGCGGAGATGGAGGAATTAGAGCTACGCTACTAACTGCCGCGCAGCAAAAAAGGCTGGTTAGAATTGAATACCACTCATTCTATAAGGATGAAATTTCTACGCGAGAAATCTTGCCACTCGAATTCCGACCCGTAAGTGAGCATGAATATATTTATGCCTTCTGTAATACTGTTACCGCCTTTCGAAATTTCAGAGTAGACCGTGTGATGAACGCCGTCATAGGCGAAAAAATCGCGCTGGAACGAGCCCCATCACTGGGAGCTAGCGGAATATCTCCTAAAGCAACCATGAGAGCTACAAGGCGTTTACGAACAATGCGCGAACGTTTCGGTCTGCAAATCTCGAGCGGGGAAGAGGTCCCAATAGCGGCTTACACCAACCAATGGCTAATTCGATCAATATTGGCATCGGCAGGTGATGCTGAAGTTCTGACTCCAAGCGCGCTTCGCGCCGAAATTCGCGAGGCCGCAGCGGAAACTTTAGCCTTATATCGCTAGCCCGATTTCGACTTTCTAAGATAGCCTAGGAGATGACCAGAGTTTGTCAATTAAGGAGTTTAATATGTCTCTTAGAAACCCCTACATCATCCTCATCATCCTCACCCTCTTCATCGTTCTCTTTGGCGCCAAACGTCTTCCTGATTCAGCTCGTTCCCTCGGCCGCTCGATGCGAATTTTCAAAACCGAATTGAAAGAGATGAATACTGAAGAGAAGAAGGGCGACGACGAGGAGAAGTCGGAGAAGTCGGAGAAGTAGTCTCAATGGCGTCCTTGAAAAACGCGCGGATGCCGTTATTCGAACATTTTCGCGAATTTCGCAAACGGATGGTTCGTGCCGCTCTGGCAATAGTTATTGCCTCTGGTTTTGGGTGGCATTTCTACAACTCAATTATCACGCACTTAGCTAAGCCGGTTTGCGACTTAGCTGCCGCCCAAGCCGCTGGCGCAACTCATTGTGGTGCGTTATACATCAGTGGAGTTCTTGGTCCGCTAAATTTGCAAATGAAGGTAGCCATCCTCTCTGGCGTAATTCTCGCTGCTCCAATCTGGCTTTACCAACTCTGGGCCTTCATCGCTCCGGGTTTACATCGAAAAGAGAAGCGAAATTCGATTCTCTTTGTGGTTAGTGCGACACCATTCTTCGCCGCCGGCGCAACAATGGGATATTTAGTGCTACCTATTGCCGTAAAAGTACTCCTTGGTTTTACACCCAACGCGCTGACTAACTTACTTAAATTTGATGATTACCTCGATTTTGTCATGCGAATCATTTTGCTCTTCGGCCTGGCATTCCAACTGCCGGTTTTCTTGATAACTTTCAATCTCATAGGTTTTCTCAGTGGTAAGACTATTTTGAGACCTTGGCGTATTTGGGTTTTTTCAATTGTGCTTTTCACAGCTGCATTTACGCCAACGGTCGATCCATTCACAATGGCTTTACTTGCGCTGCCACTCTGCCTACTTTATTTTATGGCTGGCGGAATCGCCATATTGGTTGATAAGCATCGAGAGAAGAGAGACGATAAAACTTTGGAAGGTGTTTCGCCAATCGATAAACCTACTCCAATTGCTGATGGGAGTTAAGGTCATCCCATGTGGGCAGTAGTAATCAATCCCGTTGCTGGGCAAGGTCGAGGCGCGCTGCTAGGAACAGAAGTAGCTGGTTACTTCGCACGCAATAAACTCGATTATCAAATTATCACTGGCAGCTCTGCAGTAGCACTTACTCAGAACGTTGAAATATTTTTAAGTAGGAATCCAAACGCGCAAGGAGTCGTATCTGTTGGGGGAGATGGTTTAGCCCACATACTTCTGCAAAAAGTTACTCCGTTGCAGATACCAATGGCGGTGATTCCGGGCGGAACTGGCAATGATTTCGTTCGTACTTTTGGTTGGCCATTGGACGCCATAGATGGATACTTAGATTACATAATTTCGCATGAAAGCGTTTTGGTTGACTTAGGTTTAGTCGATGGCGAGTGGTTTGGGGCGATTCTCTCTACTGGATTTGATTCTGTGGTAAATGAGAGAGCAAATACGCTGAAATGGCCGAAAGGTCCAAATAAATATAACGCCGCTATTGCGCTAGAGCTACCGCGCTTTCGGCCCCGTCACTATGAAATTACTTTGGATGACCGGACTATTTCAACGGAAGCCATGCTGATAGCCGTAGCAAACGGAACCTCTTATGGTGGAGGAATGAAAGTTTGTCCAGATGCGGATATAAGAGATGGTTTATTTGATGTGATGATTTTACATCCAATTTCGAAATTGGAGTTCCTGAAAGTGTTTCCTAGAGTTTTTAAAGGCACCCACATTTCGCACCCACAAGTTGAAATTGTTCGGAGTTCGAAAGTAAGAATTGAAGCCCAAGCGGTTGCTTATGCCGATGGCGAGCGGATTGGTCAGCTACCCATACAGGCCGAGTGTGTGCGTAAGGTATTTAATACTTGGTTGCCGTGACCACTTCCGAGCGACACCCGTTGACACATCAATTCGTGGAAACTTTTGATTTTGTTTTTGATCCTTTTCAAATCGCAGCATGCGAAGCAGTTGAAGATGGCAAAGGCGTATTAGTTGCTGCGCCCACTGGCGCTGGTAAAACAGTAGTGGGAGAATTCGCGGCGTATTGTGCGCTCTCTCAGAAGAAAAAATGTTTCTATACAACCCCGATTAAAGCTCTTTCTAATCAAAAATACTACGAATTCGTAGCACGCTTTGGCGAAGTGAGAGTTGGTCTATTAACCGGAGACACCAGCGTTAACGCAGATGCAGAGATTTTAATTATGACAACGGAAGTACTTCGCAATATGTTGTACGCCGGATCAAATGCGCTAAATAACTTAGGTTTCGTAGTTATGGATGAAGTGCATTATTTAGCGGATAAATTTCGTGGAGCCGTGTGGGAAGAAGTTCTCATTCATTTGATGGAAAGTGTGCAAGTAATTTCCCTTTCTGCAACTGTTTCAAACGCAGAAGAGTTTGGTGAATGGCTGGGTGAGGTGAGGGGATCAACAGAGGTGATAGTTACTGAAATCCGTCCGATACCTCTATATCAACATATATTGATGGACGCTCGGTTGTTGGATTTGTTTAGCAAGCCCGGGGAAATTAATCCTGAAGTCACTCGGGTTGAACGCGAAGCGATGCGCAAGGGTCGTACCCCTAGGAATAGGCGAGAGAGTTTCTATGAAACTGGCGGTCGATTATCTCGAGCGGGCATCATCGAAAAACTACAGCGCGAGAACTTACTTCCTGCAATCACATTTATCTTTTCGCGCATTGGTTGTGATGCGGCAGTTAAAGCGTGTTTGCAATCTGGAATCCGGCTAACTTCTCCCGAAGAACGGTTAGAAATCAAGGCCACTGCACTTAAATACACTCAAAATTTGGAGGAAGAAGATTTACTGGTTCTTGGTTTCGAAGATTGGCTAACTGCTTTAGAGCGAGGAATAGCTGCTCATCACGCAGGTCTATTGCCTAGTTTTAAAGGAGCGGTCGAAGATTTGTTCCAGCGAGGTTTAGTAAAAGCAGTATTTGCCACAGAAACGCTCGCCCTTGGAATTAATATGCCAGCGCGGACCGTGGTCTTGGAAAAGTTAGTGAAATACAATGGTGAAGCTCACGTTCCGATCACGCCAGGGGAGTACACCCAGCTCACTGGAAGGGCAGGTCGCCGCGGAATTGATATCGAAGGAAACGCGGTTATCCAATGGTCGCCAACTGTGGACGCTACAACTGCAGCTGGTTTGGCATCAAAGCGTACTTATCCGCTCCGTTCCTCATTTGTACCTTCATATAACATGTCAATTAACTTGATTGCACGCTTTGGGCGCGAAAAGGCGCGACGCTCGCTTGACTCTTCATTTGCGCAATTTCAAGCAGACCGTGCAGTAGTTGGTCTAACTCAACAAATTCGCAAAAATGAAAAGGCAGCCACGGAAGTTATGAAGGATGTAGCTTGTCATTTGGGGGATTTCGAAGGGTATGCGCGGATCAGGCGAGAGATAAGAGAGGTGGAAGCCCTGCTCAGCAAGCGCAGTGAAAGAAAAACTTTTGATGCGCGAGCACGAGCTAGGTTAGCACGAGACCTCGTAGATTTACGTAAGAACCTGCGCAGCCACCCCTGCCATAGTTGCGACGAAAGAGAAGTTCATGCACGTTTTGCGGAAAGAGCAAATCGGTTGCAGCGTGAAATCGATGGCTTAACCAAGCGAGTTGAAGGGCGTACCCATGTTATTGCTAAAACGTTCGACCAAATTTGCCAAGTTCTCGACCACCTCGAATATATATCGGGCGAGAAACCAACTCCGCAGGGAAAAATTCTGACGAAAATATATACAGAATCTGATCTTTTATTGACAGAGGCTATTCGATTAGGTTTACTAGATGAACTAAGCGCACCGGAGCTACTTGCGGTGGTTTCTTCCATGATCTTTGAATCTCGCTTCCAAGAGAGTGTTGCACCTGTTGTGCCACATCCACGAGTTGCCAATAAATTGGGCGAGATAGTTTCTCTCTGGGCACGGTTAGAGAAGTTAGAGAGTGGCTTTGGAGTGAAAACACAGCGAGAGCCTGATTTTGGTTTCGTTTGGATTTCATATCGGTGGGCCAAGGGAAATTCGCTACAGAACGTACTGAAAGGAAGCGACCTCTCTGTGGGAGATTTCGTCCGATCAACGAAGCAATTAGTAGATCTACTCAATCAAATTGGGGGAGCAAGTGAAGAGTTGCGTCCTAAATGTAAGGAAGCAATTAAACGGATAGACCGTGGCGTGGTCGCCTATCTCATAGGTGATCTATGACGCTGATGCTCTTAGATAGCGCATCTCTCTGGTATCGCGCATATTACGGAATGCCAGATACCCTGGTGGCTCCAGATGGAACTCCGGTAAATGCGATACGCGGATATTTGGATATGACTTCGCGTTTAATAGGAATGTACAGACCGAACCGTCTGGTGGCTTGTATAGATGGCGATTGGCGTCCAACGTGGAGAGTTGATCTATTTCCAGGATATAAAGCAAATCGAGTAGAAGTAGGTGGCGAAGGCGAGGAAGAGCCCGACACGCTAACTCCGCAAATACCGATACTTCTTGATTTATTGGATCTCTTTGGAATTGCCACGGTAGGTGTTGATGATTACGAAGCTGACGATGTCATGGCAACTTTCGCTACCCGCGAGAGAGGGCCAATTCGAATTGTTACGGGCGATCGCGACCTTTTTCAATTAGTCGATGATGGCGCCGATATCAGTGTTGTCTATTTGGCTAAAGGAATTACAGAACATGATTTAGTCGATGGCGCATATGTGGCCAAACGGTATGCAATACCTGGGGATAGATATGGACTTTTTGCAATGTTTCGCGGAGATCCATCGGATGGGCTACCGGGGGTGCGAGGTATAGGCGAAAAGGGTGCCGCCCTTATCGCTAACCATTTTGAAAGTGTGGAGGACGCCCTGCAAGGCGCTCACGATGCTCATCCCGCACTTACTCCCGCGCTGGCAAAGAAAATAATTGATGGTTCGCATTACTTGAAGATCGCTCCAACTCTAGTTAATTGCGCACGTGATGTTCCGCTGCCAGAGCTAGATATCGCAATGCCCAGAGCGCCCAAAGATTTCTCTGATATTTATCAATTTAAGGAGAGATACGGTTTAGGAACAAGTGTAGATAGATTGATTGCAGTTCTAGGATGGTAGCCATTTTTATTTTTTCTTTTAGCGGTTGGCTACTATCAGCTGCCTTTGCACCTATTGATCAATGGTGGTGCGCTCCGCTAGCACTTGCCATATTTCTGGCAAGGCTAGTACGGAGTGATAAACCGTATCTGCACACTTTTGTTTTTGCCTTTACTTTTAACGCATTTTTGTTGCATTGGACCAGCACTTACGTTGGTGCATTACCTTGGTTTATGCTCGCCTTTGCGCTAAGTATTTTTTATCTGCCGCTGGCTATAGTTAGAAAATGGGGGATAGCCACATTCCCTTTTCTTTACTTCGTTTTGGAAGAGGTTCGTAACCATTTTCCTTTCGGGGGATTTGGTTGGGGGCGCTTGGCATACTCCCAAGCCGATGCACCTTATGCACGATTGGCAAGCATGGGGGGAGCGTGGCTGCTAAGCGCCATGGTTTTACTCCTCGCGACTTCCCTGCTATACCTACTTTCTAAACGTTCGCTTCCGGTATTGCTAGCTCTACTACCAATTCTCTTAATGTTCTATTCCCCTAACCCTCATATCATTGGCTATACTCGCGCCTTATTAGTTCAAGGAAACGTTCCAACGTATGAGTTAGATTTTAATTCCAGAGCCAAAGCTGTATTCGAATATCACATCGCCGAAACGGAGCGAGCTCTTAAAACCCAGAGCCAAGCTTTGGATTTCATGCTATGGCCAGAGAACTCGGTCGATGTAGATCCTTTTACCAATACCGGAATTGCTAACAGACTTGACAAGATCGTTAGCGAAAGTACCGTTCCAATTATTATTGGAGCAGTTGTGGGAGATTCGCCGAAACGTTTCAACCAATCTATTCTTTGGAGACCGGATTCAAAGATTGCCTACTCGAAGAAGCATCTAGCGCCTTTTGGCGAATACATTCCATTACGAGCTTTAGCACGAATAGTTTCACCTTTTGTCGATAACGTGGTAGATTTTGCTGCTGGAACGGAAGATGTAGTTTTCTCGATTGGCAGAGCTAAAGTTGTTCCAATCATTTGTTTTGAACTCCTTGATGACCAGCTGATGGCATCTGGCGCACGGCGATCCAATATTTTGGTTGTCCAAACCAATAACGCGACTTTTTTTGGAGCAAGCACCCAACCTAATCAGCAGCTATCGATAACAAGAATTCGAGCTATCGAACATCAACGTACTATCCTGACCGTTTCAACGACGGGAAAATCGGCTCACATTAGTTATGACGGAAAAATAATTGCCAGTACAGAAACCCAGAGCAACGCTCATTTATGGGTAAAGGGCGCACTTATCGATAGCGAAAGTCCGCGAGATAAGCTCGGAAATCGAGCTTTCTTTGGAGTTCTCATATGGCTCGCGCTTTACGCCTCTGCCTTACGACGGAGCGTGATATTACGCCGATAAGTAACATTATGTAAAGTAACGGGAAGGCTCAAGCAAAGTCGGAAATGGGCGGACAGGAACAGATCAAGTTCCTATCCCCGAACGCGCCATCAATACGCCCAACGGTCGGCCAGTATTTGCCTCGCATACCTATCAATTCGCCCGGAATTAAGCCTCCACGAGCTTCAGGAAAGGCGCCGACTTCTCGAGGATAATCACGGAACCATTCGGTGGAGAGAACACTCTGGGCAGTATGTGGTGCATGGCGCAGCGGCGAACTCTCTAGGGAAATATTGCCCTTTATTATTTCTTGGATCTCTCCGTAAATGGCGATCATCGCTCCAATAAAACGGTCAATTTCACCAAGATCTTCACTCTCTGTTGGTTCAATCATGAGCGTGCCTGGAACTGGAAAACTCATTGTTGGGGCATGAAAACCAAAATCCATGAGCCGTTTGGCTAAATCATCAACGGTAACTCCGCTTACCTTTGTTATATCACGGATATCAAGGATACATTCATGTGCCACTCGCCCATTAGCCCCAGTGTAGAGAACTGGAAAAAACGGATTTAATTTGGCGGCCATGTAATTAGCCGAGAGAATCGCAACCGAAGTTGCGCGAGTTAAACCTGCTCCACCCATCATCCGTATGTAGGCCCATGAGATAGGCAAAATCCCTCCCGAACCAAAGGGGGCCGCGCTTATCGGTCCGGGACCAGTGGCTGGCCCGCAAGTTGGATCGAGTGGATGGTTTGGCAAGAATGGTGCTAAATGTGCCCGAGCGATAACTGGCCCAACTCCAGGACCTCCGCCACCGTGTGGAATGCAGAAAGTTTTATGCAAATTTAAATGCGAAACATCGGCACCGAATTTTCCCGGTTGGGCCAACCCTACGAGTGCATTTAAATTTGCACCATCTACGTACACCTGTCCCCCAGCTCCATGGATAAGTTCACAAATCTCGGTAATCCCCGATTCGAAAACGCCGTGAGTTGAAGGATAAGTAACCATTAGCGCGGCAATATTTCCCGAATGTATTTGGATTTTACTTCGCAAATCGTCAACGCTGACATTTCCGCCCTCATCGCAGGCAATCACAATAACTTTCATGCCTGCCATAACCGCGCTTGCCGCGTTTGTGCCATGCGCACTTGATGGAATCAAGCAAATAGTTCGATGGCTATCTCCGCGAGAATCATGATAATTGCGAATCGCTAATAGTCCTGCGAATTCCCCTTGGCTTCCAGCGTTTGGTTGCAAAGAAACTGCATCATAACCCGTGATTGCCAGGAGCCAATCTGAAAGCTCTTGTATTAATTCTCGCAATCCAAGACTCTGGTCAGCTGGGGCAAAAGGATGGAGCGATGAAAATTCAGGCCACGTTAGCGCCTCCATCTCCGTTGCAGCGTTTAATTTCATGGTGCATGAACCTAACGGAATCATTGTTCTGTCCAAAGCTAAATCTCGATCTGCCAAAGTGCGCATATAACGCATCATTGAAGTTTCGGAATGATATGTGTTAAAGATCGGATGTCGTAAGTATGAACTTGTTCGTATAAATGAAGTTGGTAACCCGTTTCTCGTGTTATCAACAACGGCTACCTTTAATCCGAAAATTTCAGATAAATCAGCGAGTAACTCAGAATCTACGGTTTCATCAAAAGAAATACCAATATGCGTGGCGTCGATGATGCGTAAATTTATATTCTTCTTAACTGCTAAATCAGCTACTACGCGCGAATTAGCAACTTTCAATACGAAAGTGTCGAAGAAGTTATTGGTAATAACTTCAAAATTGGCAGCTCGCAAAGTGCTAGCAAAAGCGTCGGTCTGGTTATGGATTCTTGTTGCAATATGTTTTAAGCCAACTGGTCCATGCCACATGGCATAGAACGCGCTCATCACAGCGAGTAAAACTTGAGCTGTACAAATATTGCTAGTGGCTTTGTCACGCCGTATATGTTGCTCACGAGTTTGCAGAGCTAATCGAAATGCTGGATTGCCATGGGCATCAACGCTCTGCCCAACCAAACGCCCGGGCAATGATCGTTCTAACCCTGCACGAACTGCCATAAAGCCAGCATGCGGTCCACCAAAAGCCATGGGAACGCCGAAGCGTTGCGCGCTACCAATAGCAACATCAGCGCCCCACTCCCCCGGTGGCTTAAGAATTGTTAACGCTAATAAATCGCAGGCCGCAATGAGAAGGGCTCCCCTTTCATGCAACGCTGATGCAAGTGGTGAAAAGTCATTGATTTCACCAAAAGTATTTGGGTATTGAACTAGCGCAGCAAAAACCTCTTGCTGGGGCAAATTATTAACGCCATCAGAGAGGTCAACCACTTCAATCTTTATTCCGAGCGGTTTGGCTCGGGTAGCAACAAGCGCAGCAGTTTGCGGATGCACATTGATATCCATCAAGAAAACTGCATCGTTACTGCCTTTGAAAGTACGCCGAGCAAGCGTCATTGCTTCAGCTGCCGCGGTTCCTTCATCGAGCATTGATGCATTCGCGATTGAGAGCGAAGTTAAATCGCATATAACACTTTGAAAAGCAAATAACGCTTCCAGCCGACCTTGGGAAATTTCTGGTTGATATGGCGTGTATGCGGTATACCAAGCAGGGTTCTCTAAAACGTTACGCGATATAACCGCCGGTGTGACTGTCCCGTAATAACCAGTTCCAATGAGCGAACGGTGGGTTGAGTTCTTTTTCGCTAGCTCTCGAAGTGCTGCAATTGTTTGAACTTCGGTTAAAGGTGGCGGTAGGGCGGCTTCCAATTTCTCGCTCATCACAATATTCGCCGGAACTACATCCTTAATAAAAGTTTCTAAATCCGGATAACCCAACTGAACCAACATCACTTGAATCTGATCATTTGATGGACCAATATGCCTATGTTCGAAAGCTTCATATGAAGCACTCATCTCATCTCCTACCCATTCTCAATTGCACAGGGAAGAGAGTATTGCGATTAGGCGCCTCTGCTATTCCTTCTAAGGGAAAGTTCATCGTTACTTTCACCACCAATTACATGGTTATTAATCTCACCTTGCAGTTTCGATAGCGAACCTTCGACCTCGCGCCATACCTTGCCTACCGCAATTCCAAAGACCCCTTGACCGCCTTGCAACAAATCGATGATTTCATCAGCGCTTGCGCATTCGTAAATAGATGCACCATCGCTCATAAGGGTCATGCTCTCTAACTCAGTAACACCACGGCTCCGTAGATATTCAACTGCAATGCGAATATTTTGCAGAGAAACTCCAGCATCAAGTAGCCGTTTAACAATTTTTAAAACTAAAATATCTTTAAATCCATAGAGCCGCGCAGATCCCGAACCAGTGGCTACGCGAATGCCGGGTTCAACAAGGCCAGTGCGTGCCCAATAATCAAGTTGGCGATATGTAATCCCAGCGGCGGAACAAGCTGTTGCGCCACGATAACCGATTTCAAGACCTTGCGAATCCACGGTTTTCACTCGATTCTCTTGCGGAAGGGCTCAAATCTAAAGCCCTAAAAGCAGTATTACAATGACCGACACGGAGCAAACCTCTACTTGAGGTTTAGACTTTTCCGCCTAACCAGCGAAATCCTCGGGCTTAATATGATCGAGAAACTCACGAAATCGCGCCAGCTCTTCAGATGAATCCGCGCCAGCTTCTTGGTTCTCATCCGCTTCTCTAATTTCTATACCGGCGAGATCCAATACTTCGCTCTCGGCCAGAATATTACTCGCTGTTCGAAGCGCTAGCGCTAGCGCATCAGAGGGTCTGGCCGAGATGACGATTGCTTCGCCGCTGCTGCTACGCATCAAGAGGTTTGCGAAAAATACACCTTCGCGCATTTCGGTGATGTGGACTGCGGTCAGAGTTGCATCTAAACCCTCGATCACCTCTTTTAAAAGATCATGAGTTAACGGTCGAGGTGGCGCTACTCCTTGCTGAGCGAAAGCAATAGCGGTCGCTTCCACTGCTCCAACCCAGATTGGTAAGAAGCGAACGCCATCGATTTCCTTGAGCAACACAATTGGCTGATTCGAGGGCATCTCTACCCGAACCCCGACAACTTCCATTGGCAGTAACACGATCCAACTTTCTTTAAAAGGGTAAATGTTTTAGCGCAAGCGATGTAACCCACCGCGAACTAGAGCTGCATGAAGTCTAATTGAAAGAGATGCGATCTCTCGCTGTACTTCCTGCGCTCGAGCTTTTGATTCCGTACTCTTCTGTCTCGTCAAAGGAGTAATGACTTGTTCAATCAATCCAATCTCGCGATCCGCAGCAGATTTAAACAATCGCAAATGGCGCGTTTCAATTCCAAAACTTGCCATCTCAGTTACCGCTCTAGCAATTACCAGAGCGTCACTGTCGTAATGTTTTCCGCGCGGAGCAATTAACCCATATGACTCCAGTTCAAGTAAGTGGGCCTCGCTCAAGCCAGTGTTTTTCAATAACTCTTCCCGAGATAAACGCATCTCATTGCTCTCACCAAATGCACGCGGAGCCATTTCACCGTCAATGGTGACGATACCTAGCGTTGGTCTTGGAGCAGGACCGCCTCCTGCGGTGGCAGGGGGTTGGAGGCCTCGGTCGATTGCATCTAGATTCTCTTTGATGACCCGCAGCGGCAAATATTGATCGCGTTGAGCGAGCAAGACATATCGCAATCGCTCCAAATCAGCGCTGGTAAATTTTCTATATCCAGAAGGCGTGCGTTGCGGTTCGATCAACCCCTCGGATTCAAGAAAACGGATTTTCGAGATAGTGATATCTGAGAAATCTCCACGCAACTTTGTTAATACTTCACCGATACTCAAATAGGCACGTGCTGGTAGCGCCATTTACTTCTCCCCCGTAATCGTCTTACTCGAAATAAAAATAAAATGGTACTTGCCGATTTGAATTTCGTCACCGCAAGAAAGTCTGCGCGCAGAAACTAACTCGCCGTTGATATACGTTCCGTTCAAACTTCCTTCATCATTATAGAGAAAACTTCCTTCATCGTTTACTGCTATAGTTCCATGTTTACGCGAGACAGTTACATCATCGAGAAAGATCGAACTCTCTTTTGAACGACCAATTGTGATGGCTTCATTGCCAATTAGAAAACGTGATCCTTTATTAGGTCCCCGATGGATTACCACCATTGCCTTGCGCTCGCTCGATTTTTGGACCGCTTCAACAATTGCTCGATCTTCTGGATCCATAGAGTCCAGCAATTGGGATAAGCCATGCGATATCGAAGCTGTGGCAACCCGACGATCACCTAAATGGATCGTGGATGTAAGTTCATGGCTCGTATCGTTACCGCTCACGGCCCACCTCCTTACTATCTAGTTGAGGCTGAGCGTAGATAGGCAAACGCTTCTGGTCAAGCGGTGGCGACGCCATACTCTGCTGGACTCATTAGCTCGCTCGGTTCGGAGGAAACTTCGATTTCTGCAAGCCAACCCGCACCATATGGATCTGAGTTGATAACTTCCGGATTTGCAGATAAGGCGCCATTAATTGCTACCACCTTGCCGCTAACTGGGGCAAATATTTCAGAGACGCTCTTGGTAGATTCAATTTCGCCGCAAACTTTTCCAGCGGTCAGTAAATCGCCTACTTTGGGAAGTTGAAGATAAACAATGTCTCCTAAAGCGCTCTGCGCGTAATCAGTAATTCCAATTCGATAAACCGCCGGAGAAATCTTAGAAACCCATTCATGTTCCTTGGTGTAACTAAGGTTCTCTGGAATGGATGACATTTATTTTTCCCCTAACACGATGGTATTTGGTAGTGAACGGTATAACGATACGCCTTCGCGTAAATAAGCGAGACCAGTCCAGAGGTAGAGAGCTATCCCCCAAAAGGCAAAACTCCATCCAAGGATATATGCAAAATACCCGAGCGCGCCCGAGTGTGTGGCAAGTAATAAGAATGGAAAGGCATACATGAGGTTAAAGGTTGCCGCTTTACCCATGTAGGTAACTTTCAGCGGGCCGTGGCCACGCATCTTCAGTAGAACTGCTAAAGCACCCAGAAGAAAATCTCTACCTAACAGAACAATGACAATCCATAGCGGCAGAGCCTCTCGCTGCCAGAGAACTAGCAGCGTTGCCAAAATATAGAGGCGATCAATTGCTGGGTCAGCCAATTCACCAAAACGAGATTCTTGACCCCATGCGCGTGCAATTTTCCCATCAAAATAATCTGTTGCTCCACCAATGGCTAGCACCAAAATTGCCCAACCATCTGCTTCGAGTTCGAGTGCAAAATAAATGAATAGCGGAATACCAAGACCCCGCAGGGCGGTCAGAGCATTCGGTATGTTTACTATTTTCGAAACCATGGTCAATTCCGTTCTTTAACTCGAATCGCAACTTGCACCGGCGTTCCAGGGAACCCAAACTCCTCCCGTAAACGTCGTTCAATGAAGCGCCTATAAGAGGCTTCAATCCAACCGCTAGCGAAGATGACAAATTTGGGCGGAGCTATGCCAGCTTGCGTCGCATAATAGATTTTAGGTTGCTTGCCACCACGTACGGGAGGAGGAGTTGCCCCAATCAGGGCGCCCAGGAATGAATTAAGTTTGGCTGTTGGAACGCGCCGTTCCCAACTATCAAGGGCGGTTCGTAGGGCAGGGGCTAAACGATCTCGGTGCCAACCTGTCTTAGCAGCCACATTTACTCGTTGCGCCCACTCGACTTGATCTAAATGCCTATCAATTTCCCGGTCTAATTGATCGCGTCGATCATCATCAACTAAATCCCATTTATTCATAACAATGACCATCGCCTTACCTGCCTCTTCGACCATTGTTATTACTCTCAAATCTTGCTCTGTAATTGGTTCGGAGGCATCTAGCACAACAACTGCAACTTCAGCGCGCTCTAGCGCGCTCTGTGTTCTAAGCATCGCGTAGTAATCAGTTCCAGAGGCCTGGTTACCGCGTTTTTTTAAACCAGCAGTGTCGATAAATCTCCAGATCGATCCACCGAAATCAATTAACTCATCGACTGGGTCGCGGGTTGTGCCAGCGATCTCGTCGACAATGGCACGATTCTCGCCGGCGAGAGCATTTAGCAAACTCGATTTACCAACATTTGGTCGACCGATGAGCGCCACCTTGCGATAACCATCATGGGTTTGCGCTCTGCCAACTTCTGGAAGAAGGGCCACAATTCGATCTAAGAGATCCCCGCTGCCACGTCCGTGTAGCGCTGAAACAAAGCACGGTTCACCTAAGCCAAGTGACCAGAGCGAATGCGCTTCAATTTCTTCTCTCTCTCCATCTACTTTGTTCGCAATCAAAATTGTTGGTTTCTTTGCTTTGCGAAGACGTTGCACTAAGTAATCATCTTCATCAAGGGAACCAAGTTGAGCATCAACTACAAAAGCAAGCACATCGGCTTCATCCATCGCAGTCTCAGCGCCAGCGCTGACTTGCACAGAAATACCGTCAGGTTTCACTTCCCAACCACCAGTGTCCATGATGATAAAACGTCGCCCGCCCCACTCGCATTCATATTGAATACGATCTCGAGTTACTCCTGGAGTATCTTCAACAATTGCTTCGCGCCTACCGAGAAAACGGTTAATTAACGTTGATTTTCCTACATTTGGCCGACCAAGAATTGCAACTATTGGTAAGCCGAGTAAAGAGCGTTCTTTCAATAGCTCCCAAATTCGCTCAACACACTCTTCCAAAGTTAAGAGAGTTGAATCAACTTCAACGCAATCGAGGGCTCGCACTAACGGTGAAATTTTCCGTCTGCTATCTAACGAATCTCGAATATCAAGTAACTCTCGCACTTGCGCTACCCCAGCTGACTCGTCTTCAATTTCACTTTCGCGACGAATGGCCCTGGTATCGAGATCTGCGGTCAAATAAATCTTTAGCGGCGCCTCGACGCATACCACAGTGCCGATATCGCGACCCTCGACTACGATTCCTTTCTCGGCTTTATCAATATATTTTCGTTGAACCAAGAGAAGTTCAGCTCTTATTTCAGGAAGCGAACTTACCAAGCTAACATTTGCAGTAACTCTCTCGGTCCGTATTTCGGAAGTGATTTCAACGTCTCCACAAAATAATTTAGGCGCCATCGGATCGCAAATAAAGCGTAATGGAGCTCGCTTTAGCGCAGCGAGAATCTCACTCGCGCCATCCAAATTGTTTTCAAGAGCCAGCCAGGTAACGCCACGGTACAGAGCACCGGTATCTAGGTAGCTCCAACCAGCACGTAGCGCGATAGATTTTGAAGTACTGGATTTGCCCGCTCCACTCGGGCCATCGATTGCTACAACTATGCCCATGAAGTGAGCCTAACCCCTAATTTCTCGGTGGGTGAACGCTCCAACCGATGGAAATTAAATGCGCACTAAGCGTTTGAGCATCTTGTTGTGATAGCGCCAAAGTTATTAAAGCACGGAGCGCTCCTGGTGAATGTTCAATTGATAAATCTTCAACGTTGACTTTCATTGCTGCACATTCATTGAAGAGAGCGCCCAACTGACCAGGTTTGTCATCAATAACAATTGGCAGATAGGTGTAGGCACGCGCTATCCCGCCGTGCTTGCCCGGAATTCTCGCGGCACCGCGCCGGCCGCGCGCCACCTTCTCGCCAATGGCTTCTTTCTCCTGGAGCGAAGCAATTAAATGATCTAAATCTGCTTTAAAATCGCTTAAGAGCTGGGAGATTTCTCGCCGGTTGGAGTAAATAATCTCTCGCCAAAGGAGCGGGTCGGAGGCGGCGATGCGAACCGTATCTCGCAACCCTTGTCCAGCGAGATCGATCCACTCTTGCGGTTTCTCTAGTAGCTGCGATGCAACGAGGGAGGAAATCAGTTGCGGTAAGTGCGAAATCAGAGCGAGGGCTCGATCATGCTCTAGCGGGGCAAGTTCAACGACTCTCGCACCAGTATCTTCAATGAGCGCGCGTACCAATTGGAGCGCATCAGGTGAATTTTGAGGTGAGGGCGAGATAATCCATGGGCGCCCTTGAAAGAGATCGCCACGGGCCGATTGCGCCCCTCCAACCTCACGACCTGCCATTGGATGTGTCGCCACGAAACGTTCAAGCGGAAGCGCGCTCATCTCGACTTCACGTATAGGTTCAACTTTTACGCTGCCAACATCCATAAAGGTCGAGTTTGGGTTTAATTGATACTCGTCATTGATGACCATTTTTAAAGCGTAACTTGGAAGGGCGAAAACGACTAGATCTACCTTCTCTAACCGCTCGCCGGAGACCAAATCATTAGCTAATCTGGCAATATCGGGATCTATATCGTGCATTTGGACTTTATAACCCTTCCCTTTAAGCGCAAGGGCGAAGGAAGTGCCTATCAAACCCGAGCCAACAATACGGAGAGAGAGCATGCTTTGCCCCGCTATTGAGCAATATCGAGGCGCAGAGATACCGCGCCATGAAGGTAAATATGGGTAATTTCACTGATAGAGAGCTCGGTATCGCAGTGAATCATCACTCGAATAACCCTTTCCAGAGCACCCGGCACATCGAGTTCAACGGCGCCTAAAAGAGGTGTCGCTTGAAAGCCAATCTCTCGAGCCCCGCTGGCAGGAAAGGCAGCGTTGAGATCTGGCGTCGAGGTTAGAATGACAGAGATAATATCTTCAATTTTCAAAGAGTTAGCGGCCATCATCGCCAAGAGGAGCTCTTGCACAGCGGAGGCGATTTCACTCTCGCTATTTTCCCGAACTTGGGTGGCACCGCGGATTGCTCTCATTGGCGCAGTCTACCTTTTCTTTTCGTTCTGCGCTTGCATTTGATTGATGTCAAATCGATATATTTCTAAAATTATATTCTGATTTACCTACTTTCGAACTGGCTCGAGTTAGAATTATCGATATTGGCGAGGAGTTAGATTGTCGATAAAACTACAACAGAGGTATATCATGCGCTCAATATGTATCTTTATTATCGATAAAACGATTTTATTCAACACGAAATAGATTTATCTACTTATCGTTATTTACAAAATAGCGATATAGCGTTAAATGGTTATAAATCTAAAACTTTACGTAGATTTATCAATTCCCCATCGTTAAGATCTCGCCATCGCCCCGGCGGCGTATCCCCAAGAGAGATCGGCCCAAACTTGGTACGGATCAGCCGAAGAACATCTACCTCAACGGCCTCCATCAACCGACGGATGATGTGGTAGCGCCCTTCATGAATCGAGAGTTCTATCCAGTTAGAGTTGAGCTCTTTGAACCTCAGGACTCGACCAATACCATCCTCGAGTTCGACCCCCTTAAGGAGCGTTTTTTCTATTCCAAGAGGCAACTTTCCATCGAATTCCACAATATATGTTTTCTCTAAACCGAAAGATGGGTGTGTCGCTCTAAATGTTAGATCGCCATCATTTGTAAGGAGAATTAGGCCTTCAGAATCTTTATCAAGACGGCCAACGTGGAAGAGTCGTTGCGTACGCAAATCAAAAAAATCAGCTAGAGATGGGCGGCCCTCAGGATCGTACATGGTAGACAGAACGCCTTTAGGCTTATGAAGTGCTAGGTAAGTTTTAGTCAAAGAACGTTTAATTGTCTCACCATCAACTATGACTTTAACTTTTTCAGGATCAAATTTGCTTCCAAGTTCCTTTACCACATATCCATCGACGCTTACTCGACCGGAAGCTATTAATTCGTCCGCTCCCCTGCGGCTAGTAATTCCCGCATCGGCAATGATTTTGTTAAGGCGCATTTCGGCCATCTGGCTATCCTCTCGACAGTCTTGAGAAGATAGTCTATGAGAGTATGGAAGTTTTTAGCTAATCCGTCAGAGAGGCAAGGACTTCATCTAAGCGATCCAAATCAGGTAAATATGGCGCCAAAGCCGGAAGCTCATCTATGGAGCCCAAACCCAAACGTTCGAGAAAATATGAACTGGTCCGATAGAGAATGGCACCAGTTTCGTGTTCCAGCCCCGATTCTTCAACTAGACCCCTATTTACGAGAGTCTTCATAACAGCTTCAACGTTTACTCCGCGAATCGCCGATATTCGAGCCCTCGATACGGGTTGGCGATATGCGATTACCGCGAGAGTTTCCAGGGCAGCCTGCGTCAGGCGAGATTGCTGGCCATCAAGGACAAACTTCTCCACCACCGAGCTTAAATCCGGATGGCTATAGAAACGCCACCCTCCATTAACTCTACGAAGAACAAATCCGCGGGCGCTATAACTCTCGCTCAATTCAAGGAGTGCGCGCTCGACCTCATCGAGGGAGGTTTCCAGGACCGCAGTCAGAGCTGCCTCGGTGAGAGGTTCTTCAACCACCATCAAAATCGCTTCGATAGAACGGTAAAGTTCTGCGCTAGACATTTTCAACTCCTTCGCTCGATTCTTCATCTTCCATGGCCAGCTCCACTGGTATATCAAACTCGTCGCTTGCTGCAATTTCTCCGCTATCGGAGCCGGTCCAACTTATCTGCAACTCTCCCAAGGCGGCCACTTGATCAAAACGGAGCACCCCCTGCTTATAGAGCTCCAAGAGAGCAAGAAAACGAGCCACAACTACCAAGGTACTACCAGCATCAGCTACCAGATGACGGAAGCTCATACTTTTACCGCGGCGCAGAGCCTCAACCACCATTCTAGACTCTTCTGCCACGCTAACCAGAGGTAGATGTAGATGCGAAATCGCCATAGCAGCGGTGATTTTTGGGGAGAGAACTCGCTCTGCAATTGCGGCAAAGCGTTGTAGGCCAACGCCAATAAGAACTTCAGGTAAGAGCGAAGCCAGAGTTGGATCGAGGGAGACTACCCGCGCGAAAGTTTTGTCAGCTAAGGCAATGCGCTCTGAGAAAGTTGCGGCAATCTCCTTGAAAGCGCGATATTGAAGTAAGCGGGCAAAGAGAAGGTCTCGTGCTTCAAGTAGGGCAAGATCTTCTTCATCGTCAACTTCCCCACTTGGCAAGAGTCGGGCTGCCTTAAGGTCTAGCAGGGTGGCAGCGATTACCAGGAACTCTGTGGCTTGATCTAACCGCCAGCCATCGCCGCAACTCTCAAGGTCGCGTATGTAGGCGATAAATTCATCGGTGATCAAACTTAGTGAGATATCGGTGATATCCATCTTATGGCGAGAAATCAACTGCAATAAGAGGTCAAAAGGTCCATCGAAATTCGACATATGGAGAGAGAAGCCGCTAGAAATTTCAGCGCTCTTGCCGCCTGTTGCAATACTCACTCGGTAAGCGTACTTCACGCACGCCCACTTGCCCATCGCTTGGCTACTGCGTAGGCTCACCGCTTATACCAAGAAAGAGGTTTCTCGCTTGAACGCTAAATCGACAATTCTAAGTGATCTTTCGACAACGTCGACCCTGCTTGGCAAGAAAGTTCGCAACTTCCCAACGCCGAAACCAATTGTAAAACACGGCAGCGCAAAAGTTATTGCGGTATTCAACCAGAAGGGTGGAGTTGGTAAAACGACAACCGCGATTAATTTGGGTGCCGCTCTGGCTGAACTTGGACGGCGAGTACTGCTTGTAGATTTCGATCCCCAAGGGGGCTTGTCTCTTGGATTGGGGGTAAATGCCCATTTAATGCCACTTGAGCAAACTATCTATTTTGCCTTGATGAGACCAACAGCTGATGTCGAGACGATAATTTTAAAATCTGTAGTAGCAGGTTTAGACTTTCTTCCAGCTAATCGCGACCTTGGAACTGCCGAGACTACTCTGGGCGCTGAAATCGGCGGACAGCAATATTTAAAACGTGCCCTGGCACCCCTTCGTGATTTTTACGACGTCATTATTATTGATTGCCAACCGACTATGGGTCAGTTGACGATTAACGCCCTCGTTGCCTCCGATGAAGTAATTGTCCCTTTGCAATGCGAATATTTTGCCTTACATGGTTTCATTGAACTTAAAGGCAACCTCGAGAAAGTTAAAACTTTTCTTAATCCAAATTTAAAATTGGTCGGAATCCTGGCAACAATGTATGACAAGAAAACCTTACACAATCGACAGGTACTAGAACGCATACTTGAACAATTCCCAAAAGATGTTTTTGAAACAATAATAGCTAAAACTATTCGCTTTCCTGAGACAACCGTGGTGGGAGAGCCAATCACAACATATGCCTCATCCTCCGGCGGAGCAGCTTCATATCGACGTTTAGCACGAGAGTTAATTGCCAGAGGAGGCGCACGATGACACGGAGAGCAAACTTACCCGGAGCAGATGAACTTTTTCGCTCCAGCGCCCCGACCCTTACTTCAGTGCCAGCGAGCGCACCTATAGAAAACGCACAACTAGTCCCAGCAGCAATTGTCACTCCCAAATCGCCATCGGTTAAAAAGGGTGTCCGCATTATTGCCCGACGGAGAGCTACGCAAATCGATCACACCCCTTCCGGACGCGAACGACATGATGAAAAAATTACTGTTTATCTCTCTAGCGATGAACTCTTCGAATTGGATCAAGCACGTCTATCTCTCCGTGGAGATCTCGGTTTAGCCGTCGATCGAGGACGCATTGTTCGAGAATCACTGGCAGTTATAATCTCCGACCTTGAGGCTAAAGGCGACCAAAGTATTTTAGCGCGCCGCTTACGCGGAATCTAAATCATTGCCTAGCTCGAGGATGAGCTAAAGCGTAGGTTTCGCGCACTTTATCGATTGTGATGAGCGTATAAATTTCTGTTGTGGTAACCGATGTGTGACCCAGAAGCTCCTGCACCACGCGAATATCGGCTCCTCCATCCAGTAAATGCGTTGCGTAAGAATGTCTGAAAACATGAGGAGATACTTCCTCCTTAATTCCAACGGACTTCGCGGTCTCTACCACTAACTGCCAGACGCTCTGTCGGCTTATTCGCCCGCCGCGCGAATTGAGAAAGAGAGCGTTGGTAGTTTTTCCACTTTTTCTCGCTAAATCAGGACGAACTCTTACCCGATAACTATCTATTGCACAAGTGGCGAAAGAGCCCAACGGCACAATACGTTCTTTACCTCCCTTACCAAATAATTTAATCGATGCAGTTTCACCTTCATCGTTGGAAACTATTGAGATATCCGAAACATTTACACCAATTAACTCACTCACGCGCGCGCCAGAACTATAGAGCAGCTCCAGGATTGCTCTATTACGGAGCGCGAGCCTCTCGCCTGCGCGTTCGGTTGCTTGGATCATCGAGAGAACTTGATCAATAGTCAGAGCTTTAGGAAGCCTGCGTGTGGCCTTGCTTGGTTCAATCTCGGTGGTTGGGTCCACCATGCCAACTTCGCGTTGCAAGTGTTTGAAAAAAGTACGGAGCGTTGATTCGATTCGAGTGATGCTCGAGCGTGCCATTCCCAGAGCGCGCAACGAAGTTCTAAATTCCAAGAGAACGGTAGGAGTTACATCCGCTAGCGCAATTGAACGCTGGGTTAAATATTCTGAAAACTTTATTAAATCACGACCATAGGCAGATATTGTGTTCGTAGCCAAACCTCTTTCAATACTCAGATGATCGAGGAACGGATTCAAAGAGGAATCAAAGTTCAAACTTTTCATATCCATG
The DNA here is from genome assembly GCA_038905815.1 of Candidatus Planktophila sp. Taxonomy (GTDB): domain Bacteria; phylum Actinomycetota; class Actinomycetes; order Nanopelagicales; family Nanopelagicaceae; genus Planktophila. Next base: position 13,603 of record JBCKHN010000008.1, on the reverse strand, counting down.
CGCATCGGCTACGGCAGAATAATAAATTCGGCCATCGTGAACATTCAAACCCTTGGCCAAACTTTCATCGCTTTCGCAAGCTTTGCGCCAACCAAGATTTGCTATGGCAAGGGCATATGGCAACGTGGCATTTGTCAGCGCATATGTGGAAGCAACCGGAACGGCCGCAGGCATATTTGTTACACAGTAGAAAATAGAATTGTGTACCTTAAAAGTTGGTTCGGCGTGGGTGGTGGCTCTGGAATCTTCGAAACATCCGCCTTGATCGATGGCAATATCTACCAGAACTGAACCCGACCGCATTCTCGAAACTAGTGAATTGGAAACTAGAGTTGGGGCTTTAGCCCCAGGAATTAGGACTGCTCCAATAACTAAATCCGCACGCAAAACTTCCCGTTCAATCGCGTGCTTTGAAGAAGCTAGCGTCTTAATTCTTCCGCCATACATTGTGTCTATGTATTGCAAGCGCGCCAGAGCGCGGTCTATCACCGTTACATCAGCGCCCATTCCCAGTGCTATTACCGCCGCATTTAACCCAGCAACTCCCCCGCCAATCACAACCACGCGCCCTGGCGCAACTCCTGGAACACCTGCCAGCAAAACTCCTCGGCCACCGCTAGGTTTCTGTAAAGCAGCGGCTCCAACTTGGGTGGCCATTCGACCAGCAACTTCACTCATAGGCGCTAAGAGCGGCAATGAACCGTTACTCTCCACGGTTTCATAAGCTATTGCCGTTGTTCCACTTGCTATCAGCGCATCGGTGCAAGGTTTCGACGCCGCTAGATGTAAATAAGTAAAGAGTACTTGCTCCTTACGAAGGCGCGCATACTCAACTTCGATGGGCTCCTTCACCTTTAAAATCAAATCTGCGCCGGCCCATACTTCATCAGCAGAAGGCGCGATACGCGCACCCGCCTCCATAAAATCAACATCAGTGATGGCCGACCCAACACCGGCCATTGTTTCGATCAGAACTTGATGACCAGCAGCCAGAAACTCTGATACGCCTTCCGGTGTTATCGCAACGCGAGATTCGTGAACTTTTATTTCCTTTGGGATTCCTACAATCATTTTCTAACCTCTCGCTGCTAGCGCTGCTGCAATCAATCCAACGAAAAGTGGATGTGGTCGCGTTGGTCGCGAACGCAACTCAGGATGAGATTGCGTGCCCACATAGTAAGGATGCTCGCTTTCGGGTAATTCCACAAACTCAACCAGGTCTCGATCTTGAAAAAAACCAGAGAAAACTAAGCCGGCAGCACTGATTCTCGCGCGATATAAATTGTTAACTTCATAACGATGGCGGTGGCGTTCGTAAACTTCTCTGGCGTTATAAGTTCTGGCAACAAGGGATCCCGCTAGCAAGTCCGCTTTAAATAAGCCTAACCGCATAGTGCCGCCCATGTCAGCCTCGCCTGCAACTATCTTCTTCTGTCCATCCATAGTTGCAATAACTGGCGTTCCTGAGCCAGGAGAAAACTCTGCCGAATTGGCATCGGGGATTCCAGCTAGATTTCTCGCAGCTTCTATCACCATGCATTGCAACCCAAGACATAAACCGAGAGTCGGAATTTTATTTTCGCGCGCAAATTTCAGTGCGCCGATTTTTCCTTCAATTCCGCGAATGCCAAATCCCCCTGGAACGCATATCGCATCAACATCCGAGAGCTGCTCTGCTGCACCGATCGCGCTCTGGCACTCATCACTGGCAATCCATTTGATTTCAATTTTCGCGTTATTTGCAAAACCACCAGCACGGAGAGCTTCACAGACTGACAAATACGCATCAGGTAAATCGATGTACTTGCCAACCAGGGCAACCCGAATAAATTCCTTTGGATGGTGCACTTTCTCTAATAGCGCATCCCATTCACCCCAAACGACCTCGTGGCCTCCCAGAGATAGACGTTTTACTACGTAGGCATCTAAGCCTTCCGAAAATAAAACTTTTGGAATATCGTAAATAGAGGGAGCATCTGGTGCTGCGACAACGGCTTCTAGATCCACGCCACACATAAGCGAGATTTTCCGCTTTACCGAAGCAGGTATCGCTCGATCCGAACGGAGGACTATTGCATCCGGAGCTATGCCGATACTACGGAGCGCTTGGACCGAGTGTTGCGTTGGTTTGGTCTTTAGCTCACCCGATGGGCCAATATAGGGAACTAATGAAATATGTAAATAGAAAACATTATCTCTGCCAACTTCTTGGCGGAGCTGACGCGCAGCTTCTAAAAATGGTTGTGATTCAATATCGCCGACCGTGCCACCGATTTCAGTAATCACCAAGTCAATGTCAGGAGCTGCCATTGCTCGAATACGTTCTTTAATCTCATTTGTGATGTGCGGAATTACTTGTACTGTTTCACCTAAATACTCACCCCGGCGTTCCCGGGCAATAACTCGCGAATAGACTTGACCAGTTGTAACGTTGGCAGAGCCGTGCAAATTAGTATCGAGAAATCGCTCATAATGTCCGATATCCAAATCCGTCTCTGCGCCATCGTCGGTGACAAAAACTTCTCCATGTTGAAAAGGATTCATCGTGCCTGGATCAACATTTAAATAAGGATCCAGTTTTTGCATTGTTACGCGAAGTCCGCGGGATACTAAGAGTCTTCCTAAACTTGAGGCGGTAAGTCCTTTACCTAAACTTGAGACGACTCCCCCAGTTACAAAGAGATATTTCGTCACATGCGCCTCGCCCATGGGAGACCAACCTATCATTCTTATATCGAAGTTAGCCAATCTTAAGAGATAGCAACTCCGCGGCGTGTTCTTGTGCGCTAATCGAACTCTCAAAACCGGCCAACATCCGGGCGATTTCTGCTACCCGTTCGTTATCGGTCACTAAACGAACGTTGCTTTGCGCTACTAATCCATCATCGCTTTTTGTCACGACAAAGTGTGCATCTGCCCAAGCCGCAACTTGCGGCAAATGAGTCACCACAATAACTTGAGAACGCTGTGCGAGGGCATGCAAACGACGGCCCACTTCTATCGCCGCCTTCCCCCCGACGCCCGCATCAACTTCATCGAAAACATATGTTCCAACGGGGCGCGTCCCTGCTACCACAACTTCTAGCGCCAACATAATTCGTGACATTTCACCCCCGCTGGCACCTTTTGCGACCGGCACTAGCGCTGCGTTCGAATTACCTTGGATATACATGGCGATCTCATCGCACCCATGAACCGTGAAGTCACGCTCTTTGAGGGCGCTTTGGTAGCTGGGAGATGCAACTTTTACATGAAAAATCGTGTGTGGCATCGAAAGTTGGCGCACCTCTTGGGTCACCGCGCTCTGTAAATTATTTGCAGTTTCTATTCGAATTTTGGTAAGTTCAATTGCACTCAATTTCAACGCTATCTTAACTTTCGAAAGTTCACTTTCCAATTGCACTAACCGATCATCACCGCCCGCTAAATCTGCAATAACATCTGGCGATTCCGCATATTTCTGCTGCAATATAACTATCGCTCCGTTCCACTCTTCCGTCTCCGTGAAACGCTTGATAAAAGCGCGCAACGCGGCTCTGTGCAGGTTCAACCCTTCCAATCGATCGGGATCGGCATCGAGGCTAGCAAGGTAAGAATTGAGTGCGCTATTAGCATCGACCAGAAGATAGAAACCTTCACTTACATCTTGGTAAATTTTCTCCAACTGCGGATCCTTATTTCGTGCGCGCTCGAGAGATTTTCTGGCGAGACCCAGAGTTGTGAGCGACCCCGATGCTTCTCCCTCAATCGATGACACTGTGAAGGTAACCGCTTGGCGTAGCTCTTCGATGCTGGAAAGTTTATTGATTTCAGCCTCAATATCTGCCATCTCATTAACTTGCGGATTCAATTTCCTAAAAGCCTGCACAAACTCGCCCAACAGCAACAGCTCTGAACTTCTCTGACTTAGATTCATACGCATCGAAGCTATACGGGATTTCAAGTGATGGTAGAGCTCAAATTTCGCTCGATATCCCAGTAATATCGCAGATAATTTGGATCCACCAAAACTGTCAAGCAGCTCACGTTGCTTAGCTGGCTTGGAAAGTGCAATATTGGCTGCTTGTGCGTAGACGCTCACCAGATCGCCGCCGATTGAAATCAAAGTACTGATAGGAACTGCAATACCGTTTGCACTTGCTTTACTCTTGCCGTCACTTGCAACGGTGCGAGTGATGATTAACTCGTCATTTTCAATCTCTAAACCGTGTTCTTGAAAATACAAACTACGATTCTTTGGAATGAAAAAACGACCACTCGCTATTAATCGGTCGCTGCCTGCCCGCACATAAGAGCCATCACTTTTGCCACCGAGAATTAAATTCAGCGCAGTGAGAGCCATTGTTTTGCCTGCGCCGGTCTCACCTGAGAGCACTGTTAACCCTTTAGAAAATTCAATCTGTGATTCTTCGATAATTCCGATGTTCTTGATAGTTATTTCTTCGAGAAAGGTAGCCTCACTCACCGCGCCAACCTTCAATAGGCAACTTAAATTTTGCTACCAAACGATCGCTAAATAGCGTGGACTTTGTGTGCGCTAATTTAATAATGGAGGAATCCTTAACCATATGAACGCGATCGCCATCTTTTAGCGCGAATTTGCGAATCGCATCGGCAGAGAGAACTGCATCACTAGATTCAATTCCGACAGAAATTTCTGAACGGGGTGAAATTACCAGTGGACGCGAGAAGAGAGCATGAGCAGCGATTGGCAGAAGAACTAGCGCCTCCACCTCCGGCCAGAGAACTGGCCCACCGGCCGAAAACGCGTACGCCGTAGAACCAGTTGGCGTTGAACAGATTAAGCCGTCACAACCCCATCGTGAGATCGGGCGGTTATCTATCTCTAAGAAAAGCTCCACCATTGTGGTGCCATTCCGTTCAATGGAAACTTCATTGAGCGCCCATCCCTTTTCGATAATTGCGCCCTCTCGCTCGATTGAGTATGCCAGCACCATCCGTGGATCTATTACATAACTCCGCTCGATAACACATCGGGCTACTTCTGAGATGACAGGTTTCTCAACTTCAGCCATAAAACCAACATGGCCAAGATTGACTCCGAGGAGGGGAATATCTTGGGCTCTAGCAACTTGGGCTCCCCGCAAAATTGTTCCATCTCCGCCGAGAACCAGAACCAACTCGAAATCAGGAAAATCCACGCCATCTACTAACCGCATAACGTTCGCCAGCTCAACATCGGAAATTGTAAAAAGGGTAAAACCGGCTTCAGATAGCGTCTTAGCTAACTCGCTCGCCGCAAGGGTTGCAATTTCGCGCGAGGGATTAATGACAAATAATAAGTTCCGTGTCATTGTGGACCGGCTTCTATCGCTTCATCGAGAGCGTGGTGGTCTATCTCTGGTGCACCTCTGCGCAGCCAGAGAAAATACTCCACATTGCCAGCAGGACCGGGAAGGATACTTGCAACTATCCCCATGGTTCCTAAACCAACCTCATATGCGGAATCGGCAACGCCAATGACTGCCGATTTTCTAACCGCTGGATCACGGACAACTCCACCAGCGCCAAGTGATTCGCGACCAACTTCAAATTGAGGCTTTACCATCAGAAGAAAATCGGCTTCCGGTTTAGAGAGCGCCACAAGCGCGGGTAAAACAAGGGTTAACGAAATAAAGGAGAGATCTGCAACAATTAAATCGATCGGTCCGCCAACCATTTCAGCAGTTAAGTGGCGAATATTGGTGCGATCTAAAATGGTTACCTTTTCATTTTGGCGAAGTTCCCATGCAAGTTGGCCATAACCAACATCCACCGCAATTACTCGCTGGGCCCCTCGGCGCAATAAAACATCGGTAAAACCTCCAGTGGAGGCACCGGCATCTAAAGCCCGTTTGCCAGCAACGGTAATTGCGGCGAAAGCATCGAGGGCGCCCGCTAATTTCTGCCCGCCTCGAGAAACGAAATCGTCGCGCTCCCCTTGTATCGTGATTGAGGTCTCTGCATTAACTTCAGTTGTTGATTTTGTTGCTGGAATGCCATTTACCAATACGGAACGTTTCTCTATGAGATTGCCCGCCTCGATGCGTGAGCTAGCCAGTTCGCGGCGTACTAGTTCGGCATCTAATCTAATTCGCATGAGTGAAGCTTTCCTTAGAGCCCATCGATTGTGGAGAGCGACTCCTGCAATTTTTGATGGAGCTTCTCGTAACGCTCACCGTGTTCACTCACTTCCAAAGAGTCAATCTCGCCAAGTTCGACGCTAACCTCTACCACGAGTGCGTGCTCTGAAGTTCCACCATTCTCTATCTCCATTTACTTATCCTTTGCGATCTTCTTAACTCTACTTTTTTTCACCGCCGGCTTCTCGCAAAGCCCATCTATTTTTTGCGAGAGCGCAACTATCTGCGCTTGGAGTTCATCGAACTCTTCGCGTTTAATAAAACCCATATTTGATACCGCAGCTTCAACCTCTTCATGTATTTTTGATTTGAGAGCGCCCCCACTCTCGCGCAGCCATGCATTGAAAGCCGATGCAACTTCAGTTGGGGTGGTTTCGCCTTCCTTTACCTTATTAAGGTAGGTGCGAAGCGTGCTAAGAAAATCATTTGCCATGGCGGTCGCATCCTTCTATAAAAGATTTCTGGGTCTTAAGCCTACCTAAATTCTAGAAATCTCAACGGCTTCAACTGTTCACTTTTGCATCACTCATAAGGAATGGCCTTAAATGTTATGGCGAAATCGGGGTGCAGAGTTCGACCAAAGTACCATCTGGGCAGCGCACATAGGAAACGATTTGCCCCCATGGTTTTCTTTCAGGGGCTTTGATTTCAGCAGCGCCAACCGCTACAGCTTTTGCATGAGCCTCGGCAACCGAAGGCGTGACAAAGGCAATCTCAATCCCAAGAGGTTTTGGCGAAGCGCTTGCCTCAACATAGCCGGTCGGTAAATTCATGGCACCAAGCGCATGCGCTGCGAAAGCAAGGGTTGTTTCACCCGTGTTTAGTTCGCCGTACTCCCCCGACTCGTGAAGAAAGCGCTGCGTAAAACCAAATGCCTTTTCAAAAAACGCGAGTGAGGCGGTGACATCCGGGACGTAAACAATCGTGTAACCAAATTTCATTTTAGCTCCCTTAATTCAAGCGGCATAACGCAGAGTTAAGGGGGTGCCGCACTTTTGCCGCGTCCCACTTGAGCGCCGGTTAGGCCTCATAGCCACTGGCGAACACTTGACATGTAGTTGCGATAGGGCTCACCGAAGATGGAGGCGAGGACACGCTCTTCCGGCGTGATCTGAAATCGGGTGATGTAGGCCACGAAAGCCAATGGCCCAGCGAAGGCCCACGGAGCAGAGAGGAAGACGGCCCACCCAATTGTGACGAGCAACAGGCCGATATACATTGGATTGCGAGTAAATCGAAAGACGCCGTTCGTGACCAACGAGGATGCATCCCTTGGTTTCATTGGGTTGACAGTCGTCTCTGCGCGGCGAAAGGCGGCAACGCCCGAGAAGCTGATGCCAACACCCAACAGCGCGATTGTTGCGCCTGCGAGCGCACGAGAGAGAACACCAATTTCGGCGGACGGGGTGAAGAGAGAGATGACCCACATAGCAAGGGCAATTGTCAGCACCACAACTGGTGGAGGAACCTTGAGTTCGAGGGCTCGCATGGTCGTCCTTACCTCCCATGTTGCTTGATCAAGCACGCGATAAGTTGCGTGTAAAACGCTACAGCATTCGCACCGAGCAAACTTATCTGTACTGGATTAAACGCCATATTTCCTTCCACGACAAGCAGCACCCTGTCTCAAAAACTTGACAGGGCACGTCGCGATTTAACCAGCAATCTGCGAACTTCATCATCTTGCGTGGGACTGAAATCTTCATAGAACTGACTCACTGCTTGGGAATCATCGGGTGAATTCAACACGCAGACAAAATCATCGGCCACATCACGAAATCTTTCTCTTGCATCATGCGGGGCAACGGGTACGGCCACAATGATCTTTGTTGGATTTTTTTCACGTAACGCCAACAGCGCCACTCGCATTGAAGCACCAGTAGCAATTCCATCATCGACAACTATGACGGTACGACCTTTGCTTTTTGCAGTTGGACGCGAACCGCGATAGAGAATTTCACGACGAGCCAACTCGTGGCGTTCATGTATTAAGACCGCCTCGACTTCTGAGGGAGTTACTCGGGCTAACTTAATGATTTTTTCATTCAAGTAGAGAGCACCACCAGAACTGATGGCACCCATGGCAAGTTCTGATTGTCTGGGTAGGCCAAGTTTGCGAACTATTAGAACATCAAGTTCAGCGCTCAACCATTTTGCGACTTCGTAACCAACGGGCACGCCACCGCGCGGTAGTGCGAAAATGAGTAGATCTTTACATCCGAGATATGACTGCAGCGCCGGAGCCAACAATCGACCCGCACTTCGTCGATCTTTGAAGTGGCTTTCCATGGTTAGCTCTCCTTACACAGAGATCACTATTTCTTCCTTCATCAACTCCTTGAATTAGCGTAGATACAGTGACTCCTTTTCCGCAAGGAGGGTGGCACCCCCGATTTAAAATGTGGAGTGTGCAAAAACGACGAAGGCGCAAGCGAAGCCTGGGCAAGATGACACCGGTTGAATACGAAGCAGCACATGAAGTCGTTGACAATGAGTTACTTGTTGCGTGAAACTACATACACCTGTCAACCAAACCGACAGCGGCGCCGATCACACTTGAAAAAGGGAGACGCATCATGAGTACCCACGTCGTCACCAACCAGGCGCCACCGCGTGTGGACATTGACGAGTTCGCCACAAACGTGCCGCTGGTCGAGGGGGTCAACCGCTACGACGCGGCCTGGGCGGTGCCCCAACTTCACCGGGTCGGCCAGCACGTCGGAACAGAACAGTTCCAGCACGATGCGGAACTGGCCAATAATGTCGAACCTGTGCTTCATACTTTTGACCGCTACGGCAACCGCATCGATGAAGTCGACTATCACCCGGCTTACCACCGCATTATCGGGGCGTCCATTGAACATGGCGCGCATACGTCGGCCTGGGCGGAACCCAAACCAGGTGCCAATGTTGCCAGAGCCGCGACATTCATGATGTTCGCTCAAGTGGAATCCGGCCACGCCTGCCCGGTTTCGATGACGCATTCAGCGGTTCCTGTGCTCGCCGGCTTGCCCGAGTTGTCCGCGCAATGGATGCCACGCTTACTCAGCCGGTCGTACGACGGAACGCTTGCGGCGGGGAAACCATCGGCACTCATCGGAATGGCGATGACCGAGAAGCAGGGCGGGTCTGATGTCCGTACCAACACGACCGTAGCTGTGAACGCCGGAGACGGCACCTGGCAACTCACCGGCCACAAATGGTTCGTCAGCGCGCCAATGTCGGATGCCTTCCTGGTGCTGGCTCAAGCGCCGAGGGGTCTAAGTTGTTTTTTCGTGCCACGCGTGCTGGATGACGGCACGCGAAACGTTTTCATGATCCAGCGGCTGAAGGAGAAACTCGGAAATCGCGCGAATGCCACTAGTGAAGTGGAGTTCGAAAAAACGGTCGGATTCCTTGTAGGTGACGAGGGTCGGGGCGTACCTACCATCATGGAGATGGTCTCGCTCACTCGGCTCGATAACGTCTACGGAAGTGCGGCTGGGATGCGCCAGTCGGTCTCCGAGGCGCTCTGGCACGTGCGGCATCGCGCCGCATTCGGCGCGCTGCTAGTGGACCAGCCGGTGATGACCGCCGTCGTTGCAGATCTCGCCCTCGAATCGGAGGCGGCAACGGTAACGGCACTGCGTCTGGCCCGAGCATACGATGACGACGCATCCGACCAGGAGATTGCCTTCCGCCGACTGGCGACCGCGGTCTCGAAGTACTGGATCTGCAAACGCGGACCCGAGCATGCGTACGAATCGCTGGAATGTCTCGGTGGCAACGGTTACATCGAGGAGTCCCCGCTCGCTCGCCGTTACCGAGAACAACCCGTCATGGCGATCTGGGAAGGATCCGGCAACGTGATCGCACTTGACGTTCTGAGAGCGCTGAGGGGCGAACCGGAGAGCGCCGTCGCCTTTGAAGATGAGGTCTCGTTAGCTGCTGGAGAAAATCCGCTGCTAGATGCGCATCTCGAGTCGACGCGTCGGTTGTTGCGTGAAGTGGTAGGGGCGGATGCGTTTCTCTCAGCCACCCACTCACGTCGGCTGGTCGAGCAACTTGCCCTCGCTCTGCAGGCCTCGCTGCTTGTGCGCACCGCGCCGAGCGCAGTCTCCGACGCGTTCATCGGGGCTCGATTCGGCGAGGGACGTGGGCACCTATATGGGGTGCTGCCCGTTGGGGCCGATCTGATGGCGATCCTCGAGCGGCACTGAGCGAGAGCCGCGCCAACTCGCCGAGGTCATTATGCGCACACTATGGAACATTTTAGGAGTGCTGGCATCCGTCTATGCGGCGCTGCTCATTGGCCTGTTCCTGTTCCAGTCGCAACTGGTCTATTTTCCCGAAGTAGACCGCGAGCTCTCCGCGACGCCGCGCGACGCGGGTCTCGAATATGAAGAGGTGCGGCTCAACACCAGCGACGGGGAAAGCCTGCACGCCTGGTTCGTTCCGGTGCCGCAGCCAGAGGGAACCGTGCTGCTCTTCCACGGCAATGCCGGCAACATCTCCCACCGCCTAGAATATCTGTCCATGCTCCACCGACTCGGTTACTCCAGCTTCATCTTCGACTACCGGGGCTACGGCAAGAGCAGTGGCAGACCAAGCGAGCAGGGAACCTACCGGGACGCCGAAGCGGCCTGGCATTACCTTACCGTGGTCCGGAACATTGAGCCCCGGCGCATCGCGCTGCTGGGCGAATCCCTCGGCGGCGCGGTGGCGGCATGGCTCGCATCACGCCAACAGCCCGGGGCGCTGGTGCTTGCCTCCGTCTTCATCTCGGTGCCAGACCTTGGGGCCGAAATCTATCCGTTCCTGCCGGTGAAGCTGCTGGCGCGCTTCAACTACAACACCCGTGCTTACCTCCAGAATGTGGAAGCCCCTGTGCTCATCGCCCACAGTCGCGAGGACGATATCGTCCCCTACCGCCACGGCCAGGCGCTGTTCGAGGCGGCGCGCGAGCCCAAGACCTTTCTGGAGATGCGCGGCGGTCACAACGACAGCTTCCTGTTCAGCCAGGAGATCTGGGTCCGCCAGCTAGGTGCCTTCCTTAATCGCTATGTGGGCAACCCGGCAGTGCCTGACCCGGCCGGAAATCCAGCGAAATCCTAAGGTGTGACCCCCAACCTCCTGATCCGTAGTCAGAAGGTTTAGCCGAATTCTGCGCTCAGTTACGCCCATTTGAACGCAATTCCCAAATTCCATTTTATGGATAATAGGGAGTCTTAATTGCCTATAATTACAACGCTACAAGTTATAGGAAATCGCCATTTAGTATAATTTAATGCAGTAAAGTTATAGGGCTAAGGAGGGTTACCTGTGGATGTCTCTAAATTTACCAATAAAGAAATGGGAGTTCTTGTTCGGTTTGCTGGAACAAATATTCGGCGAAATGAGGAATACGATCATTTTGCATTCGTACCAAGTGCGCTCCCCAATGACATACAACTTACGAATAGAACTCACACACTCGTCTCAAAAGCTTCGATGGAGATCGGAAGATTACAAGAATGTGTAAGGCGCATTCCTAGACCTGAAATTTTGCTAAGACCATCTCTAGCGCGAGAAGCAAAAAGCACTTCGGCGCTCGAGGGAACCTATGCCCCGCTTCAAGAAATACTTGAAGGCGACTATTTGGACCGATCCCAAATGTCAGCTGCTGTTCGAGAAATTCATAACTACATGGAAGCTGCACATCGCGGGTTAGAACTCATTAAAACAAAACCAATAACAATTAACATCCTTTCTGAGCTACAGGGAATTTTGGTTGAAGGAACAAGAGGAGGAGAAATCAACCAAGGCGAGGTTCGAACTGGCCCTGTAATAATTGGAGATGAATCCAAATCGGTCAATGAGGCACGATTCATTCCTCCTCCAGCAGGCGATGAACTAAATAGTGGTTTATCGGAGTGGGAGAAATGGATCAATGCTGAAAACGATATTTCTCCAATAATAAAAATGGCACTAGGCCACTATCAGTTTGAAACCTTGCACCCATTTGCCGATGGCAATGGGAGAGTTGGCCGATTAGTAATTACTCTCCAGTTTGTAGAACTTTTTTTACTTAATCCTCCAGTTCTAAATTTATCGGAATGGTTTAATAGAGAGAAAGATAAATATAAAGATGGATTACTAACGTTAAGCCAAAATGGCAATTTCGATCATTGGGTTAGCTTCTTCTGTGAAGCAATTATTGGACAAGTCACCATCGAAATTAATCGAATAGAAAGACTTTTAGAATTTCGAGATAACCTGCTAATTAAATTAAAACTTGCAAAACAAAGGGGCATAGTTCTTGAGCTACCAGAACTATTGATCGGACATCCAGTAGTTTCTATAAATAAATTAGCCGCAGATCTAGGAGTTACTTATCCACCTGCGCGCTCGGCGGTACTCAAACTAGTAAATATGGGTGTCTTGCGTGAGATAACTGGTCGAAAAAACAGAAAACTGTACATATGTACCGAAGTGTTTAATCTTTTGAATACCTAATGTGCAAAAACTAACTACTCTGTGCGCTCTGCGGCATCTGTTAACTCGTCAACATCAAGATCGGCGCATTTTTTAAACCATTCACGCGCCTCACCACTACGTCCCGCAGCCTCTAGCGCGTCGGCGTAGGCATATCGCAATCGAATAGCCCACTCTTCACTCTCATTCTTAAGATCTTTGCAGGTCAAAGTGATCTCTGGGCGCAATCCTTGACCTATCCGTCTGACAGGAAGATAGTTATTCATGGAACTTTCTTCCGACCATCTCCGGGTAGGTGCTCTTGCAGCTATTGGCAATACTCCGATGGTGGAGCTCACTAAGATCGTGAAGCCCTCAGGTGCTCGCGTGTTGCTCAAACTAGAGGCAGCCAATCCAACTGGATCTATGAAGGATCGGATGGCTGTTGAAGTTATCCAATCAGCAGTTCGAGATGGCAGATTGAAGCCAGGCGACACGGTAGTGGAGTACACCGCAGGTACCACTGGAATCTCATTAGCAGTATTGGCCAAGATAAATGAGCTATTTCTGCTTGTAGCCCGAGGGGCATTTAGGTTTAACTGCTGTTATTTTCTTTACTAATTTGCCCTTAATGCATGTAATTCTTATTAGTTTCTTTGCCACTGCCTTAGCATCTGCCTCCGTTTTAGCATCTGCCTCCGTTTTAGCATCTGCCGCCGTTTTAGCATCTGCCGCCGTTTTAGCATCTGTAATTAGTCTGGCTCCAGGAAACTTAACAGTATTTGGAATGACCAGAGTAGACAATGATTTTGCCCCTTCGAAAGCGTGATCCAAAATCATTACCGCGGTCTCTGGGATGATGATCGTTGATTTAGCCGAAGGAGCTTGTATTAAAACTTTCTTTTCTTTGTCATATAAAACGCCTTGAATATCAGAACTGAATTTGGGATTTGCGCTATCAACGGTGAAAGATGTCAGCGAGGTTGCACGCGCGAAGGCACTCCTACCAATGGTGGTCACGCTGTTTG
>JBCKHN010000007.1:0-60134 GCA_038905815.1 Candidatus Planktophila sp. | reverse complement strand
GGAAAGAAGTTGTGGCCAAATGAAATGAAGGAGCTGGTAAGGCTCGGGCGTGAGAATTTGCAGGAGATTCAAGCTTTCTTGTTTGCCGAAGGAATCAGTGCGGGGCTAAATCTTTGTGGGAAGCGAGTTGTTGCTATCGCTGCCCATCATCTCCCGGAGTTAGCACTGGCCGCCAAGGTTCAAGAATCATTCGGTGGGAGGGTAGAAATTTATGACCAGACGCGCGCTCAGGATGAGGTTCACTCGCCAACATTTTTAGGCGCAATGCGAATCTTTACCGGTGGTGGATTAATCCATCCGACTCAATTGCTCAATGGCCTCATCGCAAGTGCGCTCAAACGCGGAGTACATATATTTGAAAACTCAAAAGTTATTAATATCAATGCAGGAAAATCAGAGTTAATCCTTCGTACATCCAGTGCTCGCATCACTGCTAGCAAAGTTATTCTTGCAACGAACGCATTTTCACCGCTACTCAAAAGAATTCAACGGAGAGTTCTTCCCCTCTTTGAGCACATTCTTGCCACAGAGAAGTTATCGAAAGGGCAATTATCCAGTATCGGCTGGGATGGCAATGAAGGCATTACTGATATGGGTAATCAATTCCATTACTATCGCAAGACTGATGATGGGCGCATCGTATGGGGCGGTTACGATGCTCAATATTATTTCAACAACAACACCTCGCCGAGCAATGAGAATCGCCCTGAATCTCATGAATTATTAGCAAATCAATTCCATCAGACTTTCCCAAGTTTGGAGAGCGTTAATTTTGAGTACAAATGGGCAGGGATGATCGATTCGACATCGCGCTTTACGCCTTACTTTGGAACTGCATATAAAGGAAAACTCGCCTACGCAGTAGGTTTTACAGGTCTTGGAGTCGGTGCCTCAAGATTTGGTGCAAAGATTTGCATTGACATGTTGTATGCCAAGGATTCACAACTGCTGCAGTTGGAGATGGTGCGTAAGAAGCCAATTCCATTCCCACCTGAGCCACTTCGTTTTCTAACAGTTGAGTTCACACGCAAGGAACTTCAAAAGGAGGACGTTAACGGGCATCGCAGTCTCTGGCTCAAAGTACTAGATTCATTCCACGTCGGTTTTAATAGTTAGGGATGAAAATGGAAAGCGGATTTTAATTTAGCGTTTTCGATATTCAATTGCCGGACAGCGATCCATAACCGTCAATAAACCTGCCCCTTGCGCACGGGCTATAGCGGCCTCATCAATAACACCTAGTTGCAACCAGAGGGCTTTAGCGCCGATTGCTATCGCTTCATCTACGACTTCGCCAACGAGCGCAGAATTAACAAAACAATCAACAACATCTATTTCACTAGGGATATCGGTGAGAGTTTTATAACCAATTTCTCCATAAACTACTTCTGCTCGCGGGTGTACCGGAATTATTCGATGACCTTTATCTTGTAAAACTTTGGCTACTCCAAAAGCTGCACGCTCAGGGTTATTTCCAAGCCCAACGATTGCCCACGTTTTCATAGCTAAAATCGCGTCGATACTTTCGCGCGTATTAATCGGTACGACCTAGCGCATGCACACGCCAACCAGCGCTACGCCACCTTTCGCGATCCAAAGAATTGCGACCATCAATCAGGAATTTTGAGTTTACTAATTCTCCTATTGCGCTCGGATCAAGATCTTGATATTCCTTCCACTCGGTTAAATGGAGGATGACATCAGCGCCTTTGACGCACTCAGCAACGCTTTGCGCAAAGCTAAGTTGAGGGAAGCGCTTGCGAGCAGGCTCAATTCCTTTCGGATCGTGTACTAGAACGCGCGCCCCAGCAGCATGTAATTGTGCGGCGATATCAAGCGCTGGGGAATCTCGCACATCATCGCTCTCTGGTTTAAAAGTTGCACCCAATACGGCGATCTTATATTTGGTTAAGTCATCCGAGAGATCAGCTCTTACCACATCGATTACACGTTGTCTTGCGCGCAAATTAATTGCATCAACTTCACGTAAGAATTCGAGGGCTTGTTTAGCACCAAGTTCATCGGCGCGCGCCATGAATGCGCGGATATCTTTTGGTAAACATCCACCGCCGAAACCAATTCCTGCTTGCAAGAAGCGGCTACCGATGCGCGGGTCGTATCCGATTGCTTTCGCAAGCACTGTCACATCGCCGCCGGCAGCCTCGCACACTTCAGCCATCGCATTAATAAATGAAATTTTTGTAGCTAAGAACGAGTTAGCTGCAACTTTTACAAGTTCAGCGGTAGGAAGATCTGCCCGGATCCATGGCGTGCCCAAAGCAATAATTGGTGCATACGCTTGCTTAAGTAACGCTTCAGCTCGATCACTTGTCACGCCAACAACTAATCGGTTTGGAGTCAAGGTATCTGCTATAGCAAAACCTTCACGCAAGAACTCTGGATTCCATGCCAGCTCACTCTGCGGCGCAGTAGTTGCCAGCTGTCGGCGCAAACTTTCTGCGGTCCCTACCGGAACTGTCGATTTACCTACTACCAGAGAACCTTCTTTTAAGAATGGAGTAATTGCAGCAACTGCTGATCGAACATAGGTTAAGTCAGCAGCTAGTCCATCTTTACTCTGTGGAGTTCCAACACATATAAAATGTATGTCGGCATCGGCAATTTCCGAGAAATCTGTTGTGAATGAGAGCCTTCCAGTTGTTATTTCCGCCGCCAATAGCGTCTCTAAACCAGGTTCGTAAAACGGCAATTCCCCGCGCGAGAGTTGATCAATTTTAATCTGGTCCGTATCAACTCCGACCACGCTAAATCCAAGAGAAGACATGCACGCGGCGTGAGTCGCCCCGAGGTAGCCAGTTCCAACGACTGAGAACTTCAAATTCATAACGAGAACTCTATTTCAGCGTCCCGCAAGGATTTTCATCTGCGGTGCGAGTCTTAAATTTATCGACAACAGCGGTCTTTGGTTTAGTAGTCGAACTGGCGACGAGCGAAGGTGTTACTTCATCAATAATCGGCAAATCGTCACGCAAACGCTGAAAAAGTTCGGGGGCGAGCACTGAATCCCAAATAACTACTGAACCTATGCCAGCAACTCGCGCATTGGTGTTGCCAATTGGAATTGTCAGCGTTCTAACCTTGCTAGCTGAAAGATTTCGCATTTGTTTAGCAAGTGTAATCAAATCATTCTTGTTGAGTTCTGAATCAGTTTGTACAGTCGCAATGGCAGCGTTGAAGAAATTTGTAAGCTTGATTGGATTGAGAAGAACGCCAGTGCTGGTGACTTTCCGCAAGATGGCACTCATAAACTGTTGTTGGCGTTGCACCCGACCAAGATCGCCCATTCCATCAAAGTCACGTGTGCGTACATATTTGAGCGATTCAATTCCATTAAGAGTGTGTACTCCGGCCGAAAGAATTAAATGACTTTTAGGGTCGTTGATGTCCCGTTTGGTGCAGACATCGATTCCACCTATGGCATCGACCATATTGGCAAAACCCGCAAAACCTATTTCCACGTAGTGGTCAATCTTTAAGTTAGTTTCGCTTTCTAACGTTTGAATTAAAAGTGGTGCACCACCCCAAGCGAATGCTGTGTTTATTTTCGCTTTTCTTCCGGGGATTTGAGATTTTCCATCCAATCCAATATGTGCAGGAATGGTTACGAGGGAATCACGTGGAATAGAAATGATGGTTACTTTATCTCGCGTTTTACTTATATGCACGAGCAGGATGGTGTCTGATCTCGCGCCTTCGGCGGTCTTGGTAGATCCGACGCGCAAGAGCTTGCTCTGTTCTTTCGTTAGACCCACGCGTGTATCAGAACCAACTAAGAGATAATTCAAGGCAGAGGTAACCTTCGCTGGACGAGATTTCAGAGGACCGAAAACATCAATTCGATTAAGTGATCCACTTATTTGGTCAAGCCCAATCCATGCCAGCGCTGCAAATAAAACTACACAGGCGGAAAGGGAAGTTATGATTCGTATTGGCCGAGTCGCTTTCACTAGGGAAGCGTACTTGTGCCGTAGCGTGGAGGGGTTATGAC
This sequence comes from Candidatus Planktophila sp., assembly GCA_038905815.1. Classification (GTDB taxonomy): domain Bacteria; phylum Actinomycetota; class Actinomycetes; order Nanopelagicales; family Nanopelagicaceae; genus Planktophila. The sequence goes on along the minus strand of JBCKHN010000007.1, from coordinate 56,125 downwards.
GACATCAGCAAATGAGTTATATGGCCACGCCAAACGCGAAATTTCTCTCATCTTGCCGATTCTTAATGAAGAAGCACATCTGGCAGGCGCCGTAAAGGCAATTCTTGCTCAGGATTTTCAAGGTCTTTTCGAGATTGTGTTGGCAGTTGGTCCATCCAAGGACTCAACCTTGAAAATCGCGGCGGCGCTAGCCAAAGCAGATCCGCGGGTTGTTATCGTTTTAAATCCAACTGGTCGAACCGCAGCAGGTCTAAATCTTGCTATAAAAGTTGCGCGTTATTCAATTGTTGTTCGAGTTGATGGTCACTCAGAAATCCCAAAGGGCTACTTAACACTTGCATATTCCATTTTGAGCGAGACTGGGGCAGTAAGCGTGGGAGGCTCCATGGCGGCAGTTGGCACAAATCTTTTCGAAAGGAGCGTCGCAGGTGCAATGCGTAGCGCACTTGGAGTCGGCGCCTCGAGGTTTCATACCGGAGGAGTAGCTGGAGCAGTTGACACGGTTTATTTAGGCGCTTTTCGCCGCGAGGCGCTGGTAGCTATTGGGGGTTTCGATGAGCGCTTTACTAGAGCGCAGGATTGGGAACTTAATTTTAGATTGCGGAGTTTGGGTGGACTTATCTACTTTGATCCGCGGTTAGTAGTTACATATCGACCACGGGCATCGGTAAAAGCGCTAGCCAAACAATATTTTGAATATGGGCGTTGGCGTCGAGTTGTTTCGCGTCGCCATAAGGGAACTATTAATTACCGTTATCTAGCTCCACCAATTACCGTCCTGGCGACTGCGCTCTCCCTGCTCTTAGGAACTTTAGTATCACCCCTTTTCTTTTTACCCGCGCTGGTATATGCGATCTTTATTTTTATTGCATCTATCGCCATCGGGAAAACCATCGGAGAAATAATTTGCTTGCCTTTAGTACTTTTGACGATGCATCTCTCATGGGGTATCGGTTTTCTCACTTCCCATAAGGCGCTAGCACCCTTAACTCGATAACTTTCCAACCATTCAGGTAGCCTTACTCTGTGAGCGCCCCACTTCAGGTTTATGAGCCTTTTCGTGCTGGTTTACCGCCACTTGGAAAATATTGGCGCTCTTTATGGTCTCGCCGAACTTTTATTCGCCAATATTCAAAATCGGAACTTCGAGAACAACACTTTGACTCGGCTTTTGGTCAGTTGTGGTTAATTCTTAACCCCTTACTCCTCTCCGCAGTTTACTTTCTCTTAATCATAATTATTGGAGGCGCGAGTGATAGCCAACGATATGCCCATTTAACTGCCAGTCTCTTTCTTTTCTATATGGTTGCAAATAGCTTGACTGGTGGAGTTAAATCTGTAACTGCGGGTCAAAGATTAATTCTTAACACCGCTTTTCCGAGAATTATGTTGCCAATTTCAGCCACAGTGATTGCTCTCTTTAAGTTTCTACCAACGCTTGTCGTATTCTTTCTTATCCGCACAATTCTTGGATTACCGTATAGCTGGTATATGTTTTGGGCGATACCAATTTTCTTAATTGCGATACTTTTTTCGCTCGGAGCAGCGATTACGATTTCATGTATGAATATATATTTTAGAGATATATCAAATTTCTTACCATACTTAACGCGCACCTTGTTGTATCTCTCACCAATTCTCTATGAAGCATCTGCGCTCAATCCAAACCTGAGAGCTCTTGAGATTTTTAATCCGCTATTCCCAATTCTTGATTCTTGGACTCGGGTAGTAGTTCATGGAGTAGCACCAGAAACATCGAGCATCCTCTTCGCTGCAGCTTGGGCGCTCGGAATTCTTTTAATCGGAACTTATTTCTTTCTTTCGAGGGAGCGTGAATTTGCGGTCCGCCTCTGATTCTTTGCATCGAACCCATGAGATAGCAGTCTCTGTTCGCAACCTTGGTTTGACTTACAGAACCTCAATTGATCGTCGCCCAACGCTAAAAGCGCGTCTTAAATCCATGAATACAGGTCGCAAGCAAACTCGCGTGATCAGAGCGCTAGATGGCGTAAATCTAGATGTTGAATACGGCCAAGTATTAGGTGTCATAGGTACAAATGGCGCTGGAAAATCTTCGCTCATGCGCGTAATTGCCGGAATCGTGCCACCGACAGAAGGCCGCGTGGAAGTTTATGGAAGCGTAAGCACACTTTTAGCCCTCGGAGTTGGCTTTAATCCATCAATGTCTGGACGCGACAATGTTTATTTAGGTGGTTTAGCAGCCGGAATGTCGCGCGATGAAATCGAAAGCCGGTTTGAAGAAATTGCCGATTTTTCTGAACTTGGCGAAGCCATCGATTTCCCGATGCGCACTTACTCATCAGGTATGTATGCACGGCTAGCGTTTTCAGTTGCCGCAACTGTTAGACCAGATATTTTAATAGTTGATGAAGCGCTCAGCGCGGGGGATGCAAAGTTTAAAGAGAAAAGTCTTAACCGTATCAAAGAGCTTCGAAGCGATGATCGGGCCTTAATTCTGGTAAGCCACGCCATGGCCACGCTACGTGAAGTCTGCAACGATGTTGCGTGGTTGCATAAAGGAAAGCTAATTCAACGAGGGCAACCTGAGGTCGTGATTGACGCCTACCAAGAGTTCTTACATGTCGGGAAGAGTGCAGTAATAGATGAGGATTTCTAGCCGAGTAGCTCTCGTTGCGCTCTTGCTTTCGCTCGTCTCCGCACCTTTTGCACGCTCGCAAGAAGCGCCACAAACTTTTACTTTCACAGGCGCCGGTTACGGACATGGTGTTGGAATGAGTCAAATTGGCGCGCGTGCCATGGCGTTGGCTGGAGATAGTGCCACGGTAATTCTCAATTATTACTACCAGGGAGTGGTAGTTCAACCAGTACAAGATAACCAAATTATTCGTGTCAATATTGGTCATCTTTTATCAACAATGAAAATTTCAACCGCAACTATCGGAGGTGTGATTGAAATCTATAGCGGCGATATTGGTAACCAAGTAGGAGTAACTCCACTTGCAACGATTACCAACGCTTCGTCGATTAATTTTTCTATTATTGGCTCTACCGTGTCGCCATCAATAATTACCAAGAAGAAAAGATCAACAATCGCTCGTGCGCGAATTTTTACTTTACGTTGGAGCGGAACTACAATTTTGTCAGTGAGCCAAGCTGGGGCAACGGCTAGATATAGATATGGACAGATGCAAGTGAGGGCAGTTAAATCAGCAGCTCTTGGTTATCGCATTGAACTCACAAATTCACTGCGGCTCCATGATGAGTATTTGTTTGGCATTGGTGAGATGCCATCATCTTGGCCAGCAGCAGCACTTCAAGCTCAAGTGATTGCTTCACGAACGTATGCTCTAAGCAAAGTCGGTGTTATTCGATCGCAATGCGATTGCGAGCTATTCGGATCGATTCAAGATCAGGCTTTCCTTGGATATGCCAAAGAAGCAGAGCCTCGCTATGGACATCTCTGGAAGGCCGCAGTTAGCGCCACTAGCATTGATGATAAAAGCGGTTTAGCGATAACGGTTTTAAATCAACCAGTAAGTGCTTATTTCTTCTCATCTTCAGGCGGCGTAACTGAAACTGCTCTCAACGCTTGGGGAAGGGCAAAAAGCTATACGGCAAGCGTTCCTGATCCTGCAAGTAGCGATGTTGCGCTGAACCCGCGTTTTGCGACTTGGTCTCGCGAACTCACACGAGAAATAGTGGCAAAGGCTTTTGGATTGCCAGATGTGGTATCGCTAGAGATTATTAAGAGAAATGAAACTGGAACGGTCGCGCAAATTCGAGCTACTTCAAGTGGCGGAAAGTTAGTGCTGTTGCGAGGTGAAACTTTTAGAAGTCGAACTCAAATACCTTCGGCATGGTTTGATTTAGTTAGCGTGCAAAACTGAATTTAATCCGCCCCAAGTACCAGTACGCATAACAACTTCCAAGGCACCGCTCTGTGAATTGCGACGGAAAAGTAAATTATTTGCTCCCGATAACGAGGCAGCTTTCACAATTTCGCCATCAGGGAGTGCAACTTTAGATGCAGCAGTTATATAAGTTCCTGCTTCCACGACACAGTTATTGCCGAGCGAGATTCCAATGCCGGAGTTCGCTCCGAGTAAACATTTCTCACCGATAGAAATGATTTCTTTGCCGCCACCGCTCAACGTTCCCATAATCGAAGCGCCACCACCAATATCTGAGCCAGCTCCAACAATTACGCCTGCGGAAATTCGTCCTTCAACCATCGATGCACCAAGAGTGCCAGCGTTAAAGTTGACGAAACCTTCATGCATCACCGTCGTTCCGTGCGCTAAATGCGCACCAAGGCGGACTCGGTCTGCGTCGGCAATTCGAACTCCGCTCGGTATTACATAATCAACCATGCGAGGGAACTTGTCGACGCTGAAAACGCTTACATGGCCATAGCGGGCAATTAATCGAGCCCGTGTAATTTCGAAACCTGCGACGGCACAGGGACCGAGCGAGGTCCACACGACGTTATTTAAAATTCCGAAAATCCCATCAAGTGATAAACCATGTGGCTTGACTAATCGATGTGAGAGTAGATGTAAACGGAGATAAGCATCTTCGACGGATGTCGGCTCTTTAGCAATATCGATTTCTAGGCTAACAACTTCACGGATTACTCCGCGAAATTCGTCAACGCCGGCAAGGCCTGAAAGTTCTGGCGGGATAGTAGCAGGTAACGGCGAGAGCGCCGGTGTTGGGAACCAGACATCAAGCACCACGCCAGCGGCAATTGTGGCGATTCCGTAGCCCGATGCTCTTCTGCTCATGCCCTAAGCCTAATCCCTATTCTTAGCAACATGCGCATCGGTGTCTTCTGCTCCTCATCGCCAACTATTGATAATAAATATCTTCAATTGGCTACGGATCTGGGTGTAGGAATTGGCGAGAAATCGTGGGAGTTAATTTCCGGCGGTGGCCATATTTCTATGATGGGAGCAGTTGCGCGCGGAGTTCGAAGTCAAGGTGCGCGCACTGTGGGAGTTATTCCTCAATCCCTCGTTGATATTGAATTTGCAGATCACGACAGCGATGAGTTGCACATTGTTGCAACCATGGGTGAGCGAAAAGCAATGATTACCGATATTGCAGATGCATTTATTACGATGCCCGGTGGCGCTGGTACGTTGGAAGAGTTTTTTGAAATTTGGGTCGGACGATACTTAAAATTTCATAATAAGCCGATAATCATCCTTGATCCATTCGGTCTATATTCACCGCTACATGAGCTAATTCTTCATTTAGAGAGTGAGAATTTCATTAAACCAGGAATGCGCGAATTAGTAATTTGGACGACAAGCGTTCATGACGCGCTCGCTATATGCGAGGAGATTGGCTAGTAGCCTTATCCCTATGAGCGAACCCCAAACTTTGGTGCAAGCTCTGGCAACCCTTCCCGAGGAAGAGCGAATTATCCTCACCATGTATTACCTCAAATCGATGCCAGTAGCTGATATCGCAAAACTTTTGAAAGTTCCAGATAAATCCGTTGAGACCATCATTAAAATGGGCAAAGCCCGCTTGAGCGCGCTCATAGGGCTTTGAAGCGGCTCTCGATTTCACTCAAGAGCATAAAATGCGAGATACTTCTACTCTTATAACCGCCTTTCCCCGCCGAGCACCCCTCGCCGGCGCTAACTAAGGAGACTCCCAATGGCTGCCATGAAACCTCGTACTGGTGATGGACCAATGGAAGTTACCAAGGAAGCCCGCTCCCTCGTTATGCGTATCCCGCTTGAAGGTGGTGGCCGTTTGGTGGTAGAAATGAACTCAGAAGAAGCAAATAACTTGAGCGCTGCCCTTCATGCAGCTGTATCTCTGGTTAAGAAGTAATTTCGACTACCGAGAGCGTTAGGAAAGAAATGCAAGTTTCGCTTCCGGTTGCAACTTCTTTCGATGTAAAAAAAGCAAACAATTCGCACTCGATAGCGCTCGCTTTTGTTAAGAATAAAGATGAAAGTTTCTCGTTTATTGGAAAATCCAATTTTGGCGCTGGCGTTGAAGAAACGTTTGGACTTAATTTACTTGATGAACTTTCATTTTTCTCACCAAGCGGGAAAGCGGGCGAGTTATTTGAAATTCCAGTGAGTGCAGAAAATTTCTTAACCGATCGAATTTATTTAGTCGGTGCTGGAGATGAAAGTGTTGCATCACAACGTTTAGTGGCGGCAGCTATCGCTCGAAAAGTACGCGGAAAGAGCGTGCGCGTCTTCTCGGCTTGTGCAACTTCCAAAGCACATGTGCGTGCCCATGCAATTTCATTAACTCTAGGCGCCTACCTTTGGAATTTAAAAACCGAGAAAGCACCAGAGTTCCCCGAGTTTCTAGTTGCAACCCAAGACACGAAAACCATAGATGAAGCTCGAAGCATTGCGCGAGCGGTTTGTATAGCCAGAGATTTAGTACACACGCCTTCAAATATCAAATCTCCAGCATGGTTAGCCCAGCAAGCGCAAATTTTCGGTAAGGAGCGTGGCTTGGAGGTGAAAGTCTTATCTGGCAAAGCGCTAAAAGAGTTTGGCGGTTTATGTGCAGTCGGAAACTCTTCACCGAAACCGGGACCTCGTTTTATTGAGGTTATTTACACTCCAAAAGCTATAAAGAAATCGGCGTCCTATTTGCCACACATCGTCTTGGTAGGCAAAGGGGTTACTTTCGATACCGGGGGCATTTCATTAAAGCGCCCTTATGACACGATGGTGGCGATGAAGAGCGATATGGCTGGCGCTGCTGCAATCCTGGCAACTCTTACTGCACTTGCAGATTTGCAACCTTGGGTAAAAGTGACCGCGCTCATGATGTGCGCAGAAAACGCCCTTTCTGGAACTTCACAGAGGCCAAGTGATGTTATTAAACATTATGGCGGAACCACGGTAGAAGTAATTAACACCGATGCCGAAGGTCGGCTAGTTCTCGCTGATGGTTTGGCCTATGCGGATTTAAATCTTAATCCAGATTATTTAATAGATATCGCGACTCTGACTGGTGCTGCAACTTTAGGTTTAGGACGACAATATGCGGCCATGTATACGCGCGACAAAACTTTAGCCGCGCAGCTCTCCGCTATCGGGTGCGCCTCGGGTGATCGTGTTTGGCACATGCCGCTAATTGATGATTATCAAGATGCTCTTCGTAGCGATATAGCTGATTTAAATCATACGGCAGATAAAGGTAAATATTCTGCTGGTTCAGTTACGGCAGCGCTCTTCCTTGAGAAATTTGTCGGAAATCGTCGCTGGGTGCATTTAGATATTGCAGGCACCGCCCGAAGCGAAACTGACGCAGGAGAAAACCCAAAGGGCGGAACTGGTTTCGGTGTCCGTTTATTAGTGGATTGGATTATGAGCGTTAAATGAGAGTAGATCCGCATACTTATTCAGAGAACTTTATTGCTGAAAACTTTTTTATGGTTCAAGCACGCGCACGAGGCGTTGAAGTTGGCGCAGTTGATGTAACGCCCGGAGTTGGTGCCTTCTTGCGACATTTAGCCAACTCACTCAAAGCTCAGGCGGTCGTTGAAATTGGAACAGGATCTGGAGTTGGAAGTTTGTGGTTATTAGAGGGAGCACTGGCGAGCGGAACGCTAACTTCGATAGATGAGGAAATGGAGCACACGCGAATCGCCAAAATGGCGCTACAAGATGCTGAGATTGCCCAGAACCGAGTGCGCTTTATAACTAATCCAGTACTCGATGTAATTTCAAAATTAACCGACTGTGCCTATGATTTAGTTGTTGTTCGGCAGAACCCCGAAGATTTAGCTTACATAATCGCTCAATCACACCGAATTTTACGTAGCGGAGGAGTACTTGCTATCGATAATTTCTTTGGGGGTGGCAAAGTCCCAGATCCAGCCCAAAGAGACCGTAAAACCGTGGCCCTGCGCGATGCTGGGAAATTGATTAAAGCTTCCACAGATGATTGGGTGAGTTCGCTGATACCCGTTGGCGACGGCTTGTTACTCGCTACCAAGTTGTAGCAAGATCATTACATGATATTTCCTAAAGAAAAGCCAGAGCGAAACCAAATACCCGAGCGGCCATGGTGGGAAGCCCCGCGTCCGCGAAAGCATAACTACGGCAGAAGCACGCTGGCTTTTATTGGAATTTCGGCCGGAATTATTGGCGGATTTCTAGGTGCAAACGCCACTGGTGGATCAATCTTTCGCCAAACAAACTTAGTTTCTTCGACCAGCACAATTGAGCGCGCACCAAATTCAGTTGCAGGAATTGCGCAGCGTGTTCTGCCCTCCGTGGTCTCAATCTCAACAAACACTCGACGTGGAGGCGGTACGGGTTCAGGATTTGTGATCGATAGCAAGGGTTACATCCTCACTAACAACCATGTGATCTCTGACGTTGCTAAATTCGGTGGAAAAATAACCGTTTCGCTCAACAATGGAACTTCATATACCGGAGTTATTGTCGGGCGAGAGGCCTCTTATGACTTGGCTGTCCTCAAAATCGGAGTTTCAAATTTACCTGCGCTGCAATTCGGTGATAGCGATAAGGTGCAAGTCGGAGACTCGGTCATAGCTATCGGTTCGCCGCTCGGATTAACCGGAACCGTGACGCTTGGAATAATCAGTGCGAAAGATCGCGCAGTGACTGCCGGAGATTCAAGGAGTGAAAGTTCATTTATCAACGCGCTGCAAACTGATGCTGCAATTAACCCAGGAAATTCGGGTGGACCGCTCGTTGATGCGACAGGTGCGGTTATTGGCGTTAATTCAGCAATCGCTTCCCTTGGTTCGACTTCGCAGAGCGGTTCGATTGGTTTAGGTTTTGCTATTCCGATAAACCAAGCTCGCATAACTGCCGGACAACTCATTAAATTTGGTAAGGCAACATATCCAGTGATGGGCATTTCCATAGATGTTCGCTACAGCGGTAAAGGCGCCCTCATTGCTTCGGTCACTTCACCCAAAGTGCCAGTCAGCCCTGCCGCTAAGGCGGGTTTAAGAGTTGGAGATGTGATTACAGAAATTGCCGGAAAGTCGATCGCCAGCGCCGATGAATTAGTCGTTGCCATTCGCTCTCACTCCGTTGGAGATAAGATAAAAGTTTCATTCCAACGCGGAACTGTGAAAAAGAGCACAACGCTCACCTTAATTGCCTCTTCAAAGTAGAAGTTGAAAACGGGTAGGCTTGCACCATGTTCTTCGATATCGGTGCAGGTGAAATTCTTGGCCTTGCCGTTCTTGGAATAATTTTTGTCGGACCAGAGCGACTCCCTAAACTTGCAACGGACGCGGCAAAATTAGTGAAGAAAGTGCGTGCCTTTTCACAGACGGCTACTACTCAACTTCGAGCGAACCTTGGACCCGGTTTTGAAAATTTACAACCATCGGATTTAAATCCGAAAACTTTTATTAAGAAGCACCTTTCAGATGCGTTGGATGATAATCCTCGCCCTGTTCGTAAACGACCAGTAGCCAAGATTGATCCCGATCTCTTATGAGTATTTTAGATTCAATTAACAGCGCGCTGGCTACCGTTCAAGATCCAGAGCTACACCGTTCGTTGCCAGAGTTAGGAATGATTGAAAGCGTCAATTTTTCTGATGGCACAGTATTTTTGAAAGTCCTCTTAACAATTTCGGGCTGTCCAATGCAAGATCGTTTGCGCACTGACATTGGCGCTGCGCTCCTCGCCATTGACGAAGTGAAAAGCCTAGATTTGGTTTTTGGGACCATGTCGCAAGAGCAACGAAACGACGTTAAGAAGCTGATGCGTGGTGGTCGGGTAGACAAATTTATTCCTTTCGCAGAACCAGGCTCGCTTACTCGAACCATTGGAGTTGCATCAGGTAAAGGTGGCGTAGGCAAGTCCTCCGTGACGGTCAATCTGGCAGTAGCAGCAGCTCGCAGAGGTTTGCGGGTTGGGGTCTTAGATGCAGATGTTTACGGACATTCAATTCCTCGCTTGCTGGGCTTAATGGGCAAGCGACCAACTGTGCTTGATCAAATTGGTTTCATCCCGCCTGAGGCCCATGGAGTCAAAGCGGTTTCCATGGAGATGTTTAAGCCGGAACGCTCTGATCCAGTTGCCTACCGCGGCCCACTTCTTCACAAAGTGCTGGAACAACTTTTATCGGACGCTTACTGGGGAGATTTGGATATCCTCTTAATAGATTTGCCGCCCGGAACTGGCGATATTGCAATATCGCTCGGTCAATTAATTCCAGCTTCAGAAATTCTTCTGGTGACCACACCTCAGATTGCAGCCGCTGAAGTCGCAGAACGTGCAGGACGACTTGCGCATCAAATCAAGCAACAAGTAATTGGCGTTATTGAGAACATGTCGGATTACACCGACTCACATGGTGAGCGCGTTTCACTTTTCGGTTCTGGCGGTGGCGAAGAAACTTCGCGCAGGCTTTCGCAATTAACCGGTGGCAACGTCTCACTCTTAGGAAAAATTCCTTTTAGTCCAGACCTGCAAGCTGGGGGCGATAGCGGTACTCCGGTTGTTATATCTGCGCCAGAGAGTGACGCGGCGAAAGAAATCAATCAAATTGTTGATAAAGTTATAGTGCGAAGTAAATCTCTAGTCGGAGTTCGATTGGGTCTCTCGACCTAACTCTTTCAAGATTTCTTCTGCAAGATCTGCCAATTCACTCATCTCTCACTTCGCGCGCAATCTTCACGTGGTGTATCGAGTTATGTTGCTTATTCAAGTGAAGGAGCGCGCCCCCACTCGTTCCGCGCGATCGCGTTCCCCGGCCGCGTCAATCTCACCCACAACTAGACAATCCGGACCACCTCACAGAAAAACCTTGACACGCCCCTTGCTTGTGCCGTAGTTTCCACCAAAGGAAGTTGTGTTATATAGAGGAGGTCAAAATGCCATTCTTTCTAGCGCGATTCAGCCACACGCCGGAGGCTTGGGCCAGTTTGATAAAGGCCCCAGAAGATCGACGCGAAGTAGTTCGCGCAGTTATTGAGAAGTTGGGAGGCAAGTTGCACGGGTTCTGGTATTCATTTGGTGAGCACGATGGGTTCGGGTTGATTGAAGCTCCAGATAACGCCGCGGTGGCCGCCTTCTCAATAGCCGTCGCGGCTGGCGGAAGCAGCTCAACCGAGGTCACCGTGTTGTTGACTGTCGAGGAAACCCTTGAGGCGCTGCGGAGAGCGAAAGATTTGCCATACAGATCGCCAGGAGAGATCAAATAGGTAATTAATTCTTCACGTCAAGGGTGATTGACACAGGCCAGCATGTGCTACAGGTGCGGCTGATGCTTGATCTTAAAAGAAATCAAATTACCATTCCAAGTTACTCCACTCACTCTCTGGGTACATTGGCGAACCGACTTGTGTGCCGGTGAAATCTCACCTTGGCGCACCACTGCAAGTGCGTCAGCAATGGTTACCTAGATGGAGTCGCTACCGTTGCCTCATGTCTAACGAGCAGATTTCTAGCCGGGATAGCCATACCGCAATGCCTGCGCGAGGCGATCTCATTCGCATGGGTATAGGTGCTATCGGCATTGGTACATCAGGGCCACTCATCGCAATGAGTGCGATGCCAATTCCCACTTTGATTTTCTGGAGAAATCTTGGTGGGGCGCTATTGACGCTTCCGTTTGCGCTTAAACATCCCACAAATCGCGCAGGGCTTCGATGGGCCGCAGTAGCTGGTGTTCTGTTAGCACTTCATTTTGTTGGTTTCTTTCTCGCCATGCGACTTACCAGCGTTGCAGCTGGAACTGCGTTAGTGGCGCTTCAACCTATCTTCGCGGCGCTTTTTGTAAAGTTTTCCGGAGGAGATATTCCTTCGCGTGTTTGGCTTGGCATGTCTGTAAGTTTGATGGGAGTTCTGTTAATTTCTGGAGTTGATTTACAGATTTCTTTCCGAAGTTTTCTGGGAGATATTGCCGCCATTATTTCTGCTGCTTTGGCGGCGCTTTATATGATGGCTGGATCCAAGGCGCGGCGCACGCTCGAAACAGCTACATATACCAGCGTTTGTTATTCTGTCTGTGCGCTGACCGCGCTGCCTATGGTTTACTTTGGAGGTTTTGAACTTATACATTTCGAGGCCCGCGAATGGTGGATTTTGTTAGGTTTAATTTTAGGTGCGCAAATTTTGGGACATACCATGTTTAACTCAGCTCTCAAACGCGTCTCACCAGCCATTGTTTCTTTGGTCATCTTTTTCGAAGTGCCAATAAGTTCTATTTTGGCGATTTGGTGGTTAGGACAGAAGCCACCACTGGGAATTATTCCGGGAATTGTTTTAATTCTCTCTGGTTGCGCACTCGTCGTTTTACGAACTCGCCAGAGCCGAGTGGAGTTAGCCCCGTGATCGATTTACATACACATTCGACCTGTAGTGACGGAACTGATTCGCCCAGAGCTTTAGTTAATAAGGCAATTATCGAGGGTGTAAAAATTATGGCGCTAACAGATCACGACACAACCTCAGGTTGGCAAGAAGCCATTGCGGCTTTGCGCCCCGCTATGCAACTAGTTCTTGGCGCAGAAATTTCGACTCTCACGAACGATGGAATTAGCGTGCACATCTTGGGGTTGCTCTTTGACGGCGAAGATAAGGCCATGGTGGCCATGCTGGAAGAGATTCGAGATGAACGGCTCCCACGCATGCGCAAAATGGTCTCTTTGATGCGAGCAGAAGGTTTTGATATTTCTATGGACGATGTTGTGAAAGCGCAACCAATAGGTGCAACTTTGGGGCGGCCACATTTAGCCGATGCCCTCGTTGCTAAGGGAATTGTGACCTCACGCGATCAAGCTTTTGCCGAACTCCTTAATAATGAATCTCGATTCTATGTTGCACATGCTGCGCCGCTGCCAGAAGAGGCAATTGCCATGATTGGCAGAGCGGGCGGGGTTTCAGTTATTGCGCATGCAAACGCTTCATTCCGAGGGAAAGCCTTTACGGCGCAAGATTTTGCAGGGTGGTTAGCTGCTGGTTTAAATGGGATTGAAGTCGATCACCGGGACCACAATCCGCAAGAGCGCAAAACGCTTCGAGAAATTGCCAATGAGTTAGGGCTTGCGATAACCGGTTCGAGTGATTATCACGGTACGGGAAAACTTAATTCATTAGGCGAAAACCGAACACATCCTGCAGAATGGGAACGGTTAGAGTCGGCGGCAAATGATCGAAGGGTGGTAAGCGCATGAACATAGTTGAAATAAGCGCTCTGACTTTCTCGCTACAAGCTTTCGTGACGCTCCTGGTAATTATGGATCCACCTGGCGCAACTCCGATTTTTCTTAGCTTAGTCGTACATAAGACTCCAAAAGAGCGTCGAGCACTAGGTTGGCAAGCAGCCGGTGTCTCTCTGATTGTTATTACAACATTCGCGCTCTTTGGTCGCTTTATCTTGAGCTATCTCCACGTTTCAATAGAAGCGCTACAAGCCGCGGGTGGTTTACTTTTACTCTTGATCTCGTTAGAACTCCTTACTGGTCGAAGCGTTGGCGGAGATGAAAAAGCAAATACTAATGTCGCCCTTGTCCCACTTGGAACTCCGCTTTTAGCAGGACCTGGCGCAATTGTTGCCACGATGTTATTTGTGCAGCAAGCAGATAGCCCTGCGCGAGTCTTCGGTTTGATTGCTGCGGTGCTAGCAGTTCACTTAGTTATCGCGCTCGCCTTGATTTCTTCGACCACGATTTTGAGGGTAATCAAAGAATCTGGAGTCGCCCTTGTCGCGCGAATTGCTGGTTTACTGCTTGCTGCAATTGCAGTTCAAATGCTAGTCAATGCAATTAGGGCATTTACGGCGGTTAATTAACGCTCTGACTTAAACTTTTTATTCCGTTGACGCGTACGCTCCATTTTGAGTTTTTCAACTGCTTTTCTCGGTACAACTACGGGTTTTGCTTTAACAATTCGACCGGTTGCACCAGCAGGTATTTTCATCACCTCGTATAGATGCATCGATGATGAATACGTTTCTTCTGGCTCTGGCAGCCCAAGCGCTAGCGTTTTATCAATCATTTTCCAGCGAGCTAAGTCATCCCAGTCCACAAAAGTCACTGCAATTCCATCAGCTCCAGCGCGAGCAGTACGGCCGATCCGGTGGAGGTAGGTCTTATCATCTTCAGGGCACTGGTAATTAATTACATGAGTGATTCCCTCAATATCGATTCCACGCGCTGCCACATCCGTTGCAACTAAAACATCGGATTTTCCACCTTTAAAATCGTTAAGGGCCTTCTCTCGAGCGCCTTGTCCTAAATCACCATGCATTGACGCAGCTTTAAAACCACGTTCTAGTAGATCGTCCGCAGTTTTCTGACATGTTCGTTTAGTCCTGCAAAAGACAATAGTCGGCCCACGACCATCAGCTTGCAGGATTCTTGCTAACATTTCCATTTTATCCATTGCATGTGCGCGTAATACATGTTGTTCAACTAGTTTTACAACTGCGCCTTCATCTTCAATATCGCGCGTGCGAATGTGAATTGGTTGATTCATAAACTTTCTTGCTAACGCAATGATGTCTCCCGGCATGGTTGCCGAGAAGAGCATAGTTTGCACGCGCTTTGGGGTATTGTTCAAGATCTTTTCAACATCTGGAAGGAATCCAAGGTCTAACATTTCATCGGCTTCATCTAGAACTAAACGGGAAACTTCTTTTAATTTCAATTGACCTTGACGAGATAAATCCAAGAGTCGCCCTGGAGTCCCAACGACTATTTCGACACCGCTCGCAAGCGCTTCGATTTGTGGTTCGAAAGCTCGTCCGCCATAGACGGCAATAGTTCTGATTCCTCGTGAGCGTGCAAGTTCTGCAATGTCGCGTGTTACTTGGATGCATAATTCACGAGTCGGTACAACTACCAAGACTTGAGGTAGCCCTTTATGTGAGAAGTTTCTCCATTCAGGATCATTTGGAGCGATGACGCGTTCAATTAACGGGATTGCAAAAGCAAGAGTTTTTCCAGTGCCAGTTTTCGCTTGGCCGATGAGATCCTCATCGCGCAGCGCAATCGGGAGCACCATTTCTTGAATTGCAAAGGGAGCGATAAAACCATGCGCATGCAGCGCTAAAATTGTTTCGCTCCGTAACGGAAGATCAGCAAAAGTATTTGCCACGTTAAATGGCGCCGAAACCTACACGACGAGCTGCAGGATCGCCGATTTCGACGTACCCAATTTTGTCGGCAGGAACGATTATTTCATGACCGCGAATATCGGTTAATTGAAGTGGGCTACCGGAAGCAATAGCCTCCGATACTGCGGCTTTGATTTCAGAGACAGTTAAACTGCTCTCAAATGAGAGCTCACTGCCAACGTGAGTGATAGCAATGCGTACTTCGGTTATTTTTAAACTCATGTAGCAATCCTATCTGCCTTTAATTACGTGGGAAACCTGAAATTCCACGCCACATAAAATTTTGAACTAGTTCTACTGCTTGCTGCCTTGATAATTTGCTATCTCGCTCTAACCAATGTCGAGCGCTAACTTGGGCATATCCAATCATTCCAACACCTAATAGCATCGCCGCTTCTTGAGGCAAACCAGTATCTATCGAAATAATTGCGCTCACTGCTGCCGCACAGTCATAAGTCATTCTATTGAGGCGCTCTCGAACTGCTGGCTCAACGCTCATATCACTTTCAAAGAGCAATCGGAAAGCTTCACCTTCTTTTTCGATGAAATTAAAGTAGGCCTCGACCGTTGCTTTAACGCGGTTAGCGTTATCGGGCGTTGATGCGATTGCTCTTTGAATCTCAAAAACCAAAGAATCGATATGTACATCTAAAACAGCGAGATATAAATCTAGCTTTGAAGGAAAGTGTTGATATAAAACTGGCTTACTGACGTTTGCACGGTCTGCAATTTCATCCATTGCGGCCGAGTGATACCCAGCTGCTGTAAACACTTCGAGCGCTGCTGAAAGTAAAATCGCTCTTCGCTGGTCACGAGGTAGTCGGCCTTTATTGTCTTTGGAATCTTGCGTAGTCATTGGCAACATGGTAGAGCCTTAAGTTGAATTTCCGTAAATATCCGAGAATAATTGGCATATGAGAAGCTCCTATGCAGGCTTTCGAATTCTATTGGTGCATGCTCACCCAGATGACGAGACGATCAATAATGGCGCCACTATGGCTCTATATGCAGCTCGTGGCGCTACCGTCACTTTAGTTACCTGTACCAGAGGTGAAGAAGGTGAAGTTTTACTGCCAGGTCTCGCGCATTTAGCCAGCAGCGTAGAAGATATATTGGGTAAACATCGTGAGATTGAATTGCGCGATGCAATGGCTGCTCTTGGAGTAGAGGATTACCGCTTTCTTGGCGGAAGCGAAAAAGTTTTCCGTGATAGCGGAATGGTTGGGAGTGAACATAACAACCGCCCCGATGTCTTCTGGCGAGCAGATTTAAATGAAGCCGCTGGTTTTTTAGTGAAAATAATTGATGAAGTAAAACCTCACGTGCTCATTACATATGATGAGGTCGGTGGCTATGGTCATCCGGATCACATTCAAGCTCATCGAGTTGCTATGCGGGCAGTGGAACTATCTCAGTGGAACATTGCGAAAATCTATTGGAACACCATTCCTAAATCGGTGCTTGCCGAAGGTATTGAAAAAATGAAAGAGATCGGTTCAGATTTCTTTGGTGCAGAAAGCGTTGACGACTTGCCCTTTGCTAAAGATGATTCACTTGTTACGACCATGATTGATGGCAGCGAGTATGTAAATCAGAAAATGGATGCAATGAGAGCACACGCAACGCAAATTGCAGTAGATGGGCCTTTCTTTGCTTTATCTAACAATCTAGGTTTACAAGTTTGGGGACGCGAGTTTTACACTTTGGTAAAAGGAGAGAAAACCGAGCCTTTTGATATTAGCGGTCGGGAAAGCGATCTACTCTCAGGCATAAGTTACTGAGATGCGAGTTATTTCTTCACTTCTTATTGGAGCAATTCTTGGCGTGGCTGCTGTGTTACTTCATGCATTTCTCCCGCCAGTCGGAGTCATCATTGCAATTCTAGGAAGTGCAACAGGGATATGGAGCATTGGACGTCATTGGGGGAAGAGAAGTTTAAAAACTATTGCTGCCGTTATCTGGTTTGGCGTAGTTACTAAAGCGAGCACGCCCAGCGTTAATGAAGAGTATTTGGTTATGGGAAATACTGCTGGAGAACTCCTTCTAAATGTTGGATTAGCAGCAATTATTGTCGCAATCGCTTTTGAGGTTTAAGGTTCGAAAAATAAAATCGTGATGAATTTTAAACCCTAAAGCGAGATAGAGTTTATGCGCAGCAAGATTCTCTTCATTTACTTGTAGCGCAACCTTAGTGATACCGAGAGAAGTTAGTTCATTAAATAGCAATTGCATCAATTGTCTACCTAAATCTTGGCCTCGATATTCAGGAGATACAAAAAGACGCGTAATTGCAACCCATGAACCTTGTTGAGCGCTTCGAACTACCGCAATTATTTGACCTTCTTTGCGTAGAGTTGCATATAGCGCAGGAGATCGTTCGACGATTTTCTTAATTGCAAATCCATCTTGAAGCGCTAACCATTCATCGGAACATTTCTCACTAATTTCAAAAGTTATACTAGAGTTTAGTTGAACTTCACTGTGGAGAATATTTCCGACCATCACATGCCCGCGAAGTTTTTCAACCCAGCCACGTTTTTCTAACTCCATATCTAAATCTTTATGTAGCGAGAGGTGAATTTGAAAAATTGGTTCTTGGTTGCGCCTACGGTAGAAATCAATTACTTTTTTGATCGCCTCATTTAGGTCGCACTCAGGTTCTCCGTAAGGCCCCAAACCTCTAGGTAAAACGGAATTCGCACGGAGCGTGATTTTCGCTGAGGCGCGCAAGCGCCATTGCCCCACCATTTCGATTTCATCTGGTACCCATGTGAGGCTAAAGAGATCTTCTAACTCACGTATGCGCATAGACTTTGGGGCGCCTCGTCCGGCCAAGTCGGGCAAAGGTTTTATCTCTCGCCATGCTGCAATCTCACTTGGATTAAAAGATATGAGGTCGCCGCTTCGATTACGAAGCGTGGTGCTACTTTCAATATGACCGACGATATCTCGATATCCGCCACCGGCTTCAAAGAGGCGGATAGTTAGGCGCTTGCCAATCATTGCTACAAAATCCTCGCCCATAGAGCAAGAATAATCACACTCTTAATCTCGCGCCTGCGATAGCGGTGGGCTTAGAATGGAGCAGCTCAACAACTGCAAGTGGGGAGGCTCAGTTCGTGACGTATGTGATAGCCGAGCCATGTATTGATATCAAAGATAAGTCTTGCATCGCCGAATGCCCGGTGGATTGTATTTATGAAGGCAATCGCATGCTCTACATCCAACCCGATGAGTGCGTGGATTGTGCTGCATGTGAGCCGGTCTGCCCAGTTGAAGCCATTTATTACGAAGATGATGTCCCAGCGGCGCTGAAAAACTACACTGCGATTAACTTAGAATTTTTTGTCGAGTTAGGCTCACCTGGTGGGGCAAGCAAAGTTGGCCTCACTGATAGCGATCATGCAGAAATAGTTGCAGCGCCGCCAAAGAGCGAGTAAAACCTTTTGCGATCCTCATTGCCAGACTTTCCTTGGGATGCGTTAGCTCCTTACGGAGAAATTGCTCGGTCCCATCCAAGCGGAGTAATTGATCTCTCGCAAGGAACCCCGGTGGACCCAACTCCGCAAATCATTCGAAGGGCGCTTAAGGAGGCCTCTAATTCGCCTGGCTATCCACTTACTGCCGGCACCATCGAGCTACGCGAGGCGATTAAGAAGTGGGCAGGGCAGCGTTTAAGTGCCACTGGAAGTTTTGATGTTTTACCACTGGTTGGTTCTAAAGAGTTAGTTGCTTGGTTACCAACGTATTTAGAATCGAAGAGAGTATTAATTCCAGAAATTGCATATCCGACATATCGCGTTGGCGCGCTCTTAGCTCAATGCGATCCAATCCCGGTAGCTATTAACGCCGCAACATGGCCGCAAGCCGATTTAGCTTGGGTCAATTCACCATCGAATCCAACCGGGCGAGTACAGAGCGATATCGAAATGCAAGCGAGTTTGAGTTGGGCGGGGCGCAACAACGCGATTGTGGTTTCTGATGAGTGTTATCTGGAATTTGATGACAGAGCGAAACCAACTTCAATTCTTTCACATACTCGTGGCGAGAATAAGAACGTTCTCTCGCTTCACTCGCTCTCTAAGCGATCCTCTATGGCAGGCTATCGCGCGGCTTTTCTTATTGGTGATCCGATTTTGATTGATAAAATTCGGGAGATAAGAAAACATGGTGGAGGAATGGTGCCACTTCCTGTTCAAAAAGCTATGGTCGCTGCGCTATCGGATAGCGAACATGTGGTCCAACAACGTGCTCGCTACAACGCCCGTCGCCAATTATTGATTCCAGCTCTAGGCGCGGTTGGCTTCGCGATAGATTTCTCAGATGCGGGTTTATATATCTGGTGCACACGTAATGAAGATGCGTGGAAGAGCGTTGAATGGCTAGCTAAATTAGGAATCCTGGCAACACCTGGAATTTTTTATGGCGCAAAAGGTGCTAAACATATTCGAATAGCGCTGACCGCTACCGATGGCCAAATTGCTGATGCAGTACATCGCTTGAAAAACGCGTGAAATAACTATGGCGGTAGGAATTTTACTTGTCGGTGGTTTCGGAACTCGACTATTGCCGCTTACTAAGAACACGCCAAAACCTATGCTTACGGTGGCTGGTTTACCTGTGACTGAACACCAACTAGCTATGGCTAAGCGAGCGGGAATTACCACAGTGGTTCTCGCAACATCATATTTATCGGACGTTTTCATACCTTATTTTGGCGACGGCTCGAAGTGGGGAATGAAACTCCTTTATGCAGTTGAAAAAGAAGCGATGGGTACGGCCGGTGCTATTAGGAACGCTGCTGCGCTGATAAATTCTGAAGAACCGATAGTTATTCTTAACGGTGATGTATTAAGTTCGCATAATCTTAAGGAACAAATTACAGAACATTTGAAGAACGACGCTGATGTAACTTTACATTTAACTTCCGTAGTCGATGCTCGTGCTTATGGATGTGTGCTAACTGACTCAAGCGGAAGAGTTTTAGATTTCTTAGAGAAAATGGAAAATCCATTAACAAATACGATTAGCGCCGGTTGTTATGTTTTCAATCCAAAAGTAATCGATCAAATTCCAAGTAATCGAGTGGTTAGCATCGAGCGCGAAACTTTTCCGCAATTAATTAAAGAGGGTGCGAAAGTTTATGGGTTCATAGATAATTCGTATTGGTTGGATATTGGAACACTAAAAGCGCTCTTACAAGGTTCGATAGATTTAGTTTGTCGCGTTGGCGATTCCGCCGCTATTAATTCAACAAATTCACAGAGCCATACCTCCGATGCGTTAATCATGAAAGGGGCAGTAATCGATGCCACTGCATCTATAACTGGGGGCAGCTGCATTGGTAGCGGCACTTCCATCGGTGCCCATGTAACTGTGATTGGATCAATCATTGAAAGTGGGGTAGAGATTGGCGCTGGATCAATAATTGAAAATTCATTTATCTCAAAAGGTTCGAAAATCCAAATAAATTCGAAGATTTCGGGCTCTTCTCTGGTAAATAGTGAGATTTTTCCAATATAATTCTAATTTGAGCGTATTTTACCGCTCACCCACTTGACTTAAAGGGATTACACGCGTGTAATTCACTCTATGAAAGTCTTTTCCATTAGGGGAGAGCGAAAAAGCTACTAAGGAGAAGCGGTATGCCGATTCGACCTGAAGCCAACAGAGAGCTACTTGGTCCAATTATGAAGTTAGGGACCAGTGAGAGCGTTGAGCTCTTCTGGCAAGAGCGCGCGCTTTGCGCACAAACAGATCCTGAAGCATTCTTCCCGGAGAAGGGCGGCTCGACTCGCGAAGCCAAACGCGTCTGCCTCTCTTGTGAAGTGCGCTCAGAGTGCTTGGAATATGCACTTGCTAATGATGAGCGATTTGGAATTTGGGGTGGCCTCTCAGAACGAGAACGTCGTCGCCTAAAGCGTCGCTCTGCGTAGGTTTAAAACCTTGATGGGTTTGTAATTATGGCCGCAGAAGCCGCTCTCGATTCGCACTACGTCACTGCAATCCTGGTAGTTCATGATGGTGCGATTTGGTTACCGCAAGTTCTTGCTGCGCTTGCATCACAAACGCGTCTTATTAATCGTGTCATCGCAGTTGATACAGGTTCAATAGATGGTTCCGTAAAGTTATTAAAAAGTGCTCGCATATCAATTATTGAAACGGAACGCGATTGTGGTTTTGGTGAAGCGGTTAAATTAGCACTGGATAAGTTTCCTGCCCAAAGTGGGCTCGCAAGTGAATGGATTTGGCTAATTCATGATGACTGCGCGCCTGCGCCCACTGCTTTAAGTGAATTGTTAATCGCAATTGAAGATCGACCGCAAGTAGCTTTAGCTGGTCCAAAACTTTTAGGCTGGCATAATCGAACACATTTGTTAGAAATAGGAATAAGCATCGCAGGAAATGGTACGCGTTGGACTGGTCTCGAACCTTTTGAATATGACCAAGGTCAACGCGACGGTATTCATGATGTTCTCTCAGTCAGTACCGCCGGAGCACTCATCCGGCGAGAAGTTTTTGTAGAACTCGATGGCTTCGATGCTAATTTGGCACTTTTTAGAGACGATGTAGATTTTGGTTGGCGCGCACGTACCGCAGGACACTCTGTAATCGCGGTATCAAAGGCGCTCGCATTTCACGCAGAAGCCGCAGCATCTGAGCGCAGAAGCGTTGATGTAGATGGGGCGTTCTTGCATCGTCCGCTACTCCTTGATCGCAGAAATGCAGCATACGTTCTGTTGGCAAATTCTTCTTGGTGGATGCTGCCTTGGATAGCGATTCAATTATTGACTTCCGCCCTTGGACGTTCGCTTGGTTATTTAATTGCCAAACTTCCAGGATACGCTAGCGATGAAATTTTGGCCGTCTTAGCTTTGATTGCAAACCCAAATCAACTCATTAAGGCGCGCAGATGGCGTAAGAAAAAGCGTTTAGTTTCTCCAAGGGTGGTTGCTGCATATATCCCGCCCAGATGGTCTCAGCTCCGTTTAGCGTTCACCAGAGCTGGTGAATCCATTAGAGAACGTTTACTACCCACCAATTTCGACCAATCAATCGCATCGCGAATTGCCACTGACGATGAAGATTTACTGGTGCCGATCCAAAGCACACGGTGGACAGCACTCCTAAGAAAGCCCATGAGCGTTGGGCTACTTGGGCTTTCAATGCTTACTTTGATTTGGTCGAGGAATCGTTTTGGGTCAATCTCTGGTGGTGCTTTACCTGTTTCACAAACTGGTGCTTCTGATTTGTGGCAGAGTTATTTCGATTCATGGCACCAAGTTGGAATGGGAAGCACGAGCGCAGCACCACCATGGTTAGCGGTTTTGGCTGCAGCATCAATAATATTTTTAGGCAAAGTTCCTTTTATGATGACTTTAATTTTCATCTTACTCCCGGTAATTCTCTTCTGGACCAGCCACTTTCTTTTTGCTAAGTTAAGTAAGAGCGCATCCCTTGCCATAGCGGCCAGCGTTTTATATGCAATCTCGCCGGTATCCATCGCAGCAATAAATTCAGGCCGGATCGGCACTCTTACGGCGCTTATTTTTGCCCCGCTCATACCTCTCGCACTGACGCAATGGCGTGAGATTGAGCTACTTAATTGGAGAAGGATTTTCGGTGCATCGCTTCTGTTTTCACTTATTTTTTCATTTACCCTTGTTGCCTTCTTAATTCTCTTTGCTTTTACCGTAACCGCAATCGTCTCTGATTACGCGCAATTGCGCGGCGCCCTCGATCCTGAACGCTTTAAAGCTAAACTTTTTCGACGCATAACTTTGCTCATCGCGCCGCTATTAGTGACGCTTCCTTACTCTTTTGAAGCCTTGCTTAACCCATCGCGTTTACTCTCAGAGCCAGGATTCGCGCTCTCAGGCGGCGGGCCAAACTTGGCTGCGCTTGGAAATCCGGGTGGTCCCGGATCGCCGCCATGGTGGTTGATTAGTCCGATACTCATTATGTTGCTCATCGCGCTCTTTAACTCAAGTTCTGCGCGCAGCGTAGCCGAAATCGGATTTGGCTTTCTCGTTGCTGCAACGCTCATATCAGCTCTGGCTATCTCAACACATGGCAATTATGCGAATACGCCAGTTTGGACCGGAACTCTTCTTGTTGGTGCGACCCTTGCCGCGCTAGTTTCTGGTGTAATGATTTTGGATAGGTTGCGCGAACACTTAGTGAGAACAAATTTCCATTACCGACATATTTTAGCAGGGTTGTTATTAATAGCTACGACTCTATATACGGTCGCCTCCGTTGCTTGGATAACTACTACTGGCGCAAATTCCCCAATTCGCACCAATCTAGGGAGCGTAATACCGTCGTTCTTAGCGGTTGAAAAAAATACTAAGACTTTAGTCATCCGTGAAGAGAAGAGCGCAGGTTCCCTCGCCCTGCAGTATTTCATTTCAAGGGGTAGTGATATTCAATTAGGCGATCCTGATGTAGCGCCGGTTGAAAGTGAAGCGATGGAAGCAGCTGTGCGAGATTTAGTGGATGGATCTGGCATATTGAGCAGTAAGACTTTTGCGAATTACGGAATAAAATATATTTTTATCGCTCAACCAAGTGGTAAAGAAATTGTTCGCACCATCGATGGAATAGGCGGATTCAACCGAGCATCGGCTACCAGTGCCGGAATTGTTTGGCGTGTTACTGGCGTGACTGGGCGATTGATTTTTACAGATGCACAAGGCGCGCGGAGCGCTATCGAAACTGGTGATGTCGGAGCTAGAACCATGGTTACCGCTGCCGGAACTTTGACCTTAACTGAAAATTATTCTCGATCGTGGCAAATAATTGAGAATGGCAAACGATTACCGAGAGTGAAAAACGATGATGGCTTAACTCAATTTAGCGTTTTTTGAGTCAGGCGAATTTTCCCTTATTCATGACGGAACTATCCGCCGTGGGTGGCTCTCCTTGCAATTTATAGCCATCGTTGTCGTCGTAATCTTTGCGCTCCCGGCCGGTCGGAGAAAGCGCGAAATTTCCGAGAAGGAATTAGCATGAAAATAAAACGCCCGGCGCTATTCATCGGCGTTTTCGCGATATCAATTCTTCTTACCAACTTGGTAAATGTAGTTGTTAAAACCACTCGATTTTCCGAAAGCTATCCCAGCGTTGTCTGTCCACCAACTCTGCTAGGCGCGACATCGCAAGTATCGGTGATGAGCAAAAAGACGATGTTTCAAAGCGTGGAAAGTAAGTCAACTAAGAAGAAGGCGCTAGGCGTAACGAGGTATCTAATAGCGAAAGATTCACTCTTAATTGAGGCAAATGGAGTTACTCCAACAATCTGGCAGAGCCGCGCGAATATTTGGGCAGGGGCTGCAATCTGTAGTGGACCAACTTCTGAACAATGGTTTGTGGGAGGAACTGCTGACGTAACCAGTCGTGGAAAGCTTATTGTTATTAATAGTGGACTCGGAAGCGCAATTGTAGATATCGGAAGTTGGAGCGCAAGAGGTAAGGGTCCAGTTAAAACAATTACAGTTCGGGCAAAGAGTTCAATTATTACCGCCTTAGATATGTTTGCTCCGGGAGAGGGAGCCATTGCCTTACATGTGGTTCCTCGCTCAGGTCGAATCAGCGCCTTTATGCTCGATGTACAAGGTAAGGGGTTAAAAAACTTAGGGGGAGACTTTGTCAATTCCACAAACGCGCTGGGAAAGGAGATCTATATTTCGGCGATCCCCCACCAAAAAAACAATAAGAATAACCCTACGGCGCATCAACTGCGCATCGTAAATCCCAATGGCGTTGATGCGACCATCACCGCTGAACTTATATCGAGTGATGGAAGTTTCATCCCCGTTGGTTTGAACGCTAGGAAAATTAAAGCTGGGAGCGTTAGCGAAATTACTTTGAAGCCCAAGCTTTCAGCCAATGTTTTTGCGCTACGGATAACTTCTGACGAACCGATTACTGGGTCAGTTTTTACAATGGTGCGTGTTAAAGGCCGCAATGGCTTAGTTTGGGACTTCGTTTGGAACACTCCTTCGCCTGAGCTTACCAAGTTTAGGCTCGCAGTTACTGGACTTTCACCGCTTTTGGTTTTCACTTCCCCAAATATCAATATTGGAATGGAAGTTCTTTTTGCTAACGGGAAAACGATACGGAAAACTCTCAAAGGATCTGACATCGCCAGTTGGAGAGTTCCAGATAATGCAAAAGTGATCAGTTTTATAGGCGTTTCAAACGGTACTTATGGGGCCGCCTTAATCACTTCAACAAACGGTTATGGTGCCATACCACTGGTTGCTGGAAGTTATTTGAGTAACGCAGCCATTCCAAATTCAAATATTGGCACCCTAACACCTTGGTAATCCCAAAGAAATCGCACTCGACCCCACTAATCTTTAGGCTATGAGTCCGCAGATTAGAGTTGGGCGCGCATGCTCTCGGGTTGGCTGCCGCGTTTGCGCCACCATGACCCTTACTTACATTTATGCAGAATCAACCGCCGTGCTTGGACCATTGGCAACGTACTCAGAGCCACATGCTTATGACTTATGCGCACTTCATGGGACGCGTTTAACAGTCCCGCACGGGTGGATCGTTGTTAAGCAAGAGATTTCACTTGATGCAATTGGGCCTAGTGAAGACGATTTGATGGCGATTGCAGACGCTGTGCGCGAAGTGGCAACTTCACCAATTACTGTTCCGAAAAAAAATGAGAGCGCAACTCCAGCGCCACAGATTGGGCGACGCGGACATCTTCGTGCCGTTCCTTCTTAATAAGCCATGGAGCGCAATTTCGTGGCAGATATTTTCAAGGCTTATGATATTCGTGGACGCTTTGATACCGAGATTACTCCTGAGTTCTCATTTGCTACGGGAGTTGCATTCGCACTCTTCCTCCAAGCGGCGCGCGAACCTGCAACCGTGGTAATTGGAGAAGATATGCGTCCGTCTTCTCCAATTTTAGCCGACGCCTTTTCCGATGGAATTACTACGCAAGGCTTAGATGTCATTCGGATTGGTTTAGCCTCAACAGACCTCCTATATTTTGCGTCAGGGAAGTTAGCTTTACCTGGAGCGATGTTTACTGCTAGCCATAACCCCGCGCAGTACAACGGAATTAAACTTTGCCTCAGTGGTGCGCGCCCAATTGGTAGAGAATCTGGCTTGCGCGTGATTGAGAATTTCGTTCGCCAAGGTACCCCAATTGGTTTTCGTTCAGTTGGTGTTGAGCGCAGTCAAGAGATGCTTAATGAGTATGTAGATTACTTATTAACTCTGGTCGATCTCTCTAAAAGTCGCCGCCTGAAAATTGTTGTCGATGCTGGCAATGGCATGGCTGGACACACGGCCCCGGCTATTTTTTCCAGACTTAACGTTGAACTGATTCCTTTGTATTTCGACTTAGATGGAACATTTCCAAATCACGAAGCAAACCCAATCGATGCTAAGAACCTTATTGACTTGCAAGAAAGCGTGAAGAGAAATAAAGCAGATCTAGGTTTGGCATTCGACGGAGATGCTGACCGATGTTTTTTCATCGATGAAAATGGCGTAGCGATTAATCCATCGGACCTCACCAGCCTTATTGCAAAGCGCGAGTTGGCGAAGCACCCAGGTTCATCGATTATTTACAATCTCATTTCATCTCGCGCCGTTGTTGAAGTTATTAAAGAAAATGGCGGCGTGCCACTTCGAAGTCGCGTCGGGCATTCGTATATCAAGAAAATGATGGCCGAAAGTGGAGCAATCTTCGGAGGAGAGCATTCAGGACATTTTTATTTTAGTGACTTTTGGCGAGCAGACTCGGGAGCCCTCGCCGCCCTCCATGTAATTGCGGCTTTAGGCGAAAGCGAAAAAACAATTTCTCAAATTTTGCAACCTTTTCAGCGATACGCATCAAGTGGCGAAATAAACTTAAAAGTTAGTGATGCAAACGCTGCCATGGAGTTAGTCGAAAATAAGTATTCGCCTGTTGAAGGAATTTCAGTTGACCACTTGGATGGAGTTACAATTGGCTCAGAGTTATGGTGGTTCAACCTTAGATCCTCTAATACCGAGCCTCTGCTTAGGCTTAACGTTGAAGCTAAGACTGAACTCCTGATGGGGCAGGTTCGCGATGAGGTGCTTTCTCTCATCAGGGCGTAATCTAGCCTCCTAGCAGCGCTGCGCCTTAAAGGAGACTTTCGTGAATTCACCTGTTACCAAGACACTTCCAAAGCACGACATTGCTGATGCCTCTCTGGCCAAGCAAGGCCGCAAGCGCATTGAGTGGGCAGAACGGAACATGCCAGTGTTGGCCCAAATCCGCGCACGCTTTGAGAAATCGCAACCATTTGAAGGCGTCCGAATCTCAGCTTGTATGCACGTAACGGCTGAAACTGCCAACCTCATGCGTGTTTTGAAAGCTGGCGGTGCGCAAATCGCACTCTGTGCATCGAATCCTCTCTCTACTCAAGATGACAGCGCAGCCGCGCTTGTTCATGAATATGGCATCAGCGTGTTTGCTCGTAACGCCGTCGATCGTGATGGTTATTACAAACACATCAATGCAGCCCTTGATATCGAACCCCACCAAGTCTTCGATGACGGTTGTGACTTGGTAAATATTCTGCACAGAACAAGAGAAGAGCTAATTCCTAACATCACTGGTGGTTGCGAAGAGACTACAACTGGTGTTATTCGCTTGCATCAAATGGCAAAAGATGGCGCGCTGCGATTCCCAATGATTGCGGTCAACGACACAGATACGAAACATATGTTTGATAATCGTTATGGCACTGGACAATCAACTCTTGATGCGCTTTTCCGCTCAACGAATTTCTTGCTTGCTGGACGAATTCTTGTTGTGGCCGGTTTCGGTTACTGCGGTAAAGGCGTTGCAGAACGCGCAAAAGGAATGGGCGCCGACGTAATTGTTACAGAAATTGATCCAACCAAGGCGCTAGATGCCATGATGCAAGGTTTTCGCGTTATGCCAATGATCGAAGCTGCCGCAGTAGGAGATGTATTTATTACCGTCACCGGCAACCGCGATGTTTTACGTGATGAACACTTTGCAGTAATGAAGGACGGCGCGATTATGGCCAACTCGGGTCACTTCGATGTTGAAATCGATGTTGCTTGGCTTGAAGTAAATGCCAAGAGTAAGAACGCCAAGATGCGCCATCAGACCGATGAATATGTAATGGCAGATGGCCGTCGCTTACTACTTCTTGCCGAAGGCCGTCTGGTAAACCTCGGTGCCGCTGAAGGTCACCCTGCATCGGTAATGGATATGTCATTCTCTGATCAAGCTTTAACTGCGCAATGGTTAGTTGCAAATTCAAAGAATTTAAAGCCCGGCGTTCATAACGTTCCGACACACATCGATAAAGAAGTTGCTCGCCTCAAATTAACAAGCATGGGCGGCCACATCGATGTACTTACTCCAGCGCAAGACTTGTACTTAAATTCTTGGGAACACGGTAGCTAATGACTCTGGTTATGGTCGTCGATGACGATCAAGACCTGGCAGAAATGCTCGGCATCGTCTTAACCGGTGCTGGAATTGATGTTGATTTAGTTAGTCGCGGGGATGAAGTTCTAGAAGTTTTCCGAAACAATCCACCCGATTTAGTTCTATTAGATGTCATGTTGCCAGGTCTAGATGGAATCGAAGTTTGTCGACTCATCAGAGCTGAATCTATGGTTCCTATTATTATGTTAAGCGCTAAAAGCGATTCGCATGATGTTGTCAAAGGTCTTGAAGCAGGCGCAGATGACTACATGGTAAAACCGTTCCGTCACCCATCCGAATTAGTTGCCAGAATTCGAACTCGCTTGCGGCGAACAAATGCTGACCTTTTGGGACTTCTTACGCTTGGCGATTTAGCAATCGATGTTCAAGCACATCAAGTTTCACGTGGTGGCAAAGGGATTGCTTTGACGCGACTTGAATTTGATTTATTGGTTGCTCTTGCTAAAGAGCCTGGTCGAGTATTTACTCGCGACGCTTTACTGAGCGAGGTTTGGGGATATAAACACTCCACCGATACGCGATTAGTAAATGTTCACGTCCAGCGCTTACGCTCTAAAGTTGAGCATGATTCTGAACGCCCCGAACTCATAGTCACTATTCGCGGCGTTGGCTATAAAGCTGGAGTAATGGGCGGTTCTTGAATTGAGCCGGCTTAATACACCGATACGCAATTCGCTCGCTTTTAAAGTTATCGTATCGACGCTACTTCTTTCGCTCGCGGTTGGTTGGCTAATAGGTTCAGTGCTAAATTCGAAACTCTCCACTGGCATTAAAGAAGTTAACCTCAATTCAGCCTTCTTAGAAGCACGTTCCACGATTTATAGCGTGCAATATCAAATCTTGATTGCACAAGGTCGGTCAGGGACAGATATGACGACCGTTGTTAAGAAAATTATCAGCGGAGTTACCAACTTAACTGCTGAGAAAAGCAGTCGAGAAGTCGTCTTATTAAGAGATCCAGCAAATATGATTCGAAAATACAATTATGAAATGACATCAAATCTGGTGGACCCGACATCAGTTCCGCAAGGCTTAAGAGAGAGAGTACAGAAAGGGAACGATCTCAATTGGGCAAATGCAACGCTGAAATATGCTGGCGCGACCAGCGTTCCGGCGCTAGTCGTTGGGCGCGAAATTGATCTTCCTAATGCAGGAAGGTACGAAATGTACCTACTCTTCTCGTTAGTTGATCAAAACGCCACGCTCGCCCTTATTAAGAGTTCGCTACTATTGGCGGGTTTTGCGCTCTTGCTTTTAATCCTCTTAGTTACTTGGCTAGTTCTGCGACAAGTTGTACGCCCAGTTCGTGACGCCGCAAGCATTGCATCTAAATTTACACGTGGTGATTTTAGTCAACGCATGGAGGTTACTTCAAAAGATGAAATCGCAACGTTAGGAAATGCGTTCAATGAGATGGCCGATTCCTTTGAAAAACAAATTGCACGCTTAGAGAACTTATCTAGAGTTCAACAGCGTTTTGTATCTGATGTTTCCCATGAATTGCGGACACCACTCACAACGCTTCGTATGGCATCGGGGATTATTCATACAGCTAGATTTGATTTTGATCCGAGCGTGGCTCGTAGCGCTGAGTTATTAGTAGCCCAACTAGATCGCTTTGAGCAATTACTGGAAGACCTTTTGGAAGTTAGTCGCTTCGATGCTGAAGCGGCAGTTCTAGAGAGTCTGGATTTTGACATTGTGAAGTTAATCGAGCGCTCTG
Source organism: Candidatus Planktophila sp. (assembly GCA_038905815.1). GTDB lineage: Bacteria > Actinomycetota > Actinomycetes > Nanopelagicales > Nanopelagicaceae > Planktophila. The sequence continues at coordinate 25,829 of JBCKHN010000007.1, read as the reverse complement.
TGGCGGATTTAGCAACGGTTGCGCAAGAGAAAGTGACTTCAATCGTAATCTTTTCCTCCGATCACTCGATAGCGATTCAAGCTGATATTCGTAGAGTTGAAAGAATTATCCGTAATCTGCTCAATAATGCGTTAGACCACGCTGAAGAGAAACCAATAGAAATCACGATTGTTTCAAACGAGAGCGATGTCGCAGTCGGGGTTCGCGATTACGGAATTGGTTTAGATTCAAATTCCTTAACGCGAGTTTTCGATCGGTTCTGGCGCGCAGATCCATCTCGAGCTCGCACTCGAGGTGGCAGTGGGCTAGGTTTATCAATTGCTTTGGAAGATACTCGACTCCATAACGGAGAACTTGAAGCATGGGGAAGCCCAAATAAAGGCACACACTTCGTTTTAACTTTACCGCGCCGAGCAGGAGGCTCGATTCAAGCAAGGTTGATTAATTTAGAACCTAAAGATTTCAAGGGTTAATTCTCCACACATTTTCCGAGAAACTACTATATGTCCATTTCTCTTGGGAAGAATCTCGGTCATGAAAATTCTTGAAGATTTCTCGCAAATTCTTTTCCCTGTTAGATGTTTTGGTTGCGCTCGTCTTGGATTAACTTTGTGTGCATCGTGTCGAAAGCGCTGGCACCCATGCGCTTATCGAACTTTTGTAGCGAATATTCCAGTTTATTCCTCTATATCTTATTCCCCAGTAGCGAAAAAGATTTTACTTTCCGCAAAAGAGAACGGTCATTCAGAAGCAGATCAACTATTGGTAAGCGCGTTGATGCGCGCCCTCGATTCAATTCCCATGCTAGGCACGACTAGTTTCTTGGTTCCAATACCTGCAAGTCGAAGTTCAAAGCGCCGCCGCGGTCGTGATTTTGTTGCTGAATTGACCTATGCGATTTCGCAAGAGTCCGGACTACCCATGGTCAAACTGCTCGAGCTCAAACGAAAAGTGCGAGACCAGAGCAAACTCAGCGCTCGTGGCCGCTCTCGAAATCTTGCTGGCGCCATAGGAATAATCGAGGAGGCAGAGGCGTTTAGTTTTTGCGGAAGAGATGCAATTCTCGTTGATGATCTTGTCACGACAGGGTCAACTCTGAGCGAAGGGGTCCGAGCCTTAACTTCTGGGGGTATTGCGGTGGCTGCCGCCGTAACTGCTTGCGCTACCCACCCACTACGATAGAAGGATTGGAAATGGGCTTACAGAGAGTTTCTACGCTTGAAAGGTTTGGTTGATGCCAGCGTTTTTTGACAAAATTTTGCGTGCAGGTGAAGGTCGTATTCTCCGTGATTTAAAGAAAATTGCAATCCTTGTTAACGCAGAAGAAGCTCGAATCGTGGCGTTGACCGATGGCGAGTTGCGTAACCAAACCGCGCTCTTTCAAGCCCGCTTTGCCGAAGGCGAAAGCCTCGATGACATCATGCCGCAAGCATTCGCGGTTGTGCGCGAAGCTGCAATGCGAACTCTTGGTCAACGACATTTCGATGTTCAAATTATGGGTGGAGCTGCTCTTCACCGCGGCAATATCGCAGAGATGCGAACTGGTGAAGGTAAAACCCTTGTGGCAACTTTGCCTTCATATTTAAATGCATTGGCTGGCCGTGGGGTGCACGTTGTCACTACAAATGACTATTTGGCTGAACGCGATAGCGAATGGATGGGGCGCATTCATCACTTCCTTGGATTAACTGTCGGTGTAATTCTTGCAAATATGTCACCAGTCGAACGTCGTCTGGCCTACGCCGCCGACATAACTTATGGAACAAATAATGAATTTGGTTTTGATTACCTACGTGACAATATGGCGTGGTCGCTGGAAGAGTGCGTCCAACGCGATCACTTCTTTGCAGTCGTCGATGAAGTTGACTCAATTCTTATAGATGAAGCGAGGACTCCTTTAATTATTAGTGGACCCGCAGATAAAGCAACGAAGTGGTATGTCGAATTTGCAAACATCGTCAACAAACTTCAACGCAATGTGCATTATGAGGTTGATGAAAAGAAAAAAACCACAGGAATTCTTGAAGAGGGTGTAACGAAAGTCGAAGAGTTGCTGCAAATAGGCAATCTCTACGAAGCTGCCAACACGCCAATGATCGGTTATCTAAATAATGCGATCCGCGCAAAAGAACTATTTAAGCGCGATAAAGATTATGTTATTATGAATGGCGAACTTCTCATTGTTGATGAGCACACCGGCCGCATGTTGGCTGGCCGTCGATATAGCGAAGGTTTACATCAATCTCTTGAAGCAAAAGAGCGAGTTGAAATTAAAGACGAAAATCAGACTCTGGCTACTATCACGCTGCAGAATTACTTCCGTTTATATGAGAAGTTATCGGGCATGACAGGTACTGCGATGACCGAAGCTTCTGAATTCGATCAGATCTATAAATTGGGAGTTGTGCAAATTCCAACTAACCAATTGATGATACGTATCGATCAGCCTGATCTTGTTTATAAGAGTGAAGCTGGCAAGTTTGTTGCAGTCACTGCTGACATTGTTGCGCGCCATCGCAAAGGTCAACCGGTACTCGTCGGAACGGTAAGCGTTGAAAAGTCCGAAGAGCTCTCGGCTTACTTACGCAAAGCGGGAGTCTCGCACGAAGTCCTTAACGCTAAACATCACCAACGCGAAGCCGCGATTATCGCCCGCGCCGGTGCGAACGGCGCAGTAACAGTTGCCACAAATATGGCTGGCCGTGGCACCGACATCATGCTCGGCGGCAACCCTGAATTCATGGCTGATTTTGAATTACAACGACGCGGCTTATCGCCAGTTGAGAACGCAGCGGAATATGAAGCCGCTTGGCCAGATGAAATTGCAAAACAGAGATCTGCAGTTGCCACCGGACATGAAGAAGTTGTTTCGTTAGGTGGTCTCTATGTTTTAGGAACTGAACGTCACGAATCACGCCGTATAGATAACCAATTACGCGGTCGTTCTGGCCGACAAGGCGATCCGGGCGAATCTCGATTCTACCTTTCACTTCAAGATGATTTGATGCGCCGCTTTAATTCAGGAATGGTGGAGCGCTTCTTAAGCGCGGCAGGAATTCCCGAAGATGAACCGATAGAGTCAAAAATGGTAAGTAACGCAATTCGTTCAGCTCAAACTCAAGTCGAAGCGCAAAACTTTGAAATGCGCAAAAATGTGCTCAAATATGACAACGTCATGAATCGTCAACGCCAAGTCATTTATGGCGAGCGACGCTTAGTCTTAGAAGGCGAAGACATTAAAGAACAAACGGCCACCTTCCTAGGCGATACTTTGAACGCATACATTCAAGTTGCAACTTCGGAAGGCTATGCCGAGGATTGGGATTTGGAGAAACTTTGGAACGTACTAAAAACAATTTATCCAGTCTCCTTCTCAATTGAAGAGTTGGAGCAGGCAGTTGGCTCGCGTGCTGGTCTAGATGCCGACTTCTTAACTGCTCGTATTAGCGAAGATGCAGTGAAGGCTTATGCTCACCGCGAAGAAACCTTAAGCGCAGAAGTCATGCGCGAATTAGAGCGAAAGGTTTTACTTTCTGTACTCGATCGTAAATGGCGCGAGCACCTTTACGAGATGGATTATTTGCAAGAAGGAATCGGCTTGCGCGCAATGGCTCAACGGGATCCACTAGTTGAATATCAGCGTGAAGGTTACGAACTTTTCTCCGCAATGATGGATGGGATGAAAGAAGAGATTGCAGGGTTGCTTTTCAATATTGAAGTCACCGTGGAAAGCGCGAGCAATTCGGTAAGCGCACCGGGACTTGGAGCTAAACCAGCGCCAGTTGGAGGGCTGCAATACACCGCGGCCGATGAATCAGGGGTAAGAAGTAAGGGTGAGGTTTCGCGAAATGCACCATGTCCATGTGGGTCGGGTAAGAAATACAAGCGTTGCCACGGCGGCGCTTAAGGATTTAGATTAACTCTAGGTAAGTACAGAGCCACCGCCCATCGACACCTTCAAATCGCACTTCAGGAAACAGAGTGCGGGAACAAGAGTACGTAAATCACCTCAGGGCGAAACGAACGGTTGGGGACTTAAAGTTTTACCATAAAGCATATGACCCCCGAGAATCTCGGAGGTCATATGCCGATCGGGAATTCCCAATCCATTTAGAAAAGGATAACAGAAGTATCTGTCATTAAGTAAATCTATTTCTCAAGTTGCGCACAGGAAATCATCTAGACTCTCTGGAAATCCCAGCGGACCTCAACCTTTCCTTTAGGGAAAAGTTGGGAAGGTCTGCTACCCGACTTTTCTGCCCGCCCGCTTTTCTTACCCGTAAAGTAAGCTATTTTGAGTTAGGTTTTGACAACAAGTGTCACAATAAAAAGTAAAAACTACTGGATTATCGGTATCGAGGACGCGTCAATCGCAAAGTAAAACTGGCTAACACTTTGCTAACGTGCCTAGAAATAGTCAGACTTTTTCGTTAAGTTCAACCTATGAACCGAATCAAATTCATAGCCGTTTTGATCGCGTTGTGCTTTGCTATTCCGACTTCCGCCACGGCAGATACGGTGCAAATTGTTAACTGTAGCGTGCTAGGAAACTTTACGATTAAAAATAATATAGTTGTGAGTAATATTAATTGTGCGGGCGAGGTGGTTATTCCAAATAGCGTGACAAGTATTGCCGATGACGCCTTCGAAGATGCAACCTCGCTGACATCCCTCACGATTGGAAATAGCGTGGCAGTCATTAGCAAGGGCGCCTTCTACGGTGCAACCTCGCTGACATCCCTCACGATTGGAAATAGCGTGACAACGATCGGAGATAGCGCCTTCTACGGTGCAACCTCGCTGACATCCCTCACGATAGGAAACAGCGTGACATCCATTGGCGATAGCGCCTTCGAAGATGCAACCATGCTGACATCTCTCACGATTCCAAATAGCGTGACATCGATCGGAAATTCCGCCTTCTACGGTGCAACCTCGCTGACATCCCTCACGATTGGGAATAACGTGACATCCATTGGCGATAGCGCCTTCGAAGATGCAGCCTCGCTGACATCTCTCACGATTGGAAACAGTGTGACAACCATTGGCCAGTACGCCTTCTACGGTGCAACCTCGCTGACATCCCTCACGATTGGAAACAGCGTGACATCCATTGGTGATAACGCCTTCAAAGGTGCACGCTCGCTGACCTCTCTCACGATTGGAAACAGTGTGACAACCATTGGCGATAACGCCTTCGAAGGTGCACGCTCGCTGACCTCTCTCACGATTGGAAACAGTGTGACAACCATTGGCGATTCCGCCTTCGCAGATGCAACCTCGCTGACATCCCTCACGATTGGAAATAGCATGAAAACCATTGGCGATAACGCCTTCTATGGTGTAACCATGCTGACATCTTTCACGGTTGATAGCGCCAATCCCAAATTCAGTTCTGATATTCAAGGTGTTTTATATGACAAAGAAAAGAAAGTTTTAATACAAGCTCCTTTGGCTAAATCAACGATCATCATCCCAGATACCGTGGTAATGATTTTGGATGATGCCTTCTATGGTGCAAAATCATTGTCTACTCTAATCATTCCAAATACTGTTAAGTTTCCTGGAGCCAGACTAATTGCAGTTGCGAAGGCACAGGCAGATAAAGCCGCAGCAGATAAAATCCTGAGCGATGCGAAAGCAGCAGCAGACGCGAAAGCAGCAGCAGACGCGAAAGCAGCAGCAGATAAAGCAGCAGCAGATAAAATCCTGAGCGATGTAAAAGCCGCAGCAGATAAAGCCGTAGCAGATAAAATCCTGAGCGATGCAAAAGCCGTAGCAGATAAAATCCTGAGCGATGCAAAAGCCGTAGTAGATAAAATCCTGAGCGATGCGAAAGCAGCAGCAGGTAAAGCCGTAGCAGATAAAATCCTGAGTGATGCGAAGACAGTGGCAGATGCTAAGGCAGTGGCAGCCGCGAAAGCAGCAGCAGCCGCGAAAGCCGCAGCAGATAAAGCCGCAGCAGATAAAATCCTGAGTGATGCAAAAGCCGTAGCAGATCAAATCCTGAGTGATGCAAAAGCCGTAGCAGATAAAATCCTGAGCGATGCGAAGGCAGTGGCAGATGCCAAGGCAGCAGTAGACAAGGCAGCGGCGAAGGCTAAGACATCAGAAGCTAAAGCAGCGGCAGACGCCAAGGCAGCAGCAAAGAAACTACTAACAATTACATGCATTAAGGGCAAATTAGTAAAGAAGATAACGGCAGTTAAACCTAAATGCCCCTCGGGCTACAAGCAGAGATAGGTAATGTATCTTGATCGATACTGCTAATACCTCCATAAGACCCGCCTAACACCTACAGGTTATACCTGGCACTTCAGGGCGTAAGTCACGCTCAGAGTTAGGCAATATTGCACTTACTTACACGCTTAGTAACCTATTGGGCTCGGCGCAGCTCCCTATTCTCACGTTCCAGTTCCTTGAGCCGAGCCCCTCTGCCAGACTTTTCTGCCCGACTGCCCACTTTTCTTGCCCGTCGAAGACCCCCAAACCTTCAGGATGTTGATCATTTCCATTTGTATTGCTGATAAATCGTATTGCGCCCGTATGATGATTTGAGACAGGGGGTGAATTCAAGTGGTCGTCGCAACACCTTGAGATAAAGGTGGTCAGCGAAGTGGTATTTATCCTATTTATTCATAACCTCAGACGGGGATTACCGTAGGTGCATTTTGTGCTCCTGCAGGTGGGATTGGAACAAGCAAGACTGGAACCATTTACACCTGTAAGACTTTTCCAACAGATACGCGAAATAGATGGAGAAGGTAGGTTTTAAAAGATAGAAGAGTTGAGTAGGGCTATTTCGGAAGCGTCTACGGTTTCCCCTTACCTTTATCCTCAGAGCAATGCATAACGAAAGAGAGTAGTTTCCTTCTATGAAGAGATCCGCTCGCTATGCAATCTCTGCTATTTTATTGATAGTTGGTTTATCGCAATCAACACCTTCAGCAAATGCCGCGTGGCTCCAATATCAAACTAGCCCAATAGATTCCTATAACAGACCCGACCTAACTGCTGCATACGATATTAACAAGATTATTTTTGCTGTAAGTGATACAAAGCCAGATGAGTATTGGTTTTTTCTAGATTTTACGGGAATCGTTACTTCATCCACTTTCGCTGATGGTTTAGGCAGTTGGGCTGGAATATTGCTGGATTTAGATCTTGATGGACAAGCGGATTACTCCTTAGAGACATCGACAGATTCATATAAAGGTAATTACATTCACTCTGGGAGGTTTGTAGTTCGGCCCCTTGGGGGTGCTGTCACATATTCAAGTCTTTGTAAAGTTAGTACCTGGACAAATTTAGATACAAAAGCAAATTGGATTGGTTTTTCAATTCCAAAAACTTGTCTGCCTATTGGTGCGAGTTTAGGAATACAAGGCGTCTCAGACCATATATCTACTGACGACAAAAATTATGACTATGCCCCAACAAACTTTTGGATTATCAATGTCAAGGGTGGCGCAGTTACAAGTCCAGGGAGTTCCTCGTCTGATACGCCCCAAAATCAACTGCCATCATTTAATTTGAATACTGGAAAACCACTTTTAACCAATCCATCCAATCAACCTAACGATTTAGTGGCACTGGCTGCTTCAACAACAAAGTCTGTAGTTACTGTTTTCTGTGGGGATGGGCTTGGGAGTGGTTGGTCAATCAATGCTTCATTAAGTGCTGCAAACATATCTAATGGCTACAAGAGTTATATCATTACAAATCATCACGTTATTGCATCTTGTACAACGAAACGCAATATTTTTATCGCACTTCCAAATCAAGTGAAAGTACCTGCTTATGTTTATGCCTGGGATGAAGCAAATGATGTTGCTGGAATCTTAACTAGTACACAAATAGAACCTCTAGATTGGTTCGGATCAATTCCTCAACAGGGGTGGTGGGTTGGTGTAATTGGAAGCCCTTTGGGATTCCCAGGAATTCTCACTACAGGGATTATTTCTAGTATTAATACTTCAACTTTTCTCGGAACTACAAACGCAGCAATTAACTCTGGTAATTCGGGAGGACCCATTTTTGATCGTAATGGAAGAGTAATTGGGCTCGCTACAGCAAAATATATTGATTCAGAAGGTTTTGGAATCTTTCACGGGACTCCTTTGCTTTGTGGAAAAGTTATCAAGTGTGAATCCACTTCACAAATTTGGAATGGTGCGACAACGCTTTCTGAAGCAGCAGCAGACGCCAAGGCAGCGGTAGCCAAGGCAGCGGTAGCCGCCGCAGCAGCCGATAAAATTATCGCAGACGCTGCCGCAGCAGCCGATAAAATTATCGCAGACGCCAAGGCAGCGGTAGCCACCGCAGCCGCCGATAAAATTATCACAGACGCCAAAGCAGCGGTAGCCGCCGCCGCAGCCAATAAAATTATCGCAGACGCCGCCGCAGAAGCCAATAAAATTATCGCAGACGCCAAGGCAGCGGTAGCCAAGGCAGTGGTAGACAAGGCAGCAACCGATAAAATTATCGCAGACGCCACCGCGGCAGCCGATAAAATTATCGCAGACGCCAAGGCAGCGGTAGACAAGGCAGCGGTAGACAAGGCAACAACCGATAAAATTATCGCAGACGCCACCGCGGCAGCCGATAAAATTATCGCAGACGCCAAGGCAGCGGTAGACAAGGCAGCGGTAGACAAAGTAGCGTCAGATAAAATTATCGCAGATGCTAAGGCAGTGGCAGATGCTAAGGCAGTGGCAGTTGCGAAGGCTAAGGCAGCAGCAAAGAAACTAATAACAATTACATGCATTAAGGGCAAATTAGTAAAGAAAGTAACTGCAGTTAAACCTAAATGTCCCTCAGGATATAAAGTCAAAAGCTAAGTCAACTAAACCGACAGCAGCACTCAATTGTGCGACAGGACGATGCGGTCTTGAGCTTCACAAATGCACCATGTCCATGTGGGTCGGGTAAGAAATACAAGCGTTGCCACGGCGGCGCTTAAGGATTTAGATTAACTCTAGGTAAGTACAGAGCCACCGCCCATCGACACCTTCAAATCGCACCGACATTGCTCGCAATCGGTCACCGAAGCGAATTGTTATTGTTGATTCACAAATTCCATCGAGAGGTTCGCTCTGGTGGATATTACGAACTCTACCCACGCTTTTTTGACTGCCAATTTTTCGAAGTAGGCTGGAAAAGACGCTTTGGTGACACCAGCGAGTCAATTGCGCAGGTTCTCGCTTACCAGCCCAAACCTCTAAAACGCTTACCACAAATTTCAGAGTCCAAGCATGCAGGTCAGGAAGGTCTAAAGCAGAAGTGGCTCGCGGAGCAAAATCAGGATCAAAATCTTCGCCGAAAGCTGATGGGATTAAATAGAGTTTAGCTTTTTGTGCCAGAACCTCGACTTTTGCTGGCCGGAAAATCTCTAACACAGGGTGCTCCCAATTGGAGCAGCTACTTAGCGGTGCAAGAGCGAGAGTTACTCTGTGAAATTTGGGAGCTTCATCAATTCTTTCCTCTGTTGTCATAGAGGAAGGTTCACGGAAGGGATAGTGGCAAACTTCATGCGCGAGGATGAGAAAGCCTCAACCTTTTGGATGGCTGTGGAGAAAGTACCGTTACGCCTCGCTCGAGCCCCTTTAGTACTCACTATGTTTACAAAAAGAAAAACCTCTAAAACACGGATCCCATTGGCGCTCACATTGATCTGCGCCTCTTTCTTATCGGCCTACTTCTTTGCCATCTTTGCCAATAAAGGCAGCAACTATTGGATCGTTAAGAACGCCATATCAATAGGCCAGCAGATAAGCGCCAACGATGTTGAAATAATTTCTGCAACTATTCCTAAGAGTTCGCAGATTTATCTCAAATCGATAACTAACCCCATCGGTTTCGTAGCAGCGAACGCGATGGAGTCAGGAGAGTTCTTAAAAGAAGGTGACATAAGCTCAACAATGGCAGCGATAACAAGTGACGCGGTTCCTATAAGTGCTAGAGCCGCTGATGTTGCAGCTGGAGTTGGCATTGGTTCTAAGGTCGATATCTACTGGGTAGGGGATAAGAGCAGCGGTCAATTTGTCAGTGATCCAATATTAGTGTTGGGAGAAGTTGCTCTCATCGGTAGGGACGAAAGTGGTAAGAACTTTGGCAGTGATGTGGCACTAACTGTGTTAATTGAAAAAACTCAAGTATTGCGAGTACTCACTTCAACGACCCATGGTCGACTGGTAATTGTGAAATCACATGTCTGAAATCGAGATGCCTTTAGTTGTTACTGCAGTGGCTAGCCCAAATACTGAAGGTTTCATTGCAAGCACTCTCTTTAGTCAGGGTTGGAGTGTGATTTTTCGTGCTTTAGATATAGATTCACTCAACTCTTTTGCAAATAAAGAGAAAAGTGAATCAAAGCAAGCGCTACTAATTTATTCAACGGATCTCCCGGGAATATCACAGCTCGAAATCCAATCTCTACGCTCGCAATTTCGCCAAGTTATTGGTTTTAGTAAGAGCCTTGCAGAGAACGACCTTTATGGGGATTTGCACGAAATTCCAAGTTCGGCGCAAGATTTAATAAGTTTGGTCAGAGGTTTGATTCGCACCCCACTTCTTCGTAGCGCAACGGTTTCAATGCGAGCCGCCAGGAGAGCGAAAATCATTGCTTTGAGTTCAGCAGGAAGTCATACCGGTTGCACCACGCTGGCAATCAACATTGCCATGGAGCTGAGTGTGCTCAATAAACCAACCTTGCTAATTGATGCAAATTTTCGCGCCCCTTCCATATCGGCAAATTTAGCCATCAGGAATCTTGCTTTGCAGGGTTCTTGGACAAAGATTGCTCCTGACTTTTCTGCCACTGAAATTCAACAAGAAGGCGCACCTGCCCTTGTCGATTTTATGGAACGAGCGTCGCAAGATTTTGATTTTGTGATCATTGATTTAGGTTCGATTTCTGGATTATCTGATCGCCTCACAGATCGACGTTGGACTTCGTCAATGACAACATGGGTCTGCGATTATGGCGATGAGTTAATTGTTACTGCGCGGCCTGATCTTCTCGGCGCACATCGTTTGGATCAAGTCATTTCACTGATGGCAAAGACATCAATTAGGAGCAAGACGAGTTTCTTGCTGAACATGAGATCACCCGGTCGTAAAGGCGAAAGTGAAGAAGCTCGCTTCCTAACCGCTGTAACACCCATGCGGCCGAGTACCGTTCGAACCGTTGTGAAGGACTTGCGCTCGGCGATATCAGCGCAAGAGCAACGAGCCACTCTCATTGAGGTTAATCAGCGTGGCGCACTTCGCAAAGCAGTAGCAAAAATAGCGAGTGAATTACTTTCTTAACTTCGAATATAATTGACCGGTGCGCGGATACTTACCCATCTCAATTGAACAACTCTCCACCTTTATGAACAGTGGCGAGATTAGCGTGGACCGCGTTTTTGCACCCACTATTAAATTCTTAACAAGCCAGCGCGACTTAGGTCAAGAAGAGATTGAATACGAACTATCACTCTTAGCTGCTGGCGTTTCACTTTCGCAACGCGCCCAGGGCAAGAGCCAAGCTTTGATATTGGCGTTGGAGTTGGATAAGAATCAAATCGGCGCTGATGGCCAAGAGAGCGTGGAGATAACCAGTATCTTGCGTTGGAACCAAGTTCAATGTGCTTTTCTTTGTAACGCGCTCGATGACGAATTAGTTTGGTTTGCAACGGAAGAGATTGCCGATCAATTACCAACTTGGTCACTTTAAGGTAGTTGATAATGCCATTCTCAGACCTCCTGCAAGGAAAAAGTCCGCTAAGTAAGGAAGCGAGCCATAGGCTTCGCGAGTTAGTTACGGATTGGCAAATGCTTTCAGATTTATCTTTTGCGGACTTAATCCTCTGGGTACCGATTCGGAAAGATAGTAAGAGTTGGCCAACTGGACATATAGCGGTAGCGCATATTCGACCAACAACAGCGGCGACGGTTTTCACGCACGATGTTATCGGCGATGAGATTGCTTGGGGAGAACGAACTCGAATCGATGAAGCGCTATCAGGGGCTGAAATTCTTCGTGATTCGCAACCGGAACGCGTTGGTGATTTAATGATTAAAGAGGAAACAATTCCAGTTCTCTTCGAAGACCAAGTTATCGCAGTAATTTCTCGCCACCGAAATGCAGATTTAATGCGTTCACCAAGCCGGCTCGAACTCAATTACCGAGAAATAGCCAACAATCTATATCGCATGGTTGCCGAAGGTAATTTCCCATACACCGATGCGAATTCGCTCTTTGATCCAGCGTTGCGAGTTGGCGATGGTCTAATACGACTTGATGTAAGCGGAGTGATTTCTTATGCGAGCCCCAATGCGCGTTCTGCTTTTAATCGGATGGGGTGGGAGAGCGAGTTAGAGAGTTTTTCACTCGGTGAAGTTGCGCAAAGGGTAAATAAAGCTAGCAATAACCCGCAAGAAGAAGGGTTGCGTGCTCGCTTGAGTGGGAAAGCAATGCGCCGAGTTGAGTGTGAAAATCAAGGCGGCACCATCGATTTACTTCTCTTACCGTTAATTCAAGGAAATGATCGAATAGGTGCAATTGTTCTCATTAAAAACGTTACCGAACTTCGTCGGCGAGAACGTGAATTAGTAACAAAGGATGCAACGATTCGAGAAATTCACCACCGAGTTAAAAATAATTTACAGACCGTTTCAGCTCTTCTCCGATTGCAGGCTCGAAGAATCGAAGATCCCAGTGCGAGCGCGGCTCTGGAAGAAGCGGTGCGCAGGATTGCATCGATTGCGCTGGTCCATGAAACACTATCCAATAGTACGGACGCAACAGTGGCATTTGATGATGTGTTGGATCGATTAGTGGTTCACTCTTTAGATTTAAGTCCCCGCATGGCACAATTGAAAATAATTCGTACTGGAACCCTTGGATCTCTTGAACCAAGCATTGCTACACCGCTGGCGCTAGTAGTCACAGAGTTAATTCATAATGCGCTTGAGCACGGTCTGGCAACCCAAGGAGATTCTCTTTCAATCGAAGTTATCCGGGGCGATAGTAATTGCATAATTACCATCTCTGACGATGGAGTTGGGTTACCTCAGAGCTTTGATTTAGTTGGTTCGTCGAATCTAGGTTTGCAAATCGTACGAACGCTTACCGAAAATGAGCTGCGTGGAGAGCTGACTTTGGTTTCATCAGCCAAAGGAACAATCGCTACTTTAAAGTTTCCTCTTTGATGCTATAAATGTTGTTGTTGCTCGACCAAGCGAGCACGATTTCGAGCCGCGCGGCGCTTCATCGCGCGACGTTCGTCTTCGGATAGCCCGCCCCATACCCCTGCATCTTGGCCACTCTCAAGGGCCCAAGCTAGGCAAGGGCTTTTAACTGGGCAACGGTTACAGACCTTCTTGGCCTCTTCAATTTGAGTTATGGCTGGTCCAGTATTGCCAACGGGGAAGAAAAGCTCAGGATCTTCGTCGCGGCAGGCAGCTTGATGGCGCCAATCCATGGTAAATACCCCCCCCGAGCCCTCTTTAGGGCGCTAGCTAACGCCAAACTGCTTTTGAACTACACGCTCAAACGCTGTACAAGAGGTTAATTCTCTCGCCTTACGAGGTCATAAACAAGAACATTTGGAAAGAGATTCCTCAAAATGAGGGTGATATGTATCAAGTGCCCCCGACAGGATTCGAACCTGTGCACCCGCCTTCGGAGGGCAGTGCTCTATCCCCTGAGCTACGGGGGCGCAGGCATGGGATGAGGCTACCAGCGAGAGCGAGACGATGTGAGCGGTGCGAGAATGCGCCTATGAGTGAGCGCGCATATTTTGCCACCGGATGTTTTTGGGGCACAGAACGTCGATTCGCAAATTTGCCCGGTGTGCTTCAGACCAGCGTTGGATTTATGGGCGGGACGAAGTCCAATCCCACTTATGAAGAAGTTTGCACTGGTGCTACCGGTCATGTCGAAATTGTGAGCGTTATTTTTGACCCAGTATCCATAACTTATCAAAGGCTGCTTGAGGAATTTTGGAGCGCCCATGATCCAACTTCTCTAAATCAGCAAGGCGGAGATATTGGGAGTCAATACCGGAGTGCAATTTATGTAACATCGAATGAACAATTTGAAACTGCGCTCGCTTCGCGCAAGAAGTACCAGAGAGTCTTAACGGAGGCGGGTCTGGGCGGAATTGTTTCTGAGATTAATAGCGCCGAAGGTGTCGAGTATTTCTTAGCTGAGGAATATCACCAAAAGTATTTAATAAAGAATCCAAATGGTTATGACTGCCACTCAAGCACCGGTGTTGCCTATCCAAGTAAAGCAGTAATGACATGAGCGAAAATTCATATCCAATAACAATTGATGAGGAAACGTTAAAAGCAAAACTCGATCCGCTTTCATATGATGTGCTACGAAACGCTGCAACTGAGCGACCATTCACTGGGGAGTACACTGACACAGATAAAGTCGGACTCTATAAATGTAAAGCTTGTTCGGCCGAACTATTTAGAAGTGAAACGAAGTTTCACTCGGGGTGCGGTTGGCCATCTTTCTATGCACCGACAAAAGACGATGCGGTTGAATTAATCGAAGATCGCTCGCTCTTTCCTCGGATACGAACTGAAGTTCGTTGCGCTGCCTGTGGTTCTCACCTCGGCCATGTTTTTGAAGGCGAAGGTTATGATGTACCGACTGATCAGCGTTTTTGTATCAACTCAGTCTCATTAATATTGGAAGATAGCTAAGTATCTAAGTTTCTCGATTCATGGACGCTTTGATAGCAATACCAAGCGAGCACACTTCGATAAGGGCGAAATTTTTCGCCTTGGAGATCCAGCACTTTTGCGCTGGTTGCTTCGTTATTCTTATAAACAAGGTCCCACCCACGGCGTACAGCTAAATCGCCAGTTGGCCAAATATCTAAACGCCCTAATTGAAACATCATAAACATATCGACAGTCCATCTACCGATTCCCCAGATAGAGGTAAGTAGCTCAGAGATTCTTTGATCATCGGTAATCTCATGGATTTCATTAACTGGAATACTCTTATCTAACGCCGCCATCGCTAAACCTTTCATAGTTCGTGCTTTAGCGCCCGATACACCAATTCCACGAAGAACCTCATCGCTTAATTTCACGATGCGCTGGGGAGTTATATCGCCCTTACATAACCCATTAAGTCGCCCATGGATAGTTTGCGCAGCTGCCAGCGCTAACTGTTGCGAAATTACGGTCGAGGCGAGCGATTGAAAGTGGGTTTCTTCACGCTCGAATCGCCCAATTGTGCAGAGAGGTCTGCGATCAATGAGGGCAGCAAATTTCTTATCGCGCTCCGATATCTGCGCAACAATGCGCGCCATCTCTGCTTTCGAAATCTGTGCCATTAATTAAAGTGAAAAGCTAGGGTATTCGTCCGTAACCAAGATAATGGCGTAGCCCATAACACGATTCCAATATGCGATGGTTCCTACCACGCCAGCTGCGCACCACTCTGGATAATTTCCAGTAAAAATGACGCTAAACCAAGCGAGCATAGTTAAGAAGGCTGCATATATCGCATAAATTATTCCAACTATGTAAAGCGGAGCGGCTAGAAACCATTTTACAAGTGGCAAATAACGATTGAGCGCTCGACCGCCTTCAATTTCAGGGAAAGTGATTGTGACTACTGAGTTTTCTTCAATGGAGGGATAGTCATCGCTAAGAACTAACAGGTAGGCGTTAATGCGCGTACTCAAAGAGAGGAGGGCTTTATTCAAGACGAGCGCATAACTTGGATACACTTGACGGAAAAGTAACGCTAATAGCGGCGGCAAAAGTAGCATCCCCCCAGCCATGGTTATTCCCGTTTGGTAATCAATCGAATCTAAAGTGACACTAAAAGATAAGAAAAAAATGTATATTGGCAAGACAAGTGCCACGCGGAAGAGGGCGGTAAGTCGATTGCGACCAGTCAGCGTCACATCTATTTGAGTTTTAATTTGGTTGCTCATAGGCCTCAATTTAGCCCAATACAATTTAAAGCGCTGCCACTTGCAGGTTTCTTCCGTTACTTTTACACTCCTTGCAGGTTTCTTGCAGTAATTACAGAAATGAGCAGCAGAAAATGGCGGGGATCAAGGAAGTTGCAGATGTTGCTGGAGTCTCCACCGCAACAGTTTCACGAGCTTTGCGCGGTCTTGGCCATGTAAACGAGCAAACTCGCCAGAAAGTCCTGGCAGCCGCAAGCAAAGTTGGTTACCCGCTTACTCCTTCCAATGGCAACCCATTGCCACGTCGAACAAATAGCATAGGCGTGGTTGCCCCCTATATAGCGCGGTGGTATTTCTCTCAAGTAATTAGTGGCGCCGAACAGGCCCTGCGCGAAGCAGGTTTAGATCTCTTACTTTATAACTTTAGCCAAATGAAAGGACGAGAGCGGCTATTTCAGCACCAATTACTCAAAGGTCGCGTCGATGCTTTAATCGTTATTAGTTTGCCACCGACGGAAGAGGAATTTGACTCCATGTTAAGTCTGGGGATTCCAATTGCTCTCGTTGGAATGCACCATGAAAAGTGCGCGAGCATTGCTATCGACGACGTTGCTGGGGCGAAAACTGCAACTCAACATTTGGTAAATCAAGGACATAAGAAAATAGGTTTAATGTCAGGTCGCCCAGATGATCCATTTAATTTCAGCGTTCCGCAAGACCGACGTAAAGGATTTATGAAAGCTTTAGCGCAAAGTGGCCTGGAATGGCTTCCATCGCGGGAAGTACATGGAGATTTTACGATGAATACTGCCGCACGTGCCATGGATGACCTATTAGCAAGACCGAATCGCCCCACTGCAATTTTTTGCGAATCAGATGAAATGGCGATGGGGGCGATGCAAGCGCTTCGCCGGCATGGTTTGAAATGCCCCGATGATATTTCCATTGTCGGTTTTGACGGACACGAGATGGCTGAGTTTTCAGAGTTAACTACCATTGAACAACCTGTTCTGTTAATGGGCGAAATGGCTGCGCGCTCGATTATGGAGAGATTGAAAAAACCTAACATAGACCCCCCTTCCATCGTCTTGCCTACTACTTTGGTTGTTAGGAATTCAACACGACGGTTAACAGCTGATGAGGCAGCGCTCTAAGTTCTGTATTTTTTTCGTTAAGCCATGTATTGTCGAACAATGAGTGATAAAAGTGTGATAGCGCCTACGCTCGCACAATTACAAACCCACCGCAGCGAAAAATGGCGCGGCTATCCAAAAGATATTTTGCCTCTGCCTGTCGCCGAAATGGATTTCCCAATCGCCGAACCCATTAAAGAGTTGCTTTTGGAGATGGTCAATAAATCTGATTTAGGTTATCTAGGTTCAATTCCTGAGTTGGGTGCCTCGTTTGCGCACTTTGCTCAGACGCGTTGGGGTTGGACGGTTAATCAAGACCACGTACGTCTTGCAACCGATGTAGGGGTTGCCGTCGTTGAGATTTTGAGAGTATTCACAGAACCCGGTGAGAAGATTTTGATTATGTCACCTGTTTATCAGAATTTTTATACATGGATCGATGAGACAGGTTTAACAAAGGTAGATGTTCCATTTATTAATGCAATTGATGAAACCGACGAAGAGCACCCTTGGTTAATTGATTGGCCCGCAATTGAAGCTGCATATGCCAGTGGAATTAAAGTTCATTTACTTTGCAGTCCTCACAATCCACTCGGAAGAATTTTTACTCCAGCAGAGTTGTTGCGTCTGGCGAATTTAGCAAAAACACATGGTGTAGTAATCATCAGCGATGAAATTCACGCACCTCTTACTTATAAAGATCGTACATTTACGCCTTTTCTTACGTTGGGAAGCGTTGCCGAAGAGGTAGGCGTTTGCGTAACGGCTGCAAGTAAAGGTTGGAATATCGCAGGGTTAAAAGCTGCATTGGTTGTTAGCCAAGGACTAGCAATGAATGAGAAGTTAAAAGCGTTGGCACCTGCGATGCATTACCGTGCTTCACTTCTTGGCGGTTTCGCATCGGCGGCGGCGTTTAGAGATAGCGGCGTTTGGCTTGATACCGTCATCGATAATCTAGATAAGAACCGCTTTTTGATTCGCGATTTACTTGGCTCACAATTGCCTGCAATTAAGTACCACATTCCACACAATAGTTACTTGGCATGGTTAGACCTATCCGCCCTGAACTTGGGTGAAAATCCTGCGGCAACCCTGATCGAACGCGGCAAAGTTGCTTTTAACTCAGGGCATACTTACGGCGCACAATGCTCACAATTTGTGCGTTTAAATTTTGCAACCAGTCCTGAAATCATTACTGAAGCAATTCACCGCATCACCAAAGCGTTGTAATTTGCGATGGCTGCTCAGAAATATGATGTCCTCATCATTGGAGCCGGACACAACGCGCTTGTTGCAGCTACTTATTTAGCTAAAGCTGGCAAGAGAGTCAAAATACTTGAAGCCAATAATGAAATTGGTGGGGCAACTACTAGCGTTAAAGTTTTCCCGGATTTCGATGCTCGCCTATCTCGATATGCATACTTGGTTTCGCTATTGCCTGACAAAATTGTTACTGACTTAGGGCTAAATTTCACAACTTTGTCACGCAAAGTTTCCAGCTATACCCCATTTATTGACGGAGACAAATCGCAGGGTTTGTATGTCGCTAGAGAATGGGATTCTAAAACCTCTCAATCTTTTAATGAACTCCGGCTTGGATCTCTCGATGCGATCACTTGGCAGAATTTCTATGGAGAAATTGCTACTTTTGCTAGGAAAATTGCGCCGAGTGTTTTAAAACCACTACCTACCAGAAGTGAATTAAAGCGCGAAATTGGCATGCCAGATGTTTGGCAGTACCTGATTGAAAAACCGATTGGTGAAGTCATTATTGACCGTTTTCGAAACGATGTAGTGCGAGGCATTGTTTTGACTGATGCTTTGATCGGAACGTTTGTTTCAGCTTTTTCGTTACAAGCTAATAAATGTTTTCTCTATCATTTAATGGGCAATGGCACAGGGGAGTGGAAAGTTCCCGCAGGTGGCATGGGAGCGTTAGTGCGTGAACTTGAACGAGTTGCAATTTTGGCCGGAGTAGCAATTGAAGTTAGCGCCCGGGTAGTAAGAGTGGAAAGTGGCGAAAGCGAGGTTTCGCTCTTCCTTGAGGATGGTCGCGAGTTGGTAGGTGAGAATTTACTATCTGGAGTCGCACCTGCCGTTTTGGCAAAGCTGCGCAATAAAGTGGCCCCTGAAAGTCTGGAAGGATCACAGATAAAGATAAATATGTTGCTATCAAAGTTGCCTCGACTCAAATCTGGAATTAATCCAAGAGCTGCTTTTACTGGAACCTTTCATGTAAATGAAAGTTTTTCACAACTTGAATCCGCTTATCTTCAAGCCAAAAGCGGCGAAATTCCTTCAGTTTTACCGCTCGAAGCGTATTGCCACACGCTAACTGATCCAAGTATTTTAAGCACTGACCTGCAAGCTCGCGGTTTTCAAACGCTAACACTCTTCGGAATCCATACCCCGGCTAATCTTTTTGATTCCAACCACGATGAGCAGAGGGCTTTAGCCCTGGAAGCTGCAAAAAAATCTCTTAATCAATTCTTACTTGACCCTATTGAAAGCGTAATTGCGCAAGGCTCCGATGGTGAATTAGCGATCGAAGTTAAAACGCCGCTAGATATTGAGGCTGAGATTGGCTTACCCCGTGGAAATATTTTTCACCGCGATTTAGATTTTCCTTTCCGCGAAGATGGCGATATCCCTGGATGGGGAGTTGAAACTGATGATTCACGCATATTTATCTCTGGTGCAGGGGCTACTCGCGGCGGCGGAGTTAGCGGTATCCCAGGACATAATGCGGCGATGGCTCTGCTAGCAAAGGATTAGGCTGAGCAGATGGATATTCACCCAGAAACCTTGGCAATCACTGCAGGCCGACCAGAGCGAGAGCCGGATGGCGCGCTAAACCCACCGATTTCACTTAACGCAACCTTTCATGCAGGTGGCCCAGTTGGTTACGGCCGTTACGGAAATGAAACGTGGGTCGGACTTGAAAGTGCGATTAGCGCTTTCGAAGGTGGAAAGACTTTAACTTTCTCTTCAGGAATGGCGGCAATCAGCGCCGTCTTTTCAATTCTGCCAGTTGGTGCGCCAATTGTTGCCTCCAATCAAGGCTACAGCGGAGTTATGATTTTGCTTAAGAGTTTTCATGAATCAGGGCGCCTGGAAGTTCGTTCTGTAGATTTAGTAAATACGGATGAAGTTATTGCGGCAATGAAAGGCGCTGCATTTGCCTGGCTGGAGTCTCCCACCAATCCTTGCTTAGATGTCGCAGATCTTCCAACCCTTATTGCCGCTGCTAAGAGGCTTGGAATTGGCGTTGGGGTCGATAACACATTTGCAACTGCGCTGGTACAGAGACCGCTCGAAATGGGCGCTGATATAGCGATGAATTCTGTGACTAAGTTCTTGGCAGGACATAGCGATGTACTCCTCGGTTCTCTCTCAACCATTGATCCTGCTCTGTACCAACGGCTAGAAGATTCCCGTAAATTCAACGGATCAATACCAGGACCATTCGAAGCTTGGTTGGCTCTGCGAGGGTTACGAACTTTTCCGCTACGGTTTGCGCGCGCGCAAGAGAGTGCTCAAGATTTAGCCGAACGTCTTCGCCTCCATCCTGCAGTAACCCGTGTTCGATATCCAGGTTTTGGCGCCATTGTTTCATTTGAAATTGATGGAGATGGAGCCATGGCCGACAAAGTCTGCCAAGCATCAACGCTAATTACTTATGCTACAAGCCTGGGAGGGATTGAATCTCTTTGGGAACGGAGACGTCGGTGGCCAATTGAGAGTGCGATTGTTCCCGAAACATTGATTCGTTTATCGGTTGGTTGCGAAAACGTCGAAGACATTTGGCAAGACATTCAGGCAAGTTTGGCTGCTATCTCGGGAAATAAATAAGAATTAGCGGTATTTTTAGCTTATGTTAAAAGCGATTAGTCGAACCTTTGCTGCAGCCACTGTGGCGATTTTGGCTTTTCGCGCGGTTGGTTCTTTTTTATCTTGGGTTGAATCACAAGAAGATTCAGCCGCCGATTCATGGATTGATGAAGATGAGTTTGAGGATGTGTAATTGAGCGATATAACTATTTCGCTAATACCCAAGCCGAGCTACATGGAGCCATTAATATCGCTTCGCCATTTACAACCACTGCGGCATCAGAGGCCATTAGCAGCGTTCCAGTAGTTTGTAGTGTTTTTTCCGCACTACTGGAATTAAGAAATACGATAATCTCTCCGCGAGTAAAAGCAAGCACTCCATCGTCGGCGCGAATTTTCCACTCAAGATCGCCCGAATTAACTAAGTATTCTGCTCTCAACTTTATTGCCAGTTGGTAGAGAGTATGCGAACTCGAAATATTTCCAATTTGGTGCTCGACCGTTAACTCTCGCCATTCTTCTGGGATTGGTAACCATGGTTTTCCGTTTGTGAAACCAAATGGAGTTGCCTCTCCTGCCCAAGGCAAAGGAACGCGCGCGCCATCACGACCCTTTTGCACGCCGCCTGTTCTAAAGAAAGCTGGATCTTGGCGATCGGAATCCGCGAGTTCAGCATCAGGTAGTCCAAGTTCTTGGCCGCTGAAAACATAACAAGAACCTGGAAGTGCGAAAACAAATAGAGCAAGGGCTCGAGCTTCATTTTCCCCGAGGCGCGATGCAACGCGTGGAGTGTCATGGTTACTCAAAGCCCACGTCGGTGAAGTGTTAACGGTTGAAATTAATCGCAAAGTTTGATCAATGCATACGAAAAGTTCTTTGGCATCAAAAGGCGCCACCAATAAATCAAAATTGAATACTTGATGTAGTTCGTCAGGTCGGACATATCGCGTGGCATTGATTGGTGGATGCACCCATGCTTCTGCAACAGCCATAATTTCGCGGTCGTATGAATCAAATAGTCGCCGCCAAGAGCGGTAAATTTCATGAACACCATCGCGATCAAAGAATGGAGTTGTTGCCAAAAGTTCGTTCCGAACGTTGCTATCCATCTCTACGTCAAGTCGCAGGGCATCACTCAAACCTTGAGGATTGTGGTGGTCTTTAAGGATGTCATCTTTGACTAAACCGTGTGCAACATCGATGCGAAACCCATCAACACCAAGATCCAACCAGAAACGAAGTGTCTTTTCGAAATCCTCCGCGATGTCGGCGTTCTCCCAATTTAGATCTGGTTGGGTCGAATCGAAAAGATGTAGGTAATACTGACCATCTTCGACTTGCGTCCATGCAGGTCCGCCAAAGAGCGAAATCCAATTATTCGGCGGGGTGCCATCGGATTTTGCATCATAAAAGTGAAAACGTAGCCGTTCTTTAGAGCCGCTTCCAGCCTTAAGGGCATCTTGAAACCATTGATGTTGGTCAGAGAAATGATTTGGGACAACATCGACTAAGACTTTGAGACCAAGCTCATTTGCTCGCTCGATCAATTCTTTTACATCGCTTAACTCTCCAAAACGCGAATCTACATCCCGAGGATTTGCAACATCGTATCCACCATCTTTATTAGGGGATGTGTAAAAGGGAGAAAGCCAAATTGCATCTACGCCCAAATCTGCAATATAGGAAAGTTTCGAAGTAATTCCCAGGAGATCGCCTTCACCATCACCATTGCTATCGAAGAAGGAGCGTGGGTAGATCTGGTAAATCACTGATTCTTTCCACCAAGGTGTTGACTTCATTGTTCTAAGGTATTGGGGGATCTAGCAACCTCAAAATGTAACGAACGCTGAAAGTGCGCGCCAAAAGTCTCGCTTTGATAACAATTTCTAAAACCACTTCACATCTATGCGTTCTCGTATGGAGCGCAGTGCTTTGGATTATGGTCGAGCTACTTATCTAGCTTTTTTGCTTTTTACCTTTTTATCATGTTTTTCTGTTTCGAGCGGCGATGGTATTTTTTCAACTTTTTCAGGCTTCACTGGTTTAATTGGTTCAACTGGCGGAGTTGGAATGTTAGCAATGGCGCCATCGCGTCCGGTAATAGCGTTCATGATTGCAACATCTCGAGCAGTTTTCGCTGAACGCATTGCGGTTGTATTCTTGGTCGTACCCATAACTCTTTTCAAGTTAGCGTTAGCTCTGAGAACTTCCGTCATAAAGGTTCGATTAATTGAATTGCGTAGCTTTTCACGCGCTTTCATCGATTCGTTAAAAGTTCTTAAATCCAGTTGGTATTGCGCCATCGCGCTTTGGTACTCATCCATTGTGGTCGCCGTGGTAGGAGCAGGAGTGGGTTCTGCTCGAGCGGTAGGACCAAAAAGAAAGGCCAAGGTCAGGGCCAGGGGTAACACTCTCTGTTTGATGGCCATGAGGAAATCATCCATTGCTTCTCTGTGGTTTCCTTGTGAAAACGCTTATTTAACCCCAGAATTATTGGAATTACTGCTCGGGCATGGAAGAGTAAACTCCGTGGCCGACTTAATTATGATTGTTGATGACGAACCAGGGGTTCGAGCGCTCCTGCACGACACCTTACGCATCGCCGGATTTGAAACGCTCGAAGCCAGCGACGGGATGTCGGCGCTCACGGCCTTGCGGAAAAATAAACCAGATTTAATAATTATTGACATTAACATGCCACTGATGGACGGCTTCGAGTTAGTTGAACGCCTGCGAAGCGCTAAAGATATGGTTCCAGTGCTTATGTTGACCGCACGCGGTGAAAAAGCTGACATTGCACGAGGGTTGAAGCTAGGCGCTGACGATTATGTGGTTAAACCTTTCGGGCTCGAGGAGCTAGTTCTAAGAGTTAAAGCTATTCTGCGCAGATCTGCGAAAACCATGGAGGCGATTAAAGAGCTGAAGTGCGGGCCAATTCTCATGGATGAAGATCAACATAAAGTCACTTTTCAAGGGGAGGAAGTTGATCTCTCACCAACCGAATTTAGGCTTCTGCAAATTCTGCTAGAGAAGAAAGGAAGAGTTCTTAGTAAAACCTTACTTCTAGCTGAAGTCTGGGGAATCACCTTCGAATCTGAGAGCACAGTCGTTGATACATATATTTCATATCTGCGTAAGAAGTTTCATAGAGACGGCTTCGCAGGAATTCGAACAGTTCGCGGCGTCGGTTTCCAAATCCAGGAACCAAAAATTTAAGTATGAAAAATAGGACCCGCCAACTTCTCGTTACTGTTCTAATCACTTCAGTACTTTCATTGTTGATTGGCGGCTTTGCTGTTTTTAGCTCTTTCCAAAGTGACATTTCGATTATTGATAGAGAAATTACGCATGTTGTGCACGAGATAAAGCTGGATCCTGCAAATCCTATTGATAGGGCGCTGCTGACTGCGGAAACGAATAACTATGACTTAGCAATTCTTTTTCTAACTCCTGATGGAATACCTACTGTTTTACGTGACTCACAAAATATTTCGCGAATCGAATTTACCCCAGCAGAGTTCATAAAGGCTAAGGAAGTAATCATTACAGTTGCGTCGGCGGGCAGTAGAATGCGCGTGCAAGTTATTCCGTTAGCAGTGGGTGAAGATTTACTAGTTGCGGCATCAATCCACGATGTTGACGGAGCGTTAAAGTCGAATCAAACGCGATTACTTTTCTTTATTCTTTTTGCGAACTTTATTGTCGCCCTCATTACTGCTGCAGTTAATCGAAGAAGCAGCGCCCTGATGGAACGCGACCAACTTGAACGTATGCAGGAGTTCTTAGGCGATGCTGCCCACGAACTTCGCACGCCTTTGACGGTTATTAAAGGCTATTCAGAACTTTTGGCCAGTAAGAAATTGGTAAGTGAAAGTGAACAGGAGCGAGCGTTTAGCCGGTTAGGGCATGAAATCCGGAGAATGGAATCTTTGATTGCTGATTTACTCATTTTGGCTGAGCTGGGTGAAGAGGTGACTCTCGAGTTTGAAGAAGTGGATTTCTCAGAGTTAGTAATTGAAAACTTAAGGGATTTTGCCACCATAGCCCCAACCTATGACCTGGCAACGCAAATCGAACCAGGTTTGCTACTCCATGGTTCTGCGAAGTATCTGCAACGTTTCATTCAAAATGCGCTCACCAATATTCGTCAACACGCACCTAGCCACGCTCCAGTTCGTCTGTATTTGAGCAGTTCAACAAAATGGATTGAGTTAGTTATTGAGGATGGAGGCCTGGGACTCCCGTCCGCTTCGTATGGAGAAAAAATTCGCCACTTGAAACGGTTCGATAAGGCACGTTCACGCGAAACAGGTGGAACTGGCTTAGGAATGAGCATTATGAGCGCAGTGATTGAGAAACACGGGGGAGAGCTTTCGCTAAAAGAGAGCGATTTAGGTGGGTTAAAGATCAGTGTTCGATTATTACGTAGTTCGAACTTTAGGAAGTTAGATTTACACTTAGAAGATGAGAACAAATGAGAACCTCGCACTAGAGGCCGCTCTCACAGTAGCTGCTACTAAAATTCTTAATACTGAAACATTTGTGCGCGCAACTCTCTCAGGAAGACGACGTAATCTGCAAACTCTTTTCGAGCGAGTTGACTTGCGTCCAGTTGAAATAAAAGGCGAGCTATTTATTCAAATAGTTGAATTTGATGGGCGAAAAGATTTCACGAGAAACGCCAACCTTGACCGTGCGCAATTGGAGCAGATGCTCTCTAGCGGTTTTGCAAATATTCTAGTTGTTGATACCGAGGGTTCGTTTTCGCTAAAAATCTCGAAGAAAGGCCACCCGTTACTTTCAAAGAGCTCAACTCCTGCTGTTCGAAACCTTAACCACGATAAAGTAAAAGGCCGACTTCTTCAACCTTCCGACCCGTTCTTAATCGAAGTAGGAATCTCAGATGTAGGCGGCAAAGTTAAACCCTCGC
>JBCKHN010000006.1:0-60408 GCA_038905815.1 Candidatus Planktophila sp. | reverse complement strand
TTACTGCTTGGGCAAATCTATCGCAGGAAAGTCAATAGCGCCAAAGCATGCGCCAGATGGATAGCGTTACCTACCATGAAGGGCTCCATTCAACTCCCAAACTTCTGGATGGGTGGGCGGTATGCAACTGGGTTGCAGGAGATTTCTCATGATCCTGCTTCGCTAAATGATGGGAATTTCTGGGCGCTCTCAACTACTTTTGAAGGTGGATTTATAGCTGCACGTTTTAGCGAATTAGAAGAAATAGATTTTCCAGATGAATTAGCTTGGTCAGGCGTGGGCGGCAAGTGGAGCACATCGATTTCACATCAAGGCTATTTATCTTATGTTCGAGCAATTCATGATGAAATTGCCGCTGGCTGGGTTTATCAAGTTAATGCTTGCCGACAATTGAGTGCGCCTCTTAAAGGCGGGGCAACTCTGAGAGGTTTATTCTCTGAAATTTTGAAAAACAATCCTGCTCCGCATGCCGCATATCTTGAGATTCCAGATTTAAATATTGCTTCAGCTTCCCCTGAGCTATTTCTTTCACGGAAAGGAAATCTCATTAAGACATCCCCCATCAAGGGAACTAAACGGTTGGATCAACCGGAGCCATTTGGTGGCAAAGATATTGCGGAGAATATTATGATTGTTGATTTAATGCGAAATGATTTAGGACAAATTTGTGAAAGCGGTTCGGTAAATGTTCCTAGGCTTTTAGCTAGCGAGAGCCATCCCGGTCTTACTCACTTGGTTTCTGATATTTCCGGAACGCTAAAATCTGGTGTTAGGTGGGAAAGTATTTTGAGCTCACTTTTACCTCCCGGTTCGGTAAGTGGGGCTCCGAAATCATCAGCCCTTGATGTGATTGCTCGAAACGAGTTGGCGCCACGTGGACCGTATTGTGGAGCGCTAGGTTGGGTGCAAGGTGATCAATGCGAACTTTCAGTTGCCATACGAATTTTTTGGGAAAGCGATGATGGTGTGCTGCGTTTTGGAACTGGTGCTGGAATCACCTGGGGAAGCGATCCGCAAAGTGAGTGGGAAGAGACAGAATTGAAAGCCGCGCGGTTGATTTCAATAGCTGAGGGAAAGTGTTCATGAACATTCTTTACAACATGAAATTAGAGAATCGAATCGGTTCGCTATTCGACGAAAAAGGTTGGATGCAAGGTGTTGGGATTTTTGAAACTATCAAAACAGTTGGCTCAAAACCTTGGGCTTTGAGTAAACATATCGCTCGCGCCAAACGAAGTGCCATCGTGGCAGGGATTCAAGTACCAAACGAGAGTGATATTCGCGCCGGAATTGCGACTCTGCTAACTGCCGAACCAGAAGGGCTGGGAGCGTTGAGAGTTTCATTTGATGCGAGCGGTAATTGGGGAGCATCACATTTGCCATATTTTGAATTAAGCGACCCTGCCAAAGTTGCGGTCTATCCAACTTCAGTTCTTACCAAAGATCCCGTGATAAAGAGGTATCCATATGGCCATCGATTACAGATCCTCGATGAGATGAAAGTACGAGGTTTAGATGAAGCTGTAGTTCTCAATGCTGATGGTTATATTTGTGAAGGCGCCGTATCAAATTTGCTATTCCTTATCGATGGCCAATGGATTACTCCTACATTAAGCGATGGGGTGTTTCCAGGAATCATGCGTGAATTAGTTATTGAAGAGTTAGATATCAAGATCCAATCGGTTCATGTTTCTAACATCAACACCATCGACGGTGCCATTCTTATTAGAAGCTTGAAAATCGGGCAAGAAGTTGAATCAATAGATTTGAGAAAACTGCCAAAAATGAGCGAGACCATAGTTTTTTGCGATGAAATAAGAGCGATGGCGCTACGGACTTCGATAGGCTAAGAGCATGTCTCAAATCAGCGTGAGTGTTGATGGCGTCAAGGTTGCGATTGAAAGCGACCAACGACCAACCCACCTTTACGCGCAAAATAAAGAGATTGTTGTCGCCCGTATAAATGGTGAACTTAAAGACTTGTGGAGCGAACTCGTGGAAGGTGATCTCATCGAAGGTGTTTCTATCTCATCACCTGATGGGCTCGCCGTTCTGCGCCATTCAACTGCTCATGTCATGGCCCAAGCTGTGCAAGCGTTATTTTCAGATACTCAATTAGGCATCGGGCCGCCCATTACAGATGGTTTCTATTACGACTTTGATCCAGAACGTCCCTTTAACCCAGATGACTTGAGTGCAATCGAAAGCGCAATGCGCAAGATCATTAAAGATGGGCAACGTTTTCGCCGTCGGGTTACAAATGAAGCCGATGCTTTACTTGAGTTAAAGGGCGAGCCTTATAAGTGCGAACTCATAGGGCTTAAATCAGGGAGTACCGATGAAAGTAGCGTTGAAGTTGGCGGAACCGAGTTAACAATTTATGACAACTTAGGTCGTGATGGAGCGCCCGTTTGGTCGGATTTATGTAGAGGTCCGCATTTACCTTCTACCAAAGCGATCCCAGCTTTTAAATTGATGCGTAGCGCAGGCGCGTATTGGCGAGGTTCGGAGAAGAACCCGATGCTCCAACGTATTTATGGAACTGCTTGGCCTTCACAAGATGCATTAAACGGTTATTTGGAGTTTTTAGCCGAAGCGGAAAAACGCGATCACCGACGGTTGGGAGCAGAGTTAGATCTTTTCTCTTTCCCGGAAGAAATTGGTTCAGGTTTAGCACTCTTTCATCCAAAAGGCGGCATCGTCCGTCGTGTGATGGAAGATTATTCGCGTAAACGTCATGAAGAAGAGGGCTACGAGTTTGTTTACTCACCGCATTTAACTAAAGCCGCGCTCTTTGAAACATCAGGACACTTGCAGTGGTATGCCGAAAGCATGTATCCACCAATGGTTATGGATGAAGAGTTACATGCTGATGGCACAGTAAAAAAGGTTGGACAGAAGTACTACATGAAACCTATGAATTGCCCATTTCATAACTTAATTTTCCGTTCACGCCAGCGCTCTTATCGCGAACTTCCACTCCGGTTATTTGAGTTCGGAACTGTTTATCGCTATGAAAAATCAGGCGTTTTGCATGGCATAACTCGAGCGCGGGGATTTACCCAAGATGATGCGCACATTTATTGCAGTAAGGAACAGATGGTGGGTGAGCTCGATTCACTTCTGACTTTCGTGCTCAATCTTTTACGCGATTATGGTTTAAATGATTTCTATCTTGAACTCTCCACGCGCGATCCGGAAAAATCTGTGGGGGAACCCGCTGATTGGGAAGAAGCAACGGAGGCGCTGCGAGTCGCTGCGACGGCTCAGAACTTAGAGCTACTCCTTGATGAAGGCGGCGCAGCTTTCTATGGTCCGAAAATATCTGTTCAAGTGAAGGATGCCATTGGTCGCACTTGGCAAATGTCTACGATTCAAGTTGATTTCCAATTACCTCAGCGTTTTGAACTTGAATTTGTAGCAAGTGATGGATCACGCCAACGCCCTGTGATGATTCACCGCGTACTTTTTGGTTCGATTGAAAGATTCTTTGGAGTTCTAACTGAGCATTACGCTGGAGCATTTCCTCCGTGGCTTGCACCAGTCCAAGCAATTGGGATTCCGGTTGCTGAGGCTTTCGATGGCTACTTAACCGATGTAATGAAAGAAATGCGCGCTGCTGGCATTAGGGCCGAAGTTGATTTATCTGATGATCGCATGCAGAAGAAAATTCGCAACGCCCAATTACAGAAGATCCCATTTATGGTTATTGCAGGCGAAGAAGATGCAAAAGCTGGTGCAGTCTCTTTCCGTTACCGCAACGGTGAGCAGAAAAATGGCATTCCGATAGCTCTTGCTATAGCCGAGATTCAAAGCGCTGTACTCGAGCGAATTCAGATTTAACATGGATCAAATTCAAGGTGGCGCCGGTATGCCAGATGGTTGGCAGCGCCTTTGGGCACCACATCGCCTTGAATATTTAAAGGGAGAAAATCGGCCGCTTGAGGGGAACTCTGTGGAGTGTCCTTTCTGTCGAGCTCCGAAGTTAAGCGATGAAGAAGGGCTTATCGTGGCACGTGGAGTTCATGCCTACGTTGTTATGAATCTCTATCCATATAACCCTGGCCACTTGCTCGTATGTGCTTATAGACATGTGGCAGACCTTACGGAGCTAACGAACGAAGAGCGTAATGAAATTTCATCCATGAGCGCGCATGCAATGAAAACCATTCGTAAAGTCTCATCTCCTGCAGGTTTCAATTTGGGCATGAACCAAGGTGCAATCTCCGGTGCCGGAGTGGCAGACCACATTCATCAACATCTCGTGCCACGTTGGTCGGGGGATGTAAATTTTATGCCAATAATTGGGAAGACCAAAGTAATTCCTCAGCTATTGGCGTTAACAAGGCAAGAGATTGCTGCGGCTTGGTAGTTAATTCTTTAATAGATCAATATAACTTTGCACGATATCAATTCCTAAATTTCTTTCAGGCCAAATTGGAATTGCAGGGAATAAGAGACCAGTTTCAAATGAACCTTTATCCATAATTTCGATATGTGATAGATATTCAGACCGAAATTCTTCTACCAGTACTCGATGTTCTTCATCGCATTGGCGATTGGTAGGGGGATTGGTCGAATAGTCAATAATTTCTAACGCAACCAAATCTATGAGCGCAATAGGTAACCCGTCGTCACCATGTAAGACTAAGTAAGGTGTGACAACTTCATCGAATACTTTCTTGGCGAGCAGAACCGCATCATCGAAATCAGCGCTTTGGTCTTGAATATTTGTAACAAGAACCATGCGCGGAATTTGGAAATCATCCAAAGCTCGCCATTTCTCGATGGTCTCTTGATCAACGCCTGCCGCTGGATTGATTAGAAAAATTGCCAGGTCTGAATCGGTATGTAAAGTTTGCCCGAAATGCGCACCAAAGAGATCAGCAACCTGCTGCGGGTCGGCACTGGGGTGCCCGTAGAGATGTAGCGAGAGGTGTCGGGGGTCCGAACTAGGAGTTAGCACTGGGTCAGCCTACGATGAGCCCTGATGATTAGTGCAATCCTAAAACCAGCGATCACGAAAGCGATTATACCCGTGGCATCGCTGGCGCTCCGTTGCGGAGCGACCCCCAGTGGGGTCACATGGGTTGGGGCTATTGGAGTTGTTGCTTCGGCGCTCTATTTTTATCCGCGAGGTGAACTCTTTATTGGGACGCTTCTCATCTCTTTTTTTGCTTTGAGTGATTTATTCGATGGCACGATGGCACGACTCTCGGCTCAAGGTTCCAGCAAATGGGGTGGATTTTTAGATTCCACAATTGATCGCATAACTGATTCAGTTGTCCTCTTTGGTGCAAGCCTCTATCTGATAAGAAATGACGATCCATTAGCGATAGTCATGATGGTAACTCTGGTTACTGGGAATCTCGTTCCGTATATTCGCGCGCGAGCTGAAGCTCTAAATATTGACTGTTCTGGGGGAATTGCTGAAAGAGCTGAACGTTTGATGATTGTTTTAACTGCAATCGGTTTAGATGGACTCGGTGTTCCGTATGTATTGACTGGCGGCATCTGGGCGCTTGCGGTTTTAGGAATTATTACAGTAGTGCAGCGAGTGCTCATCGTTAAGAGGGCCATCAGATAATGAATTTCGAATTTCTGACAGCCTGGGTTTATTTCGCTGGTTGGCGGATCGTACGTTGGTTACCGGAAAAATTCGCCTATCTACTTTTCGATAGAGTCGCCGACCTTTTGAGCAAACGCGAAGGCAGCAGCGTCGCTCGCCTAAAGAGTAATTTGGAACGCACTCAACCCGGTATTACAGAAGATGAGTTGGATTTACTTACCGTCAAAGCTATGCGTTCGTATATGCGTTATTGGTGCGACACTTTTCGTCTTCCTGATTGGGATACCGCGAGAATTGTTGGAAGCGTTACCGTTGAAAATGAACACCTCATACTTGATCCCATAAAGGCAGGCAGAGGGGTAATCGTTTCGGCTCCTCATGCCGGTAATTGGGATCATGCCGCTGCCTATTTTTGTAGTAGAGGAATCCCAGTTGTTACTGTGGTTGAGCGGTTAAAACCGGAAGCACTTTTCCAAAAGTTTCTAGCTTATCGAAGTGCACTTGGAATGGAAGCGTTGCCACTTGATGCCCGAGTTATAGTTACTTTGGCGGAACGGCTGCGCCAAGGCGCTTTGGTAGCCCTCGTGGCCGATCGTGATTTATCCAAGTCAGGCGTTGATGTTAATTTCTTTGGCGCTCCAGCGCGGATGCCAGCAGGACCTGCGGTATTGGCAGTTAAGAGCGGCGCCCCATTAATCACCGCGTTTGTTTCTTACACCGAGAACGGAATTCACATTAAATTTCAATCGGTTCTTATCCCAGTTACTGGAAACGAATCGGATCGAGTATCAGCAGCAGTTCAAATTTGTGCTGATCATTTCGCTGATGGTATCTCCAACCACCCTCACGATTGGCATATGTTGCAGCGAATTTGGACTGACGGCGATTTCAAGGAGCGAAACTGATGTTGGATAAGAAACTTCGCATCGGAATGGTTTGTCCTTATGGTTGGGATACACCGGGTGGAGTTCAGAACCACATTCGTGACCTGGCAGAATTCTTGATCGATACCGGACACAGTGTTTCTGTTTTAGCACCTGCAATGGATGAGCGCGAACTTCCTTCATACGTCCTCAGCGCTGGAAAACCAATCGCCATCCCTTACAATGGAGCGGTTGCACGTGTTTTATTTGGACCGATTGCTTTTACTCGTGTTCGACAATGGATCTCTTCGGGCAACTTTGATCTTCTGCATTTACATGAACCTGCCATTCCTTCCATTGCATTGTTGGCTTGTTGGGCAGCGCAGGGACCCATGGTTGGCACTTTCCATGCCGCAGCGAAACGACAGAAAGTTATTTTCGCCATTGGTCCGATTTTGGAACCCGCAATTGAGAAATTGAGCGCGCGCATTGCTGTCAGTGAGGCGGCTCGCTTAACGTTAACTGACCACCTTGAAACCGATGCAGTGGTAATCCCAAACGGTATTTATACAGAGCGATACGCTCACGGTAAACCACAGAGCAAGTGGCAAGGAAATACCATTGGATTTATTGGTCGCTTTGAAGAGCCGCGTAAAGGTCTCTCTCTTCTGCTAGAGGCGTTGCCGATTATTGCCCGCTTTGCTCCAGATGTGAAAGTTTTTGTGGCAGGACCTGGTGGCCCCAAAAGCTTTGAGAAAGAAATTGATCCACAATTTCGCCATCGTTTCGAATTTCTCGGTCGAATAAGCGAGGAAGAGAAAGCAGATTTCATGGCTTCAATTTCCCTTTACGTTGCTCCGAACACCGGTGGAGAATCTTTCGGAATAACTTTGGCTGAAGCTCTCGCTGGGGGAGCGACCGTAGTTGCCAGTGATATTCCTGCCTTTGATTCACTTTTAGGCGGGGGTGAATTCGGCGCTCTCTTCAAATCGGAAGATTCAAAAGATTTAGCAAGAGTTGTCATTGAGTTGCTCGGTGACAATCAAAAACGACTTGCGCTGGCTCTTGCTGGTAAAGAGCGCGCAAAAACATTCGATTGGGATGTGGTGGCAGAACAAATTCTTTCAATTTATGAAATGTCGATTGTCGGCGGTTCTGGCGTGCGCTTGGTATCAGATCATCGTTCCTGGAACCGGTTATTAACAAGGGGAAAAAATTGAAAACTTTCTTTATTCTCCTATTTATTCTCTTAATCAGTTTCTGGTACTTATCCTTTTCGGCAACTCGATTAGACCGGTTACATCATCGCGTGGAAACTAGTTGGGCAAATTTGGATGGTTTATTGCAACGACGCGCAGCAATTGCTTTGGAAATTGCTCGCAGTGAAATCGCGGATCCAGCTTCATCGCTATTACTAACTGCTGCCGCTTATCAAGCGCGCGCAGCACCCATCGCACTTCGTTCTCAAGCCGAGAGCGGTTTATCTGGAGCGTTAGGAGTACTCCTCGCGGATGCGCAGCGCTCAACACCAGCAGAGCTAGCCCTGCTTAGAGAACTTTCACTGCTAACAGATAAAATACGAATCGCAATTGCCTTACATGTCGATGCCGTCACTAGCACGCAAAGCGTTAGAAGGAAATGGATTTTTATGACCTTTCGCTTGGCCGGAAACGCTCCTCTTCCAGTGACATATGAATTTGAAGTTGATGTTATATAGAGCGCGCTTTATATTTATTTTTGCAGTCATCGCAATTTCTTTAAGTAGTTGCGGGGCGGTTTCTAAAACTTTTAACAAAATTAACGGACCCGCACCTACTTATAATGATATTAGTGGACGCGAAGGCGTAAATGGCCCGGTATTGGTCGTTAAAATCGATGACACGGTATCGGCGCATCCACAAATTGGTTTAGAGGATGCCGATGTTATTTATATCGAGCAAGCTGAAGGTGGCACAACACGGTTGGCGGCAATTTTCTCATCGACAATTCCAACACGAATTGGTCCAGTTCGCAGCGCACGGATCTCCGATATTGAACTATTAGCTCAATATGGCCACGTAGCTTTTGCATATAGTGGAGCTCAGAAAAAATTGTTGCCAGTAATTGCTTCAGCCAATCTGCAAGATTTGGGGGCGCAAGTACAATCGCCAATTATTTACACCACCGATCCGAATCGAAGGCAACCATTTGCCATGGTGCTTCGAGCAGATTTATTGATGCAAAAGGTGGTCGAAAAGGGTTACCAGATTACTCAATCAAAGAATATGGGTTGGCAATTTGGCGAAGCACCCGCAGGTGGAACGCCAATAACTAGCGTTAAAGTTTTATGGCCAGCAAATTTTTATACGGCAACTTGGTCGAAGGTGGAGAAACGTTGGCACCTCTCTCATCTCGGCAAATTAAGCGTTGCCGAATCTGGGAAAGTTCTCGGAGCTACTACATTTGTGATTCAAAACGTTTCGATTACACCGTCCATTTACTATGACGAAGCTGGTGGAGTGACGCCATTTTCTGCCACAGTTGGAAGTGGAAGCGGATATATCTTGCGAGATGGTCAGTCATTCAAGGCCAAGTGGTCGCGTATATCCCCTGAGGATGGAACTCAGTGGACCTTAGCAGATGGGCGCGAAATTAATTTTGCCGCAGGCCAAATTTGGGTAGCTTTAACCGATCAAACTCCCGAATTCACGCTGGCAACTCCGAGCGCGAGCACCTCGCCGACAAAGTAGGATGAAGCCTGTAGAGTATTTTTTGGAAATTAGAAGGAGTTGGAAATGGCTGAAAAGACCGGCACCGCGCGAGTAAAACGTGGGATGGCCCAGATGCTTAAAGGCGGCGTCATCATGGATGTCGTCAACGCCGAACAAGCAAAAATCGCCGAAGATGCCGGCGCCGTGGCCGTGATGGCGCTAGAGCGAGTACCTGCTGATATTCGCAGAGAAGGTGGCGTTGCTCGCATGTCGGATCCTGACATGATTGAAGCGATTCAGGGAGCCGTCTCTATCCCAGTAATGGCAAAGGTTCGAATTGGCCACTTCGTCGAAGCAAAAATTTTGCAAAGTTTAGGTGTTGATTATATTGATGAGTCGGAAGTGCTCACACCTGCAGATTACAGAAACCATATCGATAAGTGGGTCTTCACAGTTCCCTTTGTTTGTGGTGCGACTAATCTTGGTGAAGCCCTTCGTCGTATTAATGAAGGTGCAGCAATGATTCGCTCTAAAGGTGAAGCTGGTACTGGTGATGTTTCAAATGCAATGCAACATATGCGCGAAATATATGCCGAAATTCGTCGACTTTCATCGATGCGTGAAGATGAACTCTACGTTGCGGCTAAAGAGCTGCAAGCTCCATATGAATTGGTGCAAGAAGTTGCGCAAACTGGAAAACTCCCAGTTGTTTTATTTACAGCTGGTGGAATCGCAACTCCGGCCGATGCAGCGCTCATGATGAGCATGGGAGCCGATGGCGTATTTATTGGTTCTGGTATTTTCAAATCTGGGAATCCGGCGCAACGCGCTGCTGCATGCGTTAAAGCCACAACTTTCTTTGACGATCCAAAAGTGCTTGCCGAAGTTTCCCGTGGGCTAGGGGATGCAATGGTTGGAATAAGCGTTGCAGATTTGCCAGCTCCGCATCGACTTTCCGAGCGTGGTTGGTAAGTTCCTTTTAAAATGAAAGTTGGGGTCTTAGCTTTACAAGGCGATGTGCGCGAACATATGAGTTCGCTAGCCGCTTGTGGAGTCGAACCCTCTGCTATCCGTAGCGTAGAGGCGTTAGCAAAGGTAGATGCTCTCGTTATCCCTGGCGGTGAATCAACAACGATCGCGCAATTAGCTGAACATTTCCAATTATTTGAGCCAATTAAAAGGGCAATTGCTGACGGCACCCCTGTCTATGGTTCTTGCGCAGGCATGATTTTGCTTGCAAATGAAATTATGGATGCGAAAATTGGGCAGAGAACCTTCGGTGGCTTGGATATAACAGTTCGTCGCAATGCTTTTGGTCGGCAAGTGGATTCCTTTGAAAGTGATATTGCATTTAGCGATGGCAGCTCCAATTTACTGCACGCTGTTTTTATCCGAGCCCCATGGGTGGAGCGAGTTGGGGATGGGGTGGAAGTTTTAGCATCGATAACTTCCGCCGATGGCACTATGCATCCAGTAGCGGTGCGAACTCAAAACTTATTGGCGACATCATTTCATCCCGAATTAACCAGTGATCACCGCATACATCGCTACTTTATAGCGGAAGTTGCGCGGCCGCTTTTAGCAAAAAGTGGGAATAAGTCATAAACTAAAGCAAGTTTCTAGTAAGCGTTATTGAGGGGTGTTTCATGTCAGGCCATTCCAAATGGGCGACAACTAAGCATAAGAAAGCCATCACCGATGGTCGGCGTGCAAAATCTTTTGCAAAATTGATTAAAGGCATCGAAGTAGCTGCCCGTAACGGCGGTCCTGATCTGGATGGCAATCCAGCTCTCTTTGATGCAATTGTCAAAGCAAAGAAAGCTTCAATGCCGGCAGATAATATTGAACGAGCAGTCAAGCGCGGAGCGGGTCTTGAATCTGGCGGAGCTGATTGGCAAACAATTATGTATGAAGGTTACGGACCAGCTGGCGTGGCCATAATGATTGAATGTTTATCTGATAATCGAAATCGCGCTGCATCGGAAGTACGAGTTGCCCTCACGCGCAATGGCGGGAGCATGGCTGATCCTGGATCGGTTGCTTATCTCTTCCATCGTAAAGGCGTCATCATTGTTAACAAGAACAATGGAGTTACGGAAGAGAAAGTCTTTGACGCAGTCCTTGGCGCCGGAGCAGAAGAAGTTAATGACTTGGGTGACTCTTTTGAAGTTCTCTGTGAAGCAAGCGATCTTGTGAGAACTCGTACTGCTCTGCAAACCGCTGGCATTGACTATGAAGCTGCGGACTCTTCCTTTTTGCCAACTATGTCAATTCCACTTGATGTAGCTGGGGCGAGGAAGGTTTTCGCACTTATTGAAGCGATCGAAGAGCTAGATGATGTGCAGAGCGTTTATAGCAATTTCGATGTATCTGATGAAGTTATGGCGAGTCTGGGCGAATAGATACCTTGCGCGTCTTAGGCTTTGCAAGAAAAGTTTTAGTGAAAGCTGGTGGTTATGCGCGTACTTGGGATTGACCCGGGCTTAACCCGTTGCGGAATTGGCATTGTTGAAGGGGCGGCTGGTTCCCCACTCTCTTTATTTGGAGTAGGAGTAATTCAAACTTCGAGGGAACTTCCACTGGAAGTGCGGTTATTGGAGTTAGAGCGGGCGCTAATATCTTGGATTGAGAGTTCAAACCCTGATGTTATTGCAGTGGAACGTGTTTTTTCCCAGCAGAATGTTCGAACAGTGATGGGTACTGGTCAAGCTGCTGGCGTAGCGCTTTTACTCGCAGCAAAATCGGGAATACCGGTTGTCATGCATACACCCAGTGAAGTTAAAGCTGCAGTCACAGGATCTGGGCGGGCGAATAAAGTGCAGGTAGCTGCAATGGTTCAAAAACTGTTGAATTTAGCAACAATTCCCAAACCAGTCGATAGCACTGATGCGCTAGCTTTAGCGATTTGCCATATTTGGCGAGGCGGTGCAAATTCTAAAATTGCGAACGCCCTTCTTGCTGAAAAAACACGTTTGCAAAAGTTGCGTGCGCTGTGATTTCAGCGCTCAACGGTTCCGTTCGCTATATTGGAATTGAGCGAACAATAATTGAAGTCGGCGGAGTTGGTTTAACGGTGCACGTAACTTCGAAGACAATTAGCCAATTGACTCTCGGTGCCCAAGTTCAATTATTTACTTCTTTAGTTGTTCGAGAAGATTCGCTAACTCTCTATGGTTTCTTAACTTCAGAATCGCGCGAGCTTTTTGAATTGGTCCAGACCGTCGCTGGGATTGGCCCGAAGGTCGCGCTATCAATTATCGGAGCTCTCTCTCCGGAAGAGTTAGGCAGTGCGATTGCGCAAGAGAAAATTTCGGTGATTGAAAAAGTGCCAGGAATCGGACGCAAAGGGGCGCAACGCCTGATCTTGGAGTTAAAAGGAAAACTTTCAGATTATTCAACCCACGCCACCATTCAAGGACATCAACCTCTGTGGAGAGAACAGTTATCTTCGGCCCTTGTTTCACTTGGTTTCTCACCGCGTGAAGCAGATTCCGCGATTTCCTTGCTCGTATCGCGGTTACAAATAGAAGATCGAGATCCCGCAGAAGTTGATTTAAGTGAGTTGTTAAAAGATGCGTTAGCTAATGGACGAAGTGCGCGGGGATAGAAATTGAGTGAGGAGCGATTGATTTCAGCTGGAGCTAAGAGCGAGGAGCGCGCTCTTGAGAACGCGTTACGTCCGAAAACTCTCAAGGATTTCATAGGCCAAGAACGAGTGCGCGCGCAAATTGATGTTCTCTTAACTGCTGCGCGCCATCGTGGCGCACCGGCTGATCACATACTTCTATCCGGACCACCCGGTTTGGGTAAAACCACGTTGGCGCTAATTCTTGCAAGTGAGATGCAAACACCAATTCGAATTACCAGCGGTCCTGCGATAACACATGCGGGCGATCTCGCCGCAATTCTTTCATCTTTGGTAGCGGGCGAGATTCTCTTCTTAGATGAGATTCATAGACTGCCAAGACCTGCGGAAGAGTTGCTCTACCTTGCCATGGAGGATTTCAGAGTCGATATTGTGGTTGGGAAAGGAGCTGGAGCCACCGCAATTCCGTTGCAGTTGTCACATTTCACCCTAGTTGGTGCGACAACTCGGGCCGGGCTACTGACAGGTCCACTCCGTGATCGCTTTGGTTTTACTGCCCATCTTGATTTCTATAACGAGGAGGAAATAGCAACGGTAATTTCGCGCAGCGCTAACTTACTCAAAATAGATATAGCGATGAGCGCAATAGTTGAAATTGCGGGACGTTCACGCGGAACTCCTAGAATCGCAAACCGATTATTGCGTCGAGTGCGGGATTATGGCGTAGTTCATGGCAGCTCGACTATCTCGCTATTGGATGCTCGTGCAGCCCTTGAAATGTATGAGGTAGATGAGTTGGGCTTGGATCGTTTAGATCGCGCGGTTCTGATTGCCCTGATTGAGCGATTTGGCGGTGGTCCAGTTGGGCTATCAACTCTGGCAATTGCGGTCGGGGAAGAGCGTGAAACTGTGGAATCGGTGGCTGAACCTTTCTTAGTTCGAAATGGTTTCATGGCCAGAACACCCCGTGGACGGATAGCCACTACTCTGGGGTGGTCACATCTAGGGAGAACAGCACCGCCTGGAGTTGTCACGCTTTTCGACACACCAGCGCCTGACGCCTAGACTCTGCTCTCATGTCCACTACAAATAAACCAGTGAAGGCGCCTGCGCACCCAGTTCGCACTCTTGCGATTCTCGCTTTTGTGATGTTCGCACTTGTCGCAGCAACCTTTATTCAAGGAGCCTCATCAGTTAACCTCGGCCTCGATTTGCGAGGAGGAACGAGCGTGACGCTTCAACCGCGCATAGCGGCGGGTGAGAGTGGCAAAATAACTAACGCTGCGATTGATCAGGCAGTTTCGATTATTCGCCAACGCGTTAACTCACTTGGCGTTGCCGAGAGCGAAGTAACTGCTCGAGGCACTGGAGTCAACCGTCACATTGTTATCTCGGTTCCGGGAGATGCTGGTCGACGGGTCGTTGAACTGGTTGGACAGACCGCTGAACTTCGCTTCCGTCAAGTACTCGCTGTATCAAACGCGGTTGGTGCGAGTAGCGATGCAACGCCAACTCCTGTTGCTGGAGTAAGCGCGCAGGTGAGCGCCCAGTACGCAACTCTTGACTGTTCACTGGCGGCCAACCGTGAAGGTAGCGGCGCAGATGCGCCAACAGAGGCAATTGTTGCTTGCGATCGCGAAGGAGTGAGTAAGTTTATTTTGGCGCCGGCAGAAGTTCTTGGTCGCCAAGTATCAAAAGCATCTGCGGGAATTGATCCGAGCACCACCAGCGGTTGGTTTGTTTCTCTTACATTTGACGGCGAAGGAACTAAAGCTTTTGGAGCGATTACATCACGCGTAACATCTTTGGCACCTCCAGAAAATCAAGTCGCTATTGTTCTTGATGGTCTTGTTGTTTCTGCGCCACGTATCAACGAAGCAATTCCGGGCGGTAACGCTCAAATCACTGGAGACTTCACGCAAGTTGAAGCTGAAGATTTAGCAAATGTTTTGAAGTACGGCGCGCTACCGCTGGCTTTTGATCGCGGTGAAGTTCAACAGATTTCTGCAACACTTGGCGCTGATCAACTTCACGCTGGCTTATTAGCTGGGTTCCTTGGACTCGGCCTGGTAGTTCTTTACTTACTTCTCTACTACCGTGGACTCGGAATCATAGGTGTCGCAACGCTGGCCTTAGCGGGAGGACTTGTCTATCTACTCTTCTTGCTCCTTGGAAAGTGGATTGGTTTTACTCTCACGCTGGCAGGAATTGCCGGCGCCATCGTGGCTATCGGTATTGTTGCCGACTCATTTATTGTCTATTTTGAACGTATCCGCGATGAAGTTCGGGAAGGACGCTCACTCCGTTCTGCCGTTGAAACTGGCTGGATTCGTGCTCGTCGAACAATTTTGGTGGCTGACTTTGTTTCAATGATTGCAGCAGTCCTGCTCTATTTCTTTGCTGTCGGTGAAGTGAGAGGTTTCGCATTTGCTCTTGGCTTAATGACGGTGGTTGATTTAATTGTGGTATTTGGTTTCACCAAGCCAGCCATGACGATTCTTGCACGAATGAATTTCTATCACTCAGGACATTCTCTCTCTGGCTTTTCGGCTAAGAGTTTAGGAATTGTCGTTCCAGCGAAGGAGGCATAACATGTTGAGACTTTCAGGCATTGGCGGTCGTCTCTATCGTGGCGAAACATCGATTGATTTTATTGGCCAGCGCCGCCGTTGGTATGCCCTATCGGGAATGTTAATCCTCTTATCACTGGGCGCGCTAACGCTGCAAGGTTTGCATCTGGGAATTGAATTCAAAGGTGGTTCTTCTTATACAGTTAATAAAGCAGGAGCCACTATAGAAAGTGCTCGTGCTAGCGTTGCTGCAGTCGGAATTCCGGGTGAAATCATTGTACAGAGCATTGGTAGCGATAAAATTCGCATCCAAACGGGCGCGCTTAGCAATGCGCAGAACAACGCTGTACAAGATGCGCTGGCTAAGACTTTCTCTATCTCAGTTGATTCAATTGACACGCAACTTGTTGGTCCTTCATGGGGTAAAGAAATCACTCAGAAAGCGCTCTATGCATTATTTGCTTTTCTGCTCTGCGTAGCGCTTTACTTATCTTTTGCTTTCGAACCTAAAATGGCATTTGCTGCAATCGTCGCAGTAATCCATGACCTCTTAATTACTGTAGGCATTTATGCTCTCGTTGGTTTCGATGTAACTCCGGCTACTGTCATTGGTTTCTTAACAATTTTGGGGTATTCCCTTTATGACACCGTGGTCGTTTTCGACAAAGTACGCGAAAATACCCGAACTATTACCGCCACAACAAGAATGACTTACTCGCAAGCGGCAAACTTGGCAGTTAATCAGACTATTGTCCGTTCTTTCAACACTTCTTTGGTAGCGCTGGTGCCAGTTGGATCAATTCTCTTTGTTGGAGCAGGTTTCCTTGGGGCTGGCACACTCAAGGACCTTTCGCTCGCGCTTTTTATAGGTTTAGCGACAGGTACCTATTCATCGCTTTTCATTGCAACGCCACTCCTTGCTCAATTACGTGAACGTGAACCGGCGATGAAGGCGCTAGCCAAGCGCGTGGCTTCGCGTTCGACTGCTGCAGTTACTTCGCTAGTTACTTCACCAGTTACTTCACCAGTTGCGCTAGCCTCGGTTGAGCCTCGCGCTCAACGTAACCAACCGAAACGTAAAGGCCGCAAGTAGTAGGTTTGCTTCATGGCGACTTTGCTTGCACCTGTATTAAGTGCGCTCCGAGAAAACCATGCGAACGCAAACCTCGATGAAGTTGAACGCGCTTTTGCGGTAGCGGTAAAAGCCCATGAAGGCCAATTGCGCAAATCTGGTGATGCCTACATAACGCATCCCGTTGCAGTTGCGGAAATTTTGGCCGAACTTGGTTTGAATCCAGCGACAATAATCGCCGCACTTTTGCACGATACAGTTGAAGACACTTCTTATTCGCTTGCTCAACTGCGCAAAGATTTCGGTGATGAAGTTGCCGCACTGGTCGACGGAGTCACTAAATTAGATAAATTGACTTACGGGCCTACTGCGCAAGCTGAGTCTGTGCGCAAGATGGTTGTTGCGATGTCTCGAGATATTCGAGTACTGGTAATCAAATTAGCAGATCGACTCCACAACGCTCGCACTTGGAAATTTGTTTCGCAGGAATCTGCAGAACATAAGGCGCGAGAAACCTTAGATATTTATGCGCCACTAGCCCACCGTTTGGGAATGAACGCTATCAAGTGGGAGTTAGAAGATTTATCTTTTTCGATTTTGGAGCCAAAGAAATTCCAAGAGATAGAACGTTTAGTTGCAGAGCGCTCACCAGCACGGGAGGTCCTTAGCGCTCAAGTAGTTCAGGCCGTCTGTGATGATCTGGCGCGCGACGGGATTGAAGCTACCGTTACTGGACGACAGAAACATTTTTTCAGCGTGTATCAAAAAATGGTGGTACGAGGCCGCGATTTTAATGACATTTATGACTTAGTAGGTATTCGAGTGCTGGTAAAGGATGTTCGAGATTGTTACGCAGTCCTTGGCGCCGTGCATGCTAAGTGGAGTCCAGTTCCGGGAAGATTTAAAGACTACATTGCTATGCCGAAATTCAACCTATATCAATCACTTCACACAACCGTTATTGGGCCAACTGGGAAAGCTATTGAAATTCAAATCCGCACGCACGACATGCATGCTCGCGCCGAATTTGGTATCGCTGCGCATTGGAAATATAAACAGGGCGCTGAAAGTGATTCAACTTCGCCAGAAATGCTCTGGTTGCGCCAACTACATGATTGGCAGAAAGAAACTGAGGATCCATCTGAGTTCTTAGAAGCGCTACGTTTTGATTTAGGTTCTCCTGAAGTCTTTGTGTTCACGCCAAAAGGGAGTGTCATCGCGCTACCTGGAGGTTCGACTTCTGTTGACTTCGCTTACTCGGTTCATACTGATATAGGAAACCGTTGCGCAGGAGCTAAGGTCAATGGCCGACTCGTTCCATTGGAAACTAAACTCAATAATGGCGATGTGGTTGAAGTGCTTACTAACAAGAGTGAACATGCCGCCCCAAGTCGTGACTGGTTGAATTTTGTTAAAAGTCCACGTGCTCGATCCAAAATTAAAGCTTGGTTTAGTAAAGAGCGTCGGGAAGAAGCAATTGACGCTGGCCGCGAATCTATAGCCCGCCAAATGCGTAAAGCAGGGCTGCCTTTGCAAAAGATTTTTGCTGGACATTCATTGTTGGAATTAGCACACGAACTTCGTTACCCAGATATTGATGCGCTCTATAAAGCCGTTGGAGATGGACACGTTTCGTCAGCTTCAATTATTGATAAGTTGATCGCGAGTTTAGGTGTCGAAGATTCGCATCCAGAACCGACCATGGATTCTTTTATTTCACGAGCTCCTACTGCGCGCCGCGCTAGCGGCGCAATTGACGTAGCCGGTATCGATGATGTTCTTGTTAAACTTGCGCGATGTTGTACGCCTGTTCCGGGAGATGAAATCATGGGATTTATTACCAGGGGCAGTGGCATTTCAGTCCATCGACATGGCTGTATTAACGCCGATGATTTGCGAAAACATCAGAGCGATCGGATAGTAAAAGTGCAATGGCGCTCGGGGGCAGCATCAGTGTTTCTAGTTAACATTCAAGTCGAAGCGCTAGATCGCCCTTCGTTGCTGGCAGATGTTACGCGCACACTCGCTGATCAGCATGTAAATATCTTGAGCGCGGTAGTGAGTACTTCCAAAGACCGCACAGCGCTCTCACGATTTACTTTTGAAATGGCCGATGCG
Organism: Candidatus Planktophila sp.; assembly: GCA_038905815.1. Taxonomy (GTDB): domain Bacteria; phylum Actinomycetota; class Actinomycetes; order Nanopelagicales; family Nanopelagicaceae; genus Planktophila. Next base: position 41,940 of record JBCKHN010000006.1, on the reverse strand, counting down.
ACGCATCTTGATGCAGTCTTAGCAGCCGTTCGGCGAATTGCAGGTGTTTACGATGTCAATCGGTCTACCAACAATTAATTAAATTCTGCTAGCCCCTTTTCAGCTTCAGCTAACCAAACTTTGCGAGCTTCGGCAGATTCAAGAGCTTCGGCAGCTTTCTTTAAGTTACCTGCAGTACTTGCTTTAACGGAAATTTTTTCGTAATTTGCAATTGCTTCAGTAAGTTGACGAACTACTTCTTGGGCTCGTGCTTTGGCAGCAGGGTCAGTTTTGTGCCAGTTTTCAGTCTCTTCAATTTTGAGCGTTTCTTCAACTGCGCGAACTCGCGCGTCGAGGGCGGCCCGCTTATCGCGGTGGGTCATCCCAATCTTCTCCCAAGAACGCAAATGTTCGCGCAGAGCTTTCTTCGTATCGTTGAGGCTACTGGTTGAAAGTGGAAGTAGCGCTTCGATAAGCGTGACTAGCTCTTCACGTTTAATGAGGTTACTTGCCATGGTGGTGTCGCGCTTCTCTAAATCGGCGGCCTTTGTTGTGAAGAATTGATTTTGAGCAGCTTTAAAGCGCGCCCAAAATTTGGCATCATCACCTTTCTTGCCGCGACCCGTCGCTTTCCATTGGTCCATAAGCACTTTAAAACGTTTTGCTGTGGGAACCCATTGCGTAGAAGTGGCAAGTTGCTCAGCTTCTTCTACCAGAGATTTCTTTGCATCGCCAACTATTTTATGCCCCGCTTCGAGCGTTGCAAAATGGGTACGACGGCGCTTATCAAACTTATTGCGCGAATGAGAGAAACGCTTCCAAAGAGTTGCATCTGAGTTCTTATCTAAACGAGGAGCAGATTTCCACTCATCGAGCAGCGTCTTTAATCGATCGCCAGTCACTTTCCAACTCTCGGAATCTGTAAGTGACTCAGCTTCGGCCACAATCTTTTCTTTTTCAACTAAAATTTGTTCACGGCGTGCAGCTTTTGCGGCAGTTTCTGCAGCTTTTTTCGCTTCGTAAGCTTCGCGATGTCCTTCAATGAGTGGTTCGATCGCTTCCACCGAAGATGCAAGCGTCTCTAGGTCGCCAACTCCATTTAATTCGCGAACTTGCTCGCGTAATTTTTTGACAGCGACATAAGCATCGGAAGGAACCATAGCTCCGCTTTGGATACGTGCCGCTAGTAAGGCAACTTCTGCTGCAAGGAATTCAAATTTGCGTACAAAGTATGCCAGGGCTTCCTCGGAGGTTTTTCCAGGATATGAACCAACTGCTTTTTCACCTGATAAAGTACGGACGTAAACAGTGCCATCTTCATCAACTCGACCAAATTGCGAGGGATCACCAATTAACGCACTTGCCGCCGATGGTGTGAAAGAGTGTGGTGTTGGAATTGCATCGGACATGAGATGTGATCCTTTCAGCGCGGTGCCTTATCCTTGGATAAGAACTTCGGTATATAAGTGCGTGCTAGACGAGTCTTTCTCGTAAAGCGTGGGTCGAACCCTGTGAGGGTAAAGGTACCCTGTTTACTGGGCAGAGCGTGAATTGGGTTCGTCAGCGGAGAGATGAAAGGGGGTCATTATGCTGGTAGCGGGCTTTGCCGCCCCCATGTATGCCACCAATTGCTGGATTATCGCCCCAGAAGCCGGTAGCGAATGCATTGTTTTTGACCCTGGGATGCCAGATGTTTCACAGACCCTGGAGGTAATCCTCAAAGAATTCAAGCTCAAACCTATTGCGATCATCGCCACCCATGGCCATTTGGACCATACATTCTCAATTACTCCAATAGCTAACGGTTATGGAATTCCGGCATATATCCATAGTGAAGATAGAGGGTTGCTCTTGCACCCAGAAGGTGCGCTTAGTCCAGAATTTGCAGCGACATTGGGAGATATGGACTTTGTTGAACCTTTCGATGTTAGAGAATTACGAAATGGCGATGTTATCTCCTTATTGGATTTGCAATGCAGAGCTATCCACGCTCCAGGGCATACCCGGGGATCTTTAATGTTTGAAATTAACGGAGAAATTTTGGTCAGTGGTGATGTTTTATTTGCCGGTGCAATCGGGCGCACAGATTTACCAACTGGATCAGCTAAAGATATGGAGCACACTTTGCGAAAGAAGGTGTTGCCACTCGCTGATCATTTACGAGTTCTAACGGGGCATGGCCCTGAAACCACCATCGGTAGCGAGCGTAAGAACAATCCCTATTTGCAAAACTTGAGAGGCAGTTATTAATGAGCGGCGAGAGAATCCAAGCACCCAAAGGGGTTAGCGAATATTTGCCACCTCGTTCACGCATCTTTGATTTGGTTCGCCAGCGCCTCATCGATCCAGCTAAAGAGTGCGGTTACCAATTAATCGAACTTCCTGTATTTGAAGATACTGAACTCTATAAACGTGGAGTTGGTGAATCAACCGATGTTGTCTCTAAAGAGATGTACACCTTCCAAGATCGTGGCGGACGCTCACTAACTTTGCGGCCAGAAGGAACTGCTGGAGTTATGCGCTCTGTGATTGAGCATGGTCTTGATAGAGGAGCGTTGCCGGTAAAGCTTTGGTACACGGGACCTTTCTTTCGCGCAGAACGTCCGCAAGCCGGTCGCTACCGCCAATTTTATCAAGTAGGAGTCGAAGCAATTGGTTTGGATGATCCAGCCATTGATGCTGAAGTGATTGCGATTGCAGACGCTGGTTTCAAAAGAGTTGGCCTGACGAAATATCGGTTAGATTTAACTTCACTAGGTGATACGCAATCACGGAGCGCGCATCGAGTCGAGCTACTTAAATATATTGCAACGCTTACTTTAGATGAAGCCACTGCGCAGCGAGCTAAAGTAAACCCGTTGCGCTTATTTGATGACAAGCGCGAAGAAATAAAATCGGTAATGTCGAAGGCACCGCTATTAATGGACTTCCTAAGCGAGGCATCGAGCGCTCATTTTCAGCAAGTGCGACGGTATTTAGAGTTAATGGGTATCGCCTATTGCCTCAATCCACAAATGGTACGGGGGCTGGATTACTACACCGGAACAACTTTTGAATTCGTTCATGAGCTACTTGGTGCCCAGTCTGGCATTGGCGGAGGGGGCCGTTACGACGGGCTCATGTCAGAGCTAGGCGGTCAATCTCTCTCTGGCATTGGTTTTGGTCTAGGCGTTGACCGAACGCTATTGGCAGCCGAAGCTGAAGGGTGTTTCGAGAAAGAACGCTCCGCTCCTGATCTCTTCGTTATTCCGTTAGGTGCACAAGGTAAAGAGCGGGCGATTCTGCTCTTGCAAGAGTTGAGGGCCGATTCGTTGATTTGCGAAATGGCTTTTGGGGAGAGAGCCCTCAAAAGCGCTATGAAAGCGGCAGATAAAAGCGGAGCGAAATTTCTGCTAGTTCTTGGCGATTCCGAGTTAGAAAGTGGAATGGGTGAGTTAAAGGAGATGAGCACTGGCAAGAGCTCTTCGGTTACTCTTGCCACCGTAGGCGAAACGCTGCGCACTGCCTTGAATCGCTAATTAAGAGAAGCGGAAACGATCAATTGTTAAGAACACACGAAGCTGGATCTTTAGGTAAGGCCAATATCGGTCAGAGGGTCTCTCTGGCAGGCTGGGTATCACGCCGTCGCGATCATGGGGGAGTAGCTTTTATTGATTTGCGCGATGCTTCCGGCTCTGTGCAAGTTGTAATCCGCGATGAGAAATTGGCCGGTGCGCTACGGGCAGAGTGGTGTCTACAAGTAACTGGCGAAGTTGTCGCACGCCCGGGGGGCAATGAAAATTCTTCAATACCAACAGGTGAAATTGAGGTAATGGGCGATGACATTGTTGTCTTGAGTGAATCTGCGCCGCTGCCATTCCCAATCGACGAGCACGAAGCCACCGATATCAATGAAGAAATTCGGCTGAAATACCGGTACTTGGATCTTCGCCGCCAGAGGCCAGCTGCAAATCTCCGTTTGCGTTCTAAAGTAACCTCAACGATTCGTCGCTCCATGGAAGAAGAAGGGTTTCTTGATATTGAAACACCATACTTAACTCGCTCTACTCCCGAGGGCGCGCGCGATTTTCTCGTTCCTGTTCGTCTGCAACCGGGCAGTTGGTATGCGCTGCCCCAGTCACCACAACTTTTCAAACAGCTTTTGATGGTCGCTGGCATGGAGAAGTATTATCAAATTGCTCGATGTTTTCGCGATGAAGATTTTCGTGCTGACAGACAACCGGAGTTCACTCAGCTAGATATTGAAATGTCTTTCATTGATCAAGAAGACATACTTGCGCTTACTGAAAGGATTGTTGCTCGCGTTTGGAAAGATGTTGTAAATTTCGAAATACAACTCCCACTCAAAAGAATGACATACGCAGATGCGATGTCGCGTTACGGTTCAGATAAGCCAGATTTGCGTTTTGGTAACGAACTTGTTGACTTCACTAACTACTTTGCAGGGACAACTTTTAGAGTATTCCAAGCTCCTCATGTAGGCGCAGTTGTTATGCCAGGTGGGGCAAGTTCTCCCCGCCGCGAACTAGATGCTTGGCAAGATTGGGCAAAGACCCGTGGAGCCAAAGGTCTGGCTTACATACTTGTTAATGAAGATGGCACCCTTAGCGGGCCAGTGGCAAAAAACTTAACCGAAGATGAACAATCTGGAATTGTTGCGCAAGCCGGTGCTAAATCAGGCGATGCGATTTTCTTCGCCGCTGGCGAACGTACTCCATCTTTGAATTTATTAGGTGCGGTCCGTCTGGAAATTGCCGCTCGCTGCGCGTTAATTGCCGATAACCAGTGGGAATTCTTATGGGTACTCGATGCACCAATGTTTGAGCCAACTAGTGATGGCGGGTGGACCGTCGTTCATCATCCTTTCACTGGCCCTAGACCCGAGTTTGCTACAACTTTTGCAAGTGATCCAGCTACTGCTCTGGCATACGCTTATGACATCGTTGTAAACGGAACTGAACTAGGCGGCGGCTCAATCCGTATTCACGATCGGGCTATGCAGAAGGATGTTTTCACCGTTATCGGCTTAAGCGATGAAGAAGCGATGAGTAAGTTCGGATTTCTTCTGGAAGCTTTTAATTATGGACCTCCACCTCATGGCGGAATTGCGTTGGGTCTCGATCGCCTCTGTGCGCTATTAACCGGCTCTGATTCCATCCGTGAAGTTATAGCTTTTCCTAAAACTGCCAGCGGCGGCGATCCTCTGACAGGAGCACCAACTCCTATTACCCCCGTGCAACGTAGAGAGGCGGGCATAGATGGCGCGCCGTTAACAAGAACGACAGGATCCGGCTTATAGGGCGGTTCTTCTATTTATTAGCGCAGTGTAACTTTTCTCTCGAAGCAGATTGTAGTTTTCGATTGTGCTACTCTTGAGTTGCTCATTGACTGACAGCAAAATGGACTCGATTAATTTCGGGTCCATTTCGTTTTAGAATTTTCATCCACAGTCTCTTCTTCTTACTGCGCAGTGCACTTGATCCCTCGACAGTATTCGCAGTCGGGGGAATGGTGTAGTGGCAGCACAATTGATTGTCAGTCTTTGAGCACGGGTTCGATTCCCGTTTCCTCCAGCAGTCTCGAGGATCAGTGACTTAAGGAGTTTGACGCCCTTTGTTCAAGTCACTGATTTCGAGCACTAAACTCTTGGTTTCTTGATTTTAGGCGCATAGTTTTCCTACATGATCCGAATCCAATCTGCGAAATCGGTCGTTCTAGCCATTCACAGTTGCGTTATCCAATTCATGATAGAGAATGAGCGGTATGAGGCTCCTACGATTCAGGGGTAATATCAAAATTCTCCTCATGGGGATAGCAGCGATGGTTCTAGTTCTGGCTGGATGGGTCAACTTGTCATCAACACGGGATATATCAATTGGAACCAAATCCATGTATGACCTTAAGTCGACCGTTAGAACGGCTGAGATTGGAACTCCTTATCGGTTCAATCTATTAACGCACTGTGGCGTCGAATACTTATGGTTCGATGGACGGAGATGGAAAATCGATACACCTCTAAGCCAAGATATACGTGATCGGCCCCCTGGATGGCCCAATCCATTCGCATTAGGTTCAGTCATTCTCCTCAACGAATCTGAACTTATATTTACCTTTTCGGAGAAACCGCCTGTGCTATTTCGAATGACATCAGACAAAATAACATCAGACAAAATGTGTGCGTGAGAGTCGAACAAGCGAAAGTAGAAATGTTTCTTCAAGTGATCCAGCTACTGCCCTAGCATACGCTTATGACATCGTGCTAAACGGAAATGAATTAGGCGGCGGCTCAATCACCTCTGTGCGCTATTAACTGGTTCTGATTCCATCCGTGAAGTTATCGCTTTCCCTAGCTGGTCCAGGAGGTCATAAAATAGACCAAATTGCTTTTCAGTGGAGTAGAAGGAGGCGCCTCGCATGCTCGATCCGGTGACGATAAAAGTGATTCGAGATGAGGAGATCGGTGCCGACTTATTAGCGGATTCAAGGATGGTTTGCTTCTCTGCGTTTGGACACAGCTTTGATGAGACTGACTGGGAGCACACGTTTGGGGGCCTGCGGATACTTCTTCTCAAAGGGGCTGAACTTATTGGGCATGCGGCAATCGTTCCACGCTGCATCCACATCAAAGATAAAGAAATCAATGCTGGCTATGTGGAAGGTGTCGCAGTCCAAACTGAAAAACAGAGACAAGGCCTCGGGTCCAAAATCATGAAGGAGGTTGCCAATCAACTATCTTCGGAATTTGATCTCGGAGTCTTATCTACAACTCATCCCTCCCTGTACGCGAGGCTTGGCTGGGAACTTTGGGCTGGACCATCTTATGTGCTGAAGGGAACGAATCTTGTTCGAACCCCCGATGAGGATCACGGCCTAATGGTTCTTCGCAGCCCGACGCTGGTAGGTCTAGCAAGTACTGAATCGATCACTTGTCACGAACGAGATGGCGACGATTGGTGAAATTTCAGATCAGTTGGTGATTCTGGTGGGCGCGCGGGAGACTTCACCGCTGGCCAACGCTGAACATATATTCTATAAATGATTTATGAGAGTACGTGCAACATCTATTCGAATTTGTGCAGTACTGCCAGATAATCGAAGCCAAGTTTTAGCACTTGCACCTGCACTAGAGACCAAATATTCCACTTCCTCTCTTCTTGGTCGGGTAGGCTAGCCTCATTATCGCCTCACGGAAGGAAGTAATCTAAATGGGTCCTGGCGGAATAGCTACAATCATTGCAGCATGCTCTCTTCTGGTCATTGCCTTTGCCATTGGTTATGCCGTGATCCGCGTCGGTCGCTTTGTTGACGAAGCCAAACTTTCTTTAAAGGTTCTGGTGGAGGAAGCCGCTCCTTTAATCGAGGAAGTTCACACGAGCGTTACTTTAATCAATGGTCCGCTACATAGTTTCAATAAGATTTCTAAGAACGTGGAAGATATTTCTACTCGAATAAGCGAGACCGCCTCATCATTTTTGGATAAACGCGGAGCAGCCATCAAAGTTGCGGGTGCGCTATTAACTGCAGCCCAAATGAGCAAAGCTCGCGCCAAAAAGAAGAAGAAGGCTGAGTGATTTTAGGAAGTGGAATCCGCCGAGATACGTTCACGTTGGCTGCGTTTTTTTGAGTCAGAAAACTCGCAAGGTTTAGACCATACTGTTGTACCTTCGGCCTCACTAATCGCCGATGATCCAAATCTCCTGTTGGTAAATGCTGGAATGGTTCCATTTAAACCGTACTTCTTAGGCGAAATCACGCCACCATATAAGCGCGCGACTTCGGTACAAAAATGTGTACGAACTTTAGATATTGACGAAGTTGGAAAAACCACCCGACATGCTTCATTTTTTCAAATGTGCGGAAACTTCTCATTTGGCGATTACTTTAAAGAGGGTGCTATCGCTTTGGCGTGGGAGTTATTAACTAAGCCAATTAGCGATGGTGGTTTCGGTCTCGCTGAGGAGCGATTATGGGTCACCGTTTTTCATAGCGATGATGAAGCGGCGCAAATTTGGAATAAGAATATTGGAGTGCCGTTAGAACGTATTCAACGTCGCGGCATGGAAGATAATTTCTGGTCGATGGGCGTTCCTGGGCCTTGTGGTCCATGTTCTGAAATTTATTACGATAGAGGAGCTAAATACGGCAGAGAGGGTGGCCCTGTTGCAGATGAGGATCGCTACTTGGAGATTTGGAATTTGGTCTTCATGCAGAATGAACGCGGCGCCGGTAGTGGTAAAGATGGCTTTCCAATCTTAGGCGAACTTCCTGCGAAGAGTATTGATACAGGTTTAGGCCTTGAACGTACTGCTGCGCTCTTGCAAGGTGTTGATAATATATATGAAATTGATACGACGATGGGAATTCTTGCTATCGCATCGCAATTGACTGGCGTGAAATACGGCGCAAACGAAAAGAGCGATATTTCCCTCAGGGTCATTGCAGATCACGCCATAACTTCTGCGATGCTCATTGGCGATGGGGTTACACCCGGGAACGAGGGTCGCGGATATGTTCTGCGCCGTATGATGCGACGCACTATCCGTAATATGCGTTTATTGGGCTCAATGGATCCAGTTATGTCGGAACTTATTCGCGCAGCGATAGCGGCCATGGGGCCTCAATATCCTGAACTTATTGCTGGGGCGAGCCGTATTCTTTCGGTGAGCGTTTCGGAAGAGGATAGTTTCTTGGCGACGCTCAAGAGTGGCACACAAATTTTCGATGTCGCCAGCAGCGCGTTAAAGAAGAGTAAAAGCAGCGTACTAATGGGTGAAGAAATATTTAAACTTCATGACACATATGGTTTTCCTTTTGACTTAACGCTGGAAATGGCCCGTGAAGAAGGTTTGGAAGTAGATGCCGATGGTTTCAAACGCTTAATGAAAGAACAGAAAGATCGCGCCAGAGCAGATTCTCGTGCGAAGAAGAGCGGACAGAGCGATCTATCGGTTTATCGTGCAATCGCTGATAGATCAGGGCCCAATGAATTTGTTGGTTACACGGAGGTGGAAAGTGAAGTTCAAATTCTCGGCCTTGTTTCGGATGGATCTAGCATCCAAAGTACAACCGAAGGGATGGAAGTAGAAGTTGTTCTTAACCGGACACCCTTTTACTCCGAGGCAGGGGGCCAACTAGCAGATGGCGGGGTTATTACTCTGGGTGACGGGTCGATAATTGAGATTGACGATGTGCAAACTCCAGTTCCAGGAATCTATATTCACCGCGGTGTAGTTACTCGCGGAACTCTTGAAGTTGGCAAAGAAGCGTTGGCAACCATTGATATTGAGCGTCGAGATGCAATTTCTCGAGCACATACTGCTACCCACATGGTACATAAAGCCTTCCGGGAAATTTTGGGCGAAACCGCGACCCAAGCCGGCTCTGAGAATTCGCCCGGTAGATTCCGTTTTGATTTTCCGGCAACCGGGGCAGTATCGCAGGGCGTCTTAAGTGAAGTCGAGTCGCGCGTAAATACTTTGTTGCTTGATAATCTAGAAGTTCGCGCTGAAGTTATGACGCAAGCGCAAGCAAAAGAGATTGGCGCGATGGCACTTTTCGGAGAGAAGTATGGCGAGGAAGTTCGAGTCGTTAGCGTAGGAGATTGGGCACGCGAACTTTGCGGTGGAACCCATGTCAAGCGTTCTGGTCAGCTAGGAACCATTAAACTTTTAAGTGAATCTTCAATTGGAGCCGGTGTGCGGCGCGTTGAAGCCCTGGTTGGGATTGATGCTTACCGATTCTTAGCACGCGAACATTTACTACTTAATTCTTTGACGCATTTGATTAAAGGTTCACAGAGAGAAGAGTTACCTGAACGTATCTCTGGTTTGCTCTCAAAGATGAAGGAGATCGAAAAGGAGTTGGCCGCATTTCGTTCGGCGCAGGCAATGTCGCAATTGGGAAATCTTGCGCGCAGCGCGCAAGTAATTAACGGAACCACGCTTTTTTCTACGCAATTAGCCGATGGTATCTCTGTGGAAGATTTACGTAAGATAGCGCTCGATTTACGCGCTCGCGCGCCACAATCAATCGCTGCGCTAATTAGCGTTAATGATGGTAAACCAGTTTTAGTGGTTGCTTGTAGCGATAGCGCTCGTAGCGCTGGCTTCAAAGCTGGAGCGCTAGTAAAAATCGGATCTGCCGTTCTCGGCGGCGGCGGTGGTGGAAAAGATGACTTCGCGCAAGGCGGCGGGATTCATAGCGATCGCGCAATAGCTGCGCTCACGGCTATTTCAAAAGCTTTGGCAGGTTAACTCTTTATGGTTTTTGGGCGACGGATGGCCTTTGATTACGGAGATGTGCGAATCGGTGTTGCGCTCTCTGATCCAGAGGGAATTCTTGCTTCTCCACTTACAACTTTAAAGAGTAGCGACAAGAACTTGTGGATTGATATTGGCGCACTATTAGCAGAGCATGAAGTGGTGAGCGTCTATGTAGGAAGACCATCGCATTTAAGTGGATCATTGAGTCAATCCGGCGAGAAAGCAGAGAAGTTCGCTGCAATTCTCGGTGAAAGATTTAACGTTGCCGTCACTTTCATAGACGAACGGCTGACTACAGTTTCTGCCACCCGCAAATTACGCGAAGCAGGAAAAAATTCTCGTGCGTTGAAAGACCTTATCGACGCGGCTGCAGCTGTCGCTATACTTGAACAAGGAATCTCAATGGATAAACCCAAATGAAATACTTTCGGTTACCAGTTATCCGAGTTGGCCTCGCGCTCTTGTTAATAGCGTTTTTGACGCTTGGAATACACCTTCTTAGAAGTCGAATCGTTTCACCGCTCGATTACCCAACCTCAACTCTTACTGCGCGCGCACCAACCACTTCGATCGAAATATTCTCCGGGATGTCTGGTTCTGAAATTGCCTCCGAACTCTTTGCGAAAGGCGTGGTTGCATCAACTAGCGCTTTTTTCCGTTTAGCCGTGGTTGATCCACGCGCTAATAGGATTGCCCCTGGTCTTCATACTCTCAATCTAAAAATATCCGCATCGCAAGCGTTGGAACAGTTGCTAGACGCTAAGCGGATTCCGAATTTAGTCATAGTTTCTGAGGGTGCATGGAAAAGTGAAGTCATTGACTCTCTTCTCGCTTTTGGATTTAGGAAACCAGAAGTTTCCCAGGCCCTCAAAAAAGTTGAGCTTCCAAAGGGATTTAGCGGCGCTGAGGGTCTCCTTTTCCCAGCTCAGTACAGTTTCGTTAAAGGGATAAGCGCAATCTCTGCCCTGCAAAGTATGATTGACCGTTTTATGGCCGAGAAAAGCGCAGCAGATATTTTGAAAGGCGATGAAAACTTTACCGCCCTTGAACTCTTAACCATTGCTTCGATGATTCAAGCTGAAGGTGATGTCGGTGATTTTGCGAAAATCTCGCAGGTGATACGGAACCGATTAGCTATCGACATGCCGCTACAGTTAGATGCAACAGTACAATTCGTTAAGAAATCGCGCGGAAATCTTTTCTTAAGTACGGCCTCCACCTTGATCAATTCACCTTACAACACCTATAGAAAATATGGATTGCCTCCAGGCCCGATAGGTAGCCCTGGCAGCAAAGCGATGGAAGCGGCCCTTAATCCAGAACAAGGTAACTGGATATATTTCATTACCGTAGCACCGGGGGATACCCGATTTACCCACTCTTTCGATGAGTTTCTTCCTTGGAAAAAACTATATATAAAGAATCGAAAGGCTGGAGCATTCGAGGGGCGCAGATGATTAAGGCCGCTGTGCTAGGTTCTCCGATTTCCCACTCTTTATCTCCGGCTTTACATAGACGCGCCTATTTAGAGTTAGGTTTGAGTGCGAGCTACGTTGGTATCGAAGTTAAATCTGGGGAATTGGCTTCCTTCCTAAGCCATTTACACTCTGATTGGACTGGTTTTTCGTTAACTATGCCGTTGAAAGAAGAAGTCTTTGAAATTGTTGATTCGGTCAGCGATCTTGCGCTGCGAGCCCATAGTGTTAACACAATGTATAAAGTCGATGGTAAGTGGCATGGAACTTCCACCGATGTTTCTGGCGTAAAGAGATCTTTGCAATCGGTTGGATTCATTAGGAGCGACGAGATTTTTATTCTCGGAGCAGGGGCAACTGCTCGCGCCGTGGCAGTGGCTTGCGATGGCGCGGTTGGACGAATCCGAGTGATGAGTAGGAGCGCTGCGCGAGAAGCGGCAATGAGGGACGCGATTTTGGAATCCGAGGTTGAGTTCGTTCCTTGGGGCAATACGACTCATTTTGCTTCAAGTGCAGTAGTAGTAAACACAACGCCGCCTGGAATTGCAGATTCGTTGTTGATCGATGGGGATGTGGCGGCGGTTCTCTTTGAAGTTCTATATAACCCATGGCCAAGTGCGCTAGTGAAAACATGGAGAGCGCGAGGCCTGGCGGTAATTGACGGCTTAGATCTCTTGGTTAATCAAGCGATGGATCAGATAGAGATATTTTCAGGTGTTGGCTTTGAAAAAGAAGCAATGTTCTCAATTTTACGCGATGAAGGCCTAAGCCGCTTGCCTTGATACACATAAAGCGTAGCTATATCTGTTCCATTGCTGGTCTAACTCTAAACTTTTCAAATGTATTTGGGTTTCTTCTTTCTTCTGGTTTTGATTTCGATTGCCGACTTCAGTGAACATAAAATTCCCAATATATATCTCAAGTATCTACTGCTAAGTGCTACTCCATTTATATCGCTTCAAAATCTGCCACGCGGAGCTATAGCGTTTCTAGTTCTCCTCTTCTTTTGGAGATTCGCATCCCTTGGGATGGGGGATGTGAAGCTCTTATCGATAATATTTATCGCCTTAAACTTTGAACCTGCACTGAGCGTTCTATTTTTCCTGACCGCTCTGGCAATTTCACTAGCTATCTATATCTTTTTACTCCTTGTCATTAAACGCACAATTTCTGGCAAAATCCCGTTGGCCCCTGCCATTACTATGGCGGTCGCCATCTATTTACGCACGCCAAGGGCTAACTTTCTGCCACAATACCTACATGCGTTGGCTAACAGCTGGTGAATCCCATGGTCCTGCTTTAACGGGGATCATCGAAGGTATCCCCGCTGGCCTTTCAATCAGAACCGCCGATATAGATCGCCAGTTGGCACGGAGACGTTTAGGTTTTGGACGAGGGGCTCGACAAAGTTTCGAAGTTGATAAAGTTTCAATTCTCGGTGGAGTGAGATTGGGGCTAACGCAAGGCGGACCAATTGCAATTCAGATTGAGAATTCCGAATGGCCAAAGTGGGAGAAAGTGATGTCCTCTGATCCAGTGCCAGCCGGTGAGATTGATAATTTAGCGCGCAACGCACCACTTACTCGTCCGCGGCCTGGGCACGCAGATTTAGCTGGAATGCAGAAATATGGTTTTGACGATGCGCGGCCAATTCTAGAACGAGCCAGTGCTCGGGAAACTGCAACGCGGGTCGCCCTCGGTTCGGTAGCTCGTAGCTTCTTAGAGCAGAGCGTGGGAGCCACAATTTTGAGCCACGTATTATCAATAGGTTCTGTGCGAACCCCAGAAAACGCATCGTTGCCTTCGAAAATGGATTTAGATCGAATTGACCAAGATCCAATTCGCTGCGCGGATAGTGCCACCAGCGCCAAAATGGTGGAAGAGATTGAAAGCGCACATCGTGATGGAGATACTCTTGGTGGAGTCATTGAAGTTTTAGTTTTTGATTTACCACCTGGTCTAGGTTCACATACACATTGGGATAAGCGGATTGATGGACGGATGGCCGGAGCCATGATGAGTATTCAGGCGATTAAAGGTGTTGAAATTGGTGACGGATTTTTAAGCGCAACACGCCGTGGTTCAGTAGCCCATGATGAAATCGAGAAAGACGGAAGCGGAAAAATTGTTCGGCGAAGTGATCGTGCAGGCGGAGTTGAAGGCGGCATGTCGAATGGAGAAATTTTACGGGTTCGCGTAGCGATGAAACCTATTTCTACTCTGCCTAAAGCTTTGGACACAATCGATGTCGCAAGCGGCGAGGCCGCCAAAGCAATCAATCAACGTTCAGATGTATGTGCAGTTCCAGCTGCCGGAGTTGTTGCCGAAGCTATGGCGGCCCTTGTGCTAGCTGAATTGGTGCTAGAGAAATTCGGCGGTGATAGCGTTGCTGAAACCCGTCGGAATTATCTTTCGTATATGCAGAATCTGAATTTCAAGTAAGAACGCTGCGATGCCAAAAGTCATTCTGATTGGGCCACCAGGCGCCGGTAAGTCAACAATTGGACGGTTAGTTGCCAAGCGGCTCCAGCTTCAATTTTGCGATACAGATCTTCTGATCGAAGCCAGCGAGAAATCAACAATTTCGGATCTATTCATCGGCAAAGGTGAAGAGTATTTTCGCAAAGTTGAACTTCAAACTCTGAAAGAAGTAATTTCTTCTGAACATAACTGTGTTCTAGCGTTGGGTGGAGGAGCGCCCATTTCAGAGATAGCTCAAGGTTTATTGAAAAACGTAAGCGCCCCAATCGTTTTTTTGAAAGTCTCTTTATCCACGGTTACGCCTCGCATCGGCTTTAATCGCACTCCTCGCCCATTACTGCTAGGCAATGCAGGTGCACAATGGCAGAGTTTGCTCGAACTTCGCCGCCCAGTTTATGAATCGCTAGCTGACGCTATTATCACCGTTGATGGATTATCCAAAGAAGAAGTAGTGGCCGAAGTTTTGAAAGTTTGCGAATGAAGAAAATTACTATCGGATCCGAACGGACATATGAGGTTTGCATTGGCGCAAATTGGAGGCAAGAGTTAGCAACTTCATTGGTTGGACGAACTCGTGCCGCGTTAATAACCACGTCAACAATGAAGAAATATATCGGTGAGATAACTTCGGTAGATACTGATTTACATATCTTTGAAATTCCGGATGGCGAAGCTGGTAAGAACGTGGCAACTCTTGCAAAATTGTGGGATTGGCTAGGGGTCGCTGGATTCACTCGATCAGATATTGTTGTTGGAATTGGCGGGGGAGCGCTCACCGATGTTGCTGGGTTTGCGGCAGCTTCTTGGTTAAGAGGTATCGACTGGATCGCAATTCCGACGAGTCTTGCTGGAATGGTTGACGCGTCGATTGGAGGTAAGACTGGAATTAATTGTGCTTATGGTAAGAATTTAATTGGGGCTTTCCACTCACCTATCAAAGTGATCATTGATACGAAGTGGTTAGAAACGCTATCGGATCGAGATTTCTCGGCAGGTTTAGCTGAAGTAGTCAAGTGTGGTTTTATTAAAGATTTAATGATTTTGGATTTAATCGCCAATAAGAGCATTGTGGAGATTCGCAATAATAACGAATTGGTTATTGAACTCATCTCGCGGGCAGTGCAAGTCAAAGCAGATGTGGTCACGGTAGATTTCAAAGAGTCATTTGCTCGCGAAGCGCTCAATTATGGTCACACTCTCGGGCATGCAATTGAAGTCGCCTCTGATTTCGAGTTACGCCACGGGGAAGCTGTGGCGATAGGTATGGTTTTTGCGGCAGAGTTAGCTTTTGCGCATGGGTCGTTGAGTTCGCAGGCAGTGGCACAACACCGCGATATTTTGTGCGCTATTGGTTTGCCGGTTTCTTATCCAAAATCTGCTTGGGATCGCCTTCTACCTCTAATTTCACTTGATAAGAAAGTTCGAGGAAATTCAATTAGATTTGTAATTTTGCAGGGATTAGGAAAGACAGAACGCTTTGAGAATGTTCAGATTGAACAACTCGCTGGCGCGTATGAGAAGATAAGTTCATGAAGATTCTAATTCTCAACGGCCCGAATCTTGCACGTTTGGATATGCGAGATGCTTCGATTTATGGCGATTTCAATTACGCCGAATTGGTTAACTTTGTAAAAATCGCGGCAACGGAACTTGGATTCGATGCTGATATACGTCAAAGCGATAGCGAGGCAACGCTTATCGGATGGCTACATGAAGCAGCCGATGGCAATGTTCCTGTCATAATTAATCCCGCCGCATTTACACATTATTCGTACGCGATACGCGATGCTGCCGAGATGGTTAAAGCACCACTAATTGAAGTGCATCTATCGAATCCACTCTCGCGGGAAGAGTTTCGCCATACTTCCGTTATTTCTGGCGTCGCTAGCGGAACAATTGCTGGTTTTGGGCCAAATTCTTATGTTTTAGCGTTGCATGCGCTAAGGAATTTGCTTCCGAAATAATAAAACCACGTTCTTTTCCACTGGATTCAACGGGTATCCTTAGCCGTTGCCTATCGAGATCGATAGCGCTATTGAGTGGAGTTTATTGTGGCGTCAACGAACGATTTGAAAAACGGTATGACTTTACGTATCGATGGAGCACTTTGGACCGTGGTCGAATTCCAACATGTTAAGCCAGGCAAAGGTCCTGCTTTCGTGCGCACTAAACTCAGATCTGTATTGAATAGAAAAGTTGTGGAAAGGACATTTAACGCAGGCATTAAGATTGAAATCGCGATTTTAGAGAAACGTGAAATGCAGTTCTTGTATAAGGAGGGCGAAGATTTTGTTTTTATGGACTCTAAAACTTTCGATCAAATGAATATATCGCCTGAAGTTGTTGCCGATGCCGCTAACTACATGCTGGAAAACACGGAAGCGATAGTTGCAGTCCACGAAGGCAGTCCGCTCTATATTGAACTTGCAGCTTCAGTTGTTCTGACTATTACCTATACCGAACCCGGCATCCAAGGTGATCGTTCATCAGGTGGAACTAAACCAGCCACGCTTGAGACCGGAATTCAAATTCAAGTTCCATTGTTCATTAAACAAGACGAGAAAGTTCTAGTTGATACTAGAGATGGCTCGTATTTAGGTCGCGCAAACTAGTGTCAGCACGGAGTAAAGCAAGAAAACAAACGCTGGATATTCTCTTTGAGGCAGATATGCGCGGAATTAACCCGTTAGATATTCTGCAAAGTAGAGATATTCAAGAAGAAGGCGTAGGCGCCAGACCAACGCGTGCATATACGAAAGTCTTAATTGCGGGAGTGGGAGAGCACCGCCGCAAGATTGATGAATTAATTTCTACATATGCGCAAGGTTGGGATATGGACCGCATGCCAAGAGTTGATCGTAACATTTTGCGATTAGCAATCTACGAAATTCTTTGGCGTGAGGAAGTTCCCGATGCCGTGGCGATAGATGAAGCCTTAGGACTAGCTCGCTCTCTCTCAACGGATGAGTCCGCCTCTTATGTGCATGGCGTGTTAGGGCGAATCAGTTCAATTAAGGAAAGCATTTCTATTTAAAGCTTTGAAGTAAAACTTTCTCACGGAGCAGTTCGGCAATCAACTTCTCTTTTCCGGTATTGAGCGTAAGCGCCAGAACTTCTAGATCTGATTTTCGTAGTGAGATCACTTCGCCGTTGAAGTCGCTCCGTGTTTTAATGATCTGTTGTAGAAAATTTTTCACTGGCGCCAGGGTGGGCTTTTCGTTGATTACCCGTAGATCAAAGATCAAGGCGAAACCGTGTGTACAAGGTTCCGTGGGTTCTGAGAGATTTAGCAGATGTGCCAGTGGAACTTGAAAGAAATCGGCAATCTCGATTGCGCGGCTAATTGTTAGCGCTCGGCTGCCACGTTCATATGAGCCAAGTACGCAAGCTTTAATCTCTCCCCGTGAGAGTGTTTCAACTTTGGCAAGGGTGAAGCCTCGCCCTTTCCGTATGCGTCGAATGGAGCGACCTACGCCTTTGGAATCTATATTCATGGCGGCAGAGTAACTCGCGCGTGGGTCACAGCTCTGCTTTATCCACATGCTATACTCGCGCCTGCATCCTTTAAAGACCCGTCCTGCGAGGCGGGGAAGGAGATTTACATGAGCGTTGCCCTCTCTGCCCAAGAGATTACTCGTGCGTTGACTCGTATTTCCCACGAAATTCTGGAAGCCGATATTGCGATTGACTCGATTACGATCCTCGGAATACCAACTCGAGGCGCACATCTGGGATATCGAATCGCATCCATCATCTCCTCTCTTTCAGGTGCAGCTCCAGCTGTAGGAACGTTAGATATCACTTTGCACCGCGATGATTTACGTTCACGGCCGCCACGGGCGCTCTCGCCCACCATAATTCCGAGGGAAGGGATTGAAGGGCGGAACGTTATTTTGGTTGATGATGTTCTCTTTTCTGGACGAACGATTCGGGCAGCCCTTGATGCCCTCGGGGAGATTGGCCGACCTAAAACAGTACAACTGGCAGTCCTTGTTGATCGTGGCCACCGCGAACTACCTATTCGCGCCGATTATGTAGGTAAGAATCTTCCAACATCAACTAGCCAAGTCGTCAAAGTGTATTTAAGTGAATTAGATGGCAGAGATGAAGTCTCTATTGAAGCAGGGTCGGTCGCTTAAAGTGCGTCACCTCCTTTCAATCGCGGATCTATCCAAGGAAGAAGCCATTCTCATTTTGGATACCGCCGCTGAGCTGGCCAGGGCCAGCGATGGAGCAATGAAAAAACTGCCGACGCTGAGAGGCCGAACAATAGTGAATCTCTTCGCTGAAGATTCAACTCGCACCCGCATTTCATTTGAAGCTGCCGCGAAGAGGCTCTCGGCCGACGTTATAAATTTTTCAGCTAAAGGGTCGAGTCTGAGTAAAGGGGAGTCGCTCAAAGATACGGCTCAAACTTTGCAGGCAATGGGGGCGGACGCGGTTGTTATTCGACATCCAGCATCGGGGGCTGCTCAACGTTTAGCAGATTCGCAATGGATGTCCGGCAGTGTGATTAATGCCGGTGATGGTACGCACGAACATCCCAGCCAAGCTCTGCTGGATGCTTTCACAATGCGAAAGCATTTAGCAAAAGGCGCACCTGATTTGGTGGGCTTAAAAGTAGCAATCGTGGGCGATGTGTTGCACTCGCGAGTTGCCAGATCAAATGTACTGTTACTCTCTTTGCTCGGTGCGCATCTGTTTCTGGTGGCACCGCCGACGTTGTTGCCAGTCGGAGTGGAGGAGTGGCCGGTTGAAATTTCCTACGATTTTGATTTGGTAATACCAGAAGTTGATGTGGTAATGATGCTCCGCGTTCAACAAGAGAGAATGAGTGATTTCTATTTTCCAAATACGCGCGAGTACTCCCGTTATTTTGGGCTGAACCGCGATCGCCTAAACGCAATGAAAGAAAAATCAATTATTATGCACCCTGGACCAATGAATCGTGGTTTAGAAATTACCGCCGAAGTTGCAGATAGTGCACGCTCTGTCATAGTTGAACAAGTAAGTAATGGCGTCAGTGTTCGCATGGCCATCCTCTATTTATTGCTCGCCGGTGGCGAAGGCATCGGTGCGGGCGCATGAGAAGTTATTTGCTGGTAGGAGCAACGTTGCCTGATGGAACAGAGAACGATGTATTGATTGTGGCAGGAAAAATAGCAGGCATTGGAAAAAATTTACCTACGGACAATGCAGAAATTATTGATATTTCAAACTCTATACTTTTACCTGGTTTAGTTGACTTGCATACGCATCTACGCGAACCAGGTAAAGAAGATGCTGAGACCGTATTGTCAGGGTGTAAAGCTGGCGCTAAAGGTGGTTTTACTGCGCTTTCGGCTATGGCAAACACTTCGCCCGTTGCAGATACTGCTGGAGTGGTTGAGCAAGTTTACCGTTTAGGTCAATTGGCTGGTATCTGTGATGTCTTTCCGGTCGGTGCGGTTACCCAAGGATTAGCGGGTGCGAAACTTGCAGAAATTGGGGCGATGGCGGATTCTCAAGCCCGGGTGCGAATCTTCAGTGATGACGGCAATTGCGTAGATGATCCGTTGGTAATGCGTCGCGCCCTTGAGTATGTTAAGAAATTTGATGGAGTCATAGCTCAACATGCCCAAGAACCTCGCTTAACGCTAGGTGCGCAAATGAATGAAGGTGTTATTTCGGCGAAGTTAGGTTTGAAAGGTTGGCCTGCCATCGCAGAGGAAGCGATCATCGCGCGCGATGTACTTCTGGCAGATCACGTGCAATCACGTTTGCATATTTGTCATGTTACGACAGCGGGAGGAGTGGAAATAATTCGTTGGGCTAAAGCTCGCGGTATTCAAGTTACCGCCGAAGTTACTCCACATCACCTGCTATTAACAGATAGTTGCGCGAAGGGCTATGACCCTATCTATAAAGTTAACCCACCGCTACGCACCCAACGAGATGTTATGGCGCTTCGCGAAGGGCTAGCTGAGGGAACCATTGACATCGTTGCAACCGATCACGCCCCACATGCGCAAGAAACCAAAGAGTGCGAATGGGCGGAGGCTGCTTTCGGGATGCTTGGTTTAGAAACAGCGTTATCAATCGTGGTAAAAACTATGATTGAAAGTAAATTAATGACATGGTCGCAGCTAGTTGATCGCATGTCTGCCAAACCAGCGGAGATAGGATTTTATCAAAACCACGGAAGACCCATTGAAGTTGGTGCTCCTGCGAATTTAACTGTTGTTAATCCCAACCTTTCTTGGCAAGTAGATAGGGATCTACTGGCTTCAAGGAGTAAAAATACGCCATTCCACGGTATGGATTTACCAGCGGTAGTAACTCATACTTTTTTCCAAGGTCGAGCGACCCTCATGAACACAGAACTTACGGATTTAGGAGCTTAAGTGAGTTGCGCGTTCTTTGTACTAGATGATGGTCGCATTTTTGAAGGAAAATCGTGGGCAGCAACTGGATCCACTTTTGGGGAAGCGGTATTCCAAACTGGTATGACCGGATATCAAGAGACGTTAACTGATCCTTCGTACCATAAACAAGTTGTTGTTATGACGGCACCTCACATTGGCAATACCGGCGTTAATAGCGAAGATGAGGAATCTAAACGGATCTGGGTTTCGGGTTTTGTGGTCCGTAACCCTTCGCTCGTTACTTCCAACTGGCGCAGTGAAAGCGGTTTGGAAGCGCAATTAATTGCACAGAACGTAGTCGGTATTAAAGGCGTCGATACCCGAGCCATTACTAGACACTTACGTGATCGAGGAGCCATGCGAGTTGGCATTTTCTCCGGCCTCTCATTGACTCGCGAGGCCATGGTGGAGCAGGTTCGCAAGTCACCGTCGATGTCTGGTTCATTTCTTGTTCCCGATGTTTCAACTCCAGAACCATATGTGATTCCACCGGTTGGGAGAAAAAAGTTCACTGTGGCAGCTATAGATTTAGGAATAAAGAGTGCAACGCCTCGGGCGCTGGCCCACCGTGGCGGGGAAGTTCATGTACTGCCTTACCACGTCACTTTTGATGAAGTTAGGGCGATAGACCCCGCTGGAGTTTTCATTTCGAACGGACCAGGTGATCCATCAACTATGGATGAAATAGTTGAGTTAGTTCGCGCTTTACTAAGCGCAAAAATTCCTATTTTCGGTATTTGTTTCGGTCATCAAATTCTCGGACGCGCGCTTGGTTTCGAAACCTATAAATTGCAGTTCGGCCACCGTGGCATTAATCATCCAGTTATTGATAGAAAGAGTGGGAAAGTAGAGATCACTGCACATAACCATGGATTTGCAGTTAGCGCGCCCACGGAAGGGGTTTTTGCTACGCCTTTTGGAGCGGGCGAAGTGACACATGTCAGCCTTAACGATGGCGTGGTAGAAGGCTTGCAACTCCTTGAACAAGGTGCATTTAGCGTTCAGTATCACCCAGAAGCTGCAGCTGGCCCGCATGATGCTGCTTATCTCTTTGATCGTTTCTTCCAGATGATGGAGAAATATTCTCGAAAGGTAGCGCTTTAATGCCAGTAGATCCAACTATCAAAAGCGTACTGGTTATCGGAAGTGGTCCAATCGTTATCGGACAAGCATGCGAATTTGATTATTCTGGAACGCAAGCTTGTCGCGTTCTTCGCGC
Organism: Candidatus Planktophila sp.; assembly: GCA_038905815.1. GTDB lineage: Bacteria > Actinomycetota > Actinomycetes > Nanopelagicales > Nanopelagicaceae > Planktophila. The sequence goes on along the minus strand of JBCKHN010000006.1, from coordinate 20,120 downwards.
CGAAGGAATTCGCGTCATTTTAATTAATTCCAATCCTGCCACAATCATGACGGACCCAGAGTTTGCCGATGCAACATACATCGAACCGATAACATCAGAAATTATTGAACAAATTTTAATTAAAGAAAAACCTGATGCAATTCTGGCAACTCTAGGTGGTCAAACTGCGCTCAATGCGGCGATCGCTCTTTATAAAGCTGGAATTCTCGCGAAATATGGCGTACGACTTATCGGAGCAGATGTTGACGCTATTGAACGTGGCGAAAATCGCGCACTCTTCAAAGCAATTGTGAAAAAAGTTGGGGGAGAATCAGCTAAATCTGTAGTTTGCCACACCCTTGATGAAGTCCGAACCGCGGTTCTCTCTCTGGATTACCCAGTCGTAGTTCGCCCTTCATTCACGATGGGTGGTCTTGGATCTGGTATCGCATTCAATGAGAATGAGTTGCGGGCGATTGCGGGAACAGGCCTTGCGCACAGCCCAACTTCAGAGGTTCTAATCGAAGAATCAATTATTGGATGGAAAGAGTACGAACTGGAGGTAATGCGCGATTATAAAGATAACGTTGTTATCGTATGCAGTATTGAAAATCTTGATCCAATGGGTGTCCATACTGGAGATTCAATCACGGTAGCTCCTGCAATGACTCTCACGGATGTTGAATATCAAAAATTGCGAGATCTCTCCATTGAAATTATCCGAGAAGTGGGCGTTGCCACAGGCGGTTGTAATATTCAATTTGCCGTTAATCCGCGCGATGGTCGCATCATCGTTGTTGAAATGAATCCACGAGTTTCGCGTTCAAGCGCCATGGCTTCTAAAGCCACTGGGTTCCCAATCGCAAAAATAGCGACGAAATTAGCTCTTGGTTACTCGCTCGATGAGATTCAAAATGATATTACCCAAGTTACACCTGCATCATTCGAACCTACTTTGGATTATGTAGTAGTTAAAGTGCCACGTTTTGCTTTCGAGAAATTTCCTGATGCGGATCCAAAGTTAATGACCACTATGAAGAGCGTTGGCGAAGCCATGGCAATCGGGCGATCTTTCGGTGAAGCTCTTTTGAAAGCGCTCCGTTCCTTAGAGCGAAAAGAAGCTCTTTTCACTTGGCCTGCTAACGTCTCTGAAATCGATTTACCCGCTCTTTTAGCGAGCATGAGCGTTCCAACCGAGTATAGATTGCAGCAAGTGCAACGAGCTATGTGGGCTGGAGCTACGCTCGATCAAGTTTTCGCTGCTACTAAAATTGATCCATGGTTCTTGCATGAAATCGCAACGATAAATGAGATTGCCAGAAAAATTGGCGAACCCAGTGAGTTAACTTTTCACCTTCTCAAATTTGCCAAGAACGCCGGTTTTTCTGATGCACAAATAGCAGCTTTGCGCGGAATAGCGGAGTGCACCGTGCGGTCAACTCGTCATGGCTTAGGTATTCGCCCGGTATATAAAACTGTCGATACTTGCGCAGCGGAATTTGAAGCATTTACGCCATATCACTACTCGAGTTATGAAGAAGAGAGTGAAGTTAAAGCACGGACCAAAGGAGCAGTGATTATTTTAGGAAGTGGGCCAAATCGTATTGGTCAAGGAATCGAATTTGATTATTCGTGCGTACATGCATCTTTTGCTCTGCGTGAGGCAGGGTTCGAAACGATCATGATTAATTGCAATCCTGAAACTGTTTCAACCGATTACGACACAAGTAGCCGTCTCTATTTTGAACCGCTTACCCTGGAAGATGTTTTGGAAGTAGTTCATGCCGAAACTTTGGCCGGCCCACTTTTAGGGGTAATAACCCAGTTAGGTGGCCAAACCCCACTTGGTTTGGCTGCTGGGCTAAAAGCTGCCGGAGTAACGATTCTTGGTACGAGTCCAGAAGCCATAAATACTGCTGAGGACCGGGGCGCTTTCGGAGCAATTCTTAAGCAACTAGGTTTAACCGCACCCGAGTTTGGGATGGCTGCTTCGCAATTAGAAGCTCAAAACATTGCGATGAGAATCGGTTATCCGGTTCTGGTTCGCCCCTCCTTCGTTCTTGGTGGACGTGGTATGGAAATTGTTTATGACGATGCCGCGCTAGCTGGATTCATAACTCGAGCAACTGATATCACACCTGATTATCCGGTTCTGGTAGATCGTTTCTTAGATAGCGCGATAGAAATTGATGTCGATGCTCTCTATGACGGAGCAGAACTCTTCCTCGGTGGAGTGATGGAACATATTGAAGAGGCAGGAATACATTCAGGCGACAGCGCCTGTGTTCTGCCATCCATGACGATCACTAGCCAACAATTAGAAGAGATTAGATTAGCAACTGCAAAGATAGCCGCCGGTGTCGATGTTAGAGGGTTAATCAATATTCAGTTTGCGCTATCTGAAGAAATTCTTTACGTATTGGAAGCCAACCCACGTGCTTCACGGACCGTACCTTTCGTTAGTAAAGCCACCGGAGTTTCATTAGCAAAAGCTGCTGCGCGTATCGCAGTAGGTTCGACCATTGCCGAGCTACGTTTAGAAGGTTTGTTGCCTAGTACTGGCGATGGTCTGGCTCATGGAATTTCGGTAAAAGAAGCGGTATTACCGTGGAATCGTTTTAGAAGAAGTGATGGACGCGGAGTAGATGCTCTACTCGGACCTGAAATGCGTTCTACCGGTGAAGTCATGGGAATCTCTTCGAATTTTGGGCAGAGTTATGCCAAGAGCCAGATTGCTGCCTTTGGAGCGTTGCCAAAATCAGGCATTGTTTTTATCTCACTCGCCGATAAAGATAAGAGTTCTGGCGTAGCCCCAACGCGTGGATTGGTTGAGCTAGGTTTTAAGGTTATGGCAACCCAAGGCACTAGCAAGTATTTAGCTTCCCATGGAATCGCTACCACGGTGGTACGGAAGAATTCGCAAGGAACTGGGCCGTTAGGCGAGAAAACGATTTTGGAAATTATTAATTCTGGAGATATTGACCTCGTGATTAATACCCCTGTTGGTCGAGGTACACGGGCCGATGGTTGGTTAATACGAACTGCTGCAGTTCAAAGATCTCTTCCTTGCATTACCACTACTGCGGGTTTTTGCGCTGCGGTCGAAGGCATTCGTGCACTACAAGCTAATGAACTTTCCATCCGTTCTCTGCAAGAATGGTTAAAGAGTTAATGACGCAAATCAATAAGCACGCGCAACAATTGCAAGCTGCAATCGTTAGTAACAACCGCGTTGGCCAGTATCATCAAATTCTAATTGCTCTGGGTGAAGTTGCAGCTCTCTGTAAACCAGGAAATTTCGTGGCAATTAGCATCGGAGGAGCAACATCACGGATGATATTGCAACGCGCATTTGCAATTTCGCGCATCTCCGCTGGCACAATGGAGCTAATCATCGCCCCTCTTGGCCAAGGAAGTCAGTGGCTCTGCGCACAGAGAGAAGGAGTTAAACTTGATTTAATTGCTCCTCTGGGAACCGCCTTTGGAATTCCGACCCAACCAGTCCATGCTCTCCTTATTGGTGGAGGGTACGGTTCAGCTCCGCTCTTTGGTCTAGCTGAAGTTTTAAGTGCCCGCGGTTGCCGGGTAGATATGTTACTTGGAGCAAGTACCGCGTCAAAGATTTATGCGCCCATGGAAGGCAAACGATCGGTAAACGCGTTACGTATTTATACTGAAGATGGATCCATGGGCACGGCCGGTCGTGTTACTGACCCAATTAGAGATCTGGTAGCAGGTTCGGATTTAGGAGTAATTTATTCATGCGGCCCGATGCCAATGTTGGCGGCAATTTCATCAATCTTGGAAGGTACCGATGTTGTGCATCAATGTTCAGTTGAAGAAGCGATGGCTTGTGGTATTGGTATCTGCATGACATGCGTACTACCAGTGAAGGGCGCCGATGGCTCTATTGCGATGTTACGTAGTTGCATAGACGGGCCCGTAATGGATGGCTCCCATGTGCAATGGGATCTAGTCGGGAAAATTAGCTCATGAGCGCGGTAGATTTCTCGACCACGATAGGAAATTCCTGGTTTGCAACGCCAATTTTTACCGCAAGTGGATGTGCGAGTTCCGGACGCGAATTGGCGCAATTCTTCGCGCTTAGAGAGATCGGCGCCGTTGTTACAAAGTCAGTTATGAATAAACCAAGGTCTGGTCGCCCGACTCCGAGGATGGCTGAAACTCCCAGCGGAATGCTCAATTCCATTGGACTGCAAGGTCCCGGAATTGACGCCTTTATTGCTAAAGATATTCCATACCTGCTGGGCGAGAAAGCTCGAATTATCGTCTCTATCGCTGGAGAAACGATTGAGGAATATACAACTCTCGCTCGAAAATTAAGAGCGGTATCTGGAATTAGCGCTATCGAAGTAAATATTTCTTGTCCTAATCTTGAAAACCGTGGTTTAGTTTTTGCGTGCGACCTGGAGGCATCACGAAGAGTATTAGATGGAGTGCGTCGAACTATCGGTGGGGAAGTTCCGATAATCGCGAAGTTGTCACCCGATGTAAGCGATCTGGTAGCTATTGCGCGCGGGGTTGTCGAGGCTGGGGCAGATGCGCTGGCTCTTATAAATACGCTTCTTGGCATGGTGATAAATCTTGAAAGCGGTCGACCGCATCTTGCCGGTAAAACTGGCGGGTTGTCCGGACCAGCAATTCGACCAATAGCAGTACGTGCGATCTATCAAGTTCATTCAAGCCTGCCACACATCCCAATTATCGGTATGGGTGGAGTTTCAACGGGGGCAGATGCGCTCGAAATGATTTATGCCGGTGCCAGCGGAGTTGCGGTTGGTACTGCAAGCTTTGGAAATCCAAGAGCAATAGTCGAGATCCAAAATGAATTGAAAGCGCTCCTTGAAGTGAAGGGATTTAGATCTTTAAGTAGCGCAGTTGGGTTTGCTCACCGGGAGGAGAACCTTCGAGATGAAAGTGAGTAAAGCGCCGATTATTCTTGCGCTTGACACTTCTGATTTTGAAGTTGCGCTCTCTTGGATAAAGTGCGTAGAAGAATATATTCCTATTTTTAAACTCGGCCTAGAATTCTTTCTCGCTTTTGGACCCGATGGCGTCCGACGAATTAAGAGCGAAAGTGATTCGGATATTTTTCTGGATTTGAAGCTGCACGACATTCCTAACACCGTTGGGCGGGCGGTTAAGTCAATCGCGAATTTGAATCCGAAGTTTCTTACCGTTCATGCTAGCGGTGGAGCAAATATGGTGCGGGCTGCTGCGCTAGCTGCGCCTCATATTGAAATTACAGCGGTAACTATTTTGACCTCGCTCTCTGAGGAAGATGTCAGCGCGATAGGTTTTAGAAACAGTGCGCTTGGCAGCGCAGTTGAACTTGCAGCTTTATCTACCATCGCCGGAGCAAGGGCCATTGTCTGTTCGCCCATGGAAATAGCGGCGATCCGTGCTCGCGTGGGAGAATCCGTGGTGATTATTACACCAGGGGTGCGGTTAAAGGGCGCAACCACCATAGATGATCAGATCCGGAGTATGGAGCCGAGAGAGGCGATTGGATTAGGCGCCGATTATCTAGTTATTGGGCGACCAATCACGAGCTGCTGGGAGAAAGGCGCTGGAGCCATGCGTGAGCGAGCAGCGCAGATATCCGACTCTATTCTGAGTTAAGTCTGAGTTAAGTAGTTAGGAAGGTAGATTTACTTCATGGGATTACCACCGGTGATTAGCGAAGCGGCCCGGCGAGTTGCGCTACTCGAAGCGGCCGAAGCGCGAAAAGTACGCGCCGAAATAAAGTCCAAAGTGAAGCAGGGTCAGTTAAATTTTGATGAAGTTCTGAAATTGGCCTTTGAAAATCGAGCTATATCCAAGATGCGCGTGAAAGAGTTACTTGAATCTTTTAGCGGAGTCGGCCGGGTCCGTTCGGCAACGCTAATGGAACGGCTAAATATTTCCCCAACCCGTAGAATACAAGGGTTAGGCAAGCACCAAATCGAAAGGCTACGAGAAGAATTTGCGGTGGTTACTAGTTTTACAAAGCGTGGCAAATTGATTGTTTTATCTGGTCCGGGCGGGGTAGGCAAAAGTACGGTTGCATCGAAATTGCGCGAGAAAGGTAATTTCTGGGTTAGCGTCTCGGCAACAACGCGCCAACCAAGATCGCACGAGCGCGACGGCGTCGATTACTTCTTCCTCTCCGAGCAAGAATTTTCTCGGAGAGTCGCTGCCGATGAGTTCTTGGAGTGGGCCGCCTTCGCTGGTGCACGATATGGAACGCCGCAAGGGCCAGTGCTCGAAGCTCTGCATTGCGGACGAGATGTTCTCTTGGAGATCGAGATTGCAGGTGCTAAACAAGTCAAGGTTCACTTACCAAGCGCGCTCTTAATATTTCTGGAACCCCCTTCGTGGGAAGAGCTCGTGGCACGCCTGGAAAGACGGGGATCGGATTCACCCGAAAGGCGCGCTCATAGGTTGGAGTTGGCCCAAGAAGAGTTGGCCGCTGCGGCGTCATTTGATCTCGTGATTGTCAATACTCTTGTCGATAGCGTGGTTTCACAACTGATAGAGTTAACCTCTGCGTAAAAATCTATTATTTAGCGCTGGTAAAGGAGAACATATGGACGGCATCACTAATCCGCCTATAGATGAGCTACTAGAGAAAACTGGCTCAAAATATAGTTTGGTGCTCTACGCCGCCAAGCGCGCCCGCCAAATCAATGCCTATTATTCACAACTTGGAGAAGGCTTGCTTGAATATGTTGGGCCCCTTGTCGAAACCCACATACACGAGAAGCCACTTTCAATTGCGCTGCGCGAAATTAACGAAGGTCTGCTAACTATCGAGAACTTAGAACCAACCGCTTAATTTTCTGCGGTCTCCCACGCCCATGATGGATACTAATGGTGGCCCCGCGATAGTTTTAGGGGTTGGTGCTGGAATTGCCGCATACAAATCATGCGAACTTCTTCGTCGCTTGCAAGATTCTGGATACAACGTCACGGTCGTTCCTACGCCCGCTTCGCTAAATTTTGTAGGCAGGGCAACGTGGGAAGCGCTTTCAGGAAAACCGGTCTATACCCAAGTTTGGGAAAATATTCCCAGCGTTCCGCATATTTCGTTAGCGCAAGAGAGTGAGTTGATAGTTATCGCACCAGCTACTGCGGATCTCATCGCTCGACTTGCAGTTGGGCGGGCGGAAGATTTGCTAACGAACGTGGTCTTAGCTAGCAAGAAACCTAAGTTAGTAGTACCTGCGATGCATCCTGGCATGTGGGCAAATGCGGCAACAGTTGCAAATGTTAAAACGCTAAGGGAGCGTGGCTTTACTGTCATGGAACCCGCAACTGGAAGACTCACCGGTAAAGATTTCGGGCAAGGTCGATTCCCGGAAACCGCGGAGATCATGGGAGAGATAGAGAAGTTAGGTTTTTTGAAGGAAGATTTATTAGGTTTGAATATATTGATTTCCGCTGGTGGCACCAGAGAAGCTATAGATCCGGTACGTTTTATTGGGAACCGTTCTTCGGGAAAACAAGGTCTCGCTTTAGCTCGAGCAGCAGCGGTACGTGGCGCACGAGTCAAACTTATTGCAGCCAATATCAATTTAAATTCCCTTGAGGGTGTTGAAGTAATTCATTGCGAAAGCGCGTTAGAGATGGCTAAAGAGTTAGAGTTGCATTTCCCAACCTGTGATGCACTTATCATGAGCGCCGCCGTCGCCGATGTAAGACCGATTAGCGTTTCACATTCAAAAATTAAAAAAGGCGACCTTTCAATGATTAGCCTTGTTGCCAATCCTGATATTTTGATGGGTCTAATTTCCTTGAAAAAGAAACAAATAGTTATTGGTTTTGCTGCCGAGACATCTAATTTTCTCGAAGCTGGTGCGCTAAAGTTGCGCGATAAAGGCCTAGATGTCATCTATGTTAATGACGTAACTGATGGCGCTATCTTCGGGGAAGATGATACGCAAGGCACGATTCTCACTTCCCAAGGGGGGCAGACCCAAATTCCCCTAGTAAGTAAAGAGACACTGGCTAATATCTTGCTAGATACACTGCTTAGTCAGTTAAGTTAAGAGAATGTCAAAGCGCCTCTTCACTTCGGAATCTGTAACTGAAGGCCATCCAGATAAGATTGCAGATAAAATTTCCGATGCCATCCTTGATTCATTGTTAAGTCAAGATAGAAAAAGTCGCGTAGCTATTGAAACGCTGATAACCACTGGCCAAGTTCACGTTGCCGGTGAAGTTACTACCGATGGCTATGCCGATGTTATGGGAATCGTGCGCGATACTGTGTTGGGAATTGGCTACGATTCCTCGGAAAAGGGTTTCGATGGGAACTCTTGTGGGGTTTCGATTTCCATCGGACAGCAATCACGAGATATCGCTCAAGGCATAGACGATGCCTATGAAAATCGAATTTCATCCTCAATGGATCCTCTTGATCAACAAGGCGCTGGCGACCAAGGTTGTATGTTCGGCTACGCGTGCGACGATACCAAAGAGCTAATGCCGCTTCCTATTTGGTTGGCACACGAACTTGCGCAACAACTTTCCAAAGTTCGCAAAAGTGGAGCGCTTCCATATTTGCGTCCTGATGGAAAAACGCAAGTTACCATTGAATATCAAGGCGACAGAGCTGTTGCGCTAGATACAATTGTTATCTCTAGCCAACATGCCGAAAATGTGGATGTGTTAGGAACTTTGACTCCTGAAATAATTGAAGCTGTGATAAATCCAGTTTTATCAAAAATTGATTTACCTCGCAACGACTTGAAGATTTTAATTAATCCAACTGGCCGATTCGTTATCGGTGGTCCAATGGGAGATACTGGCTTAACTGGACGAAAAATTATCGTGGACACTTATGGAGGAATGGCTCGTCATGGCGGCGGTGCATTTAGTGGCAAAGATCCATCGAAAGTTGACCGTTCTGCCGCTTACGCCGTGCGTTGGGTTGCAAAAAATGTTGTCGCTGCAGGTTTTGCTCGCCGTTGCGAAGTTCAAGTTGCTTATGCAATCGGTAAAGCCCAACCAGTTGGCCTATTTATCGAAACCTTTGGAACCGAAACCCTTCCGGTGGCGAGAATCCAAGACGCGATATTAACTGTCTTTGATCTCCGTCCTGCTGCAATCATTCGCGATCTCGATCTGCTTCGACCAATTTACGCCTTGACAAGTGCGTATGGCCATTTTGGTCGCGAGCTGCCAGAGTTTTCTTGGGAGAGAACAGATCGAATAGCTGCCCTGCGCGCTGCAGTGAAATAAATTAGGTAGGTCGTCACAGGTGGCGGGACCTCGACTCTTTAAACTGAAGTCGCAGGTAGCCCCTGCCATTGATAGACCGCTAGCCACACACTTACCTATCGCACAAATATGGGTGAACTCAGGGATATTCCATTTAGATCAACTTTATGATTACGCGGTACCGCAACTCTTAAGTGAGCAAGTTCAAACCGGAGTTAGAGTTCAAGTTCCATTTAACAGTAGAGAAGTAGAGGGTTTAGTTTTACGCCGTGCACCCGTTACTTCACGCTCTGGCGCGATCCGTTCCATCACAAGGGTCCTCTCTTCAATTCCTGTTGCCACGGAGAGTTCTTTGCAACTTATCACTACCGTGGCGAAAGGATGGGCTGGAAATACTTGGGATTTAATTCGTAGCGCAATTCCGCCCCGAGTTGCTTCCGTTGAGCGGGGCTATATTCGAATTGTCGATGGCGATGCAAGTCAAGAAAGTGCCAAACAATTTATCTTTACGCAACTTATTCCGCACAGTGACCCGGAACTCCAAGTAGCCCAGAGCGCAATAAAAGCTCTGGCGCGTGGTTCCGTTCTTTTGATAGCGCCAAATGAAGCCCTCACGCAATCCATTGCCCAACACTTGCAAGCGTTAGATCCAACTATTCCGATACTCCATCTTGAAAGTGGCGCAGGGCGAGGAGAGCGATATAAAAACTTCTTGATCGCTATGAATCCGGGCCCACACATTGTGATTGGTGCGAGAGCAGCAATATTTGCGCCAGTTGGCAATCTCCGTTCAATCATAATTCACCGTGAATCCAGTAGCGATTATTTTGAATTGCGCGCACCGGCATGGAATGTTCGCGACGTGGCCGTGATCCGTCATGAGCGCGAAGATGTGAGCCTCCTTTTTACCGGCTTTGTTCCTTCCCTCGATATTGCTGCTCTCATTGATGCAGAACGAATCTCATATATCAACCAAAGGCTTGAGCTATCGGTGAGGGCGTTCCCTTCTTTAGATGGAGCACTTCTGCCATCGCGAATATTCTCACCTATCCGGCGCGCGCTAAAGCTGGGTCCAGTTTTATTTATAGCTCCCCGTAAAGGGTATGGCCACCTCGCTTGCGCTAAATGTAAAAACGGTGCGTTATGCGATTGCGGTGGACGGTTAGGGGTAATTTCCAAATCTAGCGACCCATCCTGTTTTCAATGCGGAAAAGTGTATGCCGATTGGAAATGTAAGTGGTGCGGCGAAAGCCGTCAGTATTTAGCAGCTCGAGGTATTGAGCGAGCTGGCGAAGAGATTGGTCGAGCATTCCCAGGATACCCAGTGATAGTTTCAGCAGGTGGCTCAATCCATAGAAAGGTGTCAGGCGCTCCAGCGCTGGTTCTTTCGACTCCGGGCGCTCTACCGAAGAGCGCTACTGGTTACAGCGCGGTGGTAATTCTGGAAGGTCTCACTTTCTTTTCTCACTCTGATTTACGAGGTGACGAACGTGCCCGCGAGCTCTTCTTCGAGAGCGCTGGGGCGGTCGCATCCGGTGGAGAAGTTCTGTTATGTATTGATGAGAACCATCCAATCGTTCCGGCTTTAGCGAGGTGGAGCCCCGCTATCCTGCTAAAACGAGAATTGGCAGTGCGACGCGATTTGAACTTAACACCTTATTCAAAGAGCGCTCTACTTATATGTGAGAGCAGAGAGGTAACGCAACTGCTCGACGGTTTGCAAAGATCGATCCAAGAGGGGCGATTACCGCAAAGCGTTCGGGTGCTTGGTCCATCTTCGCTGGGCGAGGCAAGCGCGAAGCTGGTACTAACTTCTAATAGCGAAGATTTTCAAAAAGTAGTGGAGTTCCTTCATGAACTCTCACGTCGACGCAGTATGGCCCAGAAGAGTCCCTTTACAATTAGGGTCGAGCCGTATTCGCTTTAGTCAAAGCTAGCACTTGGTAGACTGGCGCGCATGAGCATCAAAGGCCTTCGATATTTTGGTGATCCGATTCTCGTTACACCTGCTGCCAGCGTCGTTGATTTTGATAAGGAGTTGCGAACCCTGGTTAGGGACCTAACGGAAACAATGTTAGATGCGCCAGGGACCGGGCTAGCTGGGCCGCAAATTGGTGTCGCGCTACGGGTTTTTGTTTGGGATGTTGATGAGGCTTTAGGGCATTTGATCAATCCGATTATCGAATTGAGCGATGAGATTCAAGAAGGCGAGGAAGGTTGTCTCTCATTTCCAGAGTTGCTATTCCAGACGCCGCGAGCTTTCCGAGCGGTCGCCCAGGGTTTCAATATGTACGGCGAGCCCATTACCGTTGAAGGTACGGAGCTGTTGGCTAGAGCTTTACAACACGAAACTGATCACCTTAATGGGATAGTTTTTATAGATCGACTTTCGCGCGAGAACCGCAAATTAGCGATGAAAGAGATTCGTGCATCTGATTGGTTTGGCGCAACTACTGTCGGTACCGTTGAACCAACAATTAAGGAATCACCGCATAATATATTTGGGAGAATTTCTTAGTGCGTATCGGTGTTGCAGCTACACCTAGCGTTGCGCTTCCAACTCTCGATTGGTTGCGAACGTCATCGCATAGCCTTGGCCTAATTATTACCCGACCTGACAGGCAGGCAGGTCGAGGGCGGAAGATAAGCCAGAGCGTAGTTGGAAATTGGGCCAATGAATTTGCCATTGAGTTAATCAAACCAAAGAATCCGAGTGAGATGGTTAACTCGATTGCGAGTTTTGAGCTATTAATCGCCATTGGTTACGGCGTTATTCTCCCTGCCGAAGTTCTCATCGTCCCTAAATTCGGGTGGATTAATTTGCATTTTTCACTTCTGCCTAAATACCGAGGGGCAGCCCCCGCGCAACGCGCCCTTGAGAACGGTGAATTAGTAACTGGTGCAACTGTTTTTGCGCTAAATGATGGAATGGATACCGGACCCATTTTTGCGCAGCGAGAGCTAAAGATTGACCAGTCGTGGCGAACGGTTGAACTACTTGAAAATCTAGCGCAGTTAGGCCCCAAGCTAATCGAGCAAACTATTGAATCAATCAAATCGGGTGTAAAACCCACTGAACAAAGTGGAACGTTTTCGTTAGCACCGAAAGTCACCAAAGCGGAAGCGAAGATAGATTGGACTCAGGCCAGCGCAGTTATTCTCAACAAGATTCGAGCATTTTCATTGGAGCCTGGACCTTGGAGCGCGTGGCGCAATGAAGCGTTTGGGATATTGCGAGCTCAGGCAAGCGAATTTGTTAGCGCTACTAAACCAGGAACGATTTGCGTCCGTGGTAGACGAGCGTATGTATCGGTGGGCCAAGGTTGCGAAGTAGAGATCTTGTCAGTGCTACCTTCGGGAAAGAGAGAGATGTCGGCATCTACTTGGGTCAACGGTGCACGAATTCAGGGCGGCGAACTCCTTGGTTGAAGCAAGGCGCAATACTTTTAAGTCGCCCAGGCCTGACGCCTCGCGTTTGCTGGCTTTTGATTTATTGACCGAAGTCAATAGAAATGAAGGTTATTCAAATCTACTACTTCCGCAAGCGCTAAATAGCAGTTCGCTCGACCAAAGGGATAGATCCCTTGTGACTGAGCTTCTCTACGGCACTTTGAGAATGCAAGGCAAACATGACTGGGTGCTGGCGCAGATCAGCAATCGTCCGTGGGATGAAGTCGACGTTGGGATTGTAGATATTTCTCGTTTGGGAGTTCATCAAATACATGAAATGAGAATTCCAGACCATGCTGCAGTAGCAGCAACGGTAGAAGTTGCTCGTAAACGTCTGGGAGAGTCGAAAGCTACTTTTGTTAATGCTCTGTTGCGAAGTGTCACACGAAAGAGCGCCTTGGATTGGTTTGCACCAGTAGCGCAAATCCAAAATCCAGTGAACCGTCTAGCAATCCAGTACTCACATCCAGCATGGATCGTCTGGGCATATTTTGATTTACTTAAAGATTGGGATGAAGTAGAAGAAGCGCTACGAATAAATAATGTACCGGCAAAGCCAACTCTAGTTTCTTGGCCGGGTTTTTCTACTCAAGCCGACCTTGTTGCTAATGGAGCCCTCGCGACCAAGTATTCAAAGTATGGCGCAGTATTCGATGGCAATCCTGGCGATCTCGAGCTAATTAGATCGCGCAAAGCTGGCGTGCAGGATGAAGGATCGCAATTAGTAACGATTATTTTTGCTAACGCAATTTCAGAGAAAGTGAAGTGGCTCGATTTATGCGCCGGACCGGGAGGCAAAGCAGCGCTTTTATCTTCTTTGGCAGCGGAGAAAGGCGCGCGTTTCACCGCTAATGAACGCTCTACTCCTCGGGCAGAGCTTGTAAAGCAAGTTGTGCATGGGGCACGTGTTTGGAATAGAGATGGACGATTTATTAGCCAAGGCGGCGAGACTTTCGATGCGATTCTCATTGATGCACCATGTACTGGGTTGGGAGCGCTACGTCGTCGACCAGAAGTGCGTTGGAGAAGGAGCGTTAAAGATTTGCGAGAATTGACCGCGTTGCAACGTGAGCTATTTGACGGAGCGATGGGAGTCTTAGATCAAGGCGGCATTATCGGCTACGCAACATGTTCGCCTCATCTGGCCGAAAGTAAAGTTCAAGTATTTGATATCTTGAAGCGCTTTCCTGAGTTGGTGCAATTGGATGTGGCAGAATATATTCCCAAGAGCCTAGTTTCTGCGGTCGAAGATCGCGCTCTTCGCTTATGGACGCACCGACATGGTACTGATTCAATGTTCCTGGCAATATTTCAAAAGATTTAATCCGTTTTGGATACGATAAGCCAGTGTCTAAGGATATTCGAATAACGCCCAGTATTTTGAACGCTGATTTGACAAGATTGAATGAAGAGATTGAACGGATAAGTGCGGTTTCTGATTTTCTCCATCTTGATGTTATGGATAACATTTTCGTCCCAAATTTCACTTTCGATTTCGAAAAAGTATCAGAGATAATTTCCAATTGCCCATTACCGGTTGATGCACACTTAATGGTTGCAAATGGTGATGTGGTTGGACCGGCTTATGCCAAATTAGGTTGTGCGAGCGTAACTGTTCATGTCGAAGCGACCACAAATATTCGAAAAACTCTTCGAGCAATTCGAAGAGAGGGCTCGAGAGCGGCTATTGGTTTAAAACCTGAGACCGAAGTCGAGGCATATTCTGATTTCCTAAATGATATTGATATGTTTTTGATTATGACGGTAGAACCCGGTCTTGGTGGTCAAAAATTTATGCATGAGATGATGGATAAAGTAAAACGCACCCGCAAGTTAATTGGAGATCGCCCCATTTGGTTACAAGTCGATGGGGGAGTCTCTTTGCAAACAATAGAGGAGGCCGCCCGCGCTGGGGCGGATACTTTTGTAGCTGGAAGCGCTGTTTTTAGCGCAGAGGATCCTGCGGCAATGATCCTTTCGTTGCGAAAACTTGCTAACTCTGCGGCAGAAATTCCTATGAAACATGGACCTTCGGATTGTCAATGAAGGGAAAAGTGAGATGGCAGGGATAAAACGCAGAATTCCTCGCCCGGCTGAATTGCGTCAACTTATGCGCTTTCGAAAGCCAATTTGGAGTCCGCGTACTCGCAGATTATCTCGCGCATTAACGATGTACGACATGCGTAACATCGCAAAGCGCCGCACGCCAAGGGCGCCTTTTGATTACACCGATGGGGCCGCTGATGATGAATTTGCCCTTAATCGTGCACGGAGAGCTTTTGAGAACGTTGAATTTCAGCCTCGGGTCCTTCGAAATGTTGCCGACATTGATTTAAGCGTAGAAATTCTCGGAAAAACTTCCAATCTTCCAATGGGTATTGCGCCAACGGGTTTCACCCGCATGATGAATGTTGAAGGCGAAGTAGCAGGATCTTCGGCGGCGGCGGCCTTCGGTTCAATATTTACACTATCATCCTTGGGAACAACTTCGATAGAAAATGTTGCGCGCGCAACGCCATCTGGACGTAACTGGTTTCAGTTATATATGTGGCATGACCGAGATCGAAGCATGGAACTTGTCGAAAGAGCAGAGCGCGCTGGTTATGAAACACTCGTTCTTACGGTAGATACGGCGACAGCAGGAGCTCGGCTCCGTGATATACGCAATGGATTAACTATTCCACCCTCACTTACCGCAGGAACAATTCTTAATGCGATTCCCCGTCCTGCTTGGTGGTTTAATTTTCTCACCACCGAGCCGCTAAATTTTGCCTCCTTTAGCGCGTGGGATGGCACCGTCGCAGAGCTGATGAACAAAATGTTTGATCCCACCATTACTTTTGCAGAAGTGAAATGGTTACGCGAACAATGGAAGGGCGGCCTTGCAGTCAAGGGCATTCAGAATGTAAAGGATGCAAAACTTGCAGTAGATGCAGGTGCAGATATCGTCTGGCTCTCGAATCATGGTGGTCGGCAATTAGATCGAGCTCCTGTTCCTTTCTATCTTCTTCCAGAAACTGTCAAAGAAGTTGGTAAATACACTGAAGTTCATGTCGATACGGGAATCATGCATGGGCAGGATGTGATTGCTGCTCTTGCTGCAGGAGCAGATTTCACATGGGTTGGCAGGGCTTATCTCTACTCTCTTATGTCTGGCGGGCGTGAAGGTGTTGATCGGATGTTTACTCTGATGCAGGAGCAAATGATTCGCACGATGAAATTAATAGGCGTGTGTTCGGTGGCAGAACTCCGACCAGAGCATGTTAAGTTATTAAGGCGAACTGAGTAGCCCTCGCCGGGCGCAGTTCCACTGATCCATACCTCGCATTCACCGCGATATGGGTTGGGTACAAGCGAATACCCTATAAGTTAGCATCTACCTATGGATTCAATACTTGCTCTGGGAATCTTTCTTGTTGCCTACTTTTTTATTGCGACAGAAAAATTTAACCGTATCGCAATTGCTGTTGCCGGTGCGGGGTTGATGTTGGCATTTAAGCTCACCGATGCCGAACATGCCTTTTTTAGTCACGAAACCGGAGTCGACTGGAACGTAATTTTCCTGCTCTTAGGCATGATGATTATCGTCAGCGTCATCCACAAAACCGGATTCTTCGAATTTATTGCCATGCATTTAGTACTCCTTGCAAAGGGTCGACCCGTCTATATCTTGGTATCGCTTTCAATCTTTATTGCATTGGCTAGTGCAATCTTGGATAACGTCACAACCATCATGCTCGCTGTTCCAATGATAATTATTGTGGCAAAGAAGCTAAATATTTCGCCCATCCCACTGCTACTTGCCGGGATCTTTTCCAGCAATATTGGCGGAGCCGCAACTTTGATTGGTGATCCACCAAATATCATCATTGCCAGTAAAGCTGATCTTTCATTCAATGACTTCTTGATTCACATGGCACCGATGGTCGTTGTTGTTCTGATTGTCATCATCCCAATGATGGTTTTTATGTTTAGAAAGCAACTTGTTAACTCACCAGCCGATCGTGCGGCTCTTGCAGATATCAATCCTCGCGATTTCTTAAAAGATATTCCTCTCCTCAAAAAAAGTGGATTAGTTCTCATAGCAGCCATTATCGCCTTCATCACTCACTCAATTACTCATCTAGAGCCTGCAGTTATCTCACTGATTGCCGCTGGTGTCTTAGTTGCAATCACTCGCTTAAAGCCACGTGACTACGCCCTCGATATCGAGTGGGGAACCCTGCTCTTCTTCGCAGGTTTGTTTATTATGGTCGGAACTCTGGTTAAGGTCGGCGTTATGGCTGAATTCGCCAATTTCCTGGCAGAGCAATTTGCCGGCCGCCCCGAGTTTGCAACGTATTCTCTCTTGGGTCTTTCTGCAGTGCTCTCTGCTATCGTCGATAACATTCCTTATGTTACGAGCATGTCGCCAGTTGTTGCTGACCTATCTACCACTCTTTTTGCTGCTGGAGATAAGACGTTGTGGTGGGCCCTTGCATTTGGTGCCGACTTCGGTGGGAATGCCACAATCGTTGGGGCAAGCGCTAACGTGGTAGGAATTGGCCTGGCAGCAGCTGCTGGTGTCAAGATTTCCTTTTGGAACTTTGCAAAGTACGGAATCCCAGTGGCTATAGTTTCAACGGCGATGATTGCTCCATATCTTGGCTTCCGCTATCTATCCTAGAAGTTAATTGTTATTAATCAGAAGCACCGCCCTATATCCGGCTTATAGGGCGGTGCTTCCATATAAGTGGGCGGAAACTAAACCTGCGCTGACTTTCCTGCATTTTTCTTGTACAAGTTTTAATAGAAACTGTCAAAGTTATCGCATTTGGTAGGTGTTCAATCCTCCATACTGGTACGATATCTTGTACCACTTGAAAAGGGAGTTTATGGCTATCACTGCATCTGTCGCTAGAGCGCAACTTTTTCCACTCATCGAGCAAGTAAATGAAGATATGAAACCTATATTCATCACCTCAAAGAGAGGTAATGCGGTTCTCATCTCTGAAAGTGAATATGAGTCCATGGTTGAAAGACAATATTTGTTATCAACTCCGGCCAATCGCGAATGGATTCTGAAATCGATTGCGGAGGCAGATCGTGGTCAAACGGTGAAGATGGATTTTCCGATTACCCTTGATAAGTTGAGAAAAAAGAAAGTTGCACCTGTAGCGAAGAAGGCCAAGAGCCCTCGATAGTGGCAAAAGCCCACAAACTTAACTCAATAGTACTCACCCGCAGAGCTGAACTGGATTTGCGGTATTGGAAATCAAGCGGGAATCAGGCAAAAATCGATCGCATCAATAAACTCATAGAGTCCTGCATGCTTTCTCCATCAGATGGGATAGGCAAGCCTGAGCTGCTCAAATTCAAAGGCGAAGCTACATATTCAAGGCGAATCGATAAGACACATCGCCTTGTTTATCGCATCGAGGCAAATGTGCCGGTAATTCTTTCTATGAGGTTCCACTACGAGAAGTAGTGGGGTTTCCCGTTACGGTTCATGAAGTCGTCAACCAACTTGTTACACTAAAAGTTTGAAACCACCATCAAAATTAGGGAAACCGATGTGTAGTCGCAATTGGGTAGTCAAACTCAGAGTGGCATTTTTGATAGTTCTGCTATCGCTGCTACTCACCGGCGGGGGCGCCAAGAATCGGGTGTCGCCGTTGGATACGCCCTCTGTGAAACTTGCAGAGGTGGCGTCCTTTGTAAAACCGGTCGATATCGCCTCGCGTATTAATGACAACGGTATCTACCTCGCTCAGCAGTCTGGAGAAGTGGTGCGCTTTGGCAGCGATGGCGTGACCACGGTGACTCTTGACTTATCATCCCTCACCAAAGCAGAGGGAGAACGTGGCCTTCTCGGGTTGGTATTTCACCCCAGCGGCAAATCGCTATTCGTCAACTACACCGATGTGAATGGCAACACGGTTGTGGCGCGCTATGCGATGAAAGAAGATGGAACTGCCCAGTCGTCGTCACGCGTTCTGCTATTTACGATGAAACAACCTCGTTCTAATCACAATGGTGGTGGACTTGCATTTGCTCCGAATGGTCGCCTTTTCGTTGGAACCGGCGATGGTGGGGGAAGTGGTGACCCGCAGCGCCGTGCCCTTAATCCGAAATCCAGGTTGGGGAAAATGCTCTCGCTCAACGCCAATGCAACCAGCCAAGCCGACAATGACCTTCTCATTTGGTCACGGGGTTTACGTAATCCGTGGCGCTTCGAGTTTGATTCGCAGGGCAATCTATGGATCGCCGATGTCGGCCAGAATAAGTGGGAAGAGGTCAATTTGGCACGGGCCACCGCGGGAACGGGCAAGGGAAAAAGTTTCGGATGGAGCGCTTTCGAAGGCAACTCTCGCTTTAACACCGATCAACCTGCTGGCGGACATCTATTTCCGGTTCATGCCTACCAGCACGGCGATTCTGGCTGTTCCATCTCTGGAGGCACGCGAATTCGTGACACGAGCCTGATCTCGCTGAAGGACTGGTACGTCTATGGCGATTACTGCAGTGGGAGACTCACCGCAATTTGGGTACACGGCAACAAATCCACGCGAACGGTGGTACTGGCTAAAAACGTGGGCTCCATCACAGCGGTGCGCACCGTCTATGGGGGCGCCGCCTATGTGCTTACCTTGCAGGGCAAGATCTACCGGATCGTGAACTAATTGGGCGAGCGGTCAGCCCGGACGCTAGAGGTCTTTAGAAAGGCGGCGATTTGCAGGGTTATTAGGCCCACGCCGAGCAGCACAAACGGCAGCCGGAACCAGTCCGGCTCCGGTATCTCCTTGTGGAACGAGATGGTGTAGTGAATGAAGAGGAAGTACCCGACGTGTAGGAGAGAGAGGTAGAAGACGAAAAGGGCGCTATGGTGCAACCACTTCCAGCCGCGTCCTAGGCGCCGCAGCGCCCAATCAGACGAGGTAGCGGCCAGCACCAGGGCGAAGACCAGCGCGGTCAGGCCAATTAGGTTGGCGAGGCCGAACCCGGGTTCCAGCCGGACCTCACGGCCGAGCTCAGGGATGAACTCGTAGCCGAGGAACCGTCGCAGACTCCACCGCGCCCAGCCGTTGATGATGAGCAGGCCGTGGATAGTTGCCGTGATGGCAAACCAAATCCCTAGTTGGCGCCGCCAGAGTAGCAGCGGCCTTGCGGCGTGGAGCAAGCGGGCGAGAGGTCCGACCGATAGCGCTAGCAGGAGCAAGCTGAAGGCGGCATCACCGACGGCCTTCCACAGCCGCATATCCGGATCCCACTGCGGTCGGCTTGCCCAGAACGCCAAGACCAGCACGCCTGCGAGGAGGGCGACCAGTGCGTGTCGCACGATCGGCCTGGGACGGCGCCGTACCGCCGGTTTTTCTGCACCACCAGTGCGACCCGTCATGGTTGCTGTCGAACTCGCCCCATTATGCTCACCCATTACATTCTCCATTTGTTGATTGTTTTATCGACTGTATTAATAGCCTTGGAAT
>JBCKHN010000005.1:0-61695 GCA_038905815.1 Candidatus Planktophila sp. | reverse complement strand
AAAGGGCGAGAATATGTTCCATTGAGTTGGGCCATGCCTGATAAAGATCTTGCACCCGAGCCTCGCGCTAAACCTAAAAGTACGCTCTCAGCTTGATCATCGCGGGTGTGTCCTAAGAAAATTGCCACCGCACTCTTCTCTTCTGCAAACCCATCAAGGGCTGCGTATCGCGCTTTGCGGGCGGAAGCTTCTAAACCTTCAGTAATCTCAATATTGACTTTCCTAATTTCACATTCGATACCAAAGTTTTTAAGTTGAGCGACAACTTTTTCGGCTTGTTCATTAGAAGCGCTCTGTAATTGATGATCAATTGTTACGCCTAAGAGCGTGATAGATAACTTTTTGCACTCTTTCGATAGCGCATATGAAAGCGCTAAAGAATCTGCGCCGCCAGAAACTGCTACCACAACTAGATCACCAGCTGCAAGGGTTTGTAAGAGCGCACGCACTGCGCTGCGAATTGCAACCAAATACGGAGTTGAGTTCATGAGTAAAGAGTAGACCCGCCCTCCAAATGGGCCAACTGCCTTAATTACTCACATCGCGACGTACAAAAAGCGTTATTGATATAAGTGAGCCGACGAAAAGATAGGCGCTGGCGACAATGAGTGCATGCGAATAAGAGACGGTAATCGTCCCACCTTGCGCTATCGCCGCGAGTTGGGCACCGGGCAGCCAATTTTCTGCACTGCTCTTCACGGCAATCACTAAGTTTTCGACAATCAAGAGCCAAAGTACGCCGATAGAGATTGCGCTAATCGGAGATCGCAAGATCAAACCTAAAATCATTCCAACTGTTCCAAAACCAATTACCGATATGAGAACATTCACAAAAGTTTGAATGATTGCTTGGCGACCATCTCCACTAAACCACAACTCGGTAGAAACCTTTGCCAGGGGTGCCAAAACAACCGAAGCTCCTATGCTCACAATTGCTGAAAGGGTGACCATCACTATTGCAAAGATTGACATTGCTTTTAGCTTGCCTAACAAAATCAAAAAGCGATTTGGTTGGCGGACCAAGAGATTGCGCAAAGTTCCGTAGGTATATTCCTGCGCAGTTTGCGCAGCAAAAACACAGAGCGCGATAATTCCAAGAAAAGTTCCCACGATTGAAAAGCCTTGAACTCCACCGGTGGCAAGATTTAAAACGTCTCTGCCAATCATTTGACCGCGTTCAGAGTTTCCCTGAGGTGAATCAATTAGAAGGAATAAGAGAGATGAGAAAAGTGCGCTAAAGAAAAGAACCGCGCCCATTGTGCCGAAAAAGAGTGATGGGCGGCACAATTTACGTAACTCGGCAGATAGAACTCTAAGCATTATTTTCACCTGTCATTTCAAAGAATGTCGCTTCTAAATTAGGAAGTAGGGGCGTCAATTGCGAGAGCGTGATTCCCGCATCAAATGCGGCTTTATTGAGCGTTGCCGCCCAATCGACGGGCCCTTGGATATAAAGCGCACCGTCTCTAATGGAAGCGGCGTGTCCAAACTTCTCCGCAAGTTTTTCTAACTTAACGAGGTCCTCTTCCTTCGCGGTTTTCGCAATCAAAACCGGTTGTTGTTGCTCTAACAAATCTTGCATGGAACCAGCAAAAACAACTTCGCCTTTCCTTAACATTACTAAGTAGTCGCTGATTAATTCGAGTTCAGAAAGTAAGTGGGAAGAGACGAAAACCGAAGTGCCTTGATCAGCAAATTTGCGCAATAAATCACGAACTTCTTGAATTCCTTCGGGGTCTAGCCCATTTGTTGGTTCATCCAACATCAGCAATTTTGGGTTCGGCAGTAGCGCGGCGGCGATACCTAAACGCTGTTTCATTCCCTGTGAATACGTTTTGTATTTTGATTTTGCTCGGTCCCCTAAACCAACTTGATCAAGTAAACTTTGTACTCGATCGAGCGGAAAACCACCCAAACATGCCAGCACATTTAGATTTTCAGCACCACTAAGCGACGGATAAAAAGCAGGACCTTCAATCATTGCTCCAACGCGTGGTAAGTATTTACTGGGGTGCTTGATAGATTCGCCGAGAATTTCACCAGTACCGCCTGTTGGGGTTATGAGTCCAAGCAACATACGCATTGTGGTTGTTTTGCCCGATCCATTCGGTCCAACAAAGCCACAAATAGTTCCGAGCGGTACATCAAAAGTGGCGTGTGAAACTGCGGTGCGTTCACCATATTTCTTCGTTAAATCGTGAACTGAAATCGCGGTATTTGACATAGGGTGAACTCTGTCACAATTATATAAGTCATGGAAAAGCCTGAAAAAGTCTGGGGTTATCAACCTCGCACCGAGCGGAGCGCTCCAGACTGGGGCGTGGATACTGACTTGATTAAGGATTTGCTCCGCGCTCTAACTAAGAAGTTGGGCAACGACTAAGAGAACTGAGAACAAACTTAAATAGGTAATCGACCAATGGAAAATCTTTCCTGCAACTTTTTCATAATCAGGTGAATCTTCTTTCAGTGCGATTAGCTCTTTAGCAGAAACTAAACCTAAGCCAATCGTTAACAGAAGTGACCAGGTAGGAAGACCAGCGGCAAGAACTAACCAAATCGAGGAAAGAATCATTGCAACTGTGTGAAACCACATCTCGCAATTGACTCGAGCGCGCGTTGCTACCACTGGCAACATTGGCACCCCTGCAGCTGCGTAATCATCTTTATATTTAATCGCTAGCGCCCAAAAATGTGGTGGGGTCCAGAAAAAAATAACCATAAAAAAAGCTACCGGAGTCCACGAAATGCTATTCGTGACGGCGGACCAACCGATCAACACAGGCATACAGCCAGCTGCGCCACCCCACACAATGTTCTGTGCAGTTCGGGGTTTTAGCCCAATCGTGTAAACAATCACATAAAAAGCGATGGCAACCAAAGCGAAAAAAGTTGCCAATGGAGTTGTGAAGATCCAAAAAATAATTAATGAGAGCGCACCGATTAACGACGCGAAAATAGTTGCTTCTCTCTTACTTAATACTCCAGTTACGAGTGGACGATCCTTAGTTCGTACCATTAATTTATCAATATCGCGCTCAATCACCATATTAAAAGCATTGGCACTGCCAGCAGCTAACGTTCCAGCAAAGACTGTTGCAAAAAGTAACCCGAATGAAGGAAACCCTTTTTGAGCCAAGACCATTGCAGGCAAAGTTGATACCAAAAGGAGTTCGACAACCCGCAACTTCATCAAATCAAAATATCCACGCATGGCTTTCTTCACAGCAGAAGATTACTCAGCAAACTTGAACCTTGCTTGCAACGCTAGAAAATCCATCAATTGCAACGCTACCAACGAAAATAGGTGACGATAATCACTATGAAGAAGAAGATGACGAAGATGGTTTTAATCGAGAGGGCATAGTTAAGGCGCAACTTCAGGTTCTTTAATTGGAGTGTAAGGCGCAGCGATCCTCCCCAAGATTCGGTCGATTGCTGCGCTTGCCTTCTTTTCTGCACGCGTACCTTTTGGAATGCGATCAGCGATGGTTACAAAAATATATTCACGATCACTCGATTGAACATATCCTGCCAGTGAAACTGTCCCGTTTAAACTTCCCGTTTTCGCACGAACTAATCCGATGGCGCTTGGTGCTGAGGTAATAAATCGATTTCTCAAAGTTCCAGATATTCCGCTGACCGGCAAACTTTCGTAGAGTGGGGCGAATTTCTCTTCTTTCCTAACGCTATATAAGAATTTCCCCAGCATGTTAGCCGTTATACGATTTGCTTTAGAAATCCCGCTTGCATCAACTACTACCAACTTTGAAGAGTCAATGTTGTATTTAGCTAGTAAGGCAGCAAAAGTTAAGGAGACGCCCTCCCCAGAAAAAGCGTTTCCTGCAGCTTTTGAAGCCAAACGCGCCAATCGTTCGGCGAGAAGATTATCGCTCCACAGGAGTGTGTAATCTAAAATTTCTCGAACAGTTGGTGATTTTCCTTGCGCAATAAATTCACTGCTCTCATCGAGCGCTTCTTGAACAGTAACTCGCTTAAATAGCGGCTTGAAGCCACGTTTTGCCCAGAAAGTTTTTAGATTGTAGAGATCTTGCGAATTCAAATTTGAGTATAAGACGGTGTAACCCTTGGAAGAGCCATGATTAGCGCTTTTAGCCCTCGTTAGTGAATTAAAAGCTAAATAGGGTAACGAGGTTCGGCGCATTTTACGGGCCACGCTATCGCTCAAACTGATCCACGGATCAAAAGCGCCATTAATTACTAAGGTTTTAGGTTTCGCGCCAAGGTAAATAGAAGTTGAGAATTGCATCAACGGATCCAAATATTCAAGCGTTGCGGCAGCTGAAAATATTTTCATCACCGATGCCGGTCTGCGCGCAGAGAATGAGTTATGTTCGAAAATGACTTCACCAGTTGAGCCATCGATCACGATCATCGATGGATTTGAAAGTGTTGGGGAAACTAAGAGTTCGCGAAATGCACTTGGAATTGAGGTGGCAGAAAGTACTGCGCTAGCTGGGGTGGCTACAACTGCAAGAAGCAGAACCCCAACAAATAGTTTTAGAAAACGCATAAGAATTTGTTAGCGCCAGAGTGATGCGATCAGTAAATTTATGGTTACCAGACCTAGCAGCACGAGCCAAGTGCGCTTGCTTAACTCTGGTTTCTTCACATTTTTATAACCAATTATCAATAGGACCAAAACTATGCCGAGTTTGATGGCAATCTTTGTGTTGTTAAAGAGTGGCCATTGCACTGCATCGCTAGCGTTGAGTGAGTAGCGCAGTCCAACCAGAGCAGTGCCTGTGATTAAGGCAGCCATTGCAGTATGTAAAACTCCTGGAGATAACTTCCGAGGACTTTGCTTCCATGAAGCCAAAAGTAATATAAAAATTCCAACTACTGAAGCTATATGAATTACATAAACCACCAAATTGATTGCGCTAAGACTCATTTACATCCCCTTTACTAGCCAGCTGAGAGAGGTTCAGTTTAGAGTGTGCGCATGAGAACTGGTTACGTTTACCACGAAATATTTGGTTGGCACGATACTGGCACATTTACCGGCGATGCCCCAAGTGATCCAGGAGCTGGGCTACAGCCATATGTAAATTACGAAAACGCAGATACCAAGCGCCGTATTCACGAATTAATAGTTGTTTCAGGGTTGATTAAAGAACTTGACCGAATCGAGCCGAGAGAGGCATCTGATGCCGAGCTTCGCCGTGTTCACACAAAGGAACATATCGAGAGTATTAAGGTTCAATCGCTGCAACGTTTGGGTGGAGATGGTGGTGATGGCACGACGCCATTTGCGAAAGGTGGGAATGAAATTGCCCGCATGGCAGCTGGTGGTGCCATTGAATTAATGGATGCAGTTCTTTCTGGCCGAGTCAAAAACGGTTATGCGCTGATTCGCCCACCGGGACATCATGCTGAACGCGAAACCGGCATGGGATATTGTATTTTTGCTAATCTAGCAATTGCCATCGCGCATGCCAAAGTTGTACATAAAGTCAAACGTGTTGTCACCGTTGATTGGGATGTCCATCACGGAAATGGAACCCAGAATATTTTTGCCGCTGATCCAAACATTCTAACAATTTCAATTCACCAAGACAAGTTATATCCATACGAATCAGGGACGATCGAAGAGCGCGGAGTTGGCGATGGTTTCGGAAGTAATATAAATGTTCCACTCCAACCCGGAACCGGCAATGGTGGATATATAGAAGCGTTCGAGAAGGTTGTAATCCCCGCAATTCGTAAGTTTAAACCTGATGTCATTGGGGTTGCATCGGGTTTCGATTCATGCGTCTTTGATCCACTAGGTCGCATGTTGGTGACCGCCCAAGGTTACGCGGATATGACGCGTATGTTGATGAACGTCGCCGAAGAAGTATGCGATGGCAAAATCGCCATGACTCACGAAGGTAGCTATAACGCGGTTTACTCGCCTTTCTGCGGGTTATTTGTGATGCAAGAATTATCTGGAGTTAAGAAATTAGATGACCCATTTGGAAAACGAATAAATAAATACCCTGGACAAGAACTTACCGCAGCGCAAATAGAGCTAATCTCACACTCCGCGGCTTTAGTAAATGAGTTACCGTGACAACTACTCCGGCAACAATTGGCCCGGGTGAGTTTTTCCCAGTTGTAGGTGTCGGTCCACATCCAGAACCTTGGCCAAGCGATACGCATTTTGATCCAGAGTTACTGGAAAACGGAGATCGTCGAAACGTTTTAGATAAGTACCGTTATTGGAGCATTGAAGCAATTGTCGCGGACCTAAATACGAAGCGCCATAAATTACAGATTGCCATTGAGAATTGGCAACATGATTTAAATATTGGTTCGATAGTACGCACTGCAAATGCTTTCAATGTTGCTGGGGTTCATATTGTCGGTAAGCGCGATTGGAATAAACGTGGTGCCATGGTTACTGATCGCTACTTAACTGTCCATCATCATTCAACTGTTGACGAATTTGGCGCTTGGTGTGAAGAGAGTAACTTGCCCATCATTGGCATTGATAACGTTCCGGGGTCAAAGCAATTAGAAAGCGCTCAACTTCCTGAAAGTTGTGTTTTACTTTTTGGCCAAGAAGGCGCAGGTATGTCTGAAAAGGGGATTGCAATCTGCGAAGTAATGCTCGCTATAGCGCAATATGGTTCAACGCGTTCGATGAACGCATCAGCTGCCGGAGCCATCGCTATGTATCACTGGGCCCAACAACACCTTCCACTATGAAGAAATGGCTCACGGGTAATTTAATTATTCTAACCCTAGTCTCGCTTGCCCAAGATGCTGCAAGTGAATTGTTGTATCCGCTTTTGCCAATACTTTTAACTGGCGTGATTGGTACTGCGCCATTGGCGTTAGGACTAATAGAAGGTTGCGCAGAAGCTGCCGCGGGATTTACCAAGTTAATTAGTGGAAAAAGTAGTGACAGATTGGGGAGAAAACCCTTTATTATTGCGGGTTATTCACTCGCTGGCATTGGTAAATGGCTGGTAGTTATTGCGACTTCTTGGCCACTGGTTTTTCTTGGGCGCGTAACTGATCGAATTGGTAAAGGAATGCGAAGCGCACCACGAGATGCGCTGATTACTGAATTCGTTACTAAAGAGAATCTAGGTAAAGCTTTTGGGTTCCACCGAACCGGCGACTATATCGGTGCAGTTATTGGACCTGGTATTGCGCTAATCGGCCTCGCGCTGCTTAATGGCGATGTTCGAGCAGTTGCTAAATGGGCCTTAATACCTGCGCTCATCAGCGTTCTGCTTACGCTTTTCATTCGCGAGAAATTCGTTAGAACTCCGAAAATGAAAAATAGAATTGTAAAAGTCCCGCTTACGAAACCAATTAAAAGAGTCATCATGCTTTTAACGCTAATTCAATTTACTAATATTCCTGTCCTATTACTTTTACTGCGATTGCATGACATCGGTTTTACTACCCAAGGCGTCGTCCTGTCTTACATGTTATTTAACGCAGTAACCGTCTTGGCCGCTTTTCCTAGTGGTTACTTGGCCGACAAGCTATCTCCAAGAGTTACTTATGCCATTGGACTTGCAGCCTTCGCAGGCGCATATGCCACTCTCGGTTTAACGACTAACCATTCGCTGGCAGTTCTGGCGCTCTCATTTTATGGATTATTCCCGGCATTAACAGATGGTGTCGGAAAAGCTTGGATTGCCGGATTGAGTGGAGCAAATAATCTCGGTTATGCCCAAGGTGTTTACCAAGCATCCATGCATTTCGCAATTCTTGGAGCTGGAATTTGGGGTGGGTTAGCTTGGAGTGATGGTGCGAGGCAATGGCCTTTAGTAATTGCCGCTGGTGGTGCAATTACTGGTTCCTTAACTCTTGCGATACTCCATCTACGTGAAAAAGCCGGTATTTAAGGGTTTTCCGGCACTTCCTCCATCACTTCAGAAACGGAACGCAAGCGACGTTCAATCTCATCAGCTTCAACTGCGCGTCCTTGCACGCGCATGACAGTTGCAATTCGAGTTTCGACGTCAATTATTAATTCAAAATCTTTAGGATCATCTTCACTTATCACGGTTAATACTTGTTCCAATGTATTAAGACCTTCTTCATAACGTTCGAGCAATATTTCGGCTTTCCCAAACTCCAATAAAGCTAAAGTTTCACGGCGATGATCATGGCCAGTTTCAAAAACATCTATCGCTCTGCGGGCAGTTTCTAGCGCAAGTTCACCTTCGCCTAATTCAATAAGACAAGCTGAAGTTTTCTGGTCGCATCGTGCGACTTGTATTACTTCTTTGTGCCGCTTGAATAACGCACGGGCTTCTTTAAAAACGCTAATGGCTTCATGGTAATTCTTTAATTTTCTCTGCGCGCAACCAACTAGATATAAATCGTTCGCTGCGCCAAGTTCATTGCCATCTACCAAATGTTCCTGTGCGCACTCGTGCATTGTCTCGACAACTTTGTGGTAACTCTTAGATGAATACCACCATTCGCCCAAAGTGCAGGCAAGTTCGAGTGCAATTGGAGATTTACTTTCGCGAAGAATCACCACTGCTTTACTCATCGCATTTGCCGCTTCATCCATGCGTTTTAATTGATTGAGGTTGTAACCGATCGCCGAATATGCCTGTGCCACACCTTCACTTGGTGCACTGGCTCCAAGTTGGTCATAAATATCGCGCGCAGTTTCGGCAAGAGCTAGGGCATCGTCATATTGTCCACGCGCATAAATTCGCGCACTTAATTCGTAGTACGTGCTTGCTCGTTCAGCGCCTTCGACTTCTGGAATTCGATCCCACAACATTTCTTCGGTGATGAGTTCTTCCATGCCATCGTCTTCGCTCAAGGTCGCCTCCTTATGCAAGTCTTCGAATTACCGCCACTCTATACGCCAACGCTTAATGGGGCTTCTTTATTCCAAGTGGACACCACTTTGAGCGTACCGTACTCTTACTTGTTGCAAACGATTTGCAACAACTGAGGGAGTAGCGATGAATGACATAGTCAGAGCGAGCAACAAGCTCCCATTTAAAGAGCGCTTAACTCACGCAGAGTGGCGACGAATGGCTGCCATGTTCGGCTTCATCGCCTTTCTCCACCTCGCTGGCGCAGCGCTGATGTGGCAAGCAACCAGTGGCAATTACCAATTAAGTGATGGAAGCCTCTTTGGTTGGGGAACAGCGCTGCTGGCTTACACCCTTGGGATGCGCCACGCTTTCGATGCCGATCACATCAGCGCAATTGATAACACCACTCGTAAATTAATGTCTGAAGGCAAACGCCCACTAGCTGTTGGATTCTTCTTCGCCCTCGGCCACTCTTCAGTGGTTGCCGCCCTTGCCCTGCTCTTAAATTTTGGAATCAAAGCGCTCGGTGGTCAACTTAAGGACGAGAACTCTGCTCTTCACCATTACACCGGATTAATTGGCACGACCGTCAGTGGCGTGTTCTTGATGCTAATCGCAATTTTGAATTTAATTATTCTAGTTTCAATTATTGGAGTCTTTTTTAAAATGCGAAAAGGTCTATATAGTGAAGAAGAACTTGAAAAACATTTAAACTCTCGGGGTTTGCTTATGCGCTTCTTTGGTCCAATAGCTCGTCGAATTGATGAGTCATGGAAAATGTATCCGCTTGGAATTCTCTTTGGTTTAGGTTTTGACACAGCAACTGAAATTAGTTTATTAGTTATGGCAGGTTCGACCGTTGTTGCCGGTCTGCCTTGGTGGGCGATCATGTCGCTGCCGTTATTTTTTGCAGCTGGTATGAGTTTGCTTGACACAATTGATGGTTCATTTATGAATTTTGCTTACGGTTGGGCTTTTTCTAAACCAGTGCAAAAAGTTTATTACAATATTATTATTACTGGGCTGACAGTGGCGGTCGCTCTCTTTATTGGCGGTCTTCAGCTCTTCCATGTGCTAGCGCAGCAATTGCGCCTTACTGGCGGTTTCTGGGAGTACGCACTTGCTTTTAATTTAACCAGTGCTGGGTACTTCATTGTCGGCGCGTTTGCCATTGTTTGGAGCGTTGCGCTCTTACTTTGGCGTTACGGCAAAATCGAAGAGCACTGGCATAATAGCGCTCACGCTTCGCAATTGGCTCGCGGAGAAAATACAAACCACGCCGCCGCAGGAATTGAGCTAGGTCCAATCCGGGATGCTTTTAAGATCGATTAAGTTTTATTCGGTTTTGCCCAATAGCTGCTCCAAGTAAAACAATCACGCCACCTATTGGTTCGTTCCAAGTCAAATTCTCACCAAGAAAGACTATGCCTAAAATAACGGCAACTACTGGAGTTACATATGTGACCGTTGATGCAATTGCACTTCCTGCAGCTTCCATAATTATAAAATTCCAAATGTAAGCAAAACCACTACCAAAAATACCTAGAGCCAACATTGCTAGAACTGGACCAGTTCGGTAACCATCGGTTGTGATCCCATCCATTAAATAGAAAGGAAGCAAAGTGAGCGCGCCAGCGCTAACTTGTCCAGCAGCAATAGATTCTGGTTTCAACTTATACGGCAGAACAAATTTGCGTGAATACGGAAATGCAATTCCATAGAGGGTAACTGCAAGCAGAAGCGCTAGAACTGCAGGTAGTGGGTTAGATCCTAAACCTCGCCACGCACCGAGCACAGTAAGAACGCCAAAAAAGCCAAGGGCTAGACCTAGAGCTTGATAACTCTTAAGTTTCTCGTCCCGAAAAATAATCAGAATTGCAAGAAGTGTCATGAGCGGTGTAACTCCATTTATTATTCCAGCTAAAATCGAAGTTACTTGAGTCTGCGCTTGAGCAAAGAGAACACCGGGTATCACATTTAGGCAGAGCGAGACTATCCATAAGTGAAACCAAAGTTTTTTATCTTTAGGTAAAGCAATTTTCTTATAACGAGCCCATAAAAGAAGAGTGAGCGCACCCAATGAAACTCGACCAAAAGCCACGCCAATCGGCGTTAAGAATTCAAGACCTAGCTTTATAAAGATAAAAGATGCGCCCCACACAACGCCTAAAGCGATGTATAGGGCGATCCAGTTAGAACTTTTCTTAAGTAAAGCTGAGGGTGAGCGCACCGAGCAATGATGGCAGAAGCAATCGAAATAGAAAATGGTAAAGAGTGGCGTTAATTCACGGTAGAATTAACCCCGTTGATGCAACCGCATCGCTACTTACCCTAAGCGCAGGCTTAAAGCCCGCGCTACTTGCGAGTCTTATCACCGCCCTGACTTATTAGCTTTCAACGCTAACTCCAAGTCATACCAGAGACGCGCTTGTCGTCTCGATTGGTATGCATTTTTATGTCACTACAGCCACGTACTTCAGCGCCCGGAAAAGCCCGTCGCGCAGCATCTATTGGTAAACCTAAGCGTGCCAAGAAAGCGGCACCTGCTTTTAGTAGCGAAGGAGCCAGAGCTAAGCCTCGCCACACATCCGCGCAGAAAAGTGCGCGCAAAGGTAGCGCAGCCAAACCTCTATCTCGCCGCTACTCCGATGTGGAGAGCGCAACGCTTTCGAAGAAAGAAGTTCGCGTAGTCGAGCGATCAAAACTTCGCGCAGAATGTTTTCAAAAACTTACTGCATCAAAACCGCGTCCCACAGAGACACCCGAAGAACGCGCAGCTCGTACTAGCGCGCCTCGCGCCGATCGCAATCCAAAGCGCCCAATCCGAGGAGAAAAACCAGTTTCTCGTGCAAAGAAGTTTGTAAACGAACGTGATGCAGTGAAAGCAAAAATTGCACGTAGCGATGATGGCCGCCCAAACTTTGAACCGCGCAAGCGCGAAAAATTTAATCCGGCTGCGCCCAAGTCATTTACGCCACGCCCAAAGAGCGCGGAGCGTCCAGATACAACCGCCGCCAATTTCCGCGCAGAGCGTGATAGCAAGCGTTCTCCTCGCGATTCAGGCGCTTACGCTCGCGATGACCGTAAAGCACAGAGCAAGTTTGCAAAGACACATACAAATGAAGCCATCGATTATGGCGCCGACGATAATTACATCTCTGCAAATTTAGAGGATGCCAATCTCATTGACGCAACACCTCTAGCCAAAATCACTACAACTTTCCGTGATTTAGGGATTGCTCCAGCGCTTTCAAATGTCCTTAGCGCGCAAGGAATTACCCATCCTTTCCCAATCCAAATTGCAACGCTGCCAGATGCTTTAGCTGGTCACGACATTTTGGGTCGTGGGCAAACTGGTTCAGGAAAGACTCTTGCTTTCGGTTTAGCTCTACTTACAAATTTACAGAATAAAGCTGCCAAACCTCACAAACCTTTAGCCCTTATCTTGACCCCAACTCGTGAATTAGCTCAACAAATTGATGCGGTGCTCCGTCCACTTGCTCGTGCCATAGGCCATGAATCGATAGTTATCGCTGGTGGTATGGCTTACGCAAAACAAATCACTGCGATGCGTAAAGCAACTGCAATTATTGTTGCAACACCTGGCCGGTTAATTGATTTGCTTAATAAGGGCGAAGTCCAACTGGATGATTTAGAAATCACAGTTATTGATGAAGCCGACCAAATGACTGATATGGGCTTCTTGCCAGTTGTAAAAGAAATTCTTGATCAAGCTAAACCAAATGGCCAATTCTTACTCTTCTCTGCAACTCTTGATCGTGGCGTTGATTCACTCGTCAAGGGATACCTGAAGAATCCAAAGACGCACTCCCTTCAAAATGACCGCGCTTCCGTTTCAACAATGGAGCACTACGTATTAGTAATGCATCCAACTGATAAGGATGAAGTCACTAACCAAATTGCTGCTCGCAACGGAAAAACACTCCTTTTCGTGAAGACACAACGCGGCGCTGATCGTTTGGCCGACAAGTTGGCTCACGCGGGTGTGCCGGTTGGTGCTTTGCACGGAGGAAAGTCACAAGCAGTTCGTACTCGAACTCTGGCATTCTTTAAATCTCAAGAAAATGCCGCCCTCGTTGCAACCGATGTTGCAGCCCGTGGAATTCATGTTGATGGAATCTCTCTTGTCGTTCATGTAGATGCGCCAACTGACCATAAAGATTATCTACACCGTGCTGGTCGTACCGCTCGTGCTGGTGAAGCTGGCACAGTGGTCACGCTCGTTACAACTAAACAACAGAAATCTATTGGTAGTTTAACTTCACGTGCTGGTGTAACTCCTAAGTTTGTTGGGGTAAAACCTTTAGATCAAGAACTTATGACAATTACCGGCGCACAAGAACCTTCAGGAATTCCTTACGTTGCACCTATTGTTGAAAATAAAGGCCCTGCACGTCGTACCAGACGTCCACGCCCTAATTCATCAGAACGTCGTCGTCCGCGTTAATTAAAAATGAATCAGTCATGCTTCTTCTTTAGGCAGGTCCTGAGGGGCCTGCCTTCCGTTGGAATCTCTTCGGCGCGCCGCCGCTTGCTTGGCCGCCACCAACTTTGGAACCAGTAGACGGACCACTGCCAGGAGTAGAGCTAGCGCTCTTCTTCTTTTTATCAAGAGCTTCAAGAAACTTAGCACGAATATCATCTGCGGAATTCTTTTCATTATCCATGGAGGAATTCTACTACTACTTAAATAATTTAAACTTGTGGCTCAATATATTCGCGAAGACGCTCAATTACTTCCGATTCACGATATCTGCGGTGACCGCCAAGAGTTCGAATTGGTGTTAGCTTGCCAGCTTTTGCCCAACGGGTAACTGTCTTTGGATTTACATGAAAACGTGCCGCAACTTCTTTGGGGGTTAAGAGAACTTCAGCATCTGGAATACGATTCATTCACTCCCCTTGCCTGCGCCAAAAACTCAATCGCGCCTGTAGTGGAAGTATGCCTAGATATCTCCTCCGGCGCAATCCATCACATTGCTTGTTCGAGCGCCTGAACTCTGCGCCAACGTGTAACCAACCGTTCATAACCATAACCAGCCATGGCCCCATCACCAGCAGCTAACCCTTGTAATGAGTGCAACACATCTTCAATGGATGTGTCGGCAGCTAACCCTTCCTCTCCGTTTGCGCGAAGGGTTGATTCCAAATATCCAGCCAAACCACCATAGTCCAGTTCAAGTAGAGATTTTGGATGAAACATATCGAGCCAATCAAAGAGATTTTCGATTTCCTCTTCTACTGGACCAATTCCGAAAGCGCCAACAACTACCTCGTGTGCGCACTTGCATCGTGTTTTCGCAAGTGCGAGCGTTGTGCGTGCGATTGTGTATGGACCGTTTTGGTCTTCACCGCGTTCGCGTTCTGCAGCGATAAATAACGAAAACCAACGCGGAGGAATAATCCATGTCTCAGTCAATATGTGTGGGACTTTATCTTCAAGTAAATCAACGCCTGCAGTTATTACATCTTCCACTTCAGGCGAAATGAAAAGTGGAACAACCGTGCTAGGAAGTGAGCCTTTTAAATTATCCAGAGCGGCCCAACAACGTGCTGCGGTTGCCCACGGTGATACAAAACGTTCGCCGTCTAGCTCTAAAATGTGTGCGCCGTCTGGACGACGAGCTGGAGGTTCTGGAAAAACAATTCTGCGAAGCGCCAACTCTTGCTCGAGTAAACGTGATGTTGAATCAGAGCTTAAAGCTTGCCAACGCAAACGATCAGCAGGTTTGAATGCGCTAAGCGGTTCGTAAATGCGAAGTGAAGCGACGTACGGTGTTGGTCTCACGCACGTGGAATGTAATTGCCTTCAGCAAAAGGATCGTCGTCATCCTTATTATGCGAAGTGTCGAGTTCGCCATGTAACTCTTTAGCTAAAAGATCGAGATCCATGTCTTGCGCGTTGTATTTCAAATCGCGTGCGACTTTGGTTTGCTTTGCTTTTGCACGGCCGCGACCCATATTGCGACCTCCTTACCTTATGTGTTTTGTCAGGAGTGTAGGTTATCGTCCCAGATAGGTGCCGACCAAAGTCGAGCGTGGATCTGCCCCATTTCGAGGGTAAACCTGCCCGGCCACCCAAGCGCTCATGCCACGGGCGGCAAGGGAGCGGAGGGCCAAATCGGCAACGCTTGGGTCAACAATAGCGACCATTCCGATGCCGCAATTCCACGTACGTTCCATATCGGCTTCTGGCACTTCGCCCACCGCTGCCATGAACTCCATCTCGACCATCAATGACCATGTCGAGCGATCATAAATTGCACACAAATGATCTGGGATTACTCGCGCAGTATTTTGCGCTATTCCTCCACCGGTGATATGTGAGAACGCGTGAAGATTTTCTTTGAGCCCTCTTATCAGAGCTAAACAATCCAGCGCATAAATTTCCGTTGGCGTTAAGAAAACTTCACCCGCTGTCTTGCCGTATTCAGAAACAATTGCATCCAAACTTAAGTTTTTACTTTTAATTATGTGGCGAATCAAGGAGAAACCATTTGCATGGAAACCACTTGCCGGCATCGCAATAAGCACATCACCTGCACGCACGCGGTCTGTACCAAGTAGATTTTCGGCATCGATAACGCCAGTCGCCGCACCTGCAATATCAAATTCATCTTCACCTAATAAACCTGGATGTTCGGCAGTTTCCCCGCCAATGAGAGCAGTACCGGCCTTTTGGCAACCGCGCGCAATCCCACCCACGATTTCCGCGATACGTTCGGGAATAACTTTTCCGACTGCAATGTAATCGGTCATAAAGAGAGGTTCGGCTCCGCAAACGACTAGATCATCAACAACCATTGCGACCAAATCTTCACCGATTGTGTCGTACTTGCCAATTGCTCGCGCAATTTCTGTCTTAGTTCCTACTCCATCAGTTGAGGATGCTAATAACGGGCGATTGTATTTCTTGAGTGCACTTACATCAAAGAGGCCTGCGAATCCACCAATTCCACCCACAACTTCTGGGCGCGATGCTTTTGCAATTGATGCTCTCATGAGTTGTACTGCAAGGTCTCCCGCGTCGATATCAACGCCGGCATCTTTATATGTTGACATTGCCTTTTACCTCAGTAATTTCGAAGCGCATTTTTCCTTCAGACATATCTTTTGGAATACGGATTGGATATTCTCCCGTAAAACAAGCGTTACATAAGCGTTCTGAGGCGATTGTAGTCGCTTCAATTAAGCCTTCGAGTGAGACATAACTCAGTGAGTCCGCCCCTATTGAACGGCGAACTTCCTCAACATCCAACCCGCTGGCAATTAACTCTGCGCGAGTTGCGAAATCAATTCCATAGAAGCATGGCCACTTAATTGGGGGTGAAGAAATACGTACGTGAATTTCCCTTGCTCCCGCTTCGCGTAACATGCGCACGATCGCGCGTTGGGTATTGCCTCGCACAATCGAATCATCCACAACAACGATGCGCTTGCCTTCAATTATTTCGCGCAGAGGATTGAGTTTCACTCTGATACCCAATTGACGAATTGTTTGTGAGGGTTGAATAAAAGTTCGTCCAACGTACGCGTTCTTAACAAGGCCGGCACCAAATGGAATGCCAGATGCTTTTGCATATCCAATTGCGGCAGGTGTTCCCGATTCTGGAACAGGTATAACTAAATCTGCTTCGCTCGGTGCTTCTAGCGCTAAGCGTTCACCAATTGCCACACGAGTCGCGTAAATTCCCCGCCCTGCAATTAAAGTATCGGGGCGCGCAAGGTAGACATATTCAAAGAGACAGCCTTTGGGTTGTGCGATTGCCCAACGTTTTGAGCGAATTCCATTTTCATCAATTGCGATTAATTCACCCGGTTCTATTTCTCGCACAAATGCTGCACCGACAATATCTAAAGCAGCACTCTCTGATGCGACCACCCAACCAGTTTCAAGTTTTCCAAGAACCAGCGGACGAACTCCATGGCGATCCCGTGCTGCGTACAAAGTGTTTTCGTCCATAAATACTAAAGAAAATGCACCTTCAAGGCGCGGCAGCACTGATAACGCGCTTAATTCAACGCTCTTCTCGTTCTGTAAGGCAATAAGTGCGGTCATGATTTCAGTATCAGTTGTTGCTCCGAGATTTTTGCTAGCCGATTTCTCTAGTTTTTGAACAAGTTCGGCCAAATCACCGGTATTTGTTAAATTACCATTATGGGCTAAAGCCAGTGTTCCGTACTTAGTCGGCCGGAGAGTTGGCTGGGCATTAGCCCATGTACTTGATCCAGTGGTGCTGTATCGGCAATGTCCAATAGCTAAACTGCCTTTCAATACCGCCAAATCGCTCTCAGTAAATACTTGAGAAACTAAACCCATATCTTTATAAACCAGAATTCGCGAACCATCACTCGTTGCAATTCCAGCAGACTCTTGCCCGCGATGTTGCAACGCATATAGACCATAAAAAGTTAGCTTCGCAACTTCTTCACTAGGAGCCCAGACGCCGAAAACACCACAAGCATCTTGTGGCCCTTTATCGCCATCAAGGACGCTGTGATTGAGTAAACCATCCGAACGACGCGTCATGGTGTAATCCTAAGTGGTTGCATCTAGCTACCCGAATAACTTTGGAAAAGTAGATGTGTGCGCCTGACGCAATTCATCAAGTGGAATTTCGACTTCATTGATGGTAAGCGAACTTCCACCTGTGGTTCCTAATTTAGTAATAGCGATGTCATATTTCTTTGCAACTTCGATGAGGACGCTTGTTTTAGCACTCTCAATTGCAACCACAACTCGACCAGGAGTCTCACTTATTAAATCCATTCCTACATTTGCAAGGTGCACTTTTGCGCCGGTTGAGTGACGAAGTACCATCTCCGTTAAAGCAATCGCTAACCCGCCTTGGCTTAAATCATGTGCCGCGCTAAATATCTTTTCGCTACAACCAGCTAAAAGCACTTCAATTAAGCGCATTTCTCGCGTTAAATCAGCGATTGGTGTTTGCCCGCCACGTTGACCATGCATAAAGGCCCATTCGCTGCCTGCGATATCTTCGTGCGTTTCTCCGAGCAGATAGAGTTCTAAGCCAGCGCGATTGAAACTCATTGGCGTACGAGTTCGGACATCGTCTATGACTCCAAGTACGCCAATAACTGGAGTTGGCAAAATTGCCACATCGTCAGTCTGGTTATAGAAGGAAACATTGCCACCCGTGACAGGTAGACCCATCTCTAAACAACCATCAGCTAGTCCGCGCACGGTTTCAGCAAATTGCCACATCACCCCTGAATCTTCAGGTGAGCCAAAGTTCAAACAATTTGTTACTGCAAGTGGTCTTGCACCTGCAGTCGCGATATTTCTGGCAGCTTCTGCGAGAGCTAGCTTCGCGCCTTGGTAAGGATTTAGATACGACCAGTTTGCATTGGCGTCAGTAGAAACCGCTACTCCTAAATGGGTCTTCTCATCGACGCGAACCATTCCGGAATCATCTGGCTGAGATTGAATGGTATTGCCTTGCACATATCTATCGTATTGAGAAGTAACCCATGACTTATCTGCCAAGTTCGGAGTTGTTGCTAATTTCAAAACAGCCGCTCTAACTTCGACCGCACTGTTCGGAATCGGAACAGAAATCTTTTCTGCATTAACACCATTGATGTATTCGGGTTGCGAAAATGGTCGGTTATAAACGGGACCTTCATGGGCTACTGTGCGCGGCGGTACATCAACAATAATCTGATCGTTCCAGGTAATCTCTAACCGATCACCGTCAGTGACTTCACCAATGAGCGTGACGGTCACGTCCCATTTTTTACAAATCTCCAAAAACCGAGCAATGTTCTCTGGTCGAACAATTGCACACATACGTTCTTGGGATTCAGACATCAAAATTTCTTCAGGTGAGAGCGATGAATCTCGCAGCGGAACTGTATTTAACGCTATTTTCATACCACCTGAGCCACCGGATGCCAACTCGCTCGTTGCGCACGATAATCCAGCACCGCCAAGATCTTGAATTCCAACAACTAAATCTTCAGCAAAAATTTCTAATGAACATTCAATTAATACTTTCTCTAGAAAAGGGTCGCCCACTTGAACGCTAGGTCTCTTTGCAGAACCGTTCGCGCCAAATGTTTCTGAAGCTAGAACTGATACTCCGCCAATTCCATCGCCTCCCGTTTTAGCGCCATAGAGGACGACTAGGTTTCCAGCACCGACAGCTTTCGCTAATTTGATATCGCTATGTTTCATAACACCAACACATAGCGCGTTTACTAATGGGTTGCCAGCATATGTCTCATCGAAAACTATTTCACCACCGATATTTGGCAAACCTAAACAGTTTCCATAACCACCAATGCCTGCGATAACTCCCAGTAAAACTCGACGAGTATCTAATGCATCTGCTGGGCCGAAACGAAGTGAGTCCATTACTGCAATCGGACGAGCACCCATCGTTAAAATATCCCTAACGATTCCACCTACACCAGTTGCTGCGCCTTGATACGGTTCAACGAATGATGGGTGGTTATGTGATTCTATTTTGAAAGTCACGGCGTAGCCTTGGCCAATATCTACAACTCCAGCATTTTCACCGATACCTACTAATAGAGCAGCTGATTTAGGTGCTTTGCCCTCAAATTGTTTCAGATGCACCTTTGAAGATTTGTAAGAACAATGTTCTGACCACATCACTGAATACATTGCTAACTCAGAAGAAGTGGGCCGGCGTCCCAGGATTTCTTTAATTCGTGCATACTCATCTGGTTTTAGCCCAAGTTCGGCAAAGGGTTGTATGACATCAGGGGTGCGCTGCGCGTTAAGAACAGTATCGACCGACATCACTTGACCAAAGCGTTCAGAATTGAAGTAAAGAAACCAAGACCTTGCGCACTTGGCCCAGTAAGTGGGTCTATTGCGTGCTCTGGATGGGGCATTAGGCCAACAATATTGCCGCGGGTATTAGTAATTCCTGCAATCAGATTACGTGAGCCATTGGGATTTTCTCCAACATAGCGGGCAATGACGCGACCTTCGCTCTCGAGTGCTTGCAAAGTTGCATCATCGCATTGAAAAGATCCTTCACCATTTTTCAACGGTATTACTATTTCTTCTCCTCTGGTAAAAGAAGAGGTCCATGAAGTTTCTATGTTTTCAATTGAAATCTTCTGATCTCGGCATAAGAAATGCAAGTCAGCATTGCGGGTAAGTGCACCCGGCAATAAATGTGATTCACATAAAACTTGAAAACCGTTACAAATTCCCAGAACAGGTAACCCTCGCTTCCCTTGCTGGATAATTACTTCCATTACTGGTGCAAATCGAGCAATCGCACCACATCGCAAATAGTCACCGTAAGAAAAACCTCCCGGTAAAATAACAGCATCTACCCCTTTTAAGTCAACGTCTCCATGCCACAATCCAACTGCCTGGGCGCCACCAGCAATTACGGCTCGTGTCGCATCTCGATCATCAAGAGTTCCAGGGAAAGTAACTACTCCAACTTTCATTTCTCAACTCTCACAACAAAGTTTTCAATAACAGGGTTTGAGAGCAAGAGTTCTGCGGCCTTTTCCGCTTCCGCTAACTGTGCTGGAGTTACTTCGCCTTCAACTTCAATTTCAAAGCGCTTGCCTTGACGGACAGATTTGGCAAATGAAAAACCTAACCGTGGGAGCGCAGCGGCAACGGCGCTTCCTTGTGGGTCTAAAATTTCTGACTTCAACATAACATCGACCACTATTTTCGCCATTCATCGCTCCTTAGTTAAACTTGCTGCCAGTTAAACGGTAAAACGCTTCTTCATATCTTGCTGCTGTTTTCTCAACAACTTCTTCTGGCAACTCAGGCGGCGGACTCTCCCTATCCCATCCGCTATTAATGAGATAGTCGCGCAAGAATTGTTTATCGAAAGAATCCCGCGAATTTAGGCTCCAAAAACGCGAAGAATCAGGGGTTAGCACTTCATCTCCAAGTGTGATTTCACCGGCTATGTTCCGTCCAAACTCAAATTTTGTGTCAGCCAAAATTAAATCGCGCGATGCAGTAAATTCGGATGCAGTCTCAAATAACTTAATTGTTAAATCCTTTAACTCGTGCGCAACATCTAAACCAACAATTTCAATCACTTGATCGAAATCAATATTGATGTCGTGATCGCCGATTTTGGCTTTAGTTGCTGGAGTAAAAATACTCATCGGCAGCTGCGAACCATCGGTTAATCCAGCCGGTAACTCATTGCCACACACCTCTTGACTAATTTTGTACTCAGCCCAACCACCCCCTGTTAAGTAACCGCGTGCAACGCATTCAATGTCAAACATTTCAAGCGGTTGGACGATAACTGCCCGATCTTCAACTGACTTAGGAACATCCACGCTGATGATGTGGTTAGGGACAATGTCTGCTAATAGTTCAAACCAAAAAAGCGAAAGTTGGGTCAAAATTTCGCCTTTACCCGGAATTACTGTTGGTAAAACCCAATCAAAAGCCGACACCCGATCTGATGCAACGAGAAGAATTTCCTTTTTATCATTTACATACAAATCGCGCACTTTTCCAGTACGCAAATGGGTCCACCCAGTTATTGAAGGCGCCGGCGGTGGGCCAGCTGTGCCGAAGCCGCTCACAAAATAGTGTCGGGCTTGTACTGCACCGCTG
The DNA here is from genome assembly GCA_038905815.1 of Candidatus Planktophila sp. Classification (GTDB taxonomy): domain Bacteria; phylum Actinomycetota; class Actinomycetes; order Nanopelagicales; family Nanopelagicaceae; genus Planktophila. The sequence continues at coordinate 40,257 of JBCKHN010000005.1, read as the reverse complement.
CAGGGTGTGCGGAAGTAATCGCTTCAATGCGATGTACAACTCGTGCAACTTGTTGGCGAGCATCGCCTGTAAATTCAATTGGATCGCTAATCAGAGTTTCAAGTGTGGCGCGATCTAGCGGTAAACGTGCATCACTTGCGAGCGCCTCTAAGAGTGTATTGCTTTTACCTTCGCGCATCCCGAGGAGTGTTTTTACTGCATGTTCTTTAATTATTTCGTGGGCAACTTCGCGCCCCAGACCAGCTTTCACTGCAGCCAGCAAGATTTTTGTGCTTGCCAAAAACGGTAAATACCGCTCCAATTCAGCCGCAATAACGGACGGAAATGCCCCGAATTCAGTTAAGACAGTCAGTGTTGTTTCGAGCAGACCATCGAGCGCGTAGAAAGCATCAGGGATTGCTACGCGACGCACTACGCTGCAAGAAACATCGCCTTCGTTCCATTGATCGCCAGCAAGTTCGCCAACCATTGACGCATATCCGCGTAATACCACCGATAAGCCATTAATTCGTTCGCATGAACGCGTATTCATTTTATGTGGCATTGCACTGCTGCCAACTTGTCCAATTTTGAAACCCTCTGTTACGAGTTCTGCTCCAGCCATTAAGCGAATAGATGTTGCTAGAGATGAAGGAGCGGCAGCTAATTGCACCAGTGTTGTCACCACATCGTAATCAATTGAACGTGGATAAATTTGTCCAGTTGAATCTAAAACATAAGTAAAACCTAACTCTCCCGCTACTGAGTTTTCAAGTGAGGTGTGCGCTTTTGCTGAACCTAATAAATCAATTGAATCTTGTGATGTTCCAATTGGGCCTTTAATTCCGCGCATAGGGTAACGAGCTTGTAGCGCTTCTAGCCGATCAAAAGCAAAGAGTAACTCTTCTGCGGCGGAGGCAAAACGTTTTCCTAAAGTAGTTACTTGTGCTGGTACATTATGTGAGCGACCAGCAATTGGTTGGTCTGTGTATTCGATTGCCCGTTCGCCTAAACGTGCAAGGACTGCAATAATTTTTTGATGAACAACGTTTAATCCATTTCGAATCTGAAGCGCTTCAATGTTTTCAGTTAAATCACGGCTCGTCATTCCAGCATGAATTGCTCCGTGTCCAGCCAGTGAATTGAACTCCTCAATTCGAGCTTTAACATCATGGCGAGTAACTTTTTCGCGAGCCTGGATCGAAGCTAAATCAATTTGAGAGGCGACTTTTTCGTACTCCTTAATTACATCATTCGAAATTGTGTGGCCGAGGAGAGATTGAGCACGCATTACTGCAATCCATAACTTACGTTCGGCAATTATTTTGGCTTCCGGCGAAAAAATTTCGCGCATGCTCGTCGATGCATAACGGCTAGCTAAGAGGCTCACTAAGGAATTATCTGCCATTTAATTGCCCTTCTCTGCCACCGACGCATTAAGGGCGATGTCGCTCCGGTAAAAAGAGCCGAACAAGGTAATTTGGCTAATGCCGCGATATGCGCGATCTCGAGCTTCAGTTAAATCTGACCCTATGCCAGTAACGGTGAGAACGCGACCGCCGTTTGAAATCAGCTCATCTCCATTCATCGAAGTTCCAGCGTGGAAAACTTGAACTTTATTTATAGTTGGAATTGATGAAATATTCCCACCGATTTCTGGAGCGCTGGGATAACCTTGCGCGGCAAGAACAACGCTAACGGCGGACTCATTGCTCCATTCCAACTCGGTATCTGCCAAATCGCCCGTCGCTGCTTTAAATAGCAGCGTTGCGAGTGGTGTTTTTAACCTTGGAATTAAAACTTGGGTTTCAGGATCACCAAAGCGAGCGTTAAATTCGATTACGCGCGTTCCGTGGCTGGTCAGAGATAAGCCCGCATAAAGCAGACCAACGAAAGGAGTTCCCCGAGCTGACATTTCTGCAATCATTGGAGCTAAGACTTGCTTGTACGTATCTTCGATGATGTCACTTGGTGCCCAAGGTAGCGGTGAGTAAGCCCCCATTCCGCCAGTGTTTGGCCCTGAATCGTTATCGCCTGCACGTTTGAAATCTTGTGCAGGCTGCATTGGCAAAATGGTTCTGCCATCGCTAATTCCAAATAGTGAAACTTCAGGCCCGTCCAAGAATTCTTCGATCACAACTCGCTTGCACTCCAAAGCGTGTCGCAGCGCCACATCCCGATCGTAAGTAACTACCACGCCTTTACCGGCAGCAAGACCGTCATCCTTGACAACATAGGGTGTACCGAAAGAATCTAAAGCTCTTTCTATCTCTGCTCGGGAAGTGCAAGTAAAACTTCTCGCAGTTGGGACACCAGCATCTGACATTACCTCTTTGGCAAAACTCTTCGAACCCTCTAGCTGCGCGGCAGCTTTCGATGGACCAAAGGTAGCGATTCCAACGGAGCGCAACGCATCTGCTACGCCATTTACTAATGGAGCCTCAGGGCCAACAACTACTAGATCAGCGTTTAATTCTTTTGCCAGCAAAACAACAGCGTCGTTATCTTCGATAACTAGTGGATGACATCTTGCTATTTCGGCGATTCCTGGATTTCCAGGTGCTACATGTAACTCACTACACGCTGGATCTGCGAGTATTCCTAGCGCTAGAGCGTGTTCGCGAGCGCCACTTCCGACTAGGAGAATTTTCATTTCTTAAATGAAATCCTTTACAACAATGGTCTGATCTCGCCCTGGCCCAACGCCGATAGCGTTCATCGGCGCACCAGAAATTTTTTCAAGGAATGAAATGTAATCGCGCGCGTTTTTTGGTAAATCATTCAGTGTGCGTGCACCAGAAATATCCTCACTCCAGCCAGAAAGATATTTATAAATTGGTTTTGCGTGGTGGAAATCGGTTTGAGATGCAGGAAGTTCTTCAACGCGCTTGCCATCAATTTCATAAGCAACACAAACAGGAATTTTCTCCCAGCCGGTTAGCACATCAAGTTTTGTTAAGAAGAAATCAGTTAAGCCATTTACCCGAACTGCGTAACGCGCGATCGGGGCGTCATACCAGCCGCAACGTCGTGGGCGACCAGTGGTTACGCCAATCTCGCCCCCTATTCGACGTAAGCTTTCGCCATCTTCATCGAAGAGTTCAGTTGGGAATGGTCCGCTACCTACCCGAGTTGTGTAAGCCTTAACGATTCCAATAACGCGATCAATTTTTGTTGGGCCGATTCCGCTACCAGTGCATGCTCCTCCCGCAGTTGGGTTACTTGACGTTACAAATGGATACGTTCCATGGTCAACATCAAGGAGAGTGCCTTGAGAGCCTTCCAGCAGAACGCGCTTGCCCGCCTTCAAAGCTTGATCTAGCAATAGCACGGTGTCGGCCACATATGGACGAAGAATTTCGGCATATGCTAAGTATTCGTTGAACACTTCATCTACTTCGATATGTTTGCGGTTGAAGACTTTAATAAGTACTTGGTTTTTATCGCGTAGTGCGCTCTCGATTTTCTGGCGCAAAATTGATGGGTCAAATAGATCTTGAACACGGATTCCGATGCGATTAATTTTATCGGCATATGCTGGACCAATTCCGCGACCAGTTGTTCCGATCTTAGACTTACCAAGAAAGCGTTCTGAAACTTTATCAATCGTGCGGTGATAGGGCGTGATCAAATGCGCATTAGTGCTAATGACTAATTTGCTGCAATCAATTCCACGCTCGGTTAGCCCCTTAATTTCTTGGAGTAAAATACCTGGATCAATAACTACACCATTGCCAATAACAGGAACAACATTTGGACTCAAAATTCCTGATGGAAGTAAGTGCAGCGCATACTTTTGATCACCGATGACAACCGTATGCCCAGCATTGTTTCCGCCTTGATAACGAACTACATAATCAACGCGGTCGCCGAGGAGGTCGGTAGCTTTACCCTTGCCTTCATCGCCCCACTGAGCTCCAAGCAGAACAATTGCAGGCATAAATTAAATCTCCCCGACTAGAAGTTGTTAATTATTTAAGTGAAGAAGTTCCAGTTGAACGCAAATCTTCGCAAGCGCGAATAACTCGTGCGGCCATTCCAGCTTCGGCCGCTTTACCCCAAGCGCGTGGATCGTAAACTTTCTTATTTCCAACTTCACCATCAATTCTTAGAACCCCGTCGTAATTCTTAAAGAAGTGGTCAACAACTGGACGAGTGAAGGCGTATTGAGTATCAGTATCGATATTCATTTTTACGACACCGTAATCCAATGACTCACGAATTTCACTTAAGAGCGAGCCTGAACCGCCATGAAAAACCAGGTCCATCGGTTTACTTCCGGATGGAAGACCTTTGCTCTCTGATACTGCTTCTTGCAAAGTGTGAAGAATTTTTGGTTGCAGTACTACATTGCCTGGCTTATAAACACCATGAACGTTTCCGAAAGTTGCAGCAACCATATAGCGACCACGTTCGCCCAGACCGAGAGTTTGAACCGTCATCAAAGCATCTTCTCTGGTCGAGTAGAGCTTGGTATCGTGCTTTGCTGCAACGCCATCTTCTTCTCCGCCGACTACTCCAATTTCAATTTCAAGAATTGTTTTTGCAGCAAGTGACAAATCAAGCATCTCTTCGGCAATGCGCATATTTTCTTGCATATCAACAGCTGAGCCATCCCACATATGTGAGTTGAAGAGCGGTGCTTTGCCGTCTTTGATGCGTTGCGCACCAAGTGCTAGCAATGGGCGCATAAAACCATCAAGTTTTTCTGCTGGACAATGGTCGGTATGAATTCCGATATTAACGTGGTAATTCTTCGCAACTACATGCGCAAATTCTGCCAGGCCAATTGCGCCATCGACCATCTTCTTTACTGTTGAACCTGAGGCGTATTCAGCACCGCCCCAAGAAAATTGAATAATTCCATCGGATTGTGCTTCGGCAAAACCACGAATAGCGGCAATGATAGTCTGCGATGATGAAACGTTAATCGCTGGATATGCAAATGCGCCGGCTTTCGCACGATCCAACATGGCGGAGTAAATCTCTGGCGATGCAATTGGCATTTTCTAACTCCAATGGGCTCAAATTCTTAAGGTGTAAATCTCGCACCGAGCACTTCATCGAGCCGTGTGAGGCTTACGACCAATCCTCTCACTTTTAGGCTAATCGACCAAAACGACACCTCCCAGGGGAACGGTACCGCTCCCCTGGGAGGTGCATCAAAACCCTTTCGTTTTCAAATACTTTGCAAAGAGCCTGGCTAACACGCTGATGAGAGCTGAATTGCTAAGGAGTTTTAGTACGGCGATTAAGAAGGATGTAAGAACCATTTATTTCCTCATTTCGTTGTTTCTCTGGGTTGCGAAGTTTCACGGGTAGAAAGTTTTGAAAAGTGGTTTTAAAAAACATTGTTGATAAGTAGGTTGACCTAGTAACCTCACGCTTTATGAGCCAAGAGCGCCCAGAGCCCTTAGAGAGCCTGCTCCATGAAGATCGCCATTTCCCACCTAGCGCGCAATTCGCCGCCCTTGCCAATGCAAAGGCCGATATTTATCAGCACGCCGAAATAGATCGTTTAGCTTTTTGGGAAGAACAAGCAAAGGCGTTGCAGTGGGATGCACCATGGACTCAAGTCTTAGATTGGCAAGTACCGTATGCGAAATGGTTTATCGGTGGAAAGTTAAATGCCTCTGTCAACGCACTTGATCGACATGTGAAGGCGGGTCGTGGCGAAAGGGTTGCCTTTTATTTCGAAGGTGAGCCGGGCGACACACGTACTTACACATATGCCCAACTTCTTATTGAAGTTAAAAAATGCGCAAATGCTTTAACTGAAATTGGAATTAGCGCCGGAGATCGTGTTGCGATTTACCTGCCGATGATTCCTGAAGCCGCTATTGCAATGTTGGCATGCGCTCGAATTGGCGCCCCACATTCAGTTGTCTTTGGCGGTTTTTCTGCTGACGCCTTACTTTTAAGAATTCAAGACGCCGATGCAAAGTTAGTTATTACATCCGATGGCGGTTTTAGAAAAGGTGCCGCATTTGCTTTGAAACCCGCAGTTGATGATGCACTTAAAGGTTCTACCAACGTCGGAAAAGTTTTGGTTGTGCAACGTACTAAAGAAGAAACTGCTTGGAATTGCGATCGTGATATCTGGTGGCATGAGATCGTAGATCGCCAAGAGACCGAACATATTGCTCAGAGTTTCGATTCAGAACATCCGCTCTTTATCCTTTACACATCCGGCACAACCGCCAAACCTAAAGGAATCTTTCACACAACTGGCGGATACCTCACACAGGTAGCTTTTACGCATAAAGCAGTCTTCGATTTAAAGCCCGAAAGTGATGTCTTTTGGTGCACCGCTGATGTCGGATGGATTACTGGTCATTCATATGTCGTGTACGGGCCACTCATAAACGGCGCCACCCAAGTTATGTACGAAGGAACTCCAGATACTCCTCATAAAGGGAGAGTGTTTGAAATTATTGCAAAGTATGGAGTAACGATTTTGTATACAGCTCCAACGCTGATTCGTACTTGGATGAAATGGGGCGATGAGTTTCCAAATGCCCATGATATGAAATCGCTGCGATTGCTTGGTTCGGTAGGTGAACCAATTAATCCTGAAGCGTGGATGTGGTACCGCGAAGTTGTTGGTGGAAATCGCGCTCCAATCGTTGACACGTGGTGGCAAACCGAAACCGGAGCAATCATGATTTCACCGCTGCCAGGAGTTACCGCAACTAAACCCGGAAGCGCAATGAAACCACTGCCGGGGATTAGCGCAAAAGTTGTTGATGAGAAAGCGCGCGAAGTGGGCAACGGTCATGGCGGTTTCCTAATTCTCGATCAACCTTGGCCTGCCATGCTTCGTGGAATTTGGGGCGAAGATGAACGCTATAAAGAAACGTACTGGTCACGCTTTAAAGGAATCTATTTTACTGGTGATGGTGCAAAGTTAGATGACGAAGGTGCGATTTGGTTACTCGGTCGAGTTGATGATGTGATGAATGTTTCAGGTCATCGCATTTCAACTACCGAAGTTGAATCTGCTCTCGTATCGCATAGCGCAGTAGCAGAGGCAGCGGTGGTCGGTGCAGCTGATGCTATGACTGGCCAAGGAATTGTGGCCTTCGTTATTTTGCGCACCGGTATTGCGCACGCTGATGGGGTCGAGTTGCTCACTCAATTGCGAAACCATGTCGTTAAAGAAATCGGCGCAATTGCAAAACCGCGGCAAATTCTCATTGTCGCTGAACTTCCTAAGACACGAAGTGGGAAAATTATGCGGCGCTTACTTAAAGATGTAGCTGAAAACCGCGCAGTTGGGGACGCCACAACGCTGGCCGATCCAGATATTATGAAGCTCATTTCAGAGGGTTTACGGAGCGCAGAAGATGAAGGCTAAAACTTAATTCCTAAATATTTAGAGGTTAGCGTAATCAACTCAAGTTCATTTTTTATGGGGCCGATCTTCTTATAGGCAACTTTGCCATCGGTTGTAATGAACCACGTCACAGGCACTCCCATTCCAAAGGTGGTTCGAGTTCGCCCGTCAGGATCGTAAAGTGAAGGCCATGTTATTCCATTTTTGACAGTGAATCTGCGTCCAGCTTCCATATTTTTCTCTTCTACATCTACCCCTAAAAGTAAAACTTTATCGCCGATAATCTTCTGGAAGTTGCGAAAATATTTCAACTCTTCGCGGCAGCTTGCACACCATGACCCCCACACATTAACCACTGCGGGTCCTTTAATATTTTCAATTGCTCCTCCAGTTGAGCCATCAAGGCATTCGAGATAAGTTCCTTCAGCTTTAGAGGTATCAAAAACAATTGAGTCACAGTTAGTGACAATCCCCGGAGAAAATTCCGCTCGTGAATCGCCGTTTGTGCAGCCAACCAAAAGGAGTAGCGAGAGCGCAATCGCTGCTGCCTTCATCGGAAATCCTTATCGCTCTTCACTAATAACTTTGCTCTCTCTTTATCCATCTCACCAATACCAACACTAGGGCAGATTTTTGCCACTGGACAGACACCACATGCAGGTTTGCGAGCATGACAAATGCGACGGCCATGCCAAATCATTCGTTGCGACAAGTTTGTCCATTCTTTCTGCGGGATTAATTCGTTCACCACCATTTCAACTTTTACTGGATCTCTTTCGCTGGTCCAACCAAAGCGGCGAGCGAGTCGCCCAAAATGAGTATCAACTGTTATTCCTGGAATATTAAAGGCATGACCTAAAACAACGTTGGCGGTTTTACGACCGACGCCCGGCAAGGTAATTAACTTCGCCAGAGACGGCGGAACTTCACCGTCAAAGTCGCTGACCAACTTTGCAGCTAAACCTTTCAAATTCCGGGCTTTCGTTCGGTAAAAACCGGTTTGATAAATCAACGCTTCTAGTTCATAAATATCAGCGCCGGCAAGGGTTTTCGCACTTTTATATTTCTTAAAGAGCGCTGGGGTAACCATATTTACCCGTTTATCGGTGCATTGTGCACTCAATACCGTTGCAATAATTAGCTGTAACGGACTCGTAAAATCTAATTCGCAACGAGCGTGCGGGTAGGTTTTGCAAAGAATTCGATAGACCGCCAGCGCTTGGCGGTGGGTTTCTTTATCAGGGCCCATGCGAGTAAAGTACACCTCGTGAGCCAAGAGGATGATCTAGTACATCGCGCACCGCTTTTTACCGCCCTTGATCATGAGACCGCACACTCACTGCGCGCCATGATGGACACGGTAAAAATTTCAAAAGGTTCCATACTCTTTGCCGAAGGCGCCGAAGGCGACCACTTATATGTAATTGTTGAGGGCAAACTCAAGCTTGGTACTTCTAGCGGCGATGGTCGTGAGAATCTACTCTCAATACTTGGACCTGGCGAAATGTTTGGCGAACTTAGCCTCTTCGACCCGGGACCACGTACTTCTACTGCAACTGCTGTGACTGATGCCAAATTATTAAGTCTTGGCCAGAACAAGTTGATCCCTTGGCTAAAAGAGCATCCTGAAGTTGCATTGCATTTACTGGCAAGCCTTGCCCAAAGACTTCGTCGCACCAACGAAGCTGTCGGCGATTTAGTTTTCTTTGACGTTCCAGGCCGCGTAGCGAAAGCACTTATCGAGCTTGGTGAGCGCTTTGGAAAAGAAACTCCTGCAGGTTTATATGTCCATCATGATTTGACGCAAGAAGAACTTGCTCAACTCGTCGGTGCATCACGCGAAACTGTAAATAAAGCTCTGGCAGATTTCGCTGGACGCGGTTGGTTAAAGCTGGACGGTCGAGCAGTACTAATTACTGATGTTGGCCGACTTTCAAAACGTGGGAAATAACGCGCCTTTAATCTGAAAGTTCGACCGTTAATTCGATTTCTACTGGCGAATTAAGTGGAAGTTCTGCCACACCGATTGCCGATCGAGCATGTTTTCCGGCATCTCCCCAGATATGTACAAATAGCTCGCTTGCGCCATTAACCACACCTGGCTGGTTTAAATAGCCAGCAACTCCATTTACATAACCAACTACCCGAACAACTTTTACGATTTTATTAATGTCAGCAACAAGTTCAACAGCAGCTAGCGCATTGAGTGCACAAATTTGAGCCAGCTCTTTTGCGCGCTCCATTGTTACTTCGCCACCAACTTTTCCCGTTCCAGCCATTTCACCGTTAACGAGAGGTAACTGACCAGCGGTGAAAACTAAATTTCCAGTGCGTACTGCGGGAACATAAGCAGCAACTGGTTTAGCAGCAACTGGTAGTTCTAAACCAAGTTCGGCAAGTTTTGCACGAACATCGCTCACTTAAGCTCCCTTTTCATGTAAGCAACAAGTTGCTCTCCAGAACCGGGTGCTGGAATTACTTGAACAAGTTCCCATCCATCTGAGCCCCATGCATCAAGTATTTGTTTCGTTGCGTGAGATAGCAACGGAACGGTTGAGTATTCAAATTTTGTCATTTTGCGAGTGACTCCTTCACTAATTTAGAAACTAAAGCCCCATCGGCTTTTCCAGCAATTTGCGGTTTCAGAATTCCCATAACTTTGCCAATGTCGGCTGGTCCTACTGCTCCACTACTTGTCATAGCTTCTGCAATTAACTTTTTCACATCTTCTTCGCTCATCTGTTCAGGAAGATACTTAGAGATGATTGCACCCTCTTCCTTTTCAAGAAGAGCTTTATCTGCGCGACCAGCGGCTTCGAATGCTTCGGCCGCTTCTCGGCGTTTTTTTGCTTCGCGCGATAAAACTATGACTATTTCGGCATCAGTTAAAACCCGTGCTTCTTTTCCAGCTACTTCTTCGTTAGTTATCGCACTCAATACCATGCGAATTGTGCCTAAGTTAACTTCAGCGCGGCTTCGAATTGCTTCAATTAAGTCCGCACGTAACTGTTCTTTAATACTCATGACGTGAACTCTACTGCCAATAATTCAGCGATTTGTGCGGTGTTTAGCGCTGCGCCTTTGCGCAAGTTATCTCCGCAAACAAAAAGGTCCAGCGCCATTGGATTATCGATGCTTTTGCGAACACGACCTACCCATGTTGGATCAGTACCTACTACATCGAGCGGGGTAGGGAATTTGTGGTTTTCTGGATCATCGACAAGTTTTACTCCAGCAGAGCTCGCTAAAATATCTTGGGCGCCTTTGCGGGAGGGTTCTTTAGCAAATACTGCATGGATAGTTAATGAGTGAGTAGTAATTACTGGAACTCGCACGCAGGTTGCAGCAACTTTAAGGCTAGGTAAACCTAAAATCTTCCGTGATTCGTTCCGCACTTTTAACTCCTCGGATGAATAACCATCGGCTTTAAGCGAACCAGCCCATGGAATAACATTGAGCGCAAGCGGGGCTGGGAACGGTCCGTTATCGCTAATCAAGGCACGCACATCGCCGGCAACATCTCCGACGTTATTTGCTGCGACTGCTTTGATTTGCGCACGAAGTGAGTCAATTCCGGCTTGCCCAGCACCTGATGCTGCTTGGTAAGAAGAAACGACAAGTTCTTCTAATCCATACTCCCTATGAAGTGCGCCAATTGCCACAATCATCGAGAGGGTTGTGCAATTTGGATTCGCAATAATTCCGCGTGGGCGGTTCTTCACCTCTTCTGGATTTACTTCAGGAACAACGAGTGGAACATCGACATCCATTCGAAACGCACCTGAGTTATCTACCACTACCACGCCTCGTGCGGCAGCAATTGGTGCCCATTGGGCTGAAACTTCATCGGGTACGTCGAACATCGCAACATCAATTCCATCGAAAGCTGCTGGAGAAAGTGCAACAACGGTTAGCTCTTCTCCGCGACAGATTAACTTTTTACCAGCGCTACGCTCTGATGCGATTAAACGAATTTCTCCCCATACATTTTCGCGTTCAGAGAGAATCCCAAGCATCACAGTTCCCACAGCTCCGGTGGCACCAACGACTGCCAGTGATGGTTTCTTACTCATCGACCAGAACCGCCATAAACAACGGCTTCTATTTGATCAGCATCGAGTTGAAAAGCTGTGTGTGCAGCCTTTACGCCACGATCTAAATCAGCTGCACGGCAAATAATAGAAATACGAATCTCTGAGGTTGAAATCATTTCAATATTAACCCCTGATTCAGCCAGCGCTGTGAAGAAAGTTGCGGTTACACCTGGATGCGAACGCATGCCCGCCCCAACGAGTGAGAGTTTGCCAATTTGGTCATCGTATCGGATTGAGGTAAAACCTATTTCTCCTTGTAACTTCATCAAGATTTGAGTCGTACTAGCACCTTCGGATTTTGGTAAAGTGAAAGAAATATCAGTCAAGCCAGTTGCTGCAGCGGAAACGTTTTGAACAATCATGTCGATGTTAATGTCGGCATCAGCTATTGCTTGGAAAATACGAGCCGCCATACCAGTGCGGTCAGGAACTCCGACGATGGTAATTTTCGCTTCACTCTTATCGTGTGCGATGCCAGCGATGATTGCTTGTTCCATGGTTCCTCCTTCAGGATGATCTTTGACCACCCAAGTTCCTTCGTTGGTAGAAAAAGATGAGCGGACATGAATCGGTAAGTCATAACGTCGTGCATATTCAACGCAACGCAAATGCAAAACTTTTGCGCCACTTGCTGCGAGTTCTAACATTTCATCGTATGTAACAGTTTTTAATTTACGAGCCGCCGGAACAACGCGTGGGTCTGCGCTAAAGACACCATCAACGTCTGTATAAATTTCGCAGACATCTGCATCAAGGGCAACCGCAAGTGCAACTGCAGTTGTATCACTGCCTCCGCGACCAAGCGTTGTTACATCTTTTGTATCTTGAGAAATTCCTTGAAAGCCGGCAACAATTGCAATCGCACCTGCCGCGAGCGCTTCTTGAATTCGCCCCGGAGTTACATCGATGATTCGCGCGCGACCATGCGCGGATGTGGTAATTACTCCAGCTTGGCTTCCGGTAAATGAGCGAGCTTCATGTCCTAAATTGGTAATTGCCATAGCAAGGAGCGCCATTGAAATCCGCTCGCCTGCCGTAAGCAACATATCTAACTCACGGCCACCGGGAATGGGTGTTATTTGCTTAGCTAACTCAATGAGTTCATCCGTTGTATCGCCCATCGCACTTACTACAACTACCACCTGATTCCCATCTCGCTTTGCCGCCACGATGCGATTTGCTACCCGCTTCATGCCTTCGGCATCAGCGACCGAAGATCCTCCATATTTTTGAACTATCAACCCCATGGCTCAATAGTGAAGCATTGGGCAAGGTTGGCGCTAACCGTTTATTGTAATCTTCCACTATCTGAGACGTTAGGCGTCTCAGATAGCGAGAAAACTATCTCTAGACGGTTCGGCGACCTTCAAAAGCTCGCCCTAAAGTGACTTCATCGGCATATTCAAGGTCTCCACCAACTGGAAGGCCACTAGCTAAGCGGGTAACTTTTATCTCCAGCGGCTTAATCAAACGTGCTAAATAAGTGGCGGTTGCTTCGCCCTCTAAGTTCGGATCGGTGGCCAAGATGACTTCGGTAATTGGCGCGCCGGCAAGGCGCGCCATTAATTCGCGGATGCGCAACTGATCAGGACCAATACCGTCGATCGGGCTGATCGCTCCACCAAGTACATGGTACTTGCCGCGAAACTCTCTAGTGCGTTCGATTGCAATGACATCTTTACTCTCTTCAACTACGCAAATTTGCGAGCTATCTCGACGTGGATCACGACAGATACGGCATTCACTCTCTTCGGAAACATTCCCGCATTGCGTACAAAATTTAACGCGCTCTTTGACGGTGCGAATTGCATCAGCTAAAGCAGATGCGGTTTCGGGTTCGGACTCCAAAATGTGAAACGCAATTCGTTGCGCACTTTTTGGTCCGATTCCTGGCAAGCGACCGAGCGCGTCAATCAAATCTTGTATCGCGCCTTCATACATTCCACTCATAACTATTACTTATTTCCGGAAATGATTTGTGCGCCAAGTTCTTTGGCAAGGAGTGCCGCACCGCTTAAGAGAACTTCATCGTTTGGTGCCTCCGTTGTGCGCACTGCACGAGTTTGTGGGGTATTTGGTTCGATCGATGGATCAACTAGAACCTCAATCTTGCGATCGATGCCAGCAACATCGATAAAAGCTTTCCGTAAAATTTCATCAGATTCGCTACGTATAAATGAATCGCGCGTGCCAGCGTTTACGATTGCAATCGTAATCGTCTCATCATCCATTGCTAAAACTTGTGCACTAGCGCTAAGAAGTGACCATGTAAGTCGGCGGCGTTTTTTTACATCTTCAATAACATCTGGCCAAATGCGGCGTAGCCCAGCAATATCCATCCCAGAAAGTGGAACGACTTCTGGAACCGGCGACACGGGAAGAACTTTTCTAGCGTCGCCTTGTTCCAAAGTCTTATCCAGTGTCTGAGTTGGCGCTGGCTTTAAAAGTTGCGTACTTGTCATCGGGGCAAGGTTTTCTGCGCGTTCTAAACGTTCGAGGCGAGAGAGCATTCCGCTCTCACCGTTATCACCAATAGGTAACAAAATACGCCCGCAAATGAGCTCAAGCATTAAACGAGGCGCAGTTGCACCGCGCATCTGGGTTAAGCCTTCCGCTGCAATATCGGCTGCACGGGAAAGGTTGGCGCTGCCAATATGCACAGCTTGGTTACGCATTCTCTCTAACTGATCATCTGGAATATCGCGCAGAATTGAATTAGCGTTCGTTGAAGCCAGTGCGTCCACGATCATTAAGTCGCGAATTCGCTCAAGAAGATCGCTCGTGAATCGCTTTGGATCATGCCCAGATTCAACAACTCGGTCAACGGTTTTAAAGAGGGTCGCACCATCGTGAGCTGCAATAGCATCGATGGCATCATCGAGAAGTGCACCATCGGTAAAACCTAATAATTGAACTGCAATGTCATAACTAACTCCATCAACACCAGCGCCAGCCAAGAGCTGTCCTAAAATAGAGAGCGCATCACGAACCGAACCACCACTTGCCCGAATAACTAGCGGCAGAACGCCTTTAGCAACAGTGACACCTTCGGAGTTACAAATCTTCTCAAGATGTGCCGCAAGGATTCCTGGGGGAACTAAGCGGAATGGATAATGATGAGTGCGCGAGCGAATTGTAGAAATTAGCTTCTCGGGTTCCGTTGTTGCAAAAATAAAAATAACGTGAGGAGGTGGCTCTTCTACAACTTTCAATAACGCATTTACTGCGCCCGGTCCAAGTTGGTGGGCTTCATCAATAATATAAATCTTGTATCTACTGTGCACCGGCGCAAAGAAAGCTTTATCACGCAAGTCGCGTGCATCATCAACTAAACCGTGAGTCGCTGCATCTAATTCAATAACATCAAGTGAACCGGGACCATTAGCCACTAAATCTTTACAGGATTGACATTGACCACACGGATTAGGCGTTGGACCTTTTTCGCAATTTAGCGAGCGCGCCATGATGCGCGCACTGGAAGTTTTACCGCAACCGCGTGGACCGCTAAATAAATAAGCATGGTGTGTGCGATCGGATGCGAGTGCGTTAGAAAGTGGAACCGTTACATGATCTTGGCCAATAATATCGGCGAAAAGAGATGGACGATATTTACGATACAAAGCTAGCGCCATCGTCACTCTCCATCTCGCAAAGGCTTAAAAGGGATCCCCCCCCCGTGCACCCATCAGAGCGCACCTACCCTTGCTGCATTCCTGCCCTGGGGGAGTTCAGTACGGTGGCGCCGCACGAGGGATCTAGCGTAATCATAGTTAAGAGAGGCGATAGAGTTCGGCCTTCAGGAGGATTCGCATAGCGGCCGAGTGCGCACGCTTGGAAAGCGTGTAAAGGGCAACCTTTCAGGGGTTCAAATCCCCTATCCTCCGCCATTTCTTTTCCCTGAAAGCGAGGTCGGTCGATGACCCAGAGATTGATTCTGCACCTAACAACTAAGCAGTCCTGGGAAGAAGTATTGCTTCAGGCAATGAGAGCACGGTTTGGATGCGTGCCTTTCGGGTAGATGTAGAGACTGTACCCACTTACCCTCAGTGGGAATTTGGGATATGCTCAACTCAACGGCGAAAGGACCCCTATAAATGACCATATTGGTTGAGACTGATAGCCGAAGTCGCCTCGTGCTTCCGGGACATAGCAATCAAAGATTTTTAATGCAGGAGAACGATGACGGAAGCCTCTTGTTGCAGCCAGCCCTGGTAATTACCAAGGCTCAGTCAGAGTACGACACTAATCCAGAACTTCGTGTGCTCTTGACACGGGCCGCCAGCTCACAGAGAGTTAGTCGAACCCGCAAATACCGCACAGAGTGAAAGAATCCCAGAGAGGCGCCTACTCGGAGGTAGCCGATGTCCAGCTAGATGAGTTAGAAACTGGAACGGATATGGGTCTTTATAACGCAGTGCTAGTGAATTGCGATTTAATATTCCGCAAACCAGGTCAAGTGCAGGCAAATTCCACAGCCATTACAACTGATGAAGGAATTCGGTTCAGACTTCCAGCGCCAGGCTACCCGCCGTACAAAATCTTCTGGTCTTCAGAGGGCCCCACAATTGAAGCTGTCTTTCCGTTCCCCACACGATAAGTAGTCACCGGTCATGATGCTAGTTGATGGAGTCGAAGTTCGGGTCATTGATGATGTGACAGGTGAAATCATTAGTACCTAATTAAGAAAGGTAAGTAATGCGGTACTTAGCTTCAAGAATTGATAGATAATCACCCCATGATTGTAGATTCTGCCCTTTATGTAAATGGGATACGCGCTGAAGCCCCTATCGATTCTGCGACGATTTTAACCGCAGCTAAGAAGAGTGGTGCTTTTGTTTGGATTGGTTTAGCCGAACCCACTGAAGAAGAATTTCGAGAAATAAGTAGCTCTTTTAAGTTTCATTCATTAGCCGTTGAAGATGCAATCAGCGAGCTGCAGCGACCAAAAATCGAAGATTACGAAGGGTTAATTTTCCTGGTAGCCAAAACTGTTTTCTTAGAGGGCACAAATTACGATATTAGTACTGGTGAATTAATGTTTTTTATCGGTGAAAGTTTCATCGTTATTGTGCGCCGCGGACAAGGATCTCCACTAATCGCAGTTCGATCAGAGTTGGAGAAACGACCTAAGTTCTTAGCACTTGGACCGTGGGCCGTGGTTCATGCCGTTTTGGACCGAGTAATCGATGAATACACTCGCATCGCAGCGCAACTTGAATTAGCTATTGAACAGCTGGAAATACATGTCTTTGGTGAAGGTCGCAAAACGTACTCAAAAGAAATCTACTTCTTGAAACGTGAAATTATTGAATATCGGCACTCAATTGAACCTCTTATTATTCCAATGCAAAAACTTACTTCAGAATTCAGCAAAATAGTTCCTAGGGAGTTGCTTCCCTTTTTTCGAGACATCAATGACCACTTATTGCGAGCATGTGAAAATGGAAGTCGGCTTGATTTACTTTTAACTACGGTTTTGCAAGCTGATATCGCACATATCCAACTGCGCCAAAATGATGATGTCCGAAAACTTTCTTCATGGATTGGTTTAGCCGTTATTCCAACGATGGTCGCTGCGATTTATGGAATGAACTTTGACAACATGCCTGAACTACGGTGGAAGTACGGATACTTTATTATTATGGGTGTTACGGGAGCTTTGATGCTCGCTCTCTACTACAAACTTAAGAAATCAAAATGGCTATAAACCCTAGCGTGACGATGGAGCGGCAATGAAGAGAATAAGTAGGTACTGGCTTTTGTTTCCCCATCCGCTCCGCTGGTTAGTAACTGCAACGGTTGGTTTAACTTTGCTGATCTTAGGGTTAATTTTTCTTGTTTTACCGGGACCCGGAATTCCACTAATATTCGCAGGTCTTGCCATATTGGCCACTGAATTTGCTTGGGCAGAGTTCTTGCTAAGCAAAACTAAAAGACAGATACGTAAAGTGGCGAAGAAATTGCGCAAGGAAACTTAGAGAAGAGCCATCCTCTTTTACCTCAAACGGAAGAATTATTGAGAATAAAGGTGCGTTTGTTAAATGCAAGAACAAGGATAATCTAAGTATATGGAGTCTGAAGAAGAGCGAATGATCATGGACCGCTTTGCTGAGTTCTTGGTAACCCACTCCTCCCGATATGAGGAGTTGGCTCGAAATCTCCTTACTAATAGTGAAATCTGGTTCCCGGATGGAAATTCGATTTCAGTTTTTAGAATTGAAGATGGAGGAATTCGGATCAGTACATCGCGTGACAAAGGCAATACTTTTCATGAAGCTAGATGGGCACTGCTTAATGGAGATGATGCTGCCAAGTTGATAACAGTCGCGGAAACTATCGCTTGGCATGAAGCGATGGAGTCATTGGGTTACTGATAAATCAAAATAATCCTTTACCTTTTTTGGAAAACTTCATATCTCCACGCCAATATATTTAGTTTGCAGGAATTCGTGGATTCCATCAAAGCCGCCTTCACGGCCAAGACCGCTCTGTTTCATCCCACCGAAAGGTGCGGCGGGATCGGAAATAACGCCTTTATTTATTGCGACCATCCCTGATTCCAGCGCTTCGGCAGTTTGAAGTGCCCGCTTAAGATCTCGCGAAAAGACATAGCTAATAAGTCCAAAATCAGTGTCGTTAGCTAGCGCAATTGCCTCAGCGTCGGTATCGAATATAACGATAGGTGCCACTGGACCAAAAACTTCATGTTGCAAAATTGAATTATCTTTTTCACAAGTGAGAACTGTTGGTGGATAAAAAGCACCGGCAATATCAGGAATAGCTCCACCTGTTAAAATTATTGCACCATTGGCAACAGCGGCATCTACTAAGTCAGCAATTTTATTTCGTTCTTTAATAGAAACAGTTGAGCCAAGGGTTATGCCCGAATCTATGCCACGGCCCATGACAAAACCACTCATTGTTTTCGTGAATGCCTCAATGAATTTTTCTGCAATTGGGCGCTGAACATAAATACGGTTTGCGGAGGTGCAAGCAGCGCCGCCATTGCGCATTTTTGCTAGCGCTAACTGTGGAATGGTTACATCTAAGTCGGCATCGTCATGAATGATTACTGGCGCGTTTCCGCCGAGTTCCATTGAGCAACGAATGACGTTATCGGAGGCTTCTTTCAAAAGTAAGCGGCCGACTTCAGTTGAACCGGTGAATGATAAGTTCTTTACCCGAGCATCATGGAGCAATTTACTAATTGATGCGCCAACTTTTTCAGGGATGATTACATTAATTACCCCTTTAGGAACTCTCGCGCGCTCCAAAATATCAACAATGGCGAGCGCCGTAAGCGGGGTTTCACTGGCAGGTTTTAAAATCATGGTGCAACCAGCAGCAATTGCTGGGCCAATTTTTCGCGTCGCCATCGCTGCTGGAAAGTTCCATGGGGTTATGAGAAGTGAAAGGCCAATGGGTTGATGAGTAACAAAAATTCGCTTATCGCCACTTGGGGATTTCCGGTAATCGCCCGGCGTGCGCACCGCTTCTTCGGAGAACCAACGGAAAAACTCAGCAGCGTATGCGGCTTCACCGCGCGCATCGGGAAGTGCTTTCCCGTTTTCGCGCGAGATCAATTGCGCAATTGTTTCGAGTTCTGAGGTCATAATTTCGAAAGCTTTTCGTAAAATTTCAGCACGCACACGGGGAGCGGTTTTGGCCCAATCAGCGCTAGCGCGATCAGCGGCAGCAACTGCTGCTTCGCACTCTTTATCGCCAGCTAGCGCCACTTCGGCGATAAGCGAACCATCACTTGGGTCATAAACTGGCATAGTTCCAATTCCATCGACCCACTGGCCATCTATATACATTTGCGTGCGCATAAGGCGAGCATACGCTCCGCCTGCAGCAAGTTAAAGCGAAAGCAATCTAAGATAACTTTATCGCTATTTTCTTTAAGCATCGAAAGAGGAGTAACAAGTGCCCAAGTTCTGGACTGATGGTGCTCCGGACCCTGTAGTTTTGCAAGATCATTCCCACATAAAAGATCCGCTTTCTTACACAATTAAAAAGAGGTTTCTGGGCGGGGCGCTAAATCGCCACACGCTCAGACATCAACGCTTAAGCAAGCGTCATGCCCTTGGGGTCCTCTCCTCCTGCTGTATTTCATCCTCGGCTTACGCCAGCGAGCTGATTCTGATTGCGCTCTTGCCAGCCTTTGGATTAGCAGCTTTCGTAATTCTCATGCCGATTACTGCAGTAGGTATAGTCGTTCTCGCAATTATTACTTTCTCCTACCGAGATGTTATTAATGTTTATACAAAAACCGGCGGTGCCTACATGGTTTCGCGCGATAACTTTGGGCCAGTTGTTGCCCAAATTGCTGCCGTAGCTTTGATGCTTGGTTACATCGTAACCATTGCAATTCAATCCTCAGCTGGAGTTGCAGCGATTATTTCGACTTTCCCGAATTTGAACCCATGGAAAATTCCAATGATTCTGCTCGTTATCGTAATTTTGACTTATGGAAATCTGCGCGGGGTAAAAGAGGCAGGTAAAATTTTTGCGATGCCACCATACTTCTTTGTAGGTTGCATGCTCATAGTTTTTGGAATGGGTCTTTACCGTTTTTTTAACGGCACGCTGGAAGTTTTAAGCATAGATCAACCTGGTGCGATTGAGGTTGGAGAACCAAGTGGTTTGCTAACTTTTGCAGCAATTTTTATTCTCTTGCGCGCTTTTGCTAATGGCGGTTCATCGCTTACTGGTCTTGAAGCAATTTCAGATGGTGTGGCGCTCTTTAAAACTCCAGAACATGTCAACGCCCGTCGGACTCTGGTCATTATGAGTACGATTCTTGGCTCCTTGGTGCTGGGCATTGCCTGGTTTGCCCATAAAATTCAGGCAATGCCTTATGAATCAGGCACGCCAACGGTAATATCGCAAGTTGCCAAAACAATTGTGGGTGCTGGCGCTTTCGGGCAGACAATGTTCGTACTCGTCCAGTTTGCGACAATGCTAATTCTTTTCGCCGGCGCAAATACCACCTATAACGCTTTTCCACTCCTGGTTAACTTTGTAGCAGCCGATGGTTATTTCCCTCGCCAATTCACTAAACGCGGTCACCGCTTAGTTTTCTCGAATGGAATCTTGCTGCTCTCTGGTGGGGGTATTTGCTTGGTGCTATTTACCCGCGGATCTATTGAACAATTAGTGGCTTTTTACGCCATTGGTGTTTTCACTGGTTTTGCTCTCTCAGGCTTTGGAATGACGCGCCATGCGCTGCGCACTAAATCTAAATCTTGGAAGCTTAAAGTCTTCATCAACTCACTTACAGGATCTGTCTCACTACTTGTCGTTCTGATTTTCTCAGTCGTTAAATTCACTGAAGGCGTATGGATTATTCTCGTATCAGCACCAATATTGGTGGCAACCTTCTTACGGCTACGAAGCCAGTACACACGTGAACAGAGCGCCCTCGCGGTAAAGCAAGAGCATGAACGCGCCACCTCTATTGTTCGTCACGATGTAACGGTTCTCGTGGACAGCGTAGATATCGCAACGGTCGGCGCAATTCGTTATGCGCGTAGTTTGAAACCAAGAAACCTTACGGCCGTTCACTTTGTAATCGATGATCGAAGAGCCGAAGAAATCGCCAAAGCTTGGGCGGCATCTGAGGCACTCGATGATGTAACGCTAGAGCTAATCGATTGCCCAGATCGTCGTTTAGCGAATTCGGCCCTTGATTACGCCATTCGTTTGACCGAGAAAAGTGATCTGGAATTAACGCTGCTACTTCCTCGCCGTTCTTACTCTGGTTTCCTTGGTCGCTTACTACACGATCACACTGCTGAAAAAATTGCTGCACCAATTTCTCAACTCCCGCGAGTTGTTGCAACTATTGTTCCTTTCGATGTAGATGGCATAGCTTCTGGAAGAAGTATCGTAATGAGCGCTGCGCAAGAAGAAGTAAAAGTCGAAACAGTCAAACACGAAGGTGTTCTTACTCCAAAGAGTGTCGAGCCGATTAGCCACTACTCCGAAAGTGTCATCTCAATTAGCAAAATAGAATGGCGCAAACGCGCACAAGTTCATGGGCGAGTTACTTCAATCAAGACCGCCCCGCGTGGTTCCCCCCCCCTTCTTGAAATCGAAATTTGGGATGAAACCGGTGGCGTTACCCTGCAATTCTTAGGAAGACGTGTAATCGCTGGCCTTGAAGTTGGGTCGCAATTGCGTGCAGAGGGAATGGTCGGCGAAGAAGAAGGCAAACTTACAATTCTCAATCCTTCGTACGAACTCCTCGTTTAAATCTGGGAGTAGTTATTTCAGAAGAGTAGAAAACCAGCTTCCTTATGCGATCCATCGGTAGTTTTGCAGTACCTAGCAAGTACAAACCTAAAGGAAAGGAGAAACAAAATGAGTAACGAAGACGTACCTAACCCCGAGCAAGTAGCACTATTTATTGACAGTATAGATAAAATAACAGTTGATGAGATAAAGCGCGTTATTAAAAAGTACCGTGCAAACGCCTACGACAATGCCTACTCAAACACCTATGCTCGCGCCTACACCCGCGCCTACTCAAACACCTACTCAAACACCACCACCCGCGCCTACAAAAATGCCTACACCTACGCGCTCGCCAAGGCCTACGACACCATCGACACCAATATCTACGCAACCGCCGTAAGCAATACCACGCTAGCTCTAGTATCTCGTGACACCATCTCAGTCGGGGACTTCGAGATTCTTATTTCTCCGTGCAGGTTCCTGCTGGAAGAATTAGGAATTGTTGAACCGCTAGAAAAAGGAGATTCGCAATGACTTTCTTATTCAAAATCCTTTTGGTCTGTTAATCCCTCGTATGGGTCTTGCCATTGTGGTACAGCAAACATCTCATCATCCATACAACCACAGATAAAGCAGGTTACCTGACCATCAAGGTCAAGCGTAAAGTCGTGTTCGTGTTCCATAACATTTGCCCTCTTTGTTATATATTACTATTTCCGTCCTTTTATTCATAGCGTTGTAGTAATGCTCATCAAATGAGAATCGTTTCATATGTGGAACGGTTGCTCCTGCGTAATCACTTAAGGCTTCAATCCAAGTCCACCTAGACGCCATCGCCAAATTATTAGGAGACTCACAATGACTGAAAAACTGTACGGT
The DNA here is from genome assembly GCA_038905815.1 of Candidatus Planktophila sp. Lineage (GTDB taxonomy): Bacteria > Actinomycetota > Actinomycetes > Nanopelagicales > Nanopelagicaceae > Planktophila. Next base: position 17,730 of record JBCKHN010000005.1, on the reverse strand, counting down.
CCCAATCACGATCAAGTGGCGCTATTCATCGACAACATACCAACAATGACGATTGATGAAGCCAGAAAAATCCAACATAAACGACAGGAAATTTTGAACGATTCAGCATGGTCTTCAGCGAGGGATTCGGCATGGTCTTCAGCGAAGATTTCAGCGAGGAAGGCAGCGTGGGATTCAGCGAAGATTTCAGCGTGGGCTTGCGTGAGTGCTTCAGCGAAGGCTTCAGTGAGGGCTTGCGTGAGTGCTTCTCAAGCCTTAGTAGTCCGTGACCTCATCTCGGTTGAGGATTTCGAGACTCTGATCTCGCCATGCCGATTCTTGCTTGAAGAACTAGGAATTGTCGAGCCAGTAAAAATTATGAAAGGAAATCATAATGACTGAAGAAGAAGAAATCCAAGAGCCACCTGAACCAAAGGATCCCTCTGGCGGTGGCGGTGGGATTTGAACCCACGGTTGAGTTTCCCCAACACACGCTTTCGAGGCGTGCTCTTTTGGCCGCTCAGACACGCCACCGTGCATGAGGATACAGGATTGATTTAGCCGCGCTCTTCTTGAAAAAACTCTTTCAGTAAACTAGCGCACTCATCCGCGAGAACGCCAGCTCTAACTTCTACTTTATGTAGAGCGCGTGGATCACGGAGAATGTCCCAAAGCGAGCCAACAGCACCCGCTTTCTCATCCCAAGCACCGAAAACAACAGTGGCTATTCGAGACTGCGATATTGCACTGGCGCACATTGCACACGGTTCAAGGGTTACATAGAGAGTGCACCCATCTAACCGCCATGAATCTAAGACGCTAGTCGCGCTACGGATTGCAACAATTTCAGCGTGCGCCGTTGGATCCTTCTTATGTTCGCGTTCGTTGCGACCGCTAGCAATTATTTCTCCTTCGCGGTTAAGAAGGATTGCGCCAACGGGGACATCGCCAGTTGCAATCGCTTTTTGCGCATCGGCTATTGCCAAACGCATTACTTCCTCATCGCTCACAGCTCTAGTAACTCAGCGAATTTTTCTCCGAAACCTAATCGGTTTGCGATAGCTTCTAATTGTTCATCTGGAAATAGTTCATCGTCATCGCAGAGTGCCGAAATTTCCATTCCGCTTAAACCTAGGTCGGCAAGAATTTCCAAGTGGCCAATTGGTGATGGTTCATCGTCATCTTCTGGCATTGGTAAGTCGGCTATTTCAAGGAGCTCTTCCGCAATTGCATAATCAATGGCGCATGTTGAATCACTTAAGAAGAATGAAATATGTGAACCGAGAACTCGAATTAAAATAAAAAATTCTTCATCTATGGCAATAAGTGCGATGGAGCCACCATCTGTTTGCTGTGACTTTAGGCGTGTAATAATTCTTGCTAAATCTTGCGGGTCAGAGAGCGCCTCCAAAGTCCATTGACCATCTTCATGCCAAGCAGCAACGGCGAAATCAATCTCGTTTGTGGCTTCACTCTCATCCTGCGAGTCCAGCTCTTCTAGGTCGTCCAAATCTTCATCATCGAGTTCGCCCCGATGGTCGTCATAGATATCGGCCACCAAAGCCCCCTTTAACTCATGAGTAAATCTACTTGCAACCTCTGCTCATAGTTCCACTCATTGGAAAGGAATGAAAGCCCTGTAAGGTAGGAAGCATGAAAGTTCATGTTGCTGACCATCCACTGATTGCCCATAAATTGACGATTTTGCGCGATGAAAGAACGGATTCTCCAACTTTCCGTCACCTTGTTGCGGAGTTAGTAACTCTCCTTGCCTATGAAGCCACTCGTGAAGTGCGCACCGTGCGCGTTGAAATAACTACACCAGTAATTAAGACATCCGGTTTAAAAATGGCAGAACCGCGCCCAGTGGTAGTCCCAATTCTTCGCGCAGGTTTAGGAATGCTTGAAGGAATGAGCAAGCTCATGCCTAACGCTCAAGTCGGCTTCTTGGGAATGGTGCGAGATGAAGAAACGCTTCAAGTGAGCACGTATGCAAATCGATTACCTGAAGATCTCTCTGGCCGACAAGTTTTTGTTCTGGATCCAATGCTGGCAACTGGCGGAACGCTTATTGCGGCCTTCCATTATCTAATCGACTTAGGGGCCACCGACATAATTGCAATTTGCATTATCTCTGCACCTGAGGGAATTGCGGCAGTTGAGAAAGAATTCGCAGAATCAAAAGTGCCAATCACAATTGTGACTGGCGCGCTAGATGAGAAACTTAATGAAAAGGGATATATCGTCCCAGGGCTAGGCGATGCCGGCGATCGCCTTTACGGAGTTGTGTAAATGGCATCAACATCACCGGGGTATGGAATCACTATCCGTGTCGAAGGAGCGCCATCAGTTCAACCAGTAGCACTGGTAACTTCAATCATTACCAATGCTGGCGCAACTATCACCGCCCTCGATGTGGTTGAGTCACATATAGAAAAAGTCGTCATTGATATAACTTGCGACACAATTGATTCAGCACATGCCGATGAAATAGCTTCTTCTATTTCAAAAAATGAGAATTTAACCGTTCGAAAGGTAAGTGACCGAACTTTTCTATTACACCTCGGCGGAAAACTTGAAGTTCGATCGAAAGTACCACTTAAAACACGTGATGATCTCTCGCGCGCTTACACTCCGGGAGTCGCGCGAATTTGCCAAGCAATTGCCAACGATCCAGCCGATGCGCGTCGTTTAACAATTAAACGCAATACCGTGGCAGTGGTAACCGATGGTTCGGCCGTTTTAGGTCTAGGAAATATAGGTCCGGCAGCAGCGCTCCCCGTTATGGAAGGTAAAGCCGCGTTATTTAAGCGTTTTGCCGATGTAGATGCGTGGCCAGTTTGTCTTGATACCCAAGATGTTGATGAAATTGTTCGCACAGTGCAAATAATTGCCCCTGTTTATGGCGGAATTAACTTAGAAGATATTTCGGCTCCACGTTGTTTCGAAATAGAACGACGCTTGCGCAAACTCTTAGATATTCCAGTTTTCCATGATGACCAACATGGCACTGCAATTGTCGTTTTGGCGGCGCTGCGAAATTCCTTAAAACTTGTATCGAAAAACCTGCCAGATGTAAAGATAATTATGATTGGAGCAGGCGCAGCTGGTACCGCAATCGCGCGATTGCTTATGCGAATGGGAGCCAAGAATATAATTGGCTTCGACACAAGCGGAGTTATTTCGCAATCAAGTGACTCGCGTGGGGATCAAATGCGTGAGTGGTATATCGCCAATTGCAATCCTCATAACTTTACTGGCTCTCTCTCTGAAGCTATGAACGGTGCCGATATATTTATCGGTGTGAGCGCGGCCAATGTCATTACGGAGTCCGATGTAAAATCTATGGCGAAGGGCTCCATTGTCTTTGCGCTGGCAAACCCAGACCCGGAAATTGATCCGGTAATCGCGCGCAAGTACGCAGCCGTTGTGGCCACTGGCCGCAGCGATCATCCGAATCAAATCAATAACGTGTTGGCATTTCCCGGGATTTTCCGAGGTTTGCTCGATGCCAATGCCCACAAAATTACAGATAGGTTACTTGTTGCTGCCGCTGAGGCGATTGCAGATTGTGTCTCGCCAGAACAACTCAATACCTCATTTATCGTCCCAAGCGTCTTTGATCCAAACGTTGTTATTGCAGTTGCTGCGGCGGTAAAGAAGAACGTCTGATCGAAGTTGTTGCATCATTTGACGCGCAAGGTTTAACTTAATTCTCTAACAAAATGGTCGTTTGAAGCCATTCCTCTTCCAACGCGGCTTTCTCACTCTTAGAAACTTCAAGTTCGTGCGCGATTTCAATGAGGTGAGCTGCGTCAAACAATAAAACTTCTTCTTCGGCAAGAAGGGCGGTGATTCTCTCATCCAATTTTTTCATTTTCCGTTCAAGTCGAATTATATCTTTCTTGAGTTGGCGCTCTTGCCCCGCACTTGAAAAGTTCTTAACTTTATTCTCGCTCTTTAACTCTGTAGTTGCAGCCCGTTGCTCAAGATATTCATCGACACCGCGTGGTAAATCACGTACCGATTTGTCGCCGAGCATGCCAACGAAGCGGTCGCATACCCGCTCCAAGAAATATCTATCGTGAGAAATAACAATAAGTGTTCCGCCGAAACTGTCTAGCAAATCTTCTAACTCTGTCAGGAGTTCAATATCAAAATCATTAGTTGGTTCATCGAGAAGTAAGACATTAGGAGAACCCATCAATAAGCGCGTGAGTTGCAACCTCCGCTTCTCTCCACCTGAAAGATCTCCCACAGGGGTCCACTGTGACTCGCGGTCAAAACCTAACCGTTCGCATAGTTGCGAGGCCGATAGGCTCTTTCCGTTGCCTAACTCCACGTGATTGGCAATCTTTTCAACCGCTTCAAGCACGCGCCAGCTTGGGTCTAATTCATCAAGATGCTGAGTTAAAAAGGCAGATTTAACAGTTACGCCAGTTATTAATTTCCCAGCGTTTGGATGAATTTCTCCCACCAGTGTTCGCATCAAAGTAGTTTTGCCGGTGCCATTAATTCCAACAATTCCTATCCGGTCCCCCGGACCAATATTCCAATAAAGATTCTCAATGAGTTCTTTATCGCCAAGTTTTACTTGCAAGTGATGGGCTTCGTAAACGGTATTTCCTAAACGATTTCGCGCAAAACGCAATAACTCAGTTTTGTCGCGCGGGGCAGGTTGCGTTGCGATCAATTCATTTGCAGCATCAACGCGAAACTTCGGTTTGGTAGTTCTGGCAGGGGGACCACGTCGCAACCATGCAAGTTCTTTTCTCAATAAATTATTGCGGCGCACATCCATGGTCGATGCTTGTCGCGACCGTTCGGCTTTTGCTAACACAAATGCGCTGTACCCACCGTCATATTCTTCAACTTTCCCACCGACAACTTCCCAAGTGCGATCTGTTACAGCGTCGAGAAACCATCGATCGTGGGTGACAACGGCAACCGCTAAACCTTTACGGTTAATGAGATGGTTTGCTAGCCATGCCACACCTTCGACATCTAAATGGTTGGTAGGTTCATCCAATAAAATCAAATCTAATTCGCCAATGAGCAACTTCGCTAAACCGACTCGACGTCGCTCTCCTCCGGAAAGAGTTCCAAACTTACGTTCGAATAAATGGTCATCGAAACCTCCAAAGAGCCCAGTAAAGATTTCGCGAATATTGGAATCTCTCGCCCACTCGTGTTTCTCTTTATCGCCAATAACAACTTCGCCCACCGTTGCCTCTGGATCAGCTAAATCAACTTGAGATAAGAGGCCAATATTGACTGAATTTGATTTAGTTACACGGCCCTTATCTGGCGGTTCAAATCCAGCAATTACTTTCATTAAAGTGCTTTTACCGGAGCCGTTACGACCAAGAATTCCAATCCGGTCACCCTCTGAAATCCCCAGGGATACGCCAACTAATAATTGCTTAATATCAAAAGCTTTTGAAACTTCTTCGATATTTACCAGATTGCGCGCCACGGTAGGAGAGCGTACCTTTCCTTCATGAACTTTACTGACCGCGAATATGCCATCGAACTTGATAAAAACGATCCTTTAGCGCGCTTTCGTGCGCAATTTGTTATCACTGACCCGGATATGTGTTATCTCGATGGCAATTCGCTAGGTCGCCTGCCTCATGCAACTGTTAAGGGAGTAAATGATTTCATGGCTAGGGAGTGGGGGCCGCGCGTTGTTACTGGATGGAGCCATTGGGTTGATGAGGCTGCGCAAACTGGAGATTTAATCGGAGCGGCGGCCTTAGGAGTTGCACCTGGTCAAGTCCTTGCCGCCGACACAACCTCGGTTAATTTCTATCAACTCTGTTTAGCCGCCATTCACGCACGGCCTGAGCGAAAAACCATAGTCACTGATGCGGCGAACTTCCCTACCGATAGATATATTTTGGAAGGTATCGCAAGAGAATTCGATTTGAAGCTAGTAATTATTGATAATGAGAGCGCTGGTAGCGCAGAAAATGAACGAATCACTCCTGAAATTCTTGAAAAGTATCTGAGCGACGATGTAGCTCTCGTAACATTGGAAGTAATTCAATATCGGTCTGGCGCGCGAAATGATATTAAATCTTTGACGGATTTGGTTCGCAAATACGGTGGCTTAGTAGTTTGGGATGCCAGCCATGCCGTAGGTGCGATCGAGATGAATCTCGATGCTAGCGGTGCAGATTTAGCCGTCGGTTGTACATATAAATATGGAAACTCTGGACCCGGTTCACCTGCTTGGTTATACGTAAGTAAGCGAATTCAAGCTGAACTACAAGTTCCAATTCAAGGTTGGTTTGCCCAAGGCAATCAATTTGCCATGGGGGCAACGTTCGAGCGCGCCGAAGGTATCCGTGGTTTTCAAATCGCTACTCCATCTCTTATTGGTTTGCGCTGTATCCAAAGCGCATTTTTAATGATTAAAGAAGCTGGCATCGATGCTATTGCCGAGAAAGCAGCTACCGGTACAAAGTTGATGATTGATTTATACGATGCGTGGCTAGCAGATTTAGGTCTAACTCTTCTGACTTCACGCAACCCAAAAGAGCGCGGTGGGCATATCTCGTTGGGCCACCCAGATGCAGCACAAATTTGCATCGCTTTGCGCGAAATTTCAAATGTTATTCCTGATTACCGAACCCCAAATGTAATTCGCTTAGCTATCTCACCGCTTCCAACTTCATATGTAGAAGTTTGGGATGGGTTTCTACGTTTAAGAGATTTAGTTGCCAGCGGAAAATACCACGAAATTGAAGTGAGTGGATCACGACCCACCTGAAATTATATTTAGAAGAATAGTTTTCTAGCTTTTTTGACTTGGATCGATAATCCATATGCGGTACTGGCAATCTCTTCCCGTCTGGCTCGATATTTTAAGGAAGCCCCTTGAATTAAGTGCTCGAAACGTATCGACCCCTTGATAAGTTCGTTGAGCTCTTTACTAGATGTTTGATCTCCAAAAATTGGTGGGTCAAGTTTTGTAACTTCGACAGAGATATGAGGGTGAAGAAATCGATAAAGGAGCGCTAAGCGTCGCAAACCTAGATTTGCAATATGACGCGAGCCGCGATTTATATGTTCTTGCATAGTTAAGCGGGCAAAGGTAAGTGGTATCGGTTTAACTGATCCTTCCTTCGTGGCTAATTGATAAAGAATTGCTGCTATTTCTGCGCCCCCTGTTGTGGCAGGGAGCTCGGCGCATTTAGCAGAAAGTTTCGCGCGTACTTGCGGATCTTGTAGGAGTTTTACTTTGGTTGTTATGTCTGCTAAATCACCCTGATCAGCGCGTAAAGCAAAACCAAAATCATGACACCACCGAGCGCGGGCGTCCTGATCATCGGTTCCACGAATATTGGGAACAAAAACCGTTGGGACTCGCGCGGGTAATAGCTCATGGACTCCGTTATATCCAGTTGCACATATACTGGCATCAAATGCGTGCAGCACATTAGCAAGCGGAAAGTACCGTGCGACTTTTATATCTAACCCAACTGGTGCCAGAGAGTTACCATTCATATCTATTGGCGCTTTAGTAAGAATAACTTGCAAGCCTTCCCAACCAAGCAAGCCCGAAAGGGCCGCCGTAATTTTTTCATTTGCGTCGCTCCCCCATGTAGCAAGTTGCACGAGCACTACGGGGCGGTTCAAATCAAGACCTAACGCGCGCCGTGCATCATCGCGAGACATTGCATGCTCTGGTTGAAATAGTGAAACTGGAGCGGTTAATAGCGCCTCTTTCCGTTTGGAAGTTGGGCCGAAATCATATGAGCGAGCAATATCTCCCGGTTCTATTACTTGATCCATCATCCGTGATTGCAAACCTAAAACATAGCGTTGTGGTTTCCTCTGCCATAAACCACGACGAACCCAAACTAGCGCCAGTGAGGGATTGGAATTTTTTGTCGCGATAACTCCTGAGTAAGGGACCACGCCATCAAAAGATAAGACTTTCGCGCCGGTCTCCTCAATTAAAGCAAGTAAGCGATCGCGTAAATACTGATCCCATTTCTCTCGAGACATCCAGAGGCGCTCGCGACCAGGAATGTATTCACAACGAATACCCATATAATAAGGTAGCTCTGCAATTCCACCCGCCATTGAAACAATAATTGGATTGGCTATGTCCTTCAGGGCTAGCGCAACCGCACTTGCGCGGGCAAGATGGCCCATGCCAACGCCATTACTCGTTACCAGAATTATTGTTGGTTTATCGGAGTTCAATTAGCTTCCCCACGATGTGTGAAGTGGTCGGCCTTCGGCATAACCAGCAGATGATTGAATTCCTACAACTACGCGTTCTGCAAATTCAGCAAGGCTTTTAGCGCCAGCATATGTACATGCCGAGCGAAGTCCAGAAGTGATTTGGTCTAACAGATCTTCAACGCCCGGGCGCTGGGGGTCTAAATACATCCGCGAAGTTGAGATGCCTTCTTCAAAAAGCGATTTACATGCGCGATCAAAAGCGCCCTCTTGATATGTTCTCGCTGCAACTGCGCGGGCAGATGCCATACCAAATGATTCTTTAAATAAGCGTCCCGCTGAATCTGTCTGCAAATCTCCCGGTGATTCATATGTTCCGGCAAACCAAGAACCGATCATCACCTGTGATGCGCCAGCTGCGAGCGCTAACGCAACATCGCGAGGATGGCGAACTCCACCATCTGCCCACACGTGTGCACCTAACTTCTTTGCTTCTTGCGCGCATTCAAGAACTGCTGAAAATTGAGGACGACCAACACCAGTTTGCATACGTGTGGTACACATTGCGCCCGGACCTACTCCGACTTTGATTATATCGGCACCTGCCGCCACTAAATCTCGCACGCCTTCTGCTGTTACAACATTTCCAGCAACTATTGGAATTGACGGGCGGGCGCTCTTAATGGCTTTAATTGCAACTATCATTTTTTCTTGGTGACCGTGCGCAGTATCTATAACTAATAGATCAGCCCCTGATTCAATCAGTGCTGCTGATTTAGCGGCAACATCTCCATTAATTCCAAGCGCTGCTGCAATTCGCAAACGGTTATTAGCGTCTACTGCTGGTGCATATAAAGTGCTGCGCAGAGCTCCCACTCGAGTGAGAATTCCAACTAATTCACCGTTCCGTGAAACTACTGGCGCTAATTTATGACGGTGGTTGTGAAGAAAATCAAAAGCTTCGCGCGCATCACAACCATCGGACAAATTGAGAAGATCTTTACTCATCACTAAATGAAGCTGGGTAAAACGATCTACACCCACGCAATCCTCTTCCGTGACAATTCCAACAGGTCTCTTATTTTCAACGACAACGACCGCACCGTGAGCACGTTTATTTAGAAGGCCCAGCGCATCAGCAACCGTTTGTTCTGGAGTTAAAGTAATAGGTGTATCAAAAAAGATGTGACGAGCTTTCACCCAAGAAATAACGTTATCGACAACAGCGTGTGGAATATCTTGCGGGATGACTGCAATGCCACCACGGCGGGCAACTGTTTCTGCCATTCGCCGCCCACTTATTGCCGTCATGTTGGCTACCACAATGGGAATTGTTGTGCCCGAGCCATCGTATGAAGCTAAATCAACATCCATTCGACTGGAGAGTTCAGAAAAGCTCGGCGCTAAAAAGACATCGTCGTAGGTGAGGTCGAAAGCAGGGCTATTTATAAAGCGCACGTAGCGAAACTATACAGAGCGAACTTAGGTGTTCTCAGGAAAACCTAAATTAATGCCACCGTGGCTTGGGTCAAGCCAGCGACTGGTAACTACTTTGCCGCGCGTAAAGAAGTGAACGCCTTCAGTACCATGGGCATGAGAATCACCAAAGAGAGAGTTTTTCCAGCCCCCAAAGGAGTAGTACGCCATAGGTACTGGAATTGGAACATTTATTCCAACCATTCCAACTTCTACTTCATTTTGGAAACGGCGTGCAGCTCCGCCATCGTTTGTGAAAATTGCTGTCCCATTTCCATATTGGTGGTCATTGACTAACTGCAACGCTTCTTGGTAAGTATTAACACGAAGCACGCTTAATACTGGGCCGAAAATCTCCTCTTTATAAATACTCATACTTGGTTTTACATGGTCAAAAAGTGTTGGGCCAAGCCAGAAACCATTGCCATCGACTTTAACTTCTCGACCGTCAGCAACGAGGGTTGCTCCTTCGCTTAGGCCGGCGTTAATATACGAGGCGACTTTATCTCTATGTACTTTCGTCACGAGTGGACCCATATCCGAACCTTGCGTACCGTCACCAGTTTTAATTTTTAACATTCGCTCGTGAATTTTCGCAACGAGTAGATCGGCAATCGGCTCGAGGGCAACGATGGCCGAAATGGCCATGCAACGCTCTCCCGCAGAACCAAAACCAGCGTTGATTGCAGCATCAGCGGCTAAATCTAAATCGGCATCAGGTAAAACCACCATATGGTTCTTTGCACCGCCCAGGGCTTGAACGCGCTTGCCCAATTTTGTCGCAGTTTCATAAACATATTTGGCAATTAGTGTTGACCCAACAAAGGATATGGACTTGATTCCCGGATGGGTGAGCAGCGCGTCAACACACTCTTTATCGCCATGTACTACGTTAAATACCCCATCAGGCAAACCTGCCTCTTGCCAGAGTTGCGCCATAAACATTGCCGCACTTGGATCTTTCTCGGAAGGTTTAACAATTACTGAATTACCAGAAGCAATTGCGACTGGGAAGAACCACATCGGCACCATCGCTGGAAAATTAAATGGAGAGATAATTGCAACCGGACCAAGGGGTTGGCGAATAGAGTAAACATCTACCCCAGTAGAGACTTCTTCCGAAAAGCCACCTTTTAATAAGTGTGGGATTCCGCAAGCAAATTCCACAACTTCTAACCCGCGAGTTACTTCACCGGCAGCATCACTTAGCACTTTGCCATGTTCATTGGTAATCAGGGCTGCGATGTTTTCCTTATTTGTATTTACTAACTCGCGGAAAGCAAAAAGCACTTGAACGCGCTTTGTTAACGAACTGTGCCGCCATGAATTAAAAGCGTCCGTTGCAACGCTCACCACGCTATCAATCAGGGCGGCATCAGCGAACGCAACGCTGCCGGTAATTTCTCCGGTTGCCGGGTTGTAAATATCACCTTTACGCGCAGCGCTCACCGTTGATAACTGCCCATTAATCCAATGCGTGATCTCTTTCATGTGCTCACTTTACTGCAATAACCGCGCTTGCCTCTACCCTTTTATATGCCACCAATGATTAGATTGGTTCACTATTAAGGGGTGCGCGCCAAATGCCAGAAGTAAATCCAGAAAAAGGCAAGCAAGTTTTTGCAGATGACCGTTCTTTTGTTTTTCATTCATGGTCTGCGCAAGGGCAAATATCACCAATACCCGTTGCCGGAGCCGCGGGATCCTACTTCTGGGATTACGATGGAAAGAAGTACCTCGATTTTTCTTGCCAATTAGTATTTACAAATATTGGGCATCAACATCCAAAAGTCATTGCTGCAATTAAGGAACAAGCTGATATTTTGGCAACTGTTGCGCCGCAACATGCAAACGAAGCACGCAATGAAGCTGCCAAGAGAATTGTTGGTCTAGCGGGCGAACGCTTCAAGAACGTTTTCTTCACAAATGGTGGCGCAGATGCAATCGAAAATGCAATCCGTATGGCGCGCCTTCATACCGGTAAATCGAAAATTCTTAGTACCTACCGCTCTTACCATGGCAATACTGGCTCCGCGATTAACGCCACCGGAGACCCACGTAGATTTCCGAATGAATTCGCCCATGGTCATGTTCACTTCTGGGGACCTTATTTGTATCGCTCATCTTTTTGGGCAAGTACTGAAGCCGAAGAGTGTGCCCGCGCTTTAGAACATTTAGAGCAAACAATTATTTTTGAAGGCCCAAATACAATTGCGGCAATTTTAATTGAAAGCGTCCCCGGCACCGCTGGAGTTCTTATCCCCCCGGTCGGTTATCTCGACGGGATACGAGCGCTCTGCGATAAGTACCAGATCCTTTGGATTGGCGATGAAGTAATGTCAGGCTTCGGACGTACCGGAAAATGGTTTGCTTATGAGCACTCCAATTCCATTCCGGATCTAATCGTCTTCGCAAAAGGTGTGACATCAGGATATATCGCGCTTGGTGGAGTTATTATTTCTAAAGAAGTTAGTAACACTTTCAACGATCGAATTTTCCCCGGTGGTTTAACTTACTCAGGACACCCAATTGCTTGCGCAACGGCGGTTGCCACAATTGACGTTATGAAGAGTGAAAAAATGGTGGAAAATGCAGCTTTCATTGGCGAAAAAATTCTTGGTCCTGGGCTACATGAGTTAGCTAAAAAACATCAATTAATCGGCGATATCCGCGGTCTGGGTGTTTTCTGGGGAGTAGATATTGTTACCGATCGGGCGACTCGAGAACCAATCGCTCCCTATGGCGAAACAAGTCCTGCCATGAATGAATTGGTTGGAGCGTGTAAAAAGCACGGCTTAATCCCATTTAATAATTTCAATCGCATTCACTTAAATCCACCACTTAACATAAACGAGAGTGAAGCGCGCGAAGGTCTCGCCATGTTCGACAGAGCCCTCGGTGAAATGGCACACCACTACAGAGGCTAAGTAGTAAACTTCCCGCATGTCCGAACCGCTTATTTCCGCGCGTAAATTAACCAAGAAATTCGGCGACTTTATTGCCCTCGATGCTATCGATTTCGACGTTGCCAAAGGTGAAGCTTTTGGCTTTCTCGGGCCAAACGGTGCGGGTAAATCAACGGCTATGCGCATAATTGGAGCGACTTCTCAACGCACATCTGGAGAAATTACGATTTTAGGTAAGGACCCAGAAGTTGATGGTCCTCAGATACGCGCGCATTTAGGGGTAGTTCCCCAGCAAGATAACCTCGATCAACAGTTAAGCGTCACCGAAAACCTCTACATATACGGTCGCTACTTTGGCCTTTCACGAAAATTTGTTAAAGGCAAAATTGAAGAGCTCCTTACCTTCGCCCAGCTGGAAGAGAAGCGAAATGCGAAGGTTGAATCTTTAAGTGGTGGTATGAAACGGAGGCTCACCATTGCGCGAGCCCTAGTTAGCGAACCAGAAATATTAATACTCGATGAACCAACGACTGGTTTAGATCCACAAGCACGACATATTTTGTGGGATCGATTATTCCGCTTAAAGGAAGTAGGTGTAACGCTAGTTATCACCACGCACTTTATGGATGAAGCCGAACAATTATGTGATCGATTAATCGTGATGGATCGCGGCAAAATCATGGCTGAAGGCAGCCCAGCCCAACTTATTAAAGATTTTTCAACTAGAGAAGTTCTTGAAGTTCGTTTTGGCTCTGAGCGAAATAGCGAAGTAGCAAATACGCTACGTGAACTCTGTGAACGAATGGAAGAGTTGCCTGACCGTATTCTGTTATATAGCGAAGATGGCGAATCACTTTTGGAGAAGATTTACGCTATAAATTTGCATCCAAAAACTTCGCTGGTTAGACGCTCATCTCTGGAAGATGTCTTCTTACGTCTAACCGGAAGAACGCTGATCGAATAATGTCCATAACTCAAACTCGACAAGGCTCACTTCGGCTCGTTAACGCCGCGCGCGTTCAAGCTCGTGGCTCGCTATATGTGGCGGAAGCACAAATACATACCATGCTCAAGTGGATTTGGCTCATCATTTTAACGGCTATTGCTAATCCAGTTCTTTACTTAATTTCAATCGGAATCGGGGTTGGCTCTTTCATTGATAAAAACGCTGGCCTTGCTGGCGTTGATGGCGTCAAATACTTAACTTTCTTAGCTCCAGCTCTCTTGGCAGCGGCAGCGATTCAAGGCGCGATGGATGAAACAGTCTTCCCGACAATTCAAGGATTTAAATGGTATAAAAATTTCTTCGCGATAAACTCAACCCCGCTAACTGGAAATCAAATTGCAACAGGAGTCTTTCTCGCCGCGCTCTTCCGTGTGTTTTTTACCGTTCTCATCTATTGGTTCGTCATGCTCGCTTTCGGCGCCCTTGAATCTGAGCGAGCTTGGCTCGCAATTCCCACCGCGATTTTTGCTGGTGCCGCATTTGGGGCGCTATTGCAAGCGCTCGCCGCGCTGCTAGAAGATGAAAATTTTTTCTTCACAGTTTTTAGCCGTTTTATTATGATGCCGCTCTTTTTATTCTCTGGAACTTTCTATCCCCTCAACGCTATGCCCATTTTCTTACAGTGGATTGGCTGGATCTCTCCGCTCTGGCATGCCACCGAATTGGGCCGTTACATGACCTACCACCATGCGATTTCAACGCTGATGCTATGGGTCCACTTGATTTTCTTAACTATCTTGCTGGTGATTGGCATCTACTTCTCGCGCCGCTTCTACACAGAACGGTTGGCCAAATAGTGATAACAAGTAGTGCAGTAGCAATTGCCGAAGCCCGAATTGGCAGGCTAGGCGAGCGCTATTACTCGGGCCGCGCGCGGGTGATTATTGAACGCGGTTTCATTGCTTTTAAATCTTCAACATGGATGATGGTTCTATCTGGATTCGTCGAACCCATTTTATATCTCTTTGCTTTCGGTTATGGCATCGGCAATCTCATCGGCGACATCGAAGTCCAAGGCCAATTGATCAAATACTCGACCTTTATCGCCCCAGCTCTGCTTGCCGCGAGCGCTATGAATGGCGCGATTTATGACTCAACTTTTAATATTTTTTTCAAACTCCGCCATGATCAGATTTATCACGGCATGCTCGCGACATCGCTGGGACCACTCGATGTCGCGCTAGGGGAAATTAGTTGGGCGTTGCTCCGTGGGTTGATGTATGCCGTTGGTTTCATGGCGGTAGTTACCCCGCTGGGTTTAATACCAAGTCTTTGGGGGTTGCTGGCTATTCCTGCGGCAGTGCTTATCGCTTTTGGTTTCGCCGCTATTGGAATGGCGCTTACTTCATATATGACATCTTTCCAACAATTAAATATCGTCACCATTGTTTTACTGCCAATGTTTCTTTTCTCCGGCACTTTTTATCCGTTATCGGTATTTCCGCAATGGTTGCAATACGTAATCAATCTTTTCCCGCTTTCGCACGCGATTGAACTTGTCCGTGGTTTAACTCTTGGCCATATTAGTTGGACGCTGAGCGGGCATGTCTTGTACTTTCTGGTAATGATTGTAGTCGGACTCTTCTTTACAACAAAACGTCTTAACGCGCTTTTCATGCGTTGAACCTTTAAGGAGGCTAAGATTTACATATGGATAGTAAAAGCGTTTCGTTAATTTATGACGCGCTAGCGCAAGGTATTCTGGTTTCAGATGGCGCTATGGGTACGGTGTTGCAAGATCGAGGCTTAACTGATGGTGGCGCTGGTGAGTTATGGAACGTTGATCATCCAGAAAAAGTTGAAGAAATTCTCGAAGCATACGCGGCTGCAGGTGCAAATTTAATTACAACAAATACTTTTGGTGGAACTTCAGGTCGCCTTGCTATGCATGGGCTAGAAAACCGACTTTATGAGTTAAATAAAGCAGGCGCCGAAATAGCCCGCCGAGTAGCCGATCGCCATAAAAACTGCTTTGTTATGGGCGATATTGGGCCATCTGGTGAATTGATGGAACCTATGGGAGTTATGACCCCAGCGAGCGCTAAAGCGTTATTTGCCGAACAAATTCGCGCGCTTGTTGATGGCGGAGTCGATGCAATTCTTATTGAAACGATGAGTGATTTATCAGAAGTAGAAGCTGCAGTTGTTGCCGCGCAAGAAGTTGCACCAAACTTGCCAATAATTGCAACGCTAAGTTTTGATACTAATTTACGGACCATGATGGGCGTAAAACCTGCAGCGGCGGTAAAACATTTATCCGCACTCGGAGTTCGTATTATCGGTGCAAATTGCGGACGCGGATTGGAAGAAATGAAACAAATTGCAGCCGAAATGGTGGCGGCGCGCCCAGCAGGAATTTTTATTATTACGCAATCAAATTCCGGCTTACCAAAGTTAGTGGGCGATACTTTTATTTTCGAGGGAACCCCTAGTGAAATGGCTAAATATGCGGAAGAAATGAAAAATATGGGGGTAAATATCATTGGTTCGTGTTGCGGCTCAACGCCTGCACATACTTTGGCAATTTCGGGGGTTGCGCTTTCTTAGCGCCTACGAGAGAATTAGGCCACTAGTCAAAGTGGCTAGACAGATCGGGAGAGTACTTCTCAAACGAGTTTGTAAATCACAAACCTTTGTCGTACAGCTTTACAATGATTACCATAACAAACCATAAAGAAACATTTAGATTTGTTCCCGCAACATCTCAACCGCTATCGCCTGAAAGAATTGCTTCTTTATTAAAAGCAGAGTGGGCGCGCTTTGCTGAAACAACAGAAGCGAGCGAAATAGAAAGTAAGAGATCACGGAAAGTCTTACCGCTTGGCGTGACTTCGAGTTTTCAATACTGGGACCCTTATCCAATTTCCATCGCATCAGCTAAAGGCGCGTGGGTGACCGATGTCGATGGTCGCGAACTCTTGGACCTCTCAATGGGTTTCGGCGCGATGTTGGCAGGCCACCTCAACCCAATCCTCCTCGAAGAGATTGCGACCTCACTGGAAACTGGAACGCTCTTCGTGACTCCATCGCCCATCTCAACCGATGCTGCGCAGCTTATTTGTCGTCGGTTTGGAATCGACCAAGTCCGATTCACCAACTCAGGCACAGAATCCACCATGTATGCCGTTCGCGTTGCTCGAGCTGTAACCGATAAGAACGCCCTCGTCAAAGTTGAAGGTGGCTACCACGGTAGCTATGACCCACTGGCTGTCTCTGTCAAACCTTCGCTAGCGAAAGCCGGCGATCCAGATTCACCAAACGTTGTCGTGCCAGAATCTGTACTCCCTGGTGAGGTTTATGTTGTTCCTTTTAATAACGCTGACGCGTTAGAGCGAACCTTCCAAGCTCACGCAAAGTCGATCGCATGTTTTATCGTTGAACCCGTTTTAGAGAACATTGGAATCGTTCTTCCAGATGCTGGATATCTAGAGCGCGTGCGCGAGCTCTGCGATGAGTACAACGTCATCCTAATTTTTGATGAAGTTAAAACTGGCTTAACTGCTGGCCATCAAGGCGCAGCGCAAAGACTCGGCGTTACTCCCGATTTAATAGCGCTTGCTAAATCAATTGGTGGTGGATTGCCGGTCGCTGCTTTTGGCGGAAAAGCTAAATATATGGAGTATGTAACTAATGGAAAAATGGCGCACTTTGGAACTTTTAACGGTAACCCGTTATCCATGGCTGGGGTTCGCGCAATTGACAGAATTTGTACTGAAGAAACCCTGGCAAGCGCGGAGGTATTTAACAAACAAGCCCTCGATCGCATTAGTAAAATTATTGAAGAATATAACTTGCCTGCGCATACCGTTGGTTTCGGTATAAAAGGTTGTGTTACTTGGTCAACTACGCCAGTTAGAAATTATCGCGATTACAAAAGAACGGATTTCCAAATCGCGGAACTTTCTTGGTTATGGTCGCTCAATCGCGGAATCATCACCCCTCCAGGGCTAGATGAACAATGGTTAATTAGCTTGGCCCACGGCCAACACGAAATTGATATCTTGGTAGAAGCTTTCGAATCTCTTGCTAAAGCCCTTCGCGCTTAACTTCTAGCACTTACTTCAATTGCTGCATGGTTTCAACCGATGAACTGGTCTGGATGCGGGCGCGGGGGGGCGTATTGTGTCGGCAGTGTCACCGTGAATACAGTTCCTTTGCCGACTGTCG
>JBCKHN010000004.1:0-63788 GCA_038905815.1 Candidatus Planktophila sp. | reverse complement strand
AATTACCACAGCTACAACTCCAAATGTAGCCACCGCAAACATCACAGTAACCTGCACCGGTCTTCTGTGGATCAATGAGTTCTGAGTTGAGAAAGTCTTGACGATCTGACCATCTGGAGATTTTGTTTTGATTGACTCCTCGGCAATTACAAATAGTATTGAGAAAGCAATCAAAACAAATGAGGAAATACAACTCTGAAAAATGTCTGTCGATAATTAAGACCTAAAGAACGTGCGACCTCAATTTGAGATCCATCAACACTTCGCAGCCCAGCCAGCGTAACCAGAATAACGTAGGGAAGGGTGGTAAGAGACAAGATGAATACCGCTGCGGCAAAACCCGAAAAAGATGGAACCAGAGCTATCCAGGTATATGTGAATACATAAGAGGGGATTGCAAGTGGTAAAACTGTAGGAATTATCAGCAAGCGCCTAAGTGGCAGGTGCACAAAGTGCAGCCCGCTGGCGATTGCAACACCAAAGAAAAGAGTAATTGCCACTACACAGAGCACCATTAAGGTGGTTGTCGTTAGCACCTCTAACGTCTTTTGACGGAGTAAGAGCTGGACTATTTCATCCATTGGCTTATCGCTTGCTCGAACAAAGAGATAAACAATTGGAGCCATTGATAAGGCTGCGACCATCCCCACCGCGCCCTTTAAGGTCATCTTTAGCGCACGTTGCATACGCGTGTTCATTGAAAGCGAGCTACGGGTGCGATCAGGGATGGTGGTTGGCATTTTTTAAAGCAGTCCCACCTCAATAAGAAGATCTTGGGTTCTCTTGATGTTTTTTAACGTATTAAGATCAATTGATGGAGCACCGATTTGATCTAATCCCGGAAGGTTTGCGGGTGGATTAGCACCATCAAGCAATGAGTATTCATGGGTATCGGTAACAAACCTTTGCTGAGTTGGGGCAGAGGTTAAATAGTTGATTAGATCTTGCGCAGCACCTTGCTGCTTGCTTGAGGCAAGCACACCTGCACCAGAGACGTTAATCAAGTTTCCAATATCACCTGGTGTGAAGAAACCATTTTTAACATTGATGGAACGGCCAAGTCCTGCTGCAACTGCCCAGATGTAGTAATGATTGGTCAAGCCGATTGAAATTTCCCCTTTATCAATTGCTTCCACAATCACTGAATTCTTTGGATAGATCTTTACTCCATTAGCCTTTAGTCCTTGGAGCCAGCTCTGGGCGAACTTTTCGCCCTTGTTTTGAATTAGTGCAGTTACAAATGCTTGGAAAGATGCATTAGTTGGCGCAATTCCAATCTGATTTTTGTACAGAGGCTTAGTTAAATCTGTTACCGATTGTGGCAGGGTTTTCACTCGATCTGGTGCGTATGCAAATACGCGCGCGCGACCTGTAACTCCAATCCAATTTCGATTTGCCGCAACAAACTGTGCTGGGATACTTTGGGCAACGTCTGTTGGTAGCGATATGAAAAGCCCTGCTTCAGAGATAGCTCCCAGTGAGCCGGCATCTTGTGACAAAAATAGGTCAGCAGGGGAGTTAGATCCCTCTTCTAGGATTTGGGCGGCGAGCTCTGCCGAGTCTCCGTAGCGGATATTAAGTTTTATGCCAGATTCTGTTTCCCACTCGGCGAAGAATGGCGCGATGAACTCCTCTGAGCGACCTGAGTAGATCGTCAGATCGGTGGCATCTTCTGCCTGCTCATTTAAAGAGGAGTAAATCGCCAAAAGGCCCAAAAATAATGCGGCAATAACTGCTCCTAAAATAACTCTCTTTTTCAATTAATCTTCTTTCGCTAGGTTGGTAATTACCGAAGTGATTCTAATGCCAATGAGGCAATTAAGCGACATGAGTGTTGCGTAATTCAATAAACCCCTCCATATAGCGGGGAGTCTAGCGGAGGGAGCGTATGAACAGCACTTTTCCTTCGACTGGCAGAGTTGAGAAGAGTTCCGAAGATCGGATTATGAGTTTGGGGCTCTAACCAACTGAGCTACGGGCGCGTATTAAATTTTTCTAAGACTGGCGCATACTATCTGTTTTCTAAATACCACCCAAATGTGCACTTGGTATTTGAGCGCACCCCACTTATAAAACAAATAGAAAGGGCGCCCGATCACTCGAGCGCCCTTTCTATTTTAACTTACTTGTTTAGCCAACTTTCTTGATACGACCATCTATTGCAGGTACCTGAGTAACCTTTTTAGCGGCCATATCAGCCTTCAGTGCATCTACAAATAGATCAAGTAGCGCACCCATAACTTTTGCTCGTGCTGGCGAGAAGACACCAGCATATCCATCTCCACCGTAGAGCAAGAAGTCGATAGTTGTCAGGGTGTACTCCTTTGAATCCTTTGCAATTGCGGTGCCGTCTAGTTTTGTAACTTCAACAATACGGCTTCCAATTGGCTTAGATGGATTAAATGAGTACTTGAAACCTGAAACCTGTGGGAAGCGACCATCTCCCGGATAGTTACCGCCGACTCCGTTTTCAAGTGCTTTCCATAGATTCGCACCGGTAACAACTGTTGTTACGAGCTGATTTCCAAATGGGAAAACGGTAAAGGCATCACCGAGTGTTACATCGAGCGGACCTGTACCTGTGCGAACAAGAGCTGTATTTGCAGGGACATAATTCTTTGCCGGGAATGTGTCGCGGATACCGCCACCATTTTGAATTGCAAAATCAGTCTTGTGCTTTGCCCGCATCAGATCGGCAATATAATTACCCATTGGAGTTTCACCAACGCGTTCAACCGCCGGTGATCCACCACGTGGGAATACACCAGAGACTTGACCGATCTTTATGTCTAGCTTGGCAGTTAGTTGATCCTTGTACTTCTTAATAAGGGCCGCACCGGTTGCATCTGGTGTAGTTACAGTGCTAAGAACACCAGTATTAATTGTTGGTGCAGCAGCCCTTAGTACATGCTGCAGTGATGCTCCAACAACTTTGCCGTTACGGATACAGATCTGTGAACGTGTATACTCAACACCTGAGCCGCGAACCTGACCAAGAAGTGTTGGTACAGCCGAACGACGAAATGATCCAGGAATTAAAGTTGAGAAAGTCTGGCGACTGTGGCCACCATAAATAACTGAAGCTCCCTTGATCTTTGCTGCAAGGTCGTTGTAGGGCCCTTTTGCAACACCAGCAGAGTGCTCACTAAATCCTTGGTGAATTAAAACAACCACGATTTCTGCACCGGCTGCCTTTGCATCAACGATGGCTCTGTTGATTCCAGTAACGCCGGGATCGATTTGAATTGTCTTCTTTGCACCGGCTGCATCCTTGTAATCAAGGTTTCCTGGGAATACCTGCTCAATTGTCTCTGGTGTATTTGCACCAACAACGCCGACCTTTACGCCGCCGCGGTCAATGATTGTGTACGCCTTGACAGCCTTACTGCCAGATTTGAGTGCTGCAAGTGCCTCATCTCCGTAGTTTGAAACAACCCACTGGAAATCTGATGCGCCAATAATCATTTGAAGGTGAGCAAGGTCGCGGTCATGTTCATGGTTACCAAGTGTTGAAACATCAAGCTTCATCAGGTTAAGAGACTCAATAGTTGGAAGCTCTTCAAACTCAGTTGAAATCGGTGGAGCCGCGCCAATGTTGTCACCTGCTGAGAGGGCAAATGTTGCAGCAGATGCTTTGCGATCTGCATTCCAGTTACTTACTAGAAGTGATGTACCAAATGATGAACCGGTTTCAATAGCACCATGTAAATCGTCGAGCTGCAATAGCTGAACATTTTTGTTTGCTGATGAACCAACAGTTGCAAGTTCTGCTGCTGTGTAACTTTTGTTTGATGTAGCTGGCTTTGAAAAACCATATGCGTTAACTGCTTGCACAACTGGTGTACCTGCTGGTTGTCCTTCAACAACTGGCATCGTTACAACATTGTTGTTTGCAACTGGAACGAATATTGGGCATGAGCCCGCACCAGCAGAGACAACATAACCAGTTACACTTGGGTTTACATCTGCTGCAGGTGTCCACTTAACAACAACGCCTTTTGCGCCAATATAAGATGTGACATTTGTCGGAGCGTTTGGAAACGAATATGTCGTTGCCTGCGCAGATGGGACTAGTAGTGAAACTAGTAGCGATGAAGCTAGGGCTAGTGAACCCCAGCCAAAGATCTTTCGAGATAAGAGGGTTTTGTTCATAAGTACATCTAAGCAGAATTAAGTCTCCTCTGCCTCCTTGTGTCTTACCGAGATTTCTAAGCGTACTGGCGTATGTTACGTGGGTAGAAGTTGGTGACGCAAAGTTGATTGGTGGAGAATGAGAGTTAAATTTATTTCTGCGCTCATGAGCGTATTGATTGCCTTTCCCTTGGCAACGGCGCATGCTGCGTCAATCTATGTTTTCCCCGTTATCGATTGCAAAGTTACCTATGCACGGGCACATCATAATTATCCCGCCACCGATCTCTTGGCTAAAGCTGGCTGCAAATACGTAGCACCAACTTCAGGTGTCATTAATCAAGTTTCACCGAAAGATATCTGGAGTAGCAGAACAAATTTAGGCGCAGATCGCGGAGGCTTATCAGTTTCAATGATTGGCGATGATGGTGTGCGCTATTATGGATCGCATTTCGGAAAAATTGCACCTGGAATTGCACCTGGAGTGCGTGTTAGTGCCGGCGATTTGATTGCCTACATTGGAGCAACTGGCAGCGCTCGCGGAACTGCCCCGCATGTTCACTTTGGAATTTCGTGGCCAACACCGGCTGAGGCCAGTGCTTGGTGGGTGCGTCGCGGGATGTTGTATCCATGGAAATATTTAGATGCTTGGAAAGTTGGAAAAGATTTATCTCCAGTAAAAGCAATTGCAGCGCTGAAATTAAAAGTTGGCGAAGTTCCGCCGCCACCGAAAAAATAAAACGAAATTAAAAAATCCCCGCCAGTTACCCGGCGGGGATTTTATATTAAACTGAAGTGATATTAGTTAGCGTTCACTGCATCGGCCTGAGGACCCTTTGGACCCTGTACGACCTCAAATGAAACTGCCTGACCCTCTTCAAGGGACTTGTAACCGTTTCCTTGGATTGCTGAGTAGTGAACGAATACATCTTGTCCACCACCATCAACTGCAATGAAACCGAAACCCTTTTCAGAGTTGAACCACTTAACTGTGCCTGTTGCCATGTTTGTACTTTTCCTTCGATATGTGGGGTGTTCGAGAAAACCTCGACCACCAGTCTTCCTCTTGCGCCAGCGATGCCGAGCATGAAAACATGAAACGGGTACTGATTAAGCGTCCGACTAAGGCAAAGCGTACTGCCTAATTGCTGGGATGCCTAAAGTACAGCTAGACAATTTGAGCGTGGATGGTGTAGAAATGTCCTATCTGGCAGGTAAATATGCACTGGGGAAGGTCGCATATAGCGCGCCTTGCTAGGAGTTTGATGGAACGTTTAATTGCACCGTCTAACCGCGAAATGGTTAGAGGCTTACTTATTATTCACTCCGCACCTGCGCCGCTGCGTCGCCATATTGATTGGGCGGTGCAGAGCGTTTTAGGTAACAGAACAACTCTGGAGTGGAGGATCCAACCACTTCTCCTTGGTACTCATCGTGCAACTTTGCAGTGGCGCGATCGCGCAGGAAAGGCGAGTGAATTAGCGAGCACGCTTCGAAGTTGGTGCTACTTACGTTTTGAAATTCAGGAAAACAGCGAAACCGGTGGAGAGCTTTTCCGTTGTACGCCAGAGCTCGGCTTACATCGTGCCACCATAGATGCAAGTGGAGCCATTCTGGTTTCTGAACATTTAGTAGATAGCGCCTTGAAAAATAGTTTCGACGAGGACTCTTTGAGAACCGCTATTTCAAATATTTTCGGAACTCCGTGGGAGTTAGAGCTGGAAAGATTCAGGGGAGTAGATGAACAAGAGAGGTCACGCTTACAAGTTATCTAGAGCGGAATATTGCCGTGGCTACCTAGTACGCGAGACGAGCCAAATTTGGGCACTGTGCGGCGGGAGCCTCACTTGCGTACTTGGGGTAGAAATTACGGGTTCATACGTTGCGATAGGTTTTGATGCGTCAAAAATACAACGGTATGTTTCACCCCACGTTTCATCTGGCAAGGTAAATCCGGTCTCATCGCGCGAAGAATTCAGAAGTAGCAATAACGCTCGAGTTGGATCAGCTTCGATGAAAACGGTGATGCTTCTTTTTTCCTCATCTTGCCAGTGGTCGCCACTCATTTCTCGTCCATCTAAACTAAACCAAGCAATATCTTTACGTTTTGTTCCTTGGTCAACAATTCCAGTAAAGAATTCAGATGCAACATCCGCCAAGTATGTGTTTCGTATTTGCGAAAGCGCTTGGACTGAGTTAAGGATATCTTCTGCTTTTTCATCTAGCACCCATGGCAGTGCCCAGCCTCCGTTAAAACTTTCCGAGCTCTCTGCCTTTAAGTTAATTGGAAGCGAATAAGCATTATTTGAACCAGATTGCGAGCGAGAGACTTCATCGCCCATGGAAATCATTGGCACACCGGAAGAGAGCATGAGCGTGGCAAGGATCGATTTCTTTAAGCAGTGACGAATTGTGTTGACGCCTTCATCATCGGTTTCACCTTCTATGCCAACGTTCCATGATCGATTCGCCTCGGTCCCATCTGCGCCGTTTTCGCCGTTGGCACCGTTATTTTTTTCGTTATAAGTCACTAAATCATGAAGTGTAAATCCATCATGAGCCGTTATGAAGTTAATGGATGAAGTTGGCCCGCGATAATAAAAAATAGAACTTGAACCGCTTATGCCTGAGGCAATATCAGAAACACCTTCACCAAATCCGCGGGCTAAATCACCGAGCCAGAATTGCCGTACCGAATCTCGGTAGGCGTCATTCCATTCTCGCCATGGATGTGGAAAATCACCTAGTGAATAGCGCGAAATATCCCAAGGTTCGGCCATCATTTTGAAATTGCGTAAGACTGAATCCGATTCAATTGCTGACATCAGCGATGAGTTAGCGGCGCTTTTGCTGGTGTAAAGCGCAGTTGCTAAATCAAATCGAAATCCATCTACTCCAATTACTTCAATCCACCAACGAAGTGAATCAATGATGTGGCGAACTGCATGTGGGTTACTTGCCGCCAGCGTATTTCCGCAGCCGGTTATGTCTAAGTAATTCCCGGCTTCATCTTGGCGATACCATGCTTTATTATCTATGCCTTTCAATGAAAGGGTAGGTCCACCGACTCCGCCTTCGGCAGTATGGTTATAAACAACATCTAAAATAATTTCAATTCCTGCTCCATGGAGTTGGTCTACCGCCAATTGAAGTTCAGAAATTGGATCATCGGTAGCGGCATAACCTCGATGTGGCGCGCTAAATGCAATTGCGTTGTAACCCCAATGATTTCGGCGACCGCGATTGAAAATACTGGGTTCAGTTAAGAAGTGATGAATTGGCAATAATTCAAGAGCTGTAATTCCCATAGATTTTAAGTGCGCGATTGTGCTTGGATGACCAAGGCCCTGGTATGTGCCACGTTCATTTTCTGGGATATCAGGATTCTTTGCGGTAAGTCCTTGCACGTGTGCTTCATAAATTATTGTTTTCGCCCACGGAGCAAGTGGTCGCTCAACGCGTCGCACTTGATGGTTGGTTACCACAGATAGGGGAACAGAACCAGCGCTATCACGTAAATCGCGAACGGATATATCACCGCGCCCAGTAGCATCGAGTGCTTCGTGGCCATAAATTTCAGGTACATAAGTAAGATCTCCAGCTAATAAATGTGCATAGGGATCAATGAGTAACTTTGATGCATTAAAGCGAACTCCACGTTCTGGTTGCCATGGTCCATAAACTCGATAGCCATATCGTTGACCTGCGCGAACTCCGGCGAGATATCCGTGCCAAATCGGCCCATTACGGTGCGACATGGCAAAACGAGTTTCAGTTAACTTTCCGTTAATTTCATTAAAGAGGCATAGCTCAATGGCATCGGCGCCGTTAGACCAAATGGCAAAGTTAACTCCACCTTCGGTAACGGTGGCGCCGAGAATGCGCGGATCTGCTGGTAGCACTGCGCAATCCTGCCTTCTTTTAACTTCTCCGAGTGGTAATTCAGGTTACTCATCAGTAGCATTACTTCTTATGAAGATTGCCGTCTGCGTAAAGCAAGTTCCAGATTCATGGGCCGAGAAAAAGATGGTCAATGGCCGCCTAGATAGAGTCAACGTCGATGCCGTCCTCAATGACTTAGATGAATATGCCATTGAAGAAGCGCTGCAGATCGTTGAAGCACACGGTGGCAACAGAGAAGATGGGCCGCATCGCGTTACTTTGATTTCGATGGGACCCGAGCGTGCTAGCGAAGCTCTTCGAAAAGGGCTCTCGATGGGCGCAAATGACGCGGTTTTAATTACCGACCCAGCTCTGGCCGGCTCTGATGCGCTGGCAACTTCGAAAATTCTCGCGCACGTTATTTCTCAAGGTGGCTTTGATCTAGTTATCTGCGGAACCGAATCCACCGATGCGCGAATGAGTGTTATCCCAGCGATGATTGCAGCTCGATTGGGTTGGGCTCAACTTACTTTTGCAGGTTCCGTTGAAGTTGACCCGAGCGCTGCTAAAGTTTCCATCACTCGGGTTACCGAAGCCGGTGTTGATGCAATGAGCGCTAACTTTCCGGCAGTTATTAGCGTTGTTGAGAAAATTAATGAACCGCGCTACCCATCTTTTAAAGGAATTATGGCGGCGAAAAAGAAAACCATCGCCACTAAGGATTTAGCAACAATTGGTGCAAGTGCGCAAAGTGCGTGGTCAGTAGTGGTAGATGCAACGCCACGACCAGCAAGAGCTCTGGGTGTAAAGATTGTAGACGATGGAAGTGCGGCGGAAAAATTAGTGAATTTCCTGGTAGAGAGGAAGTTGATATGAGCAACGTCTTTATTCTTGCCGATTTCATGGGCGGCGTCGTTACCAAAACAACGTCAGAGCTAGCAACACTGGCTGCACGTATCGGAGGCGTCACTGCGGTAGTTCTTGCCGAAAATGGCAGAGGAAGCGCGCTCGCGTCGTCGCTGGTAGGACCAATTAGTAACATAATTATTGTTGAGAATGAAGGTTTTAATAAGCATGGTGTAGCAGCATCGGCTGATGCGCTCGCACAATTAATTAATGAACGCAAACCATCTGCGCTACTTGTTGCATCTCACGCTTTTGGTAAAGAGTTAGCAGGTCGTGTTGCAGTACAAATAGAGTCAGGCTTGATTACAGATGCCGTTGATGTTGGCGCCGATTTAACCGTTACGCAACTAGTTTTTGGCGGGTCAACAACTGTGCGCTCAAAAGTTTCGCATGGGTGCGCAATTATTACGCTCCGTCCAAAGTCAATTGAAGCGAACACGCATTGCGCTACTCCGACCCTGGAAAACGTTTCAATAACGATTTCGGAGAGCGCCAAGAAAGCGATAGTTAATTCAACGGAACCACCGGTCAAAGGTGGGCGACCAGATCTAACGGAGGCGGATATTGTTGTTAGCGGAGGTCGCGGAACTAACGGTGACTTCAGTGCAGTTGAAGCGTTTGCAGATGCTCTTGGTGGCGCAGTTGGAGCATCGCGGGCAGCAACGGATGCTGGTTGGTATCCACATTCACATCAAGTTGGACAAACTGGAAGAACAGTAAGTCCGCAGCTATATGTTGCCTGTGGAATTTCAGGTGCAATTCAACATCGCGCCGGAATGCAGACAAGCAAGACCATTGTTGTCATAAATAAAGATACGGAAGCTCCGATTTTTGAAATCGCTGATTTTGGCGTGGTTGGTGACCTCTTTGCAGTGCTGCCAAAGGCAACAGAAGGCATTACTGCGCGCAAGTCCTAGACTTACCCCATGTCTTCAGTTTATTTAGATCACGCGGCTACCACGCCGATATCTAGGGCTGCCTGGGAGGCAATGAATACGCAAATGCAAGTTTTAGGTAATCCTTCGAGTTTGCATGCTGATGGTCGCTCAACTCGCAAAGCTTTAGAAGATGCACGCGAGAGGATTGCAGCCAAAATTGGCGCCCTACCAAGTGAAATTATTTTCACTGCTTCTGGGACCGAAGCAAATAACACTGCGCTGAAAGGTTTTTATTGGTCGGGACGAAAAAGCGGAAGAAATGTAATTCTTATTTCAGCAATTGAACACCGCGCCATTTCGGATCCAACACATTGGCTGAAAGAACACGAAGGCGCCGAAGTTATTGAGTTACCCGTAAGCGTCGATGGGGTGGTCGACCTTGTTGTGCTAAAAAAGATGGTTGACTCTCGCGGCGATGAAATTGCCATTATTTCTCTGATGCACTCCAATAATGAAACTGGAGTTATACAACCAATTTCCGAAGTCGTGAAAATTGCTGGAAATATCCCAGTCCATTGTGATGCCGTACAAAGTTTCTGCAAGGTTCCATTTTCATTTTCAGAACTTGGCTTGACTGCACTCACGATTAGTGCACACAAAATTGGTGGTCCACTTGGAGTTGGTGCGCTAGTTTTACGTCGAACTTTAGAAATACCGCCGCTCTTACATGGTGGAGGACAAGAACGCGACATCCGAAGTGGAACGTTGAACGCGCCAGCGATAGTCGGTTTTGCTACCGCAGCCGATTATGAAAAGTATCCAGCGACGAAGATTCTTTCTCTTCGTGATTACTTTATTCGCAAAGTCATTGAGTTAATTCCCGATGCGTCTATTAACGGAGAAAAATCTGAACGCTTACCTGGAATTGTGAATGTAACTTTTCCTGGTACCCAAAGTGAGGTTTTGCTATTGCTGATGGACGGTGCAAATGTTTCGTGCTCAACTGGATCTGCCTGCAGCGCCGGTGTACCCGAAGCTAGCCATGTTTTATTAGCTATGGGACATACGGTGAAAACTGCACTATCGTCGCTGCGATTCTCGTTAGGGGCGACCACAACGCGCGTTGAAATTGACTATGTTCTCTCCGTGCTTCCTAGCGTTATTGAGCGCGGACGGGCGGCGAGCTCCATATGAAATTAATTGCAGCAATGAGCGGTGGCGTAGATTCTGCAGTCGCTGCTGCTCGCGCAGTGGAAGCTGGGCATGAAGTTACTGGCGTGCACTTAGCACTTTCTTCAAATCCCCAAAAATATCGATCAGGTGCACGTGGTTGTTGCACAATTGAAGATTCACATGATGCGCGGCGTGCGGCAGATCTGATCGGGATACCTTTCTACATTTGGGATATGGCCGAAGAATTCCATGACGGAGTCGTCGAAGATTTTCTCGCCGAATATGCCGCTGGTCGTACCCCAAATCCATGTTTGCGCTGCAATGAGAAAATTAAATTTGCTGCAGTATTAGATCGCGCCCGCGCAATGGGTTTTGATGGAGTAGTAACTG
Organism: Candidatus Planktophila sp.; assembly: GCA_038905815.1. Taxonomy (GTDB): domain Bacteria; phylum Actinomycetota; class Actinomycetes; order Nanopelagicales; family Nanopelagicaceae; genus Planktophila. Next base: position 52,428 of record JBCKHN010000004.1, on the reverse strand, counting down.
GACATTATGCACGCACCCAGATCGGATCTATGGGTAAAACTCTTCATCGCGCAGTTGATCATTTGAAAGATCAGTCCTACGTTCTCTCTGTCTTAACAGTGGCACAAATTCATGGGGCGATTTTTCCATTAGGAGATACCACCAAAATTGATATTCGCGCTGAGGCGCAAGCCCTTGGATTAGCAGTAGCGCAGAAACCAGATAGCCACGATATTTGTTTTGTTCCTTCGGGCGATAACGCGGGTTGGCTGCGCGATCGGCTAGGAAGTGAGGTCGGCCCAATCGTTGACCAAAATGGCCGCGCAATTGGCGAACATAAAGGTGCATATACCTACACAATCGGACAACGCAAAGGCTTGGGTCTTACTGTTCCATCAACTGATGGTTCACCACGTTTTGTTTTAAAGATTGAACCCGTTACAAACACTGTTGTGGTCGGTGCACGGGAAGATTTAGCAATCAGTGTTATGCGTGGAGAACGCGCCGTGTGGTGTGGACCAGCTGTTACCGAAGAAATTCAACGCGGTTTTGTGCAAGTGCGTGCACATGGAGGCGCACTGGCATGTACTTATTTCTTCAAAGACGGATTACTTGTGGCCCAACTCGATGCGCCGCTTTTGGGTCTTGCTACTGGTCAAGCGATGGCGATTTATGACGGCGATCGCGTAGTCGGTTCCGCCACGATTTGCGAGACGGCATGAGCAATAGCGCGCGCCATCGCGTTGAGCAATTAACCGAAGAGATTCGTGGCCATCAATTTAAGTACTACGTATTAGATAAAGCTTCAATCACTGATGTCCAATTTGACGCCCTCCTGAAGGAGTTAGCAGCGCTAGAGATAAAGAATCCAGAGTTGCGCCAAGCTGACTCGCCCACGCTCCATGTTGGCGGTGGATTTTCTACCCAATTTGAACAGCGCGATCACCTTGAAAAAATGATGAGTTTAGATAATGTTTTTGATTTAAATGAATTAACTGCGTGGTTTGATCGCGTTGAGAAAGAGATTCCAAGCCCCGCCTATCTTTGTGAATTAAAAGTTGATGGTTTGGCTATAAATTTGACCTATGAAAATGGGAATTTAATTAGGGGATTAACTCGCGGAAATGGCGTGACGGGTGAGGATGTAACACTTAATGTGAAGACCATTAAGAATTTGCCACATCAGTTAAGCGGTGAGGAAATCCCTAAACTTATTGAAGTTCGCGGGGAAGTCTTCTTTCCTATCGCTGCATTTAACGAACTCAACGAAAATCTAGCAGAGGCAGGTAAACAACGCTTTGCTAATCCGCGCAACGGCGCAGCTGGTTCGCTTCGCCAGAAAGACCCACGTATTACCGCCCAGCGACCACTCAGTGTTGTCGTACATGGCGTCGGGGCTTATGAAGGTATGAGTTTTTCCGCGCAAAGTAATGCGTATGAGAAGTTGAAAGCGTTAGGTCTTCCCACAAGTGATCGATTTAAAGTGTTTGCTACTCGTAAAGAAGTCGAAGCGTTCATTACTTTTTACGAAGAACATCGCCACAGCGTTGAACATGAAATAGATGGCGTTGTCATTAAAGTTGATGCGATTTCAGAGCAAAAAGTTCTAGGCTTCACTTCGCGCGCTCCTAAATGGGCGATTGCATTTAAATATCCGCCCGAAGAAGTCAGAACGAAACTGTTGGATATCAAGGTCAGCATTGGTCGAACCGGTCGAGTTACACCTTTTGCATTTATGGAACCAGTAAAAGTAGCTGGTTCTATCGTTACCAACGCCACGCTTCATAATGGTGCAGAAATTGCTCGCAAAGGGGTTTTAATCGGTGATGTTGTCATTATCCGTAAAGCTGGCGACGTAATCCCAGAAGTTTTAGGACCGGTCGTAGAAAGTCGAACTGGAGCAGAACGAGCTTTCGTTATGCCTACGCATTGTCCAGAGTGTGGTTTCGAGCTTCGTGCAATTTCGCAAGGAGATGTTGATATCCGTTGCCCTAACGCGCAAAATTGCCCGGCACAGTTACGCGAACGCATTTATTACATAGGTTCGCGCGCCGCTCTAGATATTGATGTATTAGGTTACGAGGCAGCGGTTGCCCTGCTTGAAAGCAAAATTATCGTGGATGAATCTGATCTCTTTGATTTAACTGCGGCGAAATTAGCAAAGTCGGATTTCTTTATGAAAAAGGATGGATCGCTTGGCAAGAATGTAGCGAAATTATTATTAGCTTTAGGCGAAGCAAAGTCGCGCCCATTGTGGCGCACAATTGTTGCCCTCTCGATTCGACATGTTGGTCCGACCGCTGCCCTTGCTTTAGCAGACCATTTTGGTTCCATTTCGAGAATTTCGAAAGCAAGCGCGCAAGAGTTATCAAATATCGATGGTTTAGGTGAAACTATTGCAGATTCAATTCTCGAATGGTTTTCCATTGGTTGGCACCAAGAGATCGTTTCAAAGTGGAGCCGCGCTGGCGTGCGCGTTGACCAAGAAGAAGTTGAAATTTTGCCTCAAACTCTCGCTGGCTTAACTTTTGTAGTAACTGGCGGGTTAGAAAGTTTTGCCCGAGCGGCCATCGCGCAAACTATTGCTGCCCATGGCGGAAAAGTTTCTACCTCGGTCTCCCAGCGCACTGATTACCTATTAGTTGGTGTTGATGCTGGATCCAAACTGGCAAAAGCCCAAGAATTAGGCGTAACGATCATTGATGAAGCCCACTTCAAAGAATTGCTGGCAGGCCAGTAGTAGGATTTCACCATGATCAATCGCGTAGTAGAGATAGCAGAAGTAGTCCGTGAATTGCCCGCACCTCCAATTTTCTTTGGAATCGTCGCTTTTGCAATACTTGCTTTACTTCTCTATTTAACTCTTCGCCTCGACCGGGATTAATTTGTCGCGAGTTGGTATTTATGGCGGAACTTTTGATCCGATTCATGCGGGCCACCTGCACGTAATAACAGAACTCATTAAACGGAAAATTGTTGATTACCTATTAATCATTCCGGCAGGTGTGCCGCTATTGCGCGAAGGAGCGCCAGAAGCAAGCGGTTCTCAACGTAGTGTGATGTGCCAACTTGCTATTAGCTCGCTTCCAAATGAAATCGCAGCGCACGTTGAGGTAAGTCCCATTGAAATTCTACGTGATGGACCAAGTTATGCCATCGATACAGTTGAAGCAGTACAAGTTTCACGCCCAGATGATCAGATTATTTTGATTGTTGGTGCTGATGCTTTTGAACGCTTCAGCCAATGGCATAGATCGCGGGAGCTGGAAAAAATGGTGGAAATCTTGGTGATCAATCGTCCCGGATATTCGCAAAGCGGTTTAGATATTCAAGCCTTAGATCTCTCTGCCACCGATGTTCGCGTGGGGAAGTCGATGGATATTCCGGTTAGCGTTTCAACTTTCATAAGAGAGAATGGGCTTTATGCCAGCAAATAAGCGCACCATAGAAATTACCCAGATTGCAGCAAACGCTGTTATTGAGAAAATGGGGACCGATTTAATCGCGATTGATTTATCTGACCAGCCGGTATTGAGCGAAGTATTTCTCATCGCAACCGGAGCGAGCGTCGCACAGGTAGATGCAATTGCCGATGAAGTTGAGTGTCAATTATCGGCAGTAGGTGAAAAACCTGCTCGACGTGAGGCGGGTGCCGAATGGATCCTGCTTGATTATTCAGATTTAGTGGTTCACATTCAAAGTACAGAACTTCGTCGCTACTACGCGCTTGATCGATTATGGAATGACTGCCCAACAATTGATTTGGAAGCAGTAAAAGCTGCTGCTGTTCATGGTCGGTAATCGAGTTTTACTTTGGCGACATGGCCAAACTGATTGGAACATTCTTAATCGCTTTCAAGGTCATTCAGATATTCCGCTCAATCAAGTTGGCTTCTATCAAGCCAAGCATGCCGCTGAAATTTTGGCCGGAATGAAACCAACTGCGATTATTTCAAGTGACTTGATTCGCGCACGTGCAACTGCTCAATTACTTGCAGATTTAACTGGTTTAGAAGTTGGTATCGATCAGGATTTACGCGAAACAAATGGTGGACTCTGGGAAGGCAAAACCGGAAAAGAGAACCGAGAAGAAGATTTTCATAACTTTATTCGCTGGATTGATGGTGACGATAACCCTGCCGGTACTACTGGAGAAAAGAGAAGCGATGTCGCACTTCGTGCAGTAGCTGCGATTAATCGGGCGCTCGAGGGTAAAAGCGATCAGTTGCTAATAGTCACAACTCACGGAGGAACTGCGCGCTGCGTTCTTGGTGAATTACTTAATTTGCCGAGGTCGCATTGGGGCGTTATTGGCGGATTATCAAATGCATCTTGGTCCATTGTGCAACGTAATCCTCGCCACTGGCATTTGGTCGAACATAATGCCGGTTCTATTCCGGAAGAGATTTACGGCGAAGAGAGCGGAGCTAATCCACCGACTTAAGTGAGGTAAGGTTTCTTTTCTCGAATTAATAATGGGGCTGTGGCGCAGCTGGTAGCGCACCTGCATGGCATGCAGGGGGTCAGGGGTTCAAATCCCCTCAGCTCCACTTTCTGATGTGTCGCTACTGTCGGTTATTAGGTAAACATAGTGGTATCAACTTCTGCTGGTAACTTAGCCAACTCTTTTTGATAAACAGTTATGGCGGTATCAAGCATTGCTAGGGCTTCATTAGCCTGAGCGACATCTACGGGATTGTTAGAGGCGGTAGCGACCTGTGCATTTAAGGAATGCTGAAACGCTTCCGAGGCAAACTGCGACAAACGATTGGTCAAGATCGCGCGCTTTGCCTCGTCTGTAAGTAGTGATGAGTGGTCTATTGCCATTTTTATTCTCCTTAGTTTTATTGCATAATAATCCAGTTACTGCCATCGAGGTCATGACGGAGCGCACGGTCTCTCTTATTCTAATGAAACAGGACACCTCACAACCCACCTTCAGCTCCACTTGGTAATAATTTCACTGTTGGCGTTTTCTCTTTCTAAAGCCCGATAAACTCCACCAATGAGTACCGAGGATCGTGAGCATGCTGCATACGACTTTGCCTATATGCAAGAGAAATGGCTCCCGATCTGGGATGAATTAGCCCCATTTAAATCAGGTCGCCCCGATGATCTGCGCCCCAAGAAGTATGTCTTGGATATGTTTCCCTACCCATCTGGTGATTTACATATGGGCCATGCCGAGGCATACGCGCTAGGTGATGTAATTGCGCGTTACTGGGTTCAAAAAGGTTTTAATGTAATGCACCCAATTGGCTGGGACGCTTTTGGATTACCTGCGGAAAATGCTGCTATCAAACGGAATGAAGATCCAAAGATTTGGACTTATGAAAACATCGCGGTGCAGAAAGCCTCAATGCGTCGCTATGCCTGTTCTTTCGATTGGGATCGGGTTTTTAATACCTGCGACCCTGAGTATTACCGTTGGAATCAGTGGTTATTCCTCAAACTACACGAACGTGGTCTGGCTTATCGCAAAGATTCAGCCGTTAACTGGTGTCCAAGTTGCCAAACTGTTTTAGCTAATGAGCAAGTTGTGGCAGGGTTATGCGAGCGATGTGATACTGCGGTTACGAAGAAGAAATTGAATCAGTGGTATTTCAAGATAACTGATTATGCCGATCGATTACTCGATGACATGGCACAACTTGAGGGCAAGTGGCCTGAAAAAGTTCTTCTGATGCAACGTAATTGGGTGGGACGTTCTACTGGCGCTAGCGTCATCTTTGCTATCGAAGGTCGCACCGAGGGAATTACCGTTTATACAACTCGCCCAGACACTTTGTACGGTGCGACTTTTATGGTTCTGGCGCCCGATTCTGAACTCGCTGCGCAACTTACAGAGGGCGGCCGCGTTGAGAGCGAACTCGCTGCGTACTTAGAAAAAATAAAAGCCGTGAGTGACATTGACCGTTTAGCAACTGATCGCCCAAAGAGTGGAATCTTTTTGCAACGGTATGCGATTAATCCAGTCAATGGCGCAAAGTTGCCTATCTGGGCCAGTGATTATGTTTTAGCTGATTACGGAACCGGCGCGATCATGGCTGTTCCTGCGCACGACCAACGGGATTTAGATTTTGCGCGCGCGATGAACTTACCTGTCCAAGTAGTTCTTGATACTGGCGAAGGCGACCCAAACGAGAGCGGCATAGCAACCCTGGGCGATGGAATTCTTATTAATTCAGGCTCACTTAATGGCTTAACCAAAGTTGAAGCAATTACCGCAATTAGCGCGCAGTTAGAGCGGGAGGGTTTAGGAAAAGCTTCCCACAATTACCGCTTGCGCGATTGGCTCGTTTCACGCCAACGTTATTGGGGAACTCCGATTCCAATCATTCACTGCGAAAAATGCGGCGAAGTTGGAGTCCCTGAAAGTGAATTACCGCTTCGTCTGCCAGAGGCGCAAGGTTTGGACTTAAAACCTAAAGGCCAATCTCCACTTGCTGCTGCAACGCACTGGGTCAATGTTAAGTGTCCTAAGTGCGCGCTCGATGCTAAACGCGATACCGACACGATGGATACTTTCGTAGATTCTTCGTGGTATTTCTTGCGCTATCCATCATCGACAAATCACGATGAACCTTTCTCTCGTAAAGATATTGATACTTGGTTGCCGGTAGATCAATATGTGGGCGGCGTAACTCACGCAATTTTGCATCTGCTTTATAGTCGTTTCTTTACCAAGGTTCTAAACGATATGGGCATGTTGGGCTTTAATGAACCTTTCACGCGTCTGTTAAACCAAGGCATGGTTCTCATGGATGGCGCTGCGATGTCTAAAAGTCGGGGCAACCTAGTTCGCCTCTCAGATGAATTAGAGCACCATGGTGTGGATGCAATTCGTTTATCTCTGGTTTTCGCTGGCCCACCTGAAGATGATCTGGATTGGTCCGACGTTTCTCCGACCGGCTCGGTTAGGTTTTTAACTCGCGCTTGGCGCTTATCTGGCGAGGTTAGAACAGCAGCTGGAATTGATTTCTCAACTGGCGATATTTCACTTCGCAAAGCAACTCACAGAGCCATACACAGTGCTGGCGTTGCGGTTGAATCCTTCCGTTTCAATGTCGCAATTGCTCGCATCATGGAGTTAGTCAATGCAACGCGCAAAGCAATCGATTCAGGGTGTGGAGCCATCGACCCAGCTGTACGCGAGGCGGTCGAAGCAATCGCCATCGCGCTCTCACTCATCGCTCCATATACCGCCGAAGAGATGTGGTTTCGGTTAGGCCACCAGCCCTCCGTTGCTCTGGCTGGTTGGCCAGCCGTTGATGAGAGCCTCCTCGTTGCTGATGTAGTAACCGCTGTAATCCAAGTCAACGGCAAAATCAAAGAGCGGATAGATGTTTCACCGACAATTTCCGATGCGGAACTTGAAGCTCAAGCCTTCGCCGCGCCTTCGATTCAAGCAGCGCTCGCTGGCGAAACGGTAAAGATGGTAATTACACGCGCGCCTAAGCTAGTAAATATTGTTATCAACAGTTAAGTAATTTTCGAGAGCTTTAAATCGATTCAACGCGCAGAATCCGCGCATGGACAATTTAAGCGATAGATTTCAAAGCGTCAGTAATTGGTGGTACGAACTTCATTACTCTCAGGTACAAAAAAGAGGGTTATTACTTCTGGCAGGTTTAGTCATCGCAATCTCTTCTTTTTTTGTCCTGCGCGGATCAAGCACCGAATTAGTTGCGCCACCAATTCTTCCGATAGAAATTGTTGCCCCAGAAATAATGGTGGATGTAGCGGGAGCTGTTAATTCCCCAGGTGTTTATTCATTACCGGCATCTTCCCGCGTAGTCGATGCGATTAAAGCGGCAGGAGATACGGCGAGTGGTGCCGATTTAAGTGAAATCAATTTAGCGCGAGTGATTAAAGATGGCGAACAAATTTATGTGAACTCTGCGGTTGCAAATAGTAAGGGTGTGCGGGTAAGTAAAACCGTGCGCGCGGGACCCATAAATATTAACAGAGCAACTGCGGGCGAGTTCGATTCACTTGATGGGATCGGACCCGTGATTGCCAGAAGAATAGTTGAATATCGCAGAGTTAATGGTCCATTCATGAGCGTTGAAGATTTGCAGAAAGTTAGCGGAATTGGTGGTACAAAATTCGCGCAGTTCAAAGAGAAAGTCCGCGTTTAATTGATTACCGTGCCATTGCAATTGGTGGCGCGGTTTGGTTAGGTGCGTTGGCTCAAAGCGCCACCCATGTGTGGGCGATTGCAATGGCGGCGCTCCTGTTAGCGATATTTGCGCTAGGAAGTAAAAAGAGCCGATTTGCAGTGCTTGCTATTGCCTTATTGATGGGTTCGGCGATGATGTCACTTCGCCAGCAATCGCTAGAAAGTTCAGCAATAAAGCGTTACTTGGGAACTTCAGTTCATCTGCGAGCACAAATTGTGACCGATCCAAGCATGACAAATACTGCAAAATATAGTTTTCTTGCCAGGGCGCTCACCATTGAAACCCAAGACCATTTCTACAAACTCCGAATACCAATTCGGATACTGACCAGCGATGAGAGCGTAACTTCGTTACTGCCGGGACAAATTATTTCTGGAGAGTTCAGAGTAGTTTCGAGTAAAGAAGGAAGAGTTGCTGCTCTGGCGCTAATTGAATCCACCATCGTTATCGAAACTCCACCATCTAAATGGGCCTCACTACTAGGGAAAATTCGATTAGGACTACGTCAAATAAGTGGCGACGGTGATAGTGGTGCACTTATTCCAGGCATGGTTTTAGGTGATACCAGTAAGCAGAACGCGCAATTTAAAGTGGCGATGAAGCGTTCTGGTCTTATGCATCTAGTTGCAGTCAGCGGCGCAAATTTTGCGATTATTTCGAGTTTTGTGCTATGGGGAGCGCAATTTCTCATTCCGCGAATGCGGTGGAGGCTGGGCGCTACCGCACTTTTTCTGATCGCATTTATTGCTCTGGTCCGTCCATCGCCATCGGTGCTGCGGGCTGCAGCAATGGCGGCAGTTATGTTGCTTGCCCAAAGTTCAAAACGGCCCAGTGACTCTCTGCCAGCTTTAGGTTTTGCAATCGCAGCGGTCGTGATGGCAGATCCTTGGCAAGCACGGGATGCAGGTTTTGCATTATCGGTCTTAGCCACAGCTGGGTTATTGCTCTTTGCTCCAATTTTGATTGCTCGCTTGAGTTCGAAAGTTCCATCGTTGGTTGCTCACGCTTTAGCTGTGCCTATGGCCGCGATGCTTTTCTGTTCGCCAGTATTAGTTGCGCTCTCAGGATATTTATCTCCGATGAGCATTGTGGCAAATGTATTAGCCGCACCTGCAGTGGTACCGATTACGATTCTTGGTTTCATGGCTGCGCTGATTGCACCAGTATTTCCACTGGTCGCTACTTTGATAGTTGCGATTATTCGGATTCCGGCCTCTTTTATCGCCAGCATTGCGCATTGGGCGGCAGGTTTTCCGGTAATTAGCTTGCAAAGCGGTCGAGTTGGCTTCATTATCGTTGCAATCTTAATTGCACTGATTTGGGGCTTGAAAAAATTTAGAAAAGTTCTAATCGCATCCATTCTCGCGCTGATAATTGCTCTGGCTCTGTTCGGACGCTTTCCAGGCGGAGATTGGGATGTTGTGCAATGCGACGTCGGTCAAGGTGATTCTTTGGTGATCAACCTGGGAAGCCAGAGCGCAGTTGTGATAGATGTTGGACCAGATGCGGCCCTAGTGGATGCATGTTTGAAATCACTGGGGGTTGAAAAGATTTCCTTACTTATTCTCACTCATTTCCATGCAGATCACATCGATGGTTTAGCAGGGTTACTAAAGAATCGTTCCGTGCACCAGACATGGATTAGCAATAACAACGATCCGCAAATGCAGAGCGAGCGGGTGAAATTACTATTGCAGAGCTCAGAGCTTCGTACTGTTCGTAGCGGGATGAGTACAAAAGTTGGCAACCTTCTGATTAAAGTTCTCTGGCCCGATTCAAACGTTCAACTCTTTGATTCCCTTCCCGGTGATGGTTCAACGATTAATAACTCGAGCATCGCAATCTTGGTATCGAGTCCGGATTTCACTCTCTTTGCCGGTGGAGATATAGAGCCGCCAGTACAAGCGCAATTAATTGGCGATATCTCACGCGTTGATATTTACAAAGTTAGCCACCATGGATCTGCCTATCAAGATCTAAGGTTTATGGAAGTTTTAGATCCAGCCGCAGCGCTGATCAGCGTTGGGGCAGGCAACTCCTATGGCCACCCTGCTCCAAAAACTATAGCTGCGCTAAATAAGTTGGGCGCGCTGGTCTATAGAACAGATAGAGATGGCGCTATTGCAATTACTGCGCGCTCACATCAGTTGAGCGTTCGTTCGAGCAAAGCAGGGTTTAAGTTTTTTCGTTTGGGTTGAGTTTTGCGGCTCTTCGGATTTCAGCGGGGTGTGATGGTCGCGAGAAAGGTATCCTTATGACCCAAGAATCAGCCTCACACCTTCCTGTACGCATGTTTTATGTTGACGATTCGGGTTCCGTGAATACCGGATATGTCGTCTACTCATGGACGGAGACGACATCTAATAAATGGGCAGAGGGTCTGCGTGGGTTGCTCGATTTACGGAAGAAGATGTACGCCCAACACAAGATTCCTGTGTCATTCGAACTCCACGCTACTAAATTTGCTGGTGGTCACCAAAGCCCTTCCACAAACGCAGCATTCAACAATTCAACAATTCTCCGCAGGGCAGTCATGGAGGATGCTTTACGCGTCATCGGTGCGAACGCAGGACTTAAAGTTGGAACCGTCTTCCGCAAGACAACCGCGCTGGGAAGGAATTATAACGTTCAGCGGCATGAGGTGTATGAAAAGCTAATTCAGAGACTGGATACTGAACTAGATGCTACAGGGCAGCTCGGAATCGTCTTCATGGATGGCGACGGTTCGGACCGCGGTTACTTAAACGCCCATCGCAATCTCAAATTAGCGTCGCGAAACATCATCGAAGATCCGCTATTCCAGGCCTCGCATCGATCTCAATGGATCCAAATGGCCGACCTGGTCGCTTGGGCTGCCTACCAAAGCGTTCTTCAGAATCCTAAGAAGCAATTCGCTTGGAACTGGTACAAAACCCACCTTGGTACTTGCGATGTTAACGGCGGGCCAATTCCATTATGACAAGCCATGAAAAAAGCCAGACCTGCTTGTCCACGTATGTGGGGCAGGTCCGCTTGGCAAAGATAGCACAGATACGCCACGGCGGGCAACTCGAACTAGATTGCTAGACCCCGCTAACTTCCGAAGCTCCAGTTTTGCGGCTATAGCGCAAATGTGATAGCATGCGATATCACATTAGGGGGTTTCATGGCTGATTTACTGATTAGGAATGTACCCATTGAAGTACTTTCAGCGCTTGATGCCAGCGCTGAAAAACTGGGCCTTTCTCGAGTTGAGTTCATCCGCCGCCGACTTGCGCAAGAGGCACAGAACAGTAACCAATCTGTCACTGAAGAACATTTAAAGAACATCTTAGTTTTGCTTCCGGATTTGGCGGCGAAAGAAATTATGGAAGAGGCATGGCGGTAACGTCATGGCTCATAGATAAATCTGCTCTCGTAAGGTTAGGAGAGTCGAGCATCGCTGCGCTCTGGGCAACGCGCATTGATCAAGGATTGGTGAGGATCTCAACCATTACTCGCTTTGAAATTGGTTATTCTGCGCGGTCTGCAAAAGAGTTTGCCTCCCTTTTTAATACTCCACCATTTTCAAAGTTAGCCATTGAAGGACTTACGCCATCCATAGAAGCTCGAGCATGGGAAATCTTGGGCAAATTGGCTGAAAAAGGCCAGCATCGCGCACCATCAATCCCAGACCTACTTATTGCGGCAACAGCCGAGAAGTGTGGTTTAGCACTTCTCCATATGGATAAAGATTTCGAACTTATTGCGAAATTGAGTGGGCAGAAATTGGAAAGGTTAAAGATCTAAATAGTTCTGCCACGTTCTAATTGTTTTGGCCACGGAATTTTCACGCCCAGAGCCTCTGCTGCGTTAAGTGCCCAGCGAGGATTGCGTAACATTGCGCGAGCTAAGAAAACTGCGTCGGCTTTATGATCGATAATAATTTCGCTTGCTTGTCCAGCTTCAGTAATTAAACCAACAGCAGCCGTTGGTATCTCCGCCTCTGTTTTAATAGCTTGCGCGAAAGGAACTTGATATCCAGGACTTGGTTTAATTGGGGCTTTGTGGACATTGCCACCGGATGAAACATCGATTAAATCAACGCCTAATGTTTTGAGTTGCTTGCAAAGTTCTATCGAATCAATGATATTCCAGCCGTCATCTACATAATCACTTGCGCTTATGCGCACAAAGAGCGGAGTTGACTCAGGTATTGCTTTTCGCACCGCAGCAGCTATCTCTAATAAGAAGCGTATCCGGTTTTCAAATGAACCGCCATATTCATCAGTGCGATGGTTTGAGATTTGACTATAAAATTGGTGAATTAAATATCCGTGCGCGCCATGAATTTCGATGACATCGAAACCAACTTTAACTGCACGCACGGCGGCGTCGGCGAAAGCTTGAGTTATCTGGTGAATTTCTGGAATTGTAATTTCGCGAGGTTCGCCATAACCATGATAAGCAATGGCCGATGCCGAAACGGTCTGCCAACCGCCTTCGCACACACTTGCTATTAAATGGCCATCGCTAGGGTGCATAGTTGAACTTTTGCGACCAGCGTGTGCCAATTGAATTCCAATTTTTACACTCTGGGAATGTGCAAAATCTATGATTTCTTTAAAGGAATGAGCTTTCGCATCAGTTTCGAGACTTGTGCAAGCAATAGAAATGCGACCTTCCAGAACTACGCCGGTTGCTTCAACCATAATTAACCCTGGACCGCCAGTGGCAAGGGCACCCAAATGCGCTTTATGCCAAGCCCCGATTGCTCCATTAATAGCTGAGTATTGGCACATCGGTGAAACCCAGACGCGATTAGGAAATGTTACGGAGCGAATGGTCAAAGGTTCGAATAGTTCTGGCATGGCTTCATCATTACATAATTGACGGGGTAAGGTGAGCCTTGTGAAAGCTTTTTATCTCATACTCGGTTCAGAAGCCGCGCTGGCCGATAGAGCTCTAACTAAATTGAGCGCAGAGTTAAAGAGCGAGAGCGCAGAAATTACAACTCTCTTTGCGGCAGAGACCATTGTGGGTGACATTGTCGATGCGCTGGCTCCATCACTATTTTCTGAGCGACGCGCGCTAATAATTCGCGACTTACAAGATTTACCTGAAGAGAGCAAGGAAGAAATAGCGCTCTACTTAGCCGCACCAGATATGAGCACCACCGTGATTTTTCTCCATAAAGGTGGCGTGAAAGGAAAAGCTCTCCTTGACGCAATTAAGAAAGTTAAACCAGAGATAATTGCGTGCGAACCGTTGAAGAAGGAGGTCGAAAAAGAAGAATTTGTAAAACATTTATTTTTAGATCTGGGCCGCAAGGCAAGCGCTGGTGCAGTCGCCGCCCTGGTCGGCGCGTTAGGAAATGAGTTAAGCGAATTGCAATCGGCGGTCAGTCAAATAGCCCTCGATGCTCCCTCCGGTGTTATTGATGAGGCCATAGTTGATAAATACTATGGCGGGCGAATTGAAACGACTGGTTTTGATGTGGCCGATGCGACTTTGGACGGAAATCTACCGGCAGCCCTTATTTCATTGCGAAGCGCAATCGAAACTGGCACCGATCCAGTCATGGTGACAAGTGCAATCGCATCCTCACTTCGCTCTTTAGCGAAAGTTTCTGGCACCAATCGAGGAGCAAAATCTTTTGAATTAGCTGGGCAATTAGGTATGGCGCCTTGGCAAATCGATAAAGCTCGCCGCCAATTGCAGTATTGGACGCCTCGGGCAATCGCAGCTGCCACCTGCGCCATTGCCACCGCAGATGCGCAAGTAAAAGGTGCGGCTAGCGACCCCATTTACGCTCTTGAAAAGGCGCTCAAACTCATCACCCAAGCAAGGTCTGCCCGCACGATTTGAGCCAGAACCCCTTGCGCTGGTAACCTTTCGCCTCTCAATACGAGAATTTCACTCAAGGCATCGGAGTACTACGCGTGGCAAATATCAAGTCGCAGATCAAGCGGATCAAGACCAATGAGAAGGCACGCCTTCGCAATAAGTCTGTTTTATCATCCATCAAGACTGCTGTTCGCAAGTTCCGCGAGACCGTCACCGCTGGAGATTCCCCTTCCATTACTAGCGAACTGCGCTCTGCTTCAAAGGCACTCGATGTGGCTGTCGCAAAAGGTGTTTTACATAAGAACGCTGCAGCAAACAAGAAGTCGTCAATGGCTAAGGCTGCTGCCAAAGCCGGCACACGTTAATTTCTCAAACTTTTTCTTAGAGCGAGGCTAGTTTCATGCCTGCAATTTCTCTTGCTAAGGCGCCACAGCCAGCAGCGACTGCACCGGCGCAGATTCGCAATTTCTGCATCATTGCGCATATCAATCATGGCAAATCAACGCTCGCCGATCGCATGTTAGGCATAACCGAAGTAGTCGAAGCACGCAATATGCGCCCACAATATCTAGATCGCATGGATATCGAACGCGAACGCGGCATCACAATTAAATCGCAAGCAGTTCGCCTTCCTTGGAGAAGCGGAATCGATGGCGAGGAATACATCCTTAACATGATCGACACTCCTGGGCATGTGGACTTTACTTATGAAGTTTCGCGCTCGCTCGCTGCGTGCGAAGGTGCCGTATTGCTCATTGATTGTGCGCAAGGAATCGAAGCACAAACTTTGGCTAACCTGTATTTAGCGATGGAAAATAATTTAACGATTATTCCTGTCCTTAATAAAATTGACTTACCAAATGCTCAACCAGAAAAGTTTGGTGGCGAACTTGCAAAGCTAATTGGTTGCCAACCAGAAGATTGCCTAAGGGTCTCAGGCAAAACAGGCGATGGCGTTGCCGATCTCCTCGATCAAATCGTTGCACAAATTCCTGCGCCAACTGGCGATGCAAATGTACCTGCACGTGCTTTGATTTTCGATTCTGTGTACGACTCATACCGCGGAGTAGTCACATATATTCGGGTCTTTGACGGACATTTTTCTCCACGCGAGCAAATCCAAATGTTCTCAACAGGTGTGCGTCACGAAGCGCTCGAAGTTGGAGTTATTTCACCGGAACCGTTAGCCAGTAAAGGTTTAGGGGTGGGCGAGGTAGGTTATTTAATTACTGGAGTAAAAGACGTTCGACAATCTCGTGTTGGTGACACAATAACGACGTATAACAATCCCACTAAAATAGCTTTAGCTGGTTATAAAGATCCAAAACCAATGGTTTTCTCCGGTTTATTTCCACTCGATGGTGCAGAATTTCCGGCTCTCCGTGAAGCGCTGGATAAATTGCAACTAAATGATGCCGCCCTTGTGTACGAACCCGAGAGCTCTACTGCGCTAGGTTTTGGTTTTCGCTGTGGTTTTCTAGGTTTATTGCATATGGAAATTGTGCGCGAGCGGCTAGAGCGCGAACATAAATTGAATTTGATTTCTACTGCCCCAAACGTTGTTTATAACGTAGTGATGGATGATGGAAAAGTTGTTCGTGTTACCAACCCTTCAGAATTTCCAGACGGTAAAGTGGCGCGAGTTTTAGAGCCGATTGTTAAGTCCATAATTCTCGCCCCGGCCGAATTTATTGGAACAATCATGGAGCTTTGCCAAGAGCGGAGAGGCGTATTGCTCGGCATGGATTACATCTCGGAAGAGCGGGTAGAGATTCGTTATGACTTACCGCTAGCTGAAATAGTTTTCGATTTCTTTGATCGATTGAAGTCTCGCACAAAAGGTTATGCCTCACTTGATTATGATGAAAAAGGCGATGCCGAAGGAAATCTCGTTAAGGTAGATATTCTTCTTCAAGGCGAAGTGGTCGACGCTTTTAGTGCAATTGTTCACCGAGATAAGGCTTACGCGTACGGTGTAATGATGACAGGCAAGTTGCGCGTGTTAATCCCTCGCCAGCAATTCGAAGTTCCAATCCAAGCAGCGATTGGCTCACGAATCATTGCCCGCGAAAGTATCCGAGCAATGCGAAAAGATGTTCTGGCTAAATGTTACGGTGGAGACATCTCGCGTAAGCGTAAACTTCTGGAAAAGCAGAAAGAGGGCAAGAAACGCATGAAGATGGTGGGGCGCGTAGAAGTTCCGCAAGAAGCTTTTGTCGCCGCCCTGGCAACCGACGCTGACATCGCAAAGGTTAAAGCTGCACGTAAGCAGGGCTAATGTCTCAACTTTCGTTTTATGTTCATATTCCTTATTGTGTAAAACGTTGTGGTTACTGTGATTTCAATACCTACACTCCAAGTGAATTACAAGATGGTGCAACTCTGGAGATAGTTTCAAGTGGCTACATTGATGCCATTTTGCGCGAGTTAGAAGCCGCACCGGTATGGCAAGTTCCGACAATCTTCTTTGGGGGAGGCACGCCGAGTTTGCTCCCTCCGCGCGATTTGGGGCGAGTGATTTCAGCAATTAGAACGCGCAACGGTTTAACCAGCGAGTGCGAAATAACTTTAGAGGCCAACCCCGATTCAATTACGCCAGAAAAATTGGCCGAATATATTGAAGTTGGCTTTAATCGGATTTCATTTGGAATGCAATCAGCAGTTCCACATGTTTTAGCAACTCTAGACCGTACTCATAATCCAGAAAATGTGGCAAAATGTGTTGAATTGGCGCGAGCTGCTGGATTTTCCAGCGTGAGTGTTGATTTAATTTATGGAACGCCAAGTGAAACTCTAGCAGATTGGCGCCTTTCGGTGGAAAGCGCGCTCGCCCTCGGCGTTGACCATATCAGTGCATACGCTTTGATTGTTGAAAACGGAACAAAGCTGGCTGCGCAAATTAAGCGCGGCGATTTATCAATGCCAGATGATGACTTGATGGCTGACATGTATTTACTTATTGATCGATTATGCAGCCAAGCAGGTTTGGAGTGGTACGAACTTAGCAATTGGTCTAAACCCGGGCACGAATGTATTCACAACATTAAGTATTGGGAGAGCAAGAACTGGTGGGGTTTGGGACCCGGTGCACATTCTCACATCGATGGAAAACGCTTCTGGAATGTAAAACATCCGGACGCTTATAAGGCGAAAACTCTTAGCGGGGAAAGTCCAATTCAAGAGTGCGAGATTCTGACCAGAGAACAGTTGCGAGACGAATCAATTATGTTGGGAATTCGCATGCGCTGCGGTATCAACGCAGATATTCTGAAACCAGAACAATTGAAACGGTTAACTACTTACCAAGAAGAAGGTTTTCTCAACCTAATTGAAAATCGGGTGCAATTGAGCCCAACTGGGCGCCTAATCGCCGATCGAATCGTGCGAGAAGTAACCATCTAGTAAGATTGCCCCGTTATGACAACTCGACGCTTAGAAATCCTTCGCGCAATCGTTGATGAATATGTTGCGACCCAAGAACCAGTCGGCTCAAAAGCTATTGCAGATCGACACAAATTAGGAATATCTCCTGCCACCATCCGCAACGAAATGGCTCTGCTAGAAGAAGAAGGCTTGATCACCCAACCTCATACCAGCGCAGGCCGTGTTCCTACAGATCGCGGTTACCGTGTTTTCGTCGATAAATTAGCAACAATAAAACCTTTGTCAGCTCCCGAGAGGCGTGCGATCGAATCATTTCTGGAAGGTGCACTCGATTTAGATGATGTTGTAATGCGCACGGTTCGGTTATTAGCAGATGTGACCAAGCAAGTTGCGGTTGTTCAATATCCATCGATGGTTAAATCGCGAATTCGTCATGTTGAATTGCTCCCTCTCACCGCCTCAAGGGTAATGATGATCTTGATTACGGATTCTGGACGAGTTGAACAACGTGTGCTTGAGTTGACGCAAGATGTTCCAGAAAACTTTATTTCTGCGTTGCGCGCGCAGTTGAATAACGCGATGATGGGTCAACGACTTCCAGAAGTTACAGAGTCCATAACGGGAATCATGGAAAGCTATTCGCTACGCGAACGCAGAGATGTTGCGATTGTTATTTCTACTGTGATTGAAATGGCGATGGAACGCCCCGAAGAGAGAGTTGTCCTAGCAGGAACAGCAAACCTGGCGAGATTCCAAGAAGATTTTTCAACGACAATGCACTCAGTACTGGAAGCCCTGGAAGAACAAGTAGTTTTACTCCGCTTGTTGGGTGGCGCAAATGACACTGTAATGGTGCGAATCGGTGAAGAGCAACGCGATGAGAACTTGCGTTCCACTTCCTTGATAACAGTTGGTTATGGAGTTGAAGATTCTCCACTTGGAGCTCTCGGAGTAATCGGTCCAACGCGCATGGACTATGCACGTTCGATTGCTTCAGTTTCGGCAGTGGCTAGATATGTTGGTCGATATATGAGTGAAAGTGTCTAAATGAGCGATTATTACGAAGTTCTAGGGGTTGCACGAGATGCGAGCGCAGATGAAATTAAGAAATCTTTCCGGAAACTTGTTAGAGAGTTACATCCTGACATAAATCCAGATCCAAGCACACAAGAGCGTTTTAAAGAGATTACCGCTGCTTACGAAGTTTTGAGTGATGCAGGCAAGCGCCGAAGTTATGACGCCTCTGGTAGCTCATTCGGTGGCGGATTTGGCGACATAATGGATGCTTTCTTCGGTGGGCGAGGCTCACGTGGGCCGCGTCCACGAGCGCGTCAAGGCCAAGATGCTCTTATTCGAGTTGAAGTTTCACTCTTTGAAGCATGTTTCGGAGTTGAGCGGGAAATCTTGGTAGAGAGCGCAGTTCTCTGTACAAAGTGCACCGGAAGCGGTTCTGCCAATAATTCGATGCCAAGCACCTGTGGCATTTGCAAAGGCCGCGGAGAAACAGAGCAAGTCATTCGTTCCTTTATCGGCCAAGTGATGACTTCCAGACCATGCAATAGTTGCCAAGGTTACGGATCGCTCATCGCTGATCCCTGTCGCGAGTGCGCAGGGGATGGACGAGTGCGTGCGCGTCAAAGCATCTCCGTGAAGATTCCTGCCGGAGTTGAAACTGGAAATCGCATTCAATTAACTGGGCGCGGAGAAGTGGGCGCCGGTGGTGGCCCAGCTGGTGACCTTTACGTTGAAATTATTGAAGCCGAGCACGAGTATTTGGTTCGTGATGGGAGCACTCTCCACATGTCCCTAGGGATTTCCATGAGCGCGGCTGCTCTTGGAACTCTCGTCAGCGTTGAAACTCTCGATGGAATTGCAAATGTAACTATCAAGGGCGGCACCCAGAGTGGATCAGCGATTACCGTCAAAGGAAAAGGAGTGACACATTTGCGAAGTGGTAGGCGCGGAGATTTAGTAGTTCATGTCGAAGTACAGACACCAACGAAATTAAATCGTGCAGAGGAAGCGTTACTGAAGAAGTTCGCCGAACTTCGCGGTGAGGGAAAGGGCGATGCCCATATTAAGACTCACGACGGTGGAATTTTCAGCAAACTCAAAGATGCGTTTACAAAATAATGTTAACCCTCTTCTTTGTAGATAATCTACCGACTCAAGTAGGCAGCACCTATCATTTTGATGGCGAGGATGCCCAGCATGCGGTGCGTGTATTGCGCATGAGGGCAGGAGAAACGCTCATGCTTAGCGATGGCAAGGGTCGCTGGTCGCAAGTAAAAATCTTCGCAGTTCTTAAGAAAGCCCTAGATGTCGAAGTTATCTTTACCGGATTTCAAGAACCCCTCGCTACGACTTTTACTATTGTGCAAGCTCTTCCTAAAGGTGATCGCTCCAAAGAATCCATTGAACTTCTCACCCAAGCTGGAGCAGATCGCATAGTTCCTTGGAGCGCTTCGCGAAGTATCGGAAAGTCATCTGAAAAATTTGAAATTACTGCACGAGAGGCCAGCAAGCAATCGCGCCGGCTACGAATTCCAGAGATTTGTGAAATCGCTTCTACCGAAGAAGTCTGTCAATTAATTCGAGAGAGTGAATTAGCCATCGTTTTCCATGAGAGCGCAACGAAGAAACTTAGCGACTGCATTACCACCGCAAATATAATGGATGCCCTTATTGTCATTGGCCCAGAAGGTGGAATCAGCCCAGATGAACTCATTAGATTTGAGGCAGCTGGAGCCGATATTGCTCTTATGGGACGACCAGTTTTACGCTCAGCGCACGCTGGAATTGCTGCGCTTTCGGCTATCTCGGCGCTCTTAAAGGTATGGTGAATCCGTGGCGTTAGATGCGAATTGCCTCTTCTGCAAAATCATCGAAGGTGATATTCCTGCAGATATAGTTTTTAGAAATGAGAGCGTGGTAGCTTTTAATGATATTTCCCCACAAGCTCCGGTTCATGTTCTCTTTGTTCCAACTTTGCACGTCGAAAACGCTGCCTTACTTGCAAATAGCTCGGCGCTAATTACTGCTGAACTTTTTAAAGCTGTGGCAGAAGTGGCTTCCCAGCGCGGATTAGTTGGATATCGAATGGTATTTAATACCGGTGCAGAAGCTGGTCAAAGCGTTTTCCATGCTCATCTGCATTTGATAGGTGGGCGTCCATTGGCATGGCCACCCGGTTAAACATAGACTTGCAACCAATGGAACGCACTCTCATCACGGTACCGATCGCTATTCCGATGGTGGCTCTAATTGGCCCACATGATGATAACTTACGCGCAATCGAAGCGGCTTTTCCGTCGGTAAATATTACTGTCCGCGGAAATGAAATTACTTTGCGCGGCGCAGCCCTTGAATGTCTAGCCCTTGAAACTCTCTTTGCTGAACTGTTGGTAGTCATTCGATCTGGAAACGTCCTTAACGCAGAGTCAGTCAATCGATCAATTGCAATGCTAGAACGCCAACCAGTGGATCTTCCTTCGGAGGTGTTATCTCTCAATATTCTGAGCAGTCGCGGGCGTACGATTCGACCAAAGACCGCAAATCAAAAACGATATGTTGATGCGATCGAAGAGAACACGATTACTTTCGGAATCGGTCCTGCCGGAACTGGTAAGACTTATCTTGCAATGGCTAAAGCGGTGCAAGCGTTGCAGAGCAAGAGAGTCAATCGAATAATTTTGACTCGCCCTGCAGTCGAAGCGGGCGAGCACTTGGGCTTTTTACCTGGCACGCTCTCAGAGAAAATTGACCCGTATTTGCGCCCACTCTTTGATGCATTACATGACATGATTGATATCGACACCGTTCCACGACTAATACAGGCAGGTGTTATTGAAGTTGCACCGCTGGCATATATGCGCGGACGCACGCTTAGCGATGCTTTTGTGATTCTCGATGAAGCTCAAAATACGACACCCGAGCAGATGAAGATGTTTTTGACGCGTTTAGGTTTTGGTTCCAAGATGGTTGTCACTGGGGATGTGACCCAAATTGATTTACCTAATGGAGCTCACTCTGGACTTCGGGTCGTGCGCGATATTTTAGAAAATATCGATGATATAGCGTTCATTGAATTGACCGCAGAAGATGTAGTACGCCACCGCTTAATTGGCGACATAGTCAAGGCATACGAAACCTTTGACGAAGCGCGCCGCGCTCTACGTGCTTTAAAGTCATAACATGAGCATCGAAGTCACTAATACTTCAGGTCAATTAGTTTCTGTTAAAGAGCTAACTTCGCTTATGGAATTTGCTTTTACGCAATTAGATCTTCACCCCGAATGCGAACTCAATATGCTTTTTGTTGAAGATGCGCAGATGAGTGAGTTGCATGTCAAATGGATGAATGAGCCAGGCACAACCGATGTTCTGTCATTTCCGATGGACATGCCTGAAAGTAGAGATGATGTAGTTATCTTGGGGGACATAGTCATAAGTCCTACCGTTGCGGCAGCGCAAGCGCGCGCAGCTGGACACACAACGCCCCATGAAATTAGTATCTTGGCCACACATGGTTTGTTACATATCTTAGGCTATGACCATGTCGAACTTGCCGATGAAGTCATAATGTTTGAACTCCAAGAATCAATTGTTGAAAAATGGAAGCAAAATAAATGAACCCACTTGCTTTAATAGGTATTATTACTCTGCTCGCATTTGCTGGTTTCTTAGCAGCAAGCGAAGCCGCACTCACTTCTATTTCTCGAATCCTTGTTGATGAGTTAGAAAGTAAACGCGGAGGCGCGCTACTTCGCAAGTACAGTCTTGAACCTGCTCGCTATTTAAATGTGATTTTGCTGGTTCGTAAACTTTGTGAATTAACAGCGACGGTATTATTGGCTGCAATCTTGTTACACAGTTACTCTTCAGCGCAAGCTATGGCGCTCACAGTTTTCATTATGGTCGTAGTCTCTTACGTCTTTGTCGGCGTTGGCCCGCGCACGTTAGGCAAGCAGGCGCCTCATAAATGGGCTCGCGCCGCAATTATAGTCGCCTACTTTCTTGCTTTTCTTTTGGGCCCAGTCACAAAACTACTTATCGCTCTTGGAAATGCCATGACACCTGGAAAAGGTTTTAAATCTGGACCGTTTACCTCGGAAGCCGAATTACGAGATTTAGTGGATCAAGCCCATGAGCGTGGCTTAATGGAATCTGATGAACACGAAATGATTCACTCGGTTTTCGAGCTTGGAGATACCCTCGTTCGCGAATTGATGGTCCCTCGTATCGAAATGGTTTGGATTGAAGGAGAGAAAACTTTACGCCAAGGTTTATCACTTGCCCTTCGTTCAGGGTACTCTCGCATTCCAGTGGTCGGTGAGAGTATAGATAACATCATTG
Source organism: Candidatus Planktophila sp. (assembly GCA_038905815.1). GTDB lineage: Bacteria > Actinomycetota > Actinomycetes > Nanopelagicales > Nanopelagicaceae > Planktophila. Next base: position 29,722 of record JBCKHN010000004.1, on the reverse strand, counting down.
GGATCGCTTATGTGAAGGATTTGGCAAAGCGCGCACTTGATCATCACGATGCAGAACAGAACGAGCAGATCGAGCAATTGATGCGACCAGCAACTTTCGTCCCCGAAATTAAGACCGCTGCCGAATTATTAAAGGAAATGCAGCGCAATCAGATTCACTTAGCAATTGTGGTAGATGAGTATGGCGGAACTGCCGGAATCATCACCATTGAAGATATTCTTGAAGAAATTGTGGGAGAGATTGAAGATGAGTTTGATGACGGAGAAGAAAATTTCAGTTGGTTAAATGAAGATAAGGCTCGAGCGAAAGCATCACTTCATATCGAAGATTTAGCCGATGAATTAAATATCGATATTGCCGAAGAGGATTTTGAAGATGTGGACACCATTGGTGGGTTAATGGCGCAGAAGTTGGGACGTGTTCCGATCGAGGGTAGTACCATTTCAATGCATGGTTGGTCAATTACATCAGAGCGCCCGATAGGCCGCCGCCGCAGAATAAGTAGCGTATTAATCGAACGAATTGAGAGTGAGATCGAAGAGCACGAGTAAATAGGTCGGCAGAGTTCAAGATAAGATTGCCAAATGCGCATTGTTCGATTCTCTCCAGAATCTGGGTCGGCTTTAGGAAGCGATCCTCTTTTTGGCCTACTAGAGGATGAGAATACGATCAGCATCCTGGCGGGGGATCCGCTTTTCCAAGGCGTGAGAAAAACAGCCGCTAGCGTTGAACTCTCAAGAGTTCGCTTATTAGCACCGATAATTCCTCGGAGCAAAGTTGTCTGTATCGGCAAGAATTATGCCGATCATGCTGCTGAAATGGGTGGCGTAGTACCAGATGAACCAATTATTTTCTTGAAACCAAATACTTCAGTAATTGGCCCAAACGACATAATTGTTTGGCCAGAAATGTCCGAGCGCGTTGATCATGAAGCTGAATTAGCAATCGTGATTGGCCATATTTGCAAAGATGTTCCGCTTGAGCGAGTCAACGATGTTATTTTTGGCTACACGATTGCTAATGATGTTACTGCGCGAGATTTACAGAAAAAAGATGGGCAATGGACTCGCGCTAAAAGTTTTGACACTTTCTGCCCGATAGGCCCATGGATCGATACCGACTTTATTCCTGGCACGCAAAGAATTAGCGCCAAAGTCAATGGTGAAATTAAACAGAGCGCACAACTGAGTGACATGATTTTTAAGGTGCCAGAAATTATCAATTTTGTATCTCGAGTAATGACTTTATTACCAGGAGATTTAATTTTAACTGGAACGCCAGCTGGAATTGGTCCAATGGTTGCTGGCGGATCTGCCACAATGGCAATTGAGGGCCTGGGCGAATTAACAAACAAAGTGAGCAAACGATGACGCGTCCAGTCAAAGTACGTTTTGCGCCATCTCCAACAGGAGATTTGCATGTAGGAAATATTCGCACAGCTCTCTTTGGTTGGGCATACGCTCGGCATACTGGTGGAACGTTTCTGTTTCGCATTGAAGACACTGACAGAACGCGTGTGACCGATGAATACATTGCGGCGGCAATCGATACGCTTAAGTGGCTTGGACTTAATTGGGATGAAGGCCCTGAAGTTGGTGGAGAGCATGGTCCATACCTTCAATCTCAACGTTTAGATATTTATGCATATTGGGCAGCGAAGTTTTTAGAACAAGGCGATGCATATCATTGCTATTGCTCACCTGAAGAACTTGAAGCAACTCGCGAAAAACAACGCGCAGCTAACGTCGCTCCCGGATATGACGGACGCTGCCGTGGATTAAATAGCGCCCAAATCGCTGGCTACCAAGCCCAAGGGAGAGGCGCAACTATTCGTATGCGCATGGGCGACGGTGAAACTACTTTCACAGATCTTATTCGCGGAGATGTAACTTTCGATCATAAATTTGTACCTGATTTTGTTTTAGTCCGCGCAGATGGCTCACCGCTATACCCGCTGGCAGTTGCAGTTGATGACATATTAATGAAAGTGACGCATGTTTTGCGTGGTGAAGATTTACTTTCTTCAACTCCGCGCCAGATTCGTGTCTATCAGGCGATGGGCGTAGCAGAAGAGGGTTACCCGCTTTTCGCGCACTTACCTTTCGTCATGGGCCAAGATAACGCCAAACTTTCGAAGCGAAATGGTGAAGTATCAATTGCTTGGTACCGCGAACAAGGTTACTTACCGGAGGCGATTTGTAATTACTTAGCACTTCTTGGTTGGTCTCCCGGAGATGACCGCGAAAACGTATCAATGCAAGAGATTTGTGAACTTTTCACAGTTGAAAAAGTTCATTCATCACCCGCGCGCTTTGATATGAGAAAGCTTGACGCAATAAATGGTGACAAATTACGTGCGTTAACGCCTGCTGAATTCTTACAGTGGTCGCTTCCATTTTTGACTCGTGCTGGAGTTATCAGCGGCACTGATGATGAGATCGCTCTCGTTAAGAAAGCGTTGCCTATTATTCAAGAGCGCATCATTAAATTGAATGAAATTCCAGCGATGCTTAGATTTCTATTTGTTAAAGAGTTTTCGGTAGAACTCGATTGCGTAAGTAAAGTAAACGATGCTCCCTCTAAGGAAGTTTTGACTCGATCAATCAAAGAGTTGGAACCATTGACGGCGTGGACGCACGATTGCATTGAAGCGGCGCTACGGTCGGCTTTGATTGATGAGATGGGGCTAAAACCTCGCATCGCATTTACCGCGCTTCGTATTGCAACTACTGGCAGTACGATTTCACCACCTTTATTCGAATCGATGGAGTTGCTTGGGAAAACCGCTGCTCTTGCACGAATATCCGCGGCGCTGGCACTGTAGTGGGTGAGGTATCCTTTGCTCTTGCCTGGTGGGGTATGGGGTAATTGGCAGCCCTGCTGATTCTGGTTCAGTAAGTCTAGGTTCGAGTCCTGGTACCCCAGCGAAATGGAAGATCTTTAATGAAGATAGCGCAAGAAAAACTAGGGCCCCGTCGTCTAGCGGCCTAGGACTCTGGCTTCTCAAGCCAGCTACGCGGGTTCGAATCCCGTCGGGGCTACGTTGTGATGTGTCGAGAGATCGTTGACACTTTGACTGAGTAAACAGTCGGCTTTAAAGCCCAAATAGAAATATTATTTGGGTTACTTAATTCTTCTGAGCAAGTCGACTGCACCTGGGACCAGCGAGAAATGTGGAGGGATGGAAGTTTCAATTGTCACCATCAGAGAAGCCCATCTCGCTCCAAGTTCAAGTGGCAATATCCCAGATTCTGCTCCCATTGCAAAGGCTGTGAGATAGCCAGCCAAGAACGCATCTCCTGCACCTGTTGTGTCCACTACGTGTGAGAGAAAGGCGTCTTGATGGATTACTCCTTCTTTCGAGTATTCGGTGGCTCCTTTTATGCCCTGGGTTACCACAATCTTTGGGAAATTGTGAAGGTGATCCTTGTAAATTGGTTCTTCGGCTAAATCAGACTGAGATCCAATCGCTATATCAGCGGACAGTGCGGGTTCGGCAAGCAAGGCTCCGAGTCCCACAACCGTTATGCAGCCACGGGATTTTGCGAACTCGAGTTCTTTAGGACACAAGGGCAACCAGTTAAGGAATACCACGACATCGCCTTTTTCGAGGGGCACATCTTTAAGGGTGATTGTTTTCTCACTCCTCCCATCCGAAAGTCCTATGAGTGTACGCTCGCCTTCCACATCGAGAATGACTAGACATCTTTCCTGATGATGGTTGCCGTGAATAATGTGGCGATGACTTAATTCGCTTTCATCGATGAGTTTTGCCAAGCTCTGACCTAGCGGATCGCTTCCAATGTAGGTTACAAATCCAGTTTCAACTGGCCCAGTGCACAAGGCTAAGGCAACGTTTGCTCCTGAACCGCCAGGCCGTTTGATTATTTCTATTGGCTGGTGATACTTTCCAACTCGCAATGAGGCAGGAAGTTTTAGCACAAGATCTCCAGCTATTCCGCCAACAATCCACACACGACGCATTCTTCGCTTCCTATCTTCTCTGTTTAAATACTATTTCAGACGGTGCGCGCTAAGGATTGAATAAGTGCTGTTCATAGAATGTATTTTATCCCATCCAACATCACTTAACCAAAGTATGCCAAAAAAGTCACTCCGGTCTGGGTCTCTCACAGCGCGGGCCTCAGGAGGGAAATCATCATTGTTCCCATCGCGAGAAGCAGCACGGGCTAGCGGTGTATTAGTCGTTCGCGACCTCATCGCAACCAAAGATTTTGAGATTCTAATAGCACCATATCGGTTCTTGCTAGAAGAATTAGGAATTGTTGAGCCACTAAGGGAGGCAGAAGATGCCTGAAGAATACGAATATCTCCAGAAGTTTTAGCCGAGCGCCGTGCTAAATGGGTGTACTAACAATTAAAACGGCTGAGCAAATATTGTTTGTTCAGTTGCTTCTAACTCTAGTAGAGCATTCCATTTAGCATTTCGTTCGGAGCCATGCGTTGAACCAACTTTAATTTGGCCAGCGTTCCAACCAGTTGCCAAATCGGTGAGCCAAGAATCTTCGGTCTCGCCAGAGCGCGCTGAAACTATAGTTGAAAACCCGGCAATCTTGGCTAATTCTAAAACTTCTAAAGTATCGGTAACTAGCCCATTTTGATTTGGTTTAATAAGAATTGCATTGGCGCTCTTTTCGCTAATACCGCGCGCTAGCCGTATTTTATTTGTGGTGAAGTGGTCATCGCCAATAATCTGAATTTTCTTAGCACTTGCAGTGAATTGGCTCCAACTTTCCCAGTCATCTTCGGCAAATGGGTCTTCAATTGAAAGAATTGGGTAAGAATTCGTTAGTTCTAGCATCTGTTCTAGCCATTGTGCTTTGGAATACTTTCTTTGGTTAGCGCGCGAAAGATAGTGGCCATCAGCGAAGAATTGTGTGGCAGCAATATCGAGAGCGATTGATACATCTGCCCCCGGTTGCAGACCAACTGATTCAATTGCCCGCATTAAGAAATCACAAGCCTTGGCCGATGTTGCAAAAGCAAGGGCTAGTCCTCCTTCATCGGCTACAAGATTGGTAACAAAACCTTGCCTTGCACCAAGGGCTGCTGCGCCTTCTCGTACAAGTGCTGCCCAGTTAAGCGCTTGCGAAAAATTAGTAGCACCATGTGGGATTACTAAAACATCTTGAATATCCATCGCACCCTTTGCATGCGCACCGCCCGATAAAATATTAACCATCGGCATTGGAATAGTTAGTGCGCCAGTCGGATTAAAAAATCGTGCAAGTGATTGTGATTGGCAATGCCCTTGTGTAATTGCAGATAAAAGCGATAGCGCAAGTGTGGCATTTGCTCCAAGATTTCGGTGTGCTGGGGTTGGGTCTATCTCTTTAAGTATTTGATCCATTTGGCTCAAGTTGGGTTCTTTGCCAATAAATTTAGGTGCAATCACTTCGTTAATATTTGCAACAGCTCTACTAACGCTCTGCCCATCGCTATCGCGCAGTTCGTGTGCTTCATGCTTTCCAGTGGAAGCACCTGATGGAACTTTCACGCGGTGAAAAGTTTTATCACTTAGTTGGGTAATAACACCAACTGTGGGGCGTCCGCGTGAATCAAGCACCTGTAGGGCTTTGATAGTGGAATAAGTGATCACCGCTTAAAAAGTCCCGTCAAAGTAGTTGGAGTATCTGCCTTCAATACTGCCAGTGCGTGCGTGCGTAAATCTATCCGAGATTTCTCGGATAAGTAATGAACAAGTGAGACGCCATCGACGCGAGCAAGTGCGATCGCGGCAATATGCCATATCAAAGTGGGCGAGGCTTTGGCGCCAAAGGTATTTTCATAACTTACCAAAAATGATTGAGCCGACTGGAAAATCTTTTCTTGCTGTTTTCTTTCTTGAAAGTAGAAGAATTTACAGAGTAAATGGCCCATCAAGAAAGCAAGATCAAAAATCGGATTTCCGGTATGGGCGACTTCGAAATCCAAAACAATTACTTTTTTATCATTATCTACCAAAATATTCTTAGGCGAGAAATCTCCATGAACCAAGGCGCTCTTATTGGTGCCTAGTTCCTCAATTAAACCTGTCATGCGCAATTCGATATCGATATGAACTTTGCCAATTGCGCGATAGAAGGGCGTAATGCGCAATTGTTCGAAGAGAGAATCTTCAGCAAATTCAGCAAGCAGAGCTCGGTCTATCGCGCTTTCGCGGTGCCAAATTCCTAAGATTTCACCGAGCTGGGATGCAATAGGAACTTGAATATTTCCGGCCAACAAATCTTCTCTCCAGTTAGTACAACTGCGTGGTGCCCGTGCGATTACTAAAGTGAATTCATTGGGATCGTAATCAATTAAATTTGGAACATTTTTTGGGGTAAATTTTTGATAAGCCTGCATTGCTTTTGCTTCGACAATTGCGCGGCGTTGATCGGCCACCCATAGCGTTTTAACTTTTAATTCTGGTAGTGCTTGCTTTAAAACAAGATCGTGAACGCCTTGCTGAACGGCGAAGACAATATTTGAAATGCCACCTGTTAAAACTTCAACTTCCGGCATCGAGTCTTTATCTATTAGGTCGCGTGATTTTAAATAGGGGATAACACTTTCTTGCGTGAGAAGTTCCTTGCTCATTTCTCCGAGTCCATGACTTCGCCTATTTGTGACATGTCGTATTTTCGCACGAAAGTATCTTATTGGCACCATTGGCAGCTAGCATTTGAGATGAGGAGTGGATAGGCTGAGCGCGTGATATCAGATTTGAAAAATATCGAAATCTCCGTGTTTCATAAGGGTTTCCCACTCGCATCACATGGGTTGAGCATTGAGAGATTTCTTTCTAGTAAGCCCAACCTCTTTACCTCTGATTTCCAGTTTCCGATCATGATTCTGAAGGAAAGCGCGCTCAGTCACAATATTGATCGTATGGCTAGATACTGCGAGAGCCTCAGTGTTTCACTTGCCCCGCATGTCAAAACGCCAATGTCACCGCAAATTGCGCAACGCCAAATCGATGCAGGGGCTTGGGCAATTACCGTGGCGAATTTTGACCAAGCGAGTATTTTTCTCGCTTTTGGCTTTAAGAGAATCATTATCGGTAATGAAGTTGTCGAAATTACTTCAATCCGTGAAATCGCAAGGCTTAATGCAACTGGTGGCGCTGAGATTATTTTCTATCTTGACTCTCATGCTGGCCTGAAGATTATTCAAGAAGCAATTTCAGGAGAAAAAGATGTGAAGGTGAACCTCTTTCTTGAAATCGGGGCACCTGGTGGACGTGCAGGGATTAGAGATACTGAATTACTCAAAGAATTACTGCTCGAGAGCGCTAAAGATCACCGTCTGCAGGTCAGAGGCGTCGCTGGATTTGAAGGCGCTGTCCCTGGTGGTGATCGAGATCATGACGGTATTGAGAAGCTTCGGGTATTCCTACGCACAATTGTCGAATCAGCAAAGATCGTTGCGCCATATGTGCAGGGTGAGAAGATCATCATCTCTGCTGGTGGAAGTTCATTCTTTGATTACGTTGCCCAAGAGTTTGAAAAGTATGGTCAAGATGCACACATTGTTCTTCGTAGCGGTGGCTATGTCAGCCATGACCATATTCATTATGAAGATCTATACCCTTTTATGGGTGCTTCTGAAGAAGAACGATTTCTGCCTGCCCTTGAAATTTGGGCACGCGTGTTAAGCATTCCAGAGCCAGAGCTTGCGATTGTGAATTACGGAAAGCGTGATGCCGGAAGTGATCTTGATAATCCCTTACCGATCAAGCGTTACGCCAATCAACTCACTGATTTCAAAGCGAGGATTGAAAAGTTAAATGATCAACATGCATTCATGGAGATAGCTAAGAATTCAGTCGCAGTAGGAGACCTGGTTGCATGTGGAATATCGCACCCATGTACCAACTTTGATAAATGGAAATTGATTCCTGTAGTAAATGAAAATTATGATGTTATAGACTGCGTCCATACTTTTTTCTAATCCAGCTCACGTTAGATACATAGCCAAGGAAAAGAGCGCGTGGAATAGGGCCAGTTGATTCTGCAACAGGAAAATTAGTCGAAGGTGGCGTTGGTGAGCAGACACGTCAAACTCTGATGAATCTCAAAGCAATTCTTGATGAGAAGGGCGCAGATTTTAGCCAGGTAGTGAAAGTAACTGCTCACCTTCAAGACATTAACCAGCAGATAAAATTCACAGGTTAGGAAGGTAGATCAATAGTTATTACTGGCGCTTCCTGCGCTTTCTACATGGGCGTACAATGGAGCCATGCGCGTAATCAATGGCGATCAGTTAAAAACGATACTTTCTAATTTACCAAGCAACCCACGCATCATCGCATCCGGTAACTTCGCAACTCCCAAAACTCTTCTAAGAATCGCCGATGAAGCAATTCCAGAGTTCGTTTTACATATGTTAAATGCTCAACCTGGAATTCCAGACCGCGTTGGAGTTACCTATGAGAGCGCTTTCGTGGGAGCTGGAATGCGCAGGCATCAACGTCTTAATTACGTGCCTTCACGTTTGAGTTTATTGCCAGTATTAATTCGTGATTTCTATCGTCCAGATGTCGTTTTCATTCATACTTCACCGAAGCGATTTGACACGGTAAGTCTTGGAACGGAAGTAAATATATTGCCTGCAGCCATTGAAACGGCCCGCGCGCACGGTGGTCTGGTCATCGCTCAAGCCAATAAACGAATGCCATACACATATGGCGATGCGCAGATTTATGATAATGAAATTGATTATTTAGTTGAAGTAGATGAACCGTTGGAGACCAAGCCGACTACTGTTATAACCGATGCTGCGCGCGAGATTGGTAATCGAATTGCTACCTTGATTGAAGATCATTCAACTTTGCAATTGGGAATCGGAGCAGTACCTGATGCGGTTCTTCTGGCCCTGAAAGATCGAAAAGATTTGCGTATCTGGAGCGAAATGTTTAGTGACGGTGTGCTTGGGCTCAGTAAATCTGGTGTGCTAGATGAGGAAATTCCCATCACTGCTTCATTTATTTTTGGTTCGCAAGAACTATACGAGTGGGTTGATGTGAATCGCAAAGTTCGCATGATGAGAACTGAACGCACTAATGACCCTAGTCAAATTGCCCGCCAAGCGAAAATGACCAGTATTAACTCAGCGTTAGAGGTTGATCTCTTCGACCAAGCTAATGCCAGCCATATTCGAGGCAAAATATATTCTGGTTTTGGTGGCTCAACAGATTTTATTGTTGGATCACTTCATTCCCGCGGAGGTCACTCTTTTATTGCGCTACCTTCGTGGCACCCGCAGGCCAATGTTTCAACAATAGTGCCGCGCTTAGAGAATAACGTGACAAGTTTTCAACATTCATTTGTTGTTACCGAACAAGGCGTTGCGGCTTGCTTTGGACGCTCACAGAGCGAGCAAGCGATAAATATCATTAAGAACGCAGCGCACCCAGATGTTCGCGCAGAGCTAGTTTCTAAAGCGGGCGAATTTGGACTGCTCTAACCAGCTAATTCAAGGGACCACCGTAACATCGGGGGAGCATCATCGACCATGTGCTCCGCAATCCATAGCGCACCGTCTAGATGATCACCTATCGCTGAATCCAACTGTGCGTTTGGGATCTCTTGTTGCACGTTTCGAAAAATTTCTTGTACGTAACCTTCATTTTTCGATAAACCACCCATGATCACAATTGATGGCGCTTGACTTAACTCGCCATCCACCAATTTCCAAGCTGCGATAATTGATTGAGCTAATAAGCGTGCACCCTCATTGCGAATAGTGAGTGCAACTGGGATTGAATTATCAGCAGCAGATAAAACTTTCTGGGCAGCAGTTATGGCCAGCGATGCGCCATCGGCGAAATTCTTAACTTCTAGCGCATCGAAAGCGTTAACTTCATCCCTAAAGGCTTCTAGCAAACCATGGTGGGTATCACGTCTTTCACGAGTGGCAAGTGCTCGGGTAATGGCGCGGCTACCCAACCAGAAACCGCCGCCTTCATCACCGAAAGTGCTACCTAAACCATCTGTATGTGAAAAGTGATTTCCTTTGCCCGCAACAGCAACCACGCCACCTCCGATGGAGAGGGCAACACCGCTCTTACCTTGCATGGCGCCAATGAATCCCGCCAAACCATCATCGATTACCGCCGTTCGCTTAACTCCAAAAAACTCAGCACAGAGCTTCTGATAAAGCTCGGTATCGGTAACAATTCCATTGAGACCTGTCAAACTTAAAGCGGCGATATCACTTTGAAAATTTCCGATTGTAGAAAATAGCGCACGGAGAGAATCGCCAATGGCTTCTCCCGCCAAATGTCCACGGTTTGAGATGATTGTTTCATCGCCAGCGCGGATTCTGGCGCCAGATTGTCCTAAATCAACTGCAATCATTAGAAGTTCCCAATCTGTGAAATGGTTCTGCGCTCGATATTTACTTCGAGCAAGTGCGCCAGATTTCCAACTGCGATAGCACCACGATCATTTAACCCCAGCGCCTTTGCAGGGTTAGTTGAAGTGAGCCTTACCGCTTCGACTACTGTTTTCTCGTGTTCTAACTGCGCGTTAAAGAAGGCGGTATCCATTGTTAGAGTACTTCCAGCTAAAGAGTTATCTGAATCCAAGCGAGCAACACCATCCTTCACGGTTACAGCCAGAGCGCCAATTGAGTAGGACCCATCGCCCAGGCCCGCCCCCGACATTGCATCTGTAATTAACGCAATTGACCCCTTTGCTTCGTTGAAGATTCTGGTGACGATTTGGTGGTTTACATGATGACCATCCAGAATCAACTCTAGAGTTAATTCAGAGTCACCGAGGGATGCCTGAAGAAGTGTTTTTTCGCCATCAGCAAATTTTGGCATTGCATTATGTAGGTGGGTAATAACGCTTGCGCCAGCGCCAATTGCGCGAACTCCAGTTTCGTAATTGGCGTTTGAATGCCCGATAGCTACCACGACGCCGTTAGCGGTTAGAAATTTAATTGCCTCAATCGCACCATCTAGCTCAGGTGCCAATGTGAGCATGCGAATAGAACCGGAAGCAATATCGAGGAGTTCTTGGAGTTCGGAAATCTCGGGGGAGCGTAAGAGTTTAGGGTCATGAGCACCGCGCCTCGCGCTGGAAAGGTAGGGGCCTTCTAGATGAATTCCGGCAAAGTCTCCATTATTTACAAAGGGAAGCAATCGTTGAATTTGCGCTTTTAAATCTTGGATTGGCTCGCTTACCAAACTTGCTAGTGAAGTAGTGGTTCCGTGAATTCGATGGATAGAGATAGCCTGCGCAATTTCACCAGGAGTTTGGGCTGAGAAATATTTACCGCCGCCGCCATGGCAATGCATATCTACAAAGCCAGGAATCAAAGTTCCCGTGGTTATTTGGTCTGGGTTTTCAGCGGTGCCATCATTTATCGATGCGATACGACCCGCAGCGATTTCAAGCCAAACGTTCGCTCGAATCGAGCCACCGATAACTGCACTGCGCGCTTGGATTATCATTAATTCTTCTGAGCGAGCGATCTCATGAAGCGAGTCTAAATGAGAACCAACTTAAACCATAGCCATTTACGCGTGCTGGCATCGAAAAGAGTGTGGGAGAATCTACCAATGAAGCAATTAGGACAGGTCATGGCATCAGAAATTGCCCAGACCCCGCAAGTTTTCGCCACAATTCTCGATAATAAAGCGCTATTTGACGGCGTTAAAAATACTTTGGTGATCGCCATTAGTCAGAGCGGTCAATCTCCAGACTTAGTTGCATTTACAACTTCCGCGATGGAATCATTAACCAAGCGAAAGCTCTTACAGCGAACGGTGAATTAGTTTCTAAGGCAGTTGCGGCCTGCAGCAGAGAGAATGAATTTGTAATTCTAGGTCGTGGTTTTGCTTACCCAAATGCCCGCGAAGCCGCTTTGAAGATTCAAGAAACATGCAAGATTTCCGTGCAAGGGCTCTCAACGGCAGATTATCTACATGGCCCAATTTCTGCTCTTACGCCAGCGACTCAAATTTTCATTGTTGCACCAATGCATATGCCAGCAGAATCAATTGCAGAAGCTACCAAGAAGATTCGCGCAAGCGTCGATCGTGTTTTCTGGATTGGAAATGGTGGAACGCCAGAAGGTGTAGATATCGTTATTTCTGGGTCAACTTGTAGCGATGAAATAACTTCTACCTTGGTTGATGCTATTGCTCTGCAACGTTTTGCGTTGGAGTTTGCAATTAAATGTGGTTTTGACCCTGATGCTCCAGTTGGTTTATCGAAAGTGACGCTTACTCACTAACTTTCATTGCAAGAAGTGCGTGTTCGCAATGGAGCATTTCACGCATTTTGTGGCAGACTTCTCTTATGGTAACTACAAAAAAGGTCCCAGCGAAAAAAGCAGTAGTAAAGGCTCCTGCTACCCAAGTTGTGGTTGAACGGTACGACCGAATCGATTGGCGTTCGTTCTATTTATATGCGGTCTGCATAATCACTTTGATGGTCTGCTTATTCGCATTGGTAAGTCTTCTAAAAAATGGAATTCAAATGATTTTCCTTCCTGACCCAGTTTATATCGAGCCGTATACACCTAAAGCGGTACCAGGGTCTGAAGGTTATGTCGATCCAGAGATCGTGGCACGGAGTCAGCAAGACCAAAATCAGCGATATGCAATCAAACGGTTAGTGGATTCCATTATCGCAATTGTTATTGCCGGCCCGTTGTATCTATATCACTGGCGGATGGCTTCACGGGCTCGTTCCTGAGAACGCTTGCTCGCCCTGATTCTAATCGGGCTATGGGAACTCTAAAAGGTGAACAAGAAACATAATCGAAATCGAGTTCATCAAAGAAATGAATGCTCCGTGGATCCCCGCCATGTTCTCCGCAAACCCCTAATTTAAAGTTTGGATGAATGGCTCTTGCTTGCTCGCTTGCGATTTTAACTAAGAGTCCCACGCCGTCTTGGTCGAGGGATTCGAAAGGATTGAATGGCAGTAGTTCTAAGTCTAAATATCTAGGCAAGAAAGATGATTCGACATCATCTCGGCTGAAACCCCATGTTAATTGGGTTAAATCATTGGTACCGAAAGAGAAAAAGTCTGCATAGCTACTTATACGGGCAGCGGTGATGGCAGCTCGTGGAGTTTCAATCATTGTGCCAATCGGAATATGGAATTGATGTCCAGTACCGTGGAGCGAGCTTTGTATCTCTCCTTCTAAAGTTTCACGCAGATGCAATAGTTCGCGTTGGGTTGCAACAAGTGGAACCATAATTTCTGGAATTGGATTATGTCCAAGGGTTTTGACTTCGATACAGGCGTGCACCAAAGCTCGAACTTGCATCTTGTATAACTCCGGAATCAAGATTCCTAAACGAACTCCACGTAAACCAAGCATTGGATTTGCTTCATGTAAACGTTTAACCGCAGCAAAAATTGCTTGATCTCGCACACTTACCTCTTCATTGAGAGCCTGCGCGCGCGCCATTGTGCCGGTCAGTGTTGCTAAATCTGGCAAAAATTCATGTAATGGGGGATCGAGTAATCGAATAGTCACTGGCAATCCCGACATCGCCATCATGATTCCAACGAAATCAGTACGTTGGAGCGGCTCCATCTCTGCCAAAACTCCTCGTCGTACCTCTTCGTTTTCGGCTAAAACTAGCCTTTCGATGAAAATTCGCCGTGGTCCTAAAAACATATGTTCAGTTCGACATAAACCAACGCCTTGGGCACCCAAAATACGTGCACGAATTGCATCTTCAGGAGTATCTACATTTGCGCGAATTTGTAAAGTTCGCACGCTATCTGCGTGCTTAAGAATGCGATCTACTGATTTAACTACGGCAGTTGCGCGCCCGCCAGCCGGGGAAATCATGCCTTCAAGATAGGCAGTTACGGGGGAGGCGATAACTGGGATTTCGCCTAAATAAACTGCGCCGGTGCTGCCATCGATCGAAATAAATTCACCTTCATAGACGGTAATCGAACTGGTCGTAAAGAGCGAAGCGCGTTCATCAACAGAGATTGCATCCGTTCCGCAAACTGCAGTTTTTCCCATTCCACGGGCCACGACAGCTGCGTGTGAAGTTTTTCCACCGCGACTTGTAAGAATGCCTTCGGCAGCAACCATGCCTACTAAATCATCTGGGCTAGTTTCACGACGCACGAGAATTACTTTTCTACCCATTCGAGCTAAATCTTGAGCTCGGCGAGAATCGAAAACAACTTCGCCTACCGCTGCACCGGGGGAGGCCGGAATTCCTCGCGCTATTTCTTGCATGGCTCCCGATAAATCAAATTGTGGAAACATTAATCGAGCTAGTTGATCGCCATTTGTTCTAATTAACGCTTCATCAATGGATATCTTTCCTTCATCTACCAGTTGAGTAGCAATTTTAAAAGCAGCTTCCGCGGTGCGATTTCCTATTCGAGTTTGCAGAATCCAGAGTTTGCCTTGCTCGACGGTGAACTCAATATCACAGAGATCGCGGTAGTGGTCTTCTAATATTTTCATCACGTGCTCGAGTTCGCCATGAGTACGCGGCGTGATTTTCTTCATTTCTTCCAATGACATAGTGTTCCGTATTCCAGCGACAACATCTTCGCCTTGAGCTTGCTCTAAATAATCACCATAACTTCCAATTTCGCCAGTTGCAGGGTCTCGTGTGAACGCAACTCCTGTTCCCGAATCCTCGCTTAAGTTTCCAAAGACCATAGTTTGTATATTCACCGCAGTACCTAAATCAGATGGAATGCGTTCTCGCTTACGATAGAGAATGGCTCGTTCAGAATTCCATGATTTAAATACTGACATGATTGAATTTTTTAAGTGTTCACGCGGATCAGTAGGGAAAATCTTTCCAGTATTAACTTCAATTAGTTTGATGTAATCGCTGGCTAGCGTTTTAAGTCCGGGCGCATCGAGTGCTTGGATTGATTTAACTTTATAGGTTTCAATTACTCGATTTTCAACTTTGCGAAATTCATCTACCGCAACGCCGCAGACAATTTTTCCGTACATTTCAATAAATCGACGGTAGGAATCCCAAGCAAAACGCGGGTTACCGGATGTATGCGCTAGGCCTTCGGCGACTTCTGGTGTTATGCCAACGTTTAGCACAGTTTCCATCATTCCCGGCATTGAGAATTTCGCACCCGATCGAACTGAAACAAGGAGCGGTTTTAGAGGGTTACCTAACTCTTTATCAACGCTCTTCTCAAGTTCTTGGATTGCGCTGCCTAACTCTTGAAAAAGAGTGGCTGGTATCTCTCCGGTTTTTAAATACTCGCGACAAGCGCGCGTAGTAATTGTAAAACCAGGCGGTACTGGCAAACCTAAGCGGACCATCTCGGCTAAGTTGGCACCTTTGCCACCTAGCAACTCTGACTGAGTTCGATCTCCGAAACTGAATGGATAAATTAACGGTTCGACCATACGGATGAGAATACTGGAGTTAGAGCAGAAGAGGCGAAGGATTTACTGCAGGGTTCGAGCCTGATTTAGCCAATAAGTTCGGAATCGCGGCGGCGAATTCTTTTCGGACTATGTTTACGGCGGCGATCGTATTCGTGATCACACGGTTGGGTAACATTCTTCGCTACGCATGATGGACAGAGTAAGACAAGTTCGTGACATTCAATCTTGGGACAGTTACTAAATCGATTAGCTGGCGCAGCACAATTTTCGCACTTGCCAATTATCTTAGCTTTATCGCTGAAATCAAGAGCCATGCGATCATCAAAAATATAGAGCGAACCTTCCCATAAACCTTTATCTCCAAAACGTTCCCCGTATTTAACAATTCCACCAGCAATTTGATAAACCTCTTCAAAACCGCGGTTCTTCATCACTGCAGATAAAATTTCGCAGCGGATCCCACCCGTGCAATAAATAACAACAGGCTTAGTTTTTAAGTGGTCGTACTTCCCACTTTCGATTTCAACAACAAAGTCAGCCGATGTCACAACATCAGGCACTATTGCGTTTTTAAATTTACCAATTTTGGCCTCGAATGCATTGCGACCATCAAAGAAGACAACTTCGTCGCCGCGTTCTTCCACGAGTTTATTAACTTCCTCGGGTTTTAGATGAACCCCACCGCCAACGACGCCTTTTTCATCGACTTTAATTTCATTCGGATTACCAAAAGCTACTAGTTCATCTTTTAATTTAACACTCAATCGCGGGAAATCATTTCCATTTCCATCACTCCACTTAAATACTATGCGTTTAAATCCATGGTATTTTTTTGTAGCTTTCACATATTTCTTAATGGCCAACATATCTCCACCTACAGTGCCATTAATGCCATGTGGAGAGATAAGGATGCGTCCCTTTAACCCAAGAGACTCGCAGAGAGTGCGCTGCCATACCAAAATGGCCTCGGGATCCTTCAGCGGCGTGAAGCCGTAATAGAGGATGACTTTCGCTAGTTCCATACGCTAATTGTATTTCTCTTTAGATTAACCACAAACTTCAGCGCTGGCGCCAGAGCAAAGAACCTGCGTGCAGGTAGACATGTGGTAAATCTCTGCTTAATCAAGAGCACTTCTAATATTTTTTATTGAAATAAGGGATGCCTCCTCCGAAGGTTCGTAAGCTGAGTCTTGTTCGCTCATCAACCATCCGCTGTAGTTGACTTTTTCAAGGGATTCAAAGAGCTCCGCAAGGTTAAGGATTCCTTCTCCAGCAGGTACAAAGAGTTTATCCAGATGGACTGCATCATGCATTTTTTGATACTTGCCATCGATTAAATCTTGTAAAATTTGGCCATTGACATCCTTAACATGAACATGAGTGATGCGCTCTGCATATTCAACTACCGCTTCAGTCGGATCTCCTCCGCCAACAAGCCAATGTCCAACGTCCAAGCAGACACCTACAAGTTGCGAATCCATTAAATTCAACAAGGTCCGCGTTTCCTCGGGTGTTTCAATGTAGGTTGCAGCGTGTTGGTGAAATGAAGATTTTATGCCAAGGAATTTTGCAAAGTTCGCATAACGTTCGATGTGCTCAGCCAGATTTTTAAAACCTTTGGATGTGAGTTTTGCTGCTGACTCGGCGCGACCTGCTTGCTGTTCTCGGTCATCTGAGCCATCTACTGCGAATACCAGCATCTCTACCCCCGCTTTTTTTGCTATTTCAACAACGGTTCGAGATTCCCCCTCCGCTTGGCTTATCGGACCTGCGCGATTGCAACGAATCCCTACATATTGCTCTGCCGGACGGATGTTGTTTCGGGTCATCTCCTCGAGGAAATCTCTAGACTCCGCTTGAGCTGAAGAGACTTGAATTCCTCCAAAACCATAACTTGAAATACCTGATAGATATTCATTCTTTTTGCTTTCTGTGTAACTCCAATTTAAGGGAACTAATCCGATTGGAGATGAACTTAGGAGTTTTCTCTGAATCGACATTATGCAACACCAATTACTAGATCTACAAGTATCGTCGACCAACTAAAATCAGGCGCGCCGTGCCCATTGGCCGTCTGTGGGTTGTAATACTCGCGAAATCCGCTCGCCTTAACCATCGCCATACTTTGATGCGCAATATGACGGGCCAAATCAACTCGTCCATGGCGTTGTAATCCACGTGCTAAATACCAGTTGCTATTCATCCAAGACGGACCGCGCCATACTAAGTTTCCTCCAACTGTCTCTGGTCTGTAAGTTGGGTGATTCATGGCGACGGTAGGTATTGGGTACTCAGCCCAATATTCCGCAGGATCAGTTATGTGTTTAATTAGCAAATCGACCTTACGTTGTTCTAGGTCAGGAAGAAGCAATGGCATTAAGGATGTAAAGGTGTTCACTCGAAGTTGTTTATTTTCTTTGCCATTGACGCCATAATAAAGACCATCTTCTTCGTTCCAGCAAAGTTTTTCAAGGGATTGCACTGCTTTATTTGCACGATCCTCATAAACACGTGCACCATCTTCATCATCAATATCTCGGCAGAGACGAGCCAGAACTCGGAGATTTTCAATATAGATTACATTTGTCATAACGTCTGCAACTACAAAATGGTTAAGTTCAATCATCTTTTTTGGGTCACGTTCGAACGCATCGTAAGGGTCACAAATTGAATGCCAACCGCGATCCCAACTTTCTTGCTCTTCGTCTTGAATGTTCATCAACTCATCCCACATGGGAGAATGATCCAACCCTGTTTCATCTGGTTGAACAACTCGAATTAACCCATCCCCGTACGGGTTACGAGTCATGTGGAGCCACTCATAGAAGCGGCGCACTCCAGGAAGAATCTCGCGGGTAAAGTCTGCACCTCGACCACGATCTGCGACGGCTGCAACTGCTTCTGCAAGTAGCGGTGGTTGCATTTCATCAGATAAATATTTTGACCTAAATGCAATGGCGTAGGTGGACACCATTTCTTCAAATGCGTCGCGCTGCCAAAATGTGACGTGCGAGACAAAACCATCACTATGTTGATTTTTTAAGAGACTTACGAGTTCGGCTTCCCCCTTTTTTATATCTACATGGCTAAGGGCGATTGCATGAAAGCATGAGTCCCAGAGCCACTGAAAAGGATAGGTAACTGACGAAGGGCAGGTAAAGTCAAATTCATGATTACACCAGGTTGCAAAGCCACGCTGACGATTTCGCTCATGAATTAAAGCAACCTCGTTTTTCACCCATTGGATTTCTTCGATTGAAGGTGCTTGGGATTTAATTATCATCGCGCTCTCTAGCTCTTCCTATTTCTTTTTCTTAAGGGTAGCCGTTGAACTTCTTATGACTAATTTCGGGGAAATCTTCTGGCTGATTGCAGTTCCATTGTTGGATATCAATTTTTCAAGAGTCTCTACAGCTAAGGCACCTAGCTGCTCGTGAAAATGCTTAATGGTTGTAAGTTCAGGGCTAACAAGTGATGCGATAGAAATATCATCATATCCAACAATCCCCACATCTTCTGGAATTCTTAGACCACGGGATTTTAATGCGTGCATGGCTGCAATAGCACTAATGTCGTTATGAGCAAAAACGGCAAATGGAGTATTAACTTTTGAGACAATTTCATCTATAACTTTCGACATCGATGAAAAGTCATTTCCAACAGAGAAA
Organism: Candidatus Planktophila sp.; assembly: GCA_038905815.1. GTDB lineage: Bacteria > Actinomycetota > Actinomycetes > Nanopelagicales > Nanopelagicaceae > Planktophila. The sequence goes on along the minus strand of JBCKHN010000004.1, from coordinate 10,682 downwards.
TAGTGGGTAGGTATGCCGGCACACCCAACTATTAATCCGCTATATCTGGGGGAACCATCACCTTTTTCAAGATCAAAACCTAGATAGACAATTTCTTCATAATTGCATTCAACCAAATGTTTTCCAACGAGTACTCCCCCCTCATGGCCATCACTTCTTATAACTGGAAAATTCGTTTCATTGGTATTAACGTCCACCAATACAATATTCTTACCAAATGCATTAAGTTTATTAAGGTGACGTCGTACAAGTCCGGTTGAACAAATAATTATTCCGGCGACCCGTTGGCTTAAGAGAAAATTTAAATAGTTCTCTTCACGCTCTGAATCATCTTGTGTGTTACAAAGAATTAAGGAGTACGCACGTTTTCTTAGCTGATCTTCAATACCTCCCACAAGTTCTGGATAATAAGGATTTTTTATATCAGTGACGATTAAGCCAATTATTGGAGATCTCTGTTTGCGAAGTGATCTCGCCACCTGCGAAGGCGTATAATTAAGGCGCTGCATTGCTTTCTCAACAGATTTACGTGACTTCTCAGAAACGTAGCCCACCCCGCCCAGAACACGACTCACAGTGGCGGTAGAAACCCCGGCGGCTTGCGCAACATCTCGAATATTCGAGTGAGTTACAGGACTCCGTGGCATGGCGCTCCGATTTAGAAGTGGTGGCGAAGTTGCTTCACAATATGTATTCGATAACCTACCATTAGAGCATTGAAAAACACCCCTTGTGAGGGGTCTTTTAATAACCCGATGCATCGGAGAAAAACATGGGCAGCAGGCCAATTCGAATTGGGATAATTGGTGCTGGGGCGGTTGCATCCTCTGTTCATCTTCCAATTTTGACTCGACGAACCGATCTCTACTCCGTTCTCTCTTTAGCCGACTTAAATCTCGCTGCAGTCAATGTCTTGGCTGATCGATTTGGAATTGCAAATAGATTCGACTCAGCTCATAAGTTAATTTCGGCCGGCAACATTGATGCCGTCGCGATCCTTAATTCAGGCTCACATGCTGATTATGTTGTGGAAGCGCTTAGTGCTGGACTTCATGTTTTCTGCGAAAAACCGCTCGCTTATACCCAAGATGAAATAAACCGAATCGAAATCGCCCTTAAGAAATCTGGTCGTCATCTCATGATTGGTTATATGAAAACTTTCGATCCTGCGGTAATTGCTGCTGCTGAAAACATTTCAGGTCGCCCGCGCACGGTTGATGTTTTAGTATTGCATCCAAGTGGTGATAGTCAGTTTGCCACAACTGAACTCTCGGTTGATCTGCCCGGGCCGCCGACTTCACTGCTTCCAATATTTAGTGCAGCCAAGCGCGCCATTCAAATTCATGCCCTAGGCGAAGCTGGAGCAAATGCTTTCGGCGATCTCTACACGGATATCGTCATGGGAAGTCTGATTCATGAATTCTCCGTTCTTCGCTCTTTTAATGTTCACATCACCAAAATTGATTTTGTTGATCGTTGGCCAGCACCAGATCACAGTGAATCCATCATTATTCATGGTCGCACAGAGGATGGAGTCCGCATTACTATTCGTTGGTTCTATCTTGATCAATACCCGGCTTATCAAGAAGAAGTTCGTTGGGTTAATGAAAGTGAAGGACACCACATCATTTTTGCAAGTCCTTACATCTTGCGTGTCCCAACAACATACACCGCAACAAAACGTATCGGATTAGATCGTGAAGAAAGTACTCGCCATTCTTATGTTTCATCTTTTGAAAACGAACTTGTAGCTTTCCACTCCCTCACGGTTTCAGGTAAGCAGCAGACAGATCCAATCGCTGCGGGTCGCGAAGATCTCAATATCTCTCAAATGATTGTCAAAAAAGTTGCGGAGCAAGAATCAATCGCTCTTGGTGGAGAAATAGCTAAATAGCCTGCTATTTAGCTCCTATATATCCCAGCGCTTGGTATGTGCGCTCACCATCAGCGAGCGTGTAGAGTCCTTTCTCACCAGCAAAGTTCTCTGAGTCTCTTCCGATTACATATTTTGCCCCGGAAGGCGTGGTCAGGGTGCATCCTGCGCCGTCATCAACGATAATCCTATCTTCAAATGGATAGACAACAGGTGCGGATGGATTTGCAGAAATTGCAACTCGGCCAGACGACAACGCAGAGAGTATCTGCTCTTGAGTTACTTCGTTATCTTCGGTATCTATCTGAACCCACGTTGTTGGATCTCCTGGAAGGCATTCAGATTGAAGTCGGTGAAAATCGCTTCCGCCAATAGGAATCGCACCACCATTAGATTCCCACCATCGAAACAGGTCATCAGATTTTCTATCCCAAGAAGAATGCCAAAGCTCTGTCATGTGTATGCCTGCTGGAGTATCTCGACGCCAATGGCAAGGCGCTGAAAGTGGATGATTTATTGAAAGCAACCCACCGCGATTCTTAGTTTTCTCTAACCATGCATGAGTGGCTTCACGGAAATCAATCCACTCATGCTTACCAAATGAATTTGCATGACCGCTGTCAGTGGTCACCTCTTGCCCTGCCAGCAGGTTTATGCCAGCAAATTTTGAACTTTCCGCTAGAAATGAATGGTGGCTAGTCGTGTTGTGATCTGTAATTGCAAGAATCTCAAGTCCGCGAGTTGTTCCAAGGGCCGCAAGTTCATCAATAGTGAGAGCACCGTCTGAGTGAACTGAATGGGTATGGAAATCCGCAGCAAACCATCTAAATCCTTTGGAAGATTTCAAGATGCGACGGGGAGGTCGGATCGGCTTGGCAGGTGGCACTTTTTCAAGGGGGAAAATTGGTTTACCTAAAGTAACCTTAACTTCTACTGAAACTCCTTCTTTTCCGACTTGGTGAAGGCCTATAAAAATAAACCAGGTCCCGGGCTTAATCTCTCCGGGGAGATAACCAGGTGTCGCTTTATTCTCCGTAATCATAACGATATTTCTTTCACTTCCAGATGCTCCGCGAAATCCAATTGGGTCAAAAAGACCTAAATCTATAACAGATGAAAAACTCTGATGGCGCATCTCAATAGTAATACCTTGAGTTCGCGGCGGAACTTCAAACGGAATATATTGATACACCGATTCTATGCGGTCGGCACGGGTATATGTTTTCGTAACTTCGATATTTGCCATGGTCAGCTCACAGTAGAAAAGTTGCTTTTAGCCACTATTCTATCAGGTCCCCACTCTGCTTATCATAAATAAGTACACGGCCCTCTTCCGCGCGTAAATTTATCTGTGAATTTAATTCAGGCTCCGAACCATCGGCTGCGGTACCGCGAAAGTTGGTGCCATCACAATCAATTGTTACAAGGTAGTGAGTTCCCAAATTCTCCATAACTTTAACTTTGCCTGAGGCGCTGCCATGGCCATCTTCTTTTGAAACCCGAACATATTCAGGGCGAACGCCATAGACAACTTTTTGTCCATCGCTAACCTTATTTTTAATTTTTCCAGGAATGTTAAAGGTCCTTTTCCCAATCAGAACTTTGTCACTTTCAATAACTCCATCAATAAGATTCATCGGAGTAGAACCAATAAAAGATGCGACAAAATAATTTGCTGGTTTATGGAAGAACTCAGCAGGGCTGCCTACCTGCATAATTCTTCCCTTATCCATCACTGCCATACGGTCTGCTAGAGCAAGAGCTTCGCTTTGATCGTGCGTAACGAGAATTGTTGTCACGCCAAGTTCGCGCTGTAGTTGCTTAAGAAATGTTCGCGCCTCTAGCCGAAGGCGGGCATCGAGATTCGACAATGGTTCATCAAAGAGATAAAGGTTAGGTGTACAGGCCATAGCTCGAGCTACAGCTACTCGCTGTTGCTGACCACCAGATATTTGGCTGGGTTTGCGCTCTAGCAGATTCTCTATTGAGAGCGCCTTAGTTGCTTGTGAAACGCGTCGATTGATCTCTTCTTTCGAAAATTTGCGCACTCGGAGTGGGTAGGAAATGTTTTCTAAGACGTTCATATGTGGATAGAGGGCGTAATCTTGAAAGACCATTGCAATATTTCGGGCGCCTGGTTTAAGCCAAGTGACGTCTTTGCCGTCTATCTCAATGACGCCACTGGTGGGTGATTCAAGCCCACCGAGAGTACGTAGAAGTGTGGTTTTGCCACAACCTGATGGTCCAAGCAGTGCGAAAAATTCACCATCGTTGATAGTCAAGCTCAGTTCATCGAGAGCGCGTACGCCACCTGGAAATACTTTCGTAATCTTATCGATTTTTACAATGCTCATCAGCCTTTAATCCCCCCATGAAATCGGAACCCATATTTTTTGTTAACGTAGAGATACATCAAAAGAACTGGAGCTGTATACAATAGTGAGAACGTGGCCACCAGAGGTAAAATTGCCGTACCACCTTCCGTGTAAAAGGCGTACATCATATTTGCAGCTGGACTTTTATTGACATCTCGAATCATGATTAAAGGTGTAAGGAAGTTACCCCAAGCTTGTACAAAGGTCCATACAAAAATCACTGCCAGCCCAGGACGAATAATTGGCGTAACAATATCACGCAGGATTCGCCATGAACTTGCCCCAAAGATTTGCGCCGATTCTTCATAACTCTTTGGAATTGAATCTGTGAAATCCTTCAATATGAAAATTGAGGCTGGAATCAATCCACCTGTTAAAACTAGAATCACCCCGTGATGAGTATCTAGAAGATTTAATTTCAATGCCAAAAGAAAAAGCGGGACCATGGCGGCTGTGCCTGTGACAATTGAAGAGAAAAGAAGAAGCACATAAAGAAATACATCGCGGCCTGCAAATTTCACACGGCTAAGGACATAGGAAGCGGGAGCTCCTACCAAGATCACTAAGAACCCAGTTCCAGCGCTAAATACCGCCGAATTGACTAAAGATCTCAGCGCGTAAGGATTTTCATTAATTTTAGAAAAATTTGACAAGGTCCAATCCGGCCATTTAATTGAATAGGTAGTAATTGCATCGAATGGAGCAAGCACAAGCCATAAAAGAGGAACTCCGAAAAAAAGAACTACTAAAAGTATAAAGATAAATGAGAATGAGCGTTCACTCAATGAACGTTCCTCAATTATTTGTCGCTTTCTCGAAAAGATATTTGTGCTCATCTATTTCTCTTTGATCTCTTTATGATAATAAGTGAGATAAAAAGGTTTATCAAAAGCATAACTGTTGCAATTGCTGAGCCATAACCAAAATCCAAGAATCTTAAGGCGGTGTTGTAGACAAAAATTGGTAGGACTTCGGTCTGGCCGCCGGGACCGCCACCTGTAAGCAGATATGGGCCAAAATCATTAAAAGTCCATAAGGTTATGAGTAGTATATTCGTGTAGATATATGGACGTGCCGAAGGAAGGATTACTTGGCGAAGCTGTTGCATTCGAGTCGCACCCGCCACTCGCGCTACTTCAAGATGCGATTTTGGAATTGCGGTAATGGCCGCGCTAAAAAGAAGCATCGAAAAAGCGGTTCCGCGCCAAATGTTAAAAACAATAATAGAGAGCATCGGATACCTAAGTAGCCATTCAATTTTTGAGCCCGTAAGGCGATTCAGAGTCCCTTCGTCAGCATTTAGAATTGCAACCCAAAGAAATGCGACTACTGAACCTGGCACAATCCAAGCAAAAATCACGATTAATTCAACCAAATTACGTGCTCGCGCAGAGAATGTAGATAGAATCCAAGCGAGTAAGAATCCAAGGACAGTCTGTCCAAGAATGGCAGAACCGATTACATAAATAATACTTAATTTGAGCGAATTTATAAATTGCGGATCTTGAAATACCTTCAAGAAATTATCTAGTGCGACAAATTTCGTGTTTGCTGCGTCAAAGCCGGTAAGTTTGTAATTTGTAAGACCTAAGTAGATAGTCCACCCGGCAGGAATAAATAGAAAAATAGTTATAAAGATTACCGATGGCGAAAGAAATGCTGTTACTGCCCCTCTACCAAGAATAGAGTTCCCGAGCTTTGCAGCCCGGGAACCCTTATTTATTGTTGTTGACAATTAAAGTTACTTAATTACTTGTAACTTTATCTGCGCCAACAAGTGCCTTGAGTGCTGTTTCGTAATCTGCGGCAGCTTTAGCAGGGGTTGTTCCCTGGATGACAGCTGCCGTTGCCTTCTGAAGAAGGGTAGAAACAGCACTGTAATCAGCCATTGCTGGTCGGAAGTGTGTATTTGGAATTGCATTCTCAAATACGAACTTCAAGGCAGGATCCGTCTTTAGGGTCATAGCATTTACATCAGCACGCTGAGTAATGCGAACTGCTCCACCGATAGCCATATTTGCCATCACAGCCTCACGAGAGTTCATGAATGTCAAGAGCTTCCAGACCAGTGCCTTGTTCTTTGAGTATTGATTTAGTGCATACCCGCCACCACCAGACATTGACATAAAGCTCTGGCCATTAACTCCCGAACCTGGAGTCTGTGATGGAATCTTTGCAAAGCCGACAATTGTATTGCGGTCTGCCATTGGCGCATTTGCGCTCTTTGGGTGGATGACGGCGCGCCAGAAAAAATCGCCTTCAATAATCATCGCTGTTGTGCCGTTACCGAATGATTTAAATGATAGGCCACGACCAGCCTCTCCAGCGAGTAGTTGCCATGATGGATTACCAATTTTTTCTACATTGTAGACAGTGTTATAGAAACCAAGAGCTGCGCGGACAGCCTTTGTATTGCCTTCCCACTTCTTTGTCTTTGCGTCGTAGATTAATGAGCCAGCACCACCAAGAAGGTTAAGAACTCCTTGCATAGCGGTTGCTTCGCCCATGCCATCTCCACCATTAAGTTGAAATGGATTGATAGCTGGATGTGCGGCCTTTAATTTTTTACCTGTATCAATAATGTCAGCCCAGCTTTTTGGCTGCCAATCTGTAGGCAGACCAGCTTCTGCAAAGAGCTTCTTATTGAAGTAGATGATTCGACCATCAGTACCCAGTGGAATTCCATACACCTTGTCGTTGTACTTCATAACCCCTTGTACGTTTGTAGGAATCTGCTTCCAGCCTTCCCAAGAATTTACTAACCTTGCAAGAAGGATTTTGTCTAAGGGCTGGATGTAACCGGCCTCTGCAAATTCAGCGATCCAGAATCCATCAAGTGTAAAAATGTCTGCACCTCTCTTCGCTAGAAGATCGAGCGCTAGTGCTGACTTAAAGGCGTTATCATCGCAAGATCCGCTACATGAGATGAAGTTGATTTCAACATTCTTGCCTCTGAGTGCTTGTTGCAATTCAAAGTTTGGGATAATGAAGTTTATGATGAAATTTGCCTGTTGTGCATTTTTTCCGCCAATAATTGCATTTGCAGTGATAGATACTTTGGTGACTTTTTTCTCAGTGAGAATCAGCTGTCCACCGACTTGATTGCAAATTACTTCTATCTTGCCGATTTTACTTGTTACACCTACTTCTGGGCAGGCTTTTCCTAAAGTTGTAGCTGAAGCGGATGGAGCAGCAATAATTACAAGACTTGCTGCGAGAGCAAAAGTCGTTGCTGCCTTCAATGCGCGGCTACCTCTTGTTGAAGCTTGCAATATTGTGATCATTCGCATTTTTCAACTTTCTAATAGGTAGTTCAACGGTTTTGAGTTCCGCAACATCGTTGTAGGCTAGGGGGATATGTAAACGATGCCAGAATCCGTCAACTGAAGTATGCAGTGTGTAATTGAAATGAGTCAATAGAGCGCTAGTGAAGATCCGGATAATAATTTGATAACAAATTCTGCTATTGCGAGCGTGGGGCAGGCCGTAATATCGAGAAGTAACGAAAAAGTAAGGCATCCGCCTGACAATTTTGGCCTCCAATCGCCAGTCGCGCAGGAGTGTTGTGCTACACCGTTGACACTTCGATCGGACAACTCTTACTCGTTTACTATTTTTAAATCACGCAAACTTTCGCGATCGTAATCCCTTCTCTTCTCATGAATGTTGCGGATTTGACCGACAATGCTTTTGAGCGCTTTATCGAAGGCCGTTAGATACGTTCGCCCATATTCATCTGCGTGAATAAAAGGCCCTGAACCTGATGACCTAATTGCAACTCGATGCGCTAATTTTCCGCGGCTTGGATTTGGTTCCGATATTGTTTCAACTTCTATCCGATCAATTTTTACGCTAAAGCGATCGATGGAGTGCAATTTTTCGGTCGCAACATCCTTGAAGTCATCAGCGAGAATTGCTTGGCGATTATGGAAAATAATATGCATGAAACCCCCTTGCTTCCCATAAATATACTACCGATTGCCCCAAAAAGTAATACGAAGCGCAGGGAAATATGTCTAGTAAATCACGCGCTTTTCTGCAAAATAGGGAGTATCCTGAAAATATCGCCGGTGCCGTTACAGAGCCACAACACATAAAACATACGCTCTTCTACCCACCGGCGGCTCTTTGTTCGGGCAACCTCTTCTCAATCTCTCGATAAATTATTACCCTTTATTACTATGGGCGGAGATGAAAGCAAGCCAGAGATAAATTTAGACGATGCCTATTCGGTGACGACTCCAGGCGAGAACAAAGTTCTCTACGCACAATGGGCCACAACATATGAAGAAGCCTTTGTTGACGCTAAGAAGTATCGATACCCGCGCGCTATTGCTGAGTTATTTGATGAAATTATGCCGACAGAGATGGGTAATTTAATTGCAGATGTAGGTTGCGGTACAGGTTTGGTTGGTTTGTATCTAACTTCCGTGCGAGATCAAGTAGAAATAGATGGTTTCGATATTTCACCTGAAATGTTAAATGAAGCGCGCGCGAAAAAACGAAATACTGGCGCATCTGTTTATCGTTATTTTATTGAAGCGGATTTAACGCAAAAAATTTCAAATGCATACGGTCCATATGATGGGATCATTAGTTCAGGCACATTTACTCATGGCCACCTTGGGCCCGAAGCTATTAGTAACTTGTTGCCCTTGGCTCGCGAAGGTGGTTGGTTTTTAATTGGAGTAAATGCGGAGCACTTTGCCGCTAAAGCTTTCGAGAGCGAATTACAATCTCTTGAAAGGGAAGGCGAGATTTCGAAACCAATCTTCCAAAAGATCCATGTCTATGAAACCGGTAGCCCGCATTACGGTGACCAGTCCGTAACTGTGCGATTTATGCGGTTGTAATAATTAACGAATGCTCCGTATTACTGCAGTGACTTTGCCCAGGATTTCGCAGTTGTCGCCATTGATTGGTGCGAATCCATCGCTAGCTGGTAATAACCAAATATGGCCATCTTTGCGTGAGAAATATTTAACGGTTGCTTCCCCATCAATTAACGCTGCCACGATTTCGCCATTATTGCAATCTCTCTGGGTGCGTATAACAACGTAATCTCCATCGCAAATCGCGGCATTAACCATGGAACCGCCCACGACTTTGAGCATGAACAAATCACCAGTCCCAACAATGGAGCGCGGCAGTGGAAAAGTTTCTTCGATCTCTTGTTCAGCGGTGATTGGCCCACCAGCTGCGATACGACCCAGCAAAGGAATGTATTGAACTTTATCAACTGGAGTTGAGCTCTCAACTGTTTTTTCATCCGGCATCAAAACTTCCATAGCGCGTCCTCGGCTTGGGTCGCGTCGGATGAAACCTTTCGCCTCTAGCGCTTTGAGTTGATATAGAACGCTAGCCGAACTACTCAGACCGGCAAGTAAGCCAATTTCGCGCATGGAAGGCGGATAACCGTTGCGCTCCATCGCGCTTTTAATGGCAGTCAAAATCTTGAGTTGGCGCGCGGTCAAGCCAAGGGAATCGGCCGGGCCATCGGGCAGTTCGCTAACAGGAGGGAGTTTCTTAGCCATGGCTAAAGAGTATGGCAAAAGTGAGATTAATTCAAACATCTGTTCGAAAATACTTGACCTTGTCAGTGGACTGGGCTTTAATTGTCATATCGAACAAGTGTTCGAAACCTTCCCCAAGGTCCTAGCGCAGAAGAGATCACCATGAGCGCAACCGCAATTAGCAGTGTAAATCAAGGGTTTTTTACCCATTCGACCAATCCGTCCGGCCTTCACTTAAATCGCCGTGGTCGACTTGCGCGCTCGCTCGTGCTGGCCTCGCTTACCGTCGTTCTGGTTGCCGCCTTCGCTTTTAAGGCAGGTGCCGGCACGGACCTCTCGCGCGCCAAGGAGACCTCAACATTCCTCACGGTGACGGTAGCGCCAGGGGAGACGCTCTGGTCGATTGCAGGCGCTCTCACCGATGGCGCGGATCTTCGCTCGCTAGTTGATGAGATTGTCTCGGTAAATTCACTTGAGAGCTTTGATCTTCAAGCTGGCCAGAAGTTGCGGGTGCCAGTCAGATAGCCCAAAGAGCGACCGACACGGAGATGAAATTCGCTCATTTATCTTCTCTGAACTCTCAAGAAATACTTTACGGTTCCTACTATATATAGTGGTCAAAAGGCGATATACTTCCATAAGTAGTGGTTAGAACCCCTACTTGGGAGTTTTTAGAGGAAAAGCTCTATACACCGAATTTTTAAAATTTCAAGTATTGAAAGGGGGACACGCCGAAATGATTTGCCCATTCTGCCGACATGATGATTCTCGCGTCGTGGACTCGCGCCCTGTCGAAGATGGCACACAGATCCGCCGCCGCCGCGAATGCCCCCAATGTGGCCAACGGTTTTCAACTCAAGAAGTTGCTCTCCTTAACATCATCAAGCGAAGCGGGGCTACTGAGCCATTTAGCCGCGAAAA
>JBCKHN010000003.1:0-65575 GCA_038905815.1 Candidatus Planktophila sp. | reverse complement strand
ATCCGCGGGGAAATTCCCGTTATTTAATTTTACTTTGGTGGAAGTTTATAAAAGAACGGCTTGCAGTGGGTCCACGCTGTCCTTGATAGCGAGAGCCATACTTTGCGCTGCCGTAAGAGTGTTCGGCGGGTGATGAGAGTTTGATTAGACAGAGCTGACCAATTTTCATCCCTGGGAAAAGCTTGACCGGTAAATTCGCCACATTGGAGAGTTCTAACGTGATGTGGCCGCTGAAACCTGGATCGATAAATCCAGCGGTGGAGTGTGTGAGCAGACCAAGGCGACCAAGGGATGACTTTCCCTCAAGGCGACCTGCAATATCATCTGGCAAAGTAATAACTTCATAGGTGCTCGCCAAAACGAATTCGCCCGGGTGCAAAATAAATGGTTCCGCGCCTTCGGCAACGACTTCACGAGTTAGCTCGGATTGTTCAATTGATGGGTCGATTACGGAGTATTTATGATTTTCAAAGACGCGAAAGAATCTATCTAACCGCACATCAATGCTCGATGGCTGGATCATCGCCTCGTCGTATGGTTCGATGACCACGCGGTTGCTCTCGATTTCCTTGCGAATATCGCCATCACTTAGTAACACGAGTAGGAAGCCTACCTCTTAGGGGGTCACGCTTGCATAAGTTACTGATGAGTAGCATTATTTACCTATGGGCCATTACATAGCCAACCTACGCGATATCGAATTCTGCCTCTTTGACTTACTGGGGTGCGAGAAAATTCTGGGTACCTCTCTCTTTAGTGAAATCGATCGCGAGACCGCCATGTCCATGTTAGAGGAGATCAAGCGGTTGGCCGAAAATGATTTAGCGGCATCTTTTGTCGAAGGTGACCGTCTTGGAACTACCTTTAACAAAGAAACTGGCGATGTAACCGTTCCGGCAAGTTTTAAAAAGTCTTACCGCTCTTATATCGATAACGAATGGTGGCGGATTGACGCTCCAGTTGAAATTGGTGGAACAAAAATTCCAGCTTCGCTCCGCTGGGCGATTGCTGAAATGGTTTTAGGTGCAAACCCTGCAATTCATATTTACGCATCTGGTGCCTCTTTCGCACACATTGCATACACACTTGGTAACGATCAACAGAAAAAACTTGCAAAGCACATGGTTGATAACGACTGGGGCGCAACAATGCAATTAACTGAACCGGATGCAGGTTCAGATGTTGGTGCGGCTCGGAGTCGTGCTGTGGAACAGGCAGATGGAACATGGCACATAACCGGAACAAAACGTTTCATTACTTCCGGAGATTGCGACTTATATCCAAACATCATTCATTTTGTTTTGGCACGCCGCGAAGGAGGCGCTCCTGGAACAAAAGGTTTAAGTTTATTCTTAATTCCAAAATTTATGGTGGATTTTGAAACTGGCGAACTCGGAAAGCGTAATGGCGTATATGTAACAAATGTTGAAAAGAAAATGGGTCTCAACGTTTCATCTACCTGTGAAATAAATCTTGGTGAACATGAACCCGCCGTTGGTTACTTGCTTGGCGATGTTCATGAAGGTATCGCACAAATGTTTAAAGTTATTGAATTCGCACGCTTGATGGTTGGAACTAAAGCGATTGCAACACTTTCCGCTGGCTACCAACAAGCTTTGGCATATGCCAAAACTCGCGTGCAAGGCGGCGACATGAAAGTTAGAAACAATAAAACTAGTCCTCGCGTAACGATTATCCATCATCCAGATGTGCGCCGCTCTCTCATGGTTCAAAAGTCATATTCAGAAGGCATGCGCGCGCTATTGCTCTACACCGCCTCAATTCAAGATGATATAGACTTGGCACCGCTAGGAGAGTCAGGCGACCGTGATCGCGTAAGGGATTTAATTGCGCTCAATCAGTTATTGCTCCCAGTGGTTAAAGGTTACGGCAGTGAAAAGTCATGGACTCTTCTTGGAACAGAATCACTTCAAACTTTTGGTGGCGCTGGTTTCACTCAAGATGTGCCGTTAGAACAATATGTGCGCGATGCAAAAATCGATACCTTGTATGAAGGCACAACTGCAATTCAAGGTCTTGATTTTTTCTTCCGTAAAATTGTAAAAGATGGTGGTCGCACAATTACTCTGCTCGTTAAAGAAATAAAAGATTTCACTGAGACTGGTGGCGAGTTAGTAAATGAAAAAGCAGCTCTGTTTACCGCCCTTGGTGACCTAAATACAATTGTGGCAACTCTGGTCGCACATGCAATTGAGTCAGAAAAAGATGCCGAGAAGATTTATATCGTTGGGTTAAATACTTCGCGATGTTTAATGGCAGTTGGCGACATAATGGTTTCATGGTTGTTGCTTCGTCAAGCTGAGATTGCAATTGAAAAAATGCCGAACGCCAGCGTTAAAGATGTTGATTTTTATAGAGGCAAGATTGCCGGCGCAAAGTTCTTTATTTTGAACATCTTGCCTCATGTGACGGCAGATCGAAAGATTGTTGAATCCACAGATGGTTCAATCATGGGAATTCCTGAAACTTCCTTTTAATCAGTTACTCTTACGCAATGCTGATGCGCTATAAAAGTGAGTTAATTCTTCTGCTAGGGGCGATTCTTTTTGCTTTTAATGGGATTATCTCCAAGTTACTCCTGGCAGGTGGGATATCGCCTTGGCACCTAACTCAGATACGTTGCATTGGTGCTTTTATAATTCTCGCAACCATTGTTTTTTTCCGTGATCGCCAATCACTCAAAGCAACACGTAAAGAACTTCCACAATTAGCGCTCTATGGGCTAATCGGGATTGCAGCGGTTCAAGTTGGATACTTCATTGCCATCTCCCGTATGCATGTAAGCATTGCCCTGCTTATCGAATTTACCGCACCTATCTGGATTGTTTTATGGTTGCGCTTTGTTAGAAAGAGTTTCGTCCCGCGCCAGATGTGGATTGCGGTTGCGCTGGCTTTTACTGGCCTACTTTTCGTCGCTCAAGTCTGGCAGGGGCAAACTCTCGATACTTTCGGCGCGGTCGCAGCGCTTTTAGCTGCTTTCGCTCTGGCTTACTACTATCTGCAAGGTGAAAAACTTGGTAAAGCCCGTTCAACGCAGTCACTCGTTGTTTGGGGTTTCGGTACTGCATCAATAGGTTGGTCGCCTTTTTTATGGAACTTTCCTTTTGAGATTTTTACTAAACAAATTAATTTGCAAGGTATTTTTGCTAACTACACGGTAGAAGGTTGGGTTTTACTCTCGTGGGTAATAATAATGGGAACAATCTTTCCTTACCTTTGCATAATCGCTGGCTTAAAGAAGTTGTCAGCGTCAACAACTAGTGTTATTGGAATGTTAGAGCCAGTAATGGCAGGCCTTTTTGCGTGGCTCTGGTTATCCGAGCGGTTAACGGCTCTGCAATTACTCGGGGGAGGTACTGTTATTGTGGGAATTTTATTAGCCGACAAAGCGCGAAGTAAAAGTAAGTAACTACTCCGAGGCTTCGCGTTGTGTTGTGAAATCTTTTCCGCTACGACTTTGTGGCATATCAAAGAAGCGCGCATAATGAAGTTGGGCCGCAACGGTAATTGTTCGAGTTGGTCCGTTACGGTGTTTAGCAACAATTAAATCAGCCTCACCCGCGCGATTCTGGCTGTCATATATCTCATCTCTATGTAATAAAATAACCAAGTCGGCATCTTGTTCGATCGAGCCAGATTCACGCAAATCTGAGAGCATCGGTTTTTTATCCGAACGTTGTTCGGGCGAACGGTTGAGCTGGGAGATTGCAATGACTGGGACATCTAACTCTTTCGCCATTAACTTCAACTGGCGCGAGAATTCAGAGACTTCTTGCTGGCGATTTTCAACGCGTTTACCCGAGGACATCAATTGTAAGTAGTCAATAACAACAAGTTTAAGGTTATGGCGCTGCTTCAACCGGCGCGCTTTGGCACGAATCTCCATCATCGATAAGTTTGGTGAATCATCAATAAAGAGTGGTGCCTCTGAAATTTCACCCATGCGTCGCGCCAGACGTGACCACTCATCATCACTGAGTGAACCAGAACGAATATTGTTTAGACCTACGCGGGCTTCCGCTGACAACATGCGCATTGTGATTTCAGACTTCGACATTTCAAGCGAGAAGATGACTGATGTTTTCCCATCGTGAATCGAGGCATGTCGCGCAATATCTAAACCAAGGGTTGATTTACCAACTGCAGGACGCGCAGCAAGAATAATTAAGTTGCCGGGGTGCAAACCATGTGTGAGTAAATCTAAATCTTTAAACCCTGTCATAATGCCTTCCACCCCGATGCCTTTTGAAATAGCTTCAATCTCATCAAGTGCTTGCGGAAGCAAAGTGCTTAACTGTACGTAATCTTCCGATGCACGCCGTTCAGTCACTGCATAAACTTCGGCTTGTGCTTGATCAACTGCGTCATCGACTTCGCCTTCGGTGCTGTAACCGAGTTGTACAATCTTTGTTCCAGCCTCTACTAAGCGACGCATGATGGCATGTTCGCGCACAATTTTTGCGTAGTAACCGGCATTAGCTGCAGTTGGCACAGATGAAATTAAAGTATGTAAATATGGTGCGCCGCCGGCGCGCGCAGCAAATCCTCGCTTTGAAAGTTCGGCTGAAACGGTAACCGCATCCGCTGGTTCGCCCCGTCCGTAGAGATCAAGGATCACATCGTAAATAAGTTCGTGCGCAGGACGATAGAAATCGCGCTCTTTTAGAATTTCAACACAGTCAGCGATTGCATCTTTGCTTAATAACATTCCACCAAGAACCGATTGTTCTGCGATTAAATCTTGGGGCGGCGTGCGCTCAAATTCGACGCCAACAGAGTTGATATTTCGGTTCTCGCTTTGACGGTTTTTAGGAAATTCTGCGATGCTCACGCGATAAACCTCCCACCTAGTACTGACTTCTTCTGCTTCAAGAGTATGTGTGTTGCCATTTTGAAGCGAGCGGAGTGAGTTCTGGATGTGTATCAAGTTGTGGGTAACTCTGTGGATAAGCCAGTTTTCTTCTGTAAATAGCAGTGGATAGCGTGTGGGTAACTCTGAGGAGCGCATCAAATTTGCGATGAAATAGCAGGTCAGAGCGTTTACAGCGCTACGCGATACTGTGGATGAAACTTTTTTTCAACTTCTCATTTATTGAGATTTACAGAAGAGCTAGGCTCGCCACGGAAGTGACGGGCCCCTAAGCATTTAACAAGCCTAAGTACTTAACGTGCTACTTATGCAGGTGTAACTGTAACGCTCACCGTCGCAATAACGCTGTGACCGAGTGAAACCTTCACAGCGTGGTTCCCGGTTGTTTTAATATGTCCAGCGGTCTTGATGTTGCGGCGATCGATATCGATTCCAACTGCTGACTTAATTGCAGCTGCCACATCTTTATCTGTGACTGAACCAAAAAGACGACCAGCGGCCCCAACTTTTACCTTTACGGTAATAGTTGCAGCTTCCATTGTTGCTTTGATTTCTTTTGCATGGTCAATGTCGCGAATTTCTCGAGCAGAACGCGCGCGACGGATGCTCTGAATCTGCTTTTCGCCACCGAGAGACCAAGGGATTGCGCCGCCTGCCGGCAGTAAGAAATTGCGTGCAAAACCATCTTTAACGGTTACCACATCTCCTGCTAAACCTAAGCCGGCAACTTCACGGGTAAGGATGAGTTTCATGTTTTCACTTCTCCTTATCGGGCAGACGATGTGTAAGGCAACAATGCAACTTCGCGGCTGTTCTTCACAGCCGTTGCGATTGAGCGTTGGTGTTGGGTGCAAGCACCTGTTACTCGGCGCGCGCGGATTTTGCCGCGATCAGAGATGTACTTGCGCAAAGTAGCAATATCTTTGTAATCGATATATGAAACTTTATTCTGACAGAAGCTACATGGCTTCTTCTTGAATTTCTTATTAAGGGCCGCAGCTTTTGCGCCCTTATTCTTCGGTTCGCGCAGAGTTTTATTATTTCTTGCTCCCATTGTGGTGCTCCTTTTCGGGTGCCCTTACTTTGTAAGGAATGGATGGATAGGTTTTATTTAGAACGGAGGTTCATCGTTGGTGGTGGTTGCCCATCCGCCACCGGCTGGTGAAGATGAAGCTGCCGCCCAAGGATCGTCGTTCAATGAACCAACAGCAGGTGCTGAGAATCCGCCAGTATTTGCGCCTTGGCGTTGGATCTTAGTAACCTTAGCTGTGGCGTTACGTAGTGATGGACCAACTTCATCAACTTCAACTTCAAAGACGGTGCGTTTTTCGCCTTCTTTTGTTTCATAAGAACGCTGTTTTAAGCGGCCCGAAAGAATGACGCGCATTCCTTTTGTCAGTGTCTCCGCCACATTTTCTGCTGCTTGGCGCCAGATCTGACATTGCAGGAAGAGGCTCTCGCCATCTTTCCATTCATTGGTCTGCTTATCTAAATAACGAGGTGTTGAGGCAACACGAAATTTTGCTACAGCCGCACCTGATGGTGTGAAACGTAGCTCTGGATCATCGACAAGATTGCCGATCATGGTGATTGTGGTATCTCCTGCTGCCATTTTATTTCCTCACTTTATCTACTCTGGGGTCCGTGCTTAATTAAAAGTATTCGTCAGATTACTCTGGCCGTATGACTTTTGTGCGCAGTACTGATTCATTCAAATTGAGTTGACGATCTAACTCTTTGATGGCAGCTGGCTCGCAGTGCATATCTACAACTGCGTAAATACCTTCACCTTTTTTAAGAATCTCAAAAGACATACGGCGTCTGCCCCAAACGTCGAGCTTGTCGACGCGGCCTCCGCTATCTTTAATGATTTTGAGATATGTCTCAAGGCTTGGTGTGACTGTGCGTTCTTCAAGTTCTGGATCAAGAATGACCATTAATTCATAGTGACGCATGCGTTAACCCGACCTCCTCTGGACTAAGACGGCCACGGTATTTCCGTGACAGGAGGGTTACTGCTTCTTAAAAACCAGAGAGAAGTGTGGCCTTTAGGAGGGCTAAGGGTAGCTCTTACTGCTCTCAAAGAGAAAATCGTCCGAGGGTGGCTGTGTCTTTGGCTCGCTTGTGGCCTTGGTTTGCAGGGCTCGCCGGACCAAAATGGCTATAAAGAAGGCGCTGGCGCCTATCCGGACCAAACTGGCCAAGGCATAAGCGCTCTCGGGTAAACCGAAGTTGGCGCCAGTAACCGTTGCAAGATGTTGCCAAATTGCAACGTGATAAATAACTTCAGCGCCCTGCCATAACCAGAAGGCGTACTGGTCTTTTCTATTTGTTAAAGCAATTATCGCAAGCGGCGTCAACCATAAAACATATTGGGGTGAGTAAACCTTGCCTACCATCATGACGGTAGCTAAAACAATAAAACTCATGCTTGCCAAAGTTGGGTTGTGCCGCATATCAAGTAAGTAAATCGAGATTACCACGAGGGCGAATAAAAGTAATAAAAGTGTTAAGTAATTAATATTGGCTAGCTTAACTCCTAACAGGTTTAACGCATACCAGAGCGACCCCCAATCTGGACCGCGCTCTAAATTTAATTTATAGAAACGCCACCAACCTTGCGGGGTTGTCAGCGCAACAGGTAAGTTAATTGCTAACCAAGTAATTGAAGTAAGCGCGATGAATTTTACAAGTTCATTTAATTTATTCTTACGCCATAAAATGAATGCAATTGGTAATAGCAGAAAGATAGGCATGAATTTAGTTGCTACGGAAATTCCTAAAGCGAACGCCGCATGTGAATATTTTTGTCGATCAAACCAATAAATTGCTAGAACCATGGGCGCGATTGCCCATAAATCCCAATTTATAAAAAGTGAAATAAACATTGTTGGCGCGAGTGGTAGTAAGAATCGATTTTCGGGGGTAATGATTCCTATCAACAGAGTTAACCCAATAAATATAAGTGCTAATAAAAGCGCATTGATATTAAAGTAAGAAATTGGTGAATTAGCAAGCCAAGATGTTGCATACATAACTACGCCAGTTATTACTGGGTATTCAATTGCGCGTTCACCACCAAGGTATGCCCATTTGTGGTTATCTAAACCGCGTTCGCCATAAAGTGAAGGCAGGTCTGAATAACACGCGTGAATATATTGATCTGGTGTGGCCCAGCCACTTTCTTCGCAAGGGCTGAATTTAAGGAAAGCGAGCGCACTGGCCAGTACTGCAAAGAAAATTAAAACTTTTGCAGAAGTGCGTGTTACTCCTTCCTTGATTGAACACCACCAGATGTCATGACAATCGGCTCAAGCCCACCAATATTCGAAGGTGCTGGAAAATCCATAACTGGTTGGCCTTTAAGTGCGCCTTTCATAAAGGCAGTCCAAATTCGCGCAGGGAAAGTTCCGCCGGTTACCGAGGTGAGCCCGCCAATTCCATTGAGAGTTTCAGAGGCGTTATCTCTAAAGAGCGCCACCGATGCGGCAAGTTGTGGCGTGTACGCGCTAAACCAAGCCGAAGCATTCGATTGGCTTGTTCCAGTTTTACCAGCAGCGGGGCGGCCTAACGCAAGAGCGGCTGAACCTGTTCCCCCATTCACAACGCTCTTGAGCGCGTACGTTAAATCTGCCATTACCTCTTTGGTAAATACTTCTTGGGTTTGCGGGCGGGCCTCATAAAGCACGCCTTTATTTGGTCCAATGACTTGTGAGACTAAAAATGGTTTGGATTTAATTCCTTGTGCGGCAAAAGTAGCGTACGCGTTCGCAACATCGATAACGTGAGGGCTGGCAACACCAAGCACAACGGACGGTGTGGGCATCATTGCAACGTTATCTGGGATTCCCGCGCGGCGGGCAACATTAACAACTAGTTCATTTCCTGCTTTAATTCCAAGTGGGACAAAAACGGTATTAATCGAATATTTGGTGGCAGATAGTAAATCTATTTGGCCCCAACCTACCTCGCCATAATTTGAAACTTCATACGGTTTTCCTAAATCATCGAAAGTTTGCGGACTATCACCATTCCACATTGAAGTAAGTGGAATTCCTTGTTCAAGAGCAGCAATGATTGCGAATGGTTTAAATATAGATCCAGCCAACGCAATTGATTGTGTCGCATTGCTTAATTGACGCTTTAAATAATCTGCGCCACCATATAAGGCAATAATTTCGCCAGTTCCGGGGCGAATAGCAACTAAACCAACATACAAATCAGCCGGTGCTTTTTTTGGGTAAAATTTATTTACAGCATCAATGGCAGATTGTTGGGCTCTCTGGTCGAGCGTTGTTTTGATAACCAACCCGCCAACCAATAGTTCCTCATGTGAAAATCCTAACTTTGCCAGCTCTTTCTGCACCGCTTCAATAACATGCCCTTTGGGTCCACTTAACGAACCAGATGTCGCGCGGGGCGCGATTATCGGATACTTCATTTTTGCTGCATCTGCCACACTTAGCCACTTTGCTTCAATCATTCCTGCCTTTACATACTCAAAACGTGCTTT
Organism: Candidatus Planktophila sp.; assembly: GCA_038905815.1. Classification (GTDB taxonomy): domain Bacteria; phylum Actinomycetota; class Actinomycetes; order Nanopelagicales; family Nanopelagicaceae; genus Planktophila. Next base: position 56,171 of record JBCKHN010000003.1, on the reverse strand, counting down.
TAACCGCGCTTCATTTCCCGCTTTAAATGCCGGGTCGTATAAACCGGGGGAACGTAAAATGCTCCCGATAATTGCTGCTTGAGAATTAGTTAACCGGTCAACGTTGCGATTGAAATACTGTTGGGAGGCGGTCATTACTCCATATGATCCGCGGCCAAAATAGATGGTATTTAAATAGTTTTCAAAAATTTGATCTTTAGAGAGTTGATTTTCTAATTTGATGGCAATCACAAGTTCTTTTATCTTGCGCTGGACTGTTCGGCTAGGAGATAGAAACGCGGTTTTGGCATATTGCTGAGTGATCGTTGAGCCACCTTGCAGCGAACCACCGCGCAGATTATTTATAATCGCGCGAGCAATTCCAGTCACACTAAAGGCGCGATTAGCGTAAAAGCTGCGGTCTTCTGCCGCTAAAACTGCGTGGCGGACGTTTAGTGGAATTTTCGCTAGTGGAATTATTTGGCGGTTCTGGGTTCCAACGCGACCAATTTCTTCGCCGTTTGAATATTGAATAATCGTAGATTGGCTATTTACATATGCGTTTGGATCTGGAATATCCACAGTAAAATAGGCCAGGGCAAAGAGGGTGGCCGCCGCAATAAAGCCAAAACCACCAATAAAGATGGTGGCTCTAATTAATACCTTTTTCACCATTTCTTAAGGCTACCGCTTTGCGTAATCTTCATCTTCTAGCGTTCGCAACTTTCGCGGTGGTTTTCGGGTCATCCCATCTCCCAGAATAAATGAAGCGCTTAAGTGATTCCATGAACAAGCTCGACAGACTTCGACGATATAGACCCGAAACTCACCGAACTCTCGCTCCATCTCGATTAATTCTTTCTGGGTTTTAATTCGCCCCGAGTACTGTCCGAGTTGATCGCCAAATGTGTAGCGAATTTCAACAAGTGAGAACTTCTTGCAGACGGGGCAATTGCGTTCGGCTCTGGTTCCGTGATGCTTAGCTGCACGCATTAAATATGGGTCTGCATCGCAAGCATCCGCGGCGCCACGGAAAAGGGCAAGTAGGGTCGCGCGCTTATTGAGTGAATAGTCGATCTGCGCTCGTTTAGATTTCATGGAGAGAGAAGAATAATCCCTATTTTCTCGTTACGCTCTTAATTGTGAGTTTCTGGGAATTGATACGGAACCCTCGCCTCTTGCTCTTGCTGAGAGTTCGTTGGAGTGGACAATTTATCGATGGGCTATTCCAGAGCGCTTTAGCTTCTTTCGTGCTATTTTCACCCGAACGACAAGTGGATGCCCTCAGTGCAGCCCTTGCCTTCGCGGTAGTTCTGGCGCCGTACTCAATAGTCGGTCCATTTCTAGGAACGATTCTCGATCGAAGATCTCGCCAGCGCACGCTGCTTTTTTCAAACGCGTTTCGCGGGGCTAATTTATTAATTGTTGCGCTCTTTGTTTTTAATGGAGTTAGCGGTCTTGCCTTAACCGCGGTTGTGCTTATCGCTTTTGGTATCAATCGATTAATTCTGGCTGGGCTCTCTGCCAGTTTGCCGCTATTGGTCGATGCAAAACATCTAATGTCAACAAATGCCATTGCGGTTACTGGTGGCTCGGTTTTTGTTGTTATGGGCGGCGCAATTGGCGTTGGAGTTCGCTCACTTGTTGGCTCTGCGCCTATGGCTAACCACGCCGATGCTCTCTTAATAATAGTGGCGAGTTTTGGATATTTCTTAACCGCGTTTTTCGCTAGTCGATTACAGAAATATGAATTGGGTCCGTTGCAACATGAAATCAAGAAAGCGAGCTTTACGCGCAGCTTCATAGAAATGTGGGAAGGTTTCCAGTTTCTGCGAACCTATAGTGATGCTGCTCGAGGAATTGTGGCAACCGCAGTTCATAGAGGCGGATTGACTGCGCTCACACTTACTGCACTGCTATTAAATCGCAATACTTTTCATGATCCGAGCCATCCCGAAGCTGGACTAGCGGGTTTTGGAATTACTATGAGTGTGGCAGGAATCGGCTTATTGTTGGGCGCGCTCTTGGCACCATACGGAGTATCGCGCATAGGAAGACACCGATGGATTCGTTATTCCCTTTTTGCCAGCGCGTTAGGACCGCTATTTTTAGTGGCGTGGCAAAATCCAATTTCTTTAGGTGTCACTGCCTTCGTTACCGCTTTTTGCGGACAAAATGTGAAAGTAACAAATGATGCACTTGTGCAATCAAAGATTGATGATTACTACCGCGGGCGCGTCTTTGCGCTTTACGATGTGGCGGTTAATGGCGCGATTATTTTAGGTGGCTTATTGGCGGCGCTACTTCTGCCAACATCTGGAATTTCGAGATCGGTCCCAGCCCTTACTTCACTGCTATATCTTTTAACTGCAGCGTTACTTTTAAGAAGAAAAGATTTTATGGCGACCCTCTAGTTTCCCACCAGTTAAGCAGCTCTTGCGTTGCTCGCTCTTCTCCCAGTGGCCCGCGTTCAAGGCGTAACTCCATTAAGAAATCTAACGCTTCACCAACGGTACGTGATGGTTTAAGGCTCAATAAGCGCATCACGCTCTCTCCGTCTAAATCGGGACGAATCTTGGAGAGTTCTTCCTGTTCCATCAGGGTTGCGATTCGATTTTCTAAACTCTCATAAGTGGCTGCTAGTTGCGCGGCTTTGGCTTTATTGCGAGTAGTGCAATCTGCCCGCGTTAAAACATGCAAGTGGGTCAATAAATCTCCCGCATCGTGCACATATCGACGCACCGCCGAATCACTCCACTCACCATCGCCGTAACCGTGAAAACGTAAATGTAGGGCAATGAGGCTTTCAACTGCTGCGATAGTCTGGTTATCGAAACGTAGCTCGTGCAAACGTTTCCGTGCGAGCCGCGCCCCTACTACTTCATGGTGATGGAAAGAAACGGAGCCGCCTGCAATTAAATTGCGTGTTTTTGGCTTACCAATATCGTGGAGAAGTGCCGCTAATCGAATAACAAGATTTGGCCCACCCAGGCGATCTTCGAGTGCGATTGCTTGTTCTAATACGGTTATCGAGTGCTCGTACACATCTTTATGGTGGTGATGTTCATCGACTTCAAGCTGCAATTTTGGGATCTCTGGTAAAACTAAATCGGCCAGCCCGGTATCAACTAATAAAGTAATTCCGAGGCGTGGATTATTTGACATTATTGTTTTTATTATTTCGTCGCGGATTCTTTCGGCAGAAACAATAGCAATCCGACTTGCCATATCTTTCATCGCTAGTAATACCTCCGGAGATATTTCAAAATCTAATTGACTAGCAAAACGAGCTGCCCGCAACATCCGCAGTGGGTCATCACTAAAAGAATCTTGCGGGCTGCCTGGAGTTCGCAGCATCTTTTTTCTTAGATCTTCCAAACCGCTAAATGGATCCATGAACTCCGGCGACGGGCCAGTTAACTCCAGCGCCATTGAGTTAATGGTGAAATCACGGCGGGATAAATCTCCCTGAATATCTCTGCCGTATTGAACTTCAGGGCTTCTGCTATCGCTTTGGTAACTCTCACTTCGAAATGTAGTTACCTCTACTTTTGTATCACCGCGTTTTCCGGCAACTGTTCCAAATGCAATTCCGATATCCCAAACGTTTTCGGCCCATTCGTTAAGAATTTTCTTACTCTCTGCTGGCAAGGCGTTAGTTGTGAAATCTAAATCGTTACCGAGCCGTCCTAAAATTGCATCGCGTACTGATCCGCCCACGAGCGCCAGAGTAAAACCTTTCGCTTTGAAGGCGCGAGCGAGCGAGCTCGCCAAAGGGGCGCGTTCTATCAGGGATCGAACCGCTAACTCGCCGCCGGCTCCTAATGCACTCGTCACAATAAGTAAGGTTAGAGCAGTACCCTTGCTCCATGACCCCGGCACCTGGTGCGGGCAGCGAAGGAACGAAGCAAAGGCGCAGACGTAGACGCCCCGCCCATCGCGCCCCACAAGTAAAAGATAGAAGTCCAAGCCCAGAAGCGGGTGCGCTAGATAAGAGTGGTGCGAAAAAAACTCATCCTTATGAAAAAAGAGTGGATGAAGTTAGCGCCGGTGGCTTGGTAATCGATATTTCAGGGAGTAGAGGTCTCTTAATTGGACGAATTGACCAGAAAGATCAGAGCGGCCGACGTATTTTGTGGTCGCTGCCTAAAGGGCATATTGAAGAAGGGGAAACTCCGCAAATCACAGCAATCCGTGAAGTCTGGGAAGAAACTGGAATCGAATCGGAAATTTCTCGCTCTTTAGGGGCTATTGATTTTTGGTTTATGGCCGGCGGCAAGAGAATTCATAAAACAGTGCACCATTTCCTATTCAAAGAAACGGGTGGGCTTTTGATGCCACAGGAATCTGAAGTGGATGAGGTGGCTTGGTTTTCTCTCGGTGAAATTGTCGAACGTTTGGCTTACCCTGATGAAAAAAAGCTAATTGCTCGAAGTGGAGATCTATTAGCATGAAGAAAATAGCGCTGGTACTTCTTTTACTATTAATCTCCACGCCGCTCGCGCATGGCGCAACTGACATCATTAGGTTAACCGATATTCCGCATTTGAATTTTACGGGCGAGTTTCGCAACGATTCGCTCGCTCAATCTTTAACACCCTCCGGTCGCCTTGGTTTGTTGGTTTATCTTCCAGAAAATAAATCGCGTGTCTGGGTAATTGATCCAGCTTTAATTGATGAAGTGGTTTTGATGGCATCGAAATATATGTTGGCAACGCAAGTGAAACCTGCTGGAAGTGAAATTGCAAAAGGATGGTTGGATCAATTAAAAAAAGTATCGGCAAATAACGATGTGGTGGCCCTGCCGTATGGCAATCCTGATGTCACCCTTGCAAAAAAGCTCGCACCAAGTGAATTGAAGAGTTATTACAAGTTTGGAAAATTGCGGTTGGAATATTCGTTAGGCCGACCGGTACGGAGTGAGCAGAACGGGGGGTGGAGCATCGGAAACGCCAAATTAAGCGATGTTCTAAAGAAGAATTACACGAAGAACCGGCGCGCCCTAACTGCGCTTTCAAAAGTTGTTAACGATCAACAATTAACTTTATTGCGCGCTCAATTAGCACGTTTATTGGCGCCAGGGATTGAAAAAGGTGACCGAACTTTCTTCGCGTATAACGCAAAATCGGCAGTACAAATTGAGGAAAATAAATTACGTATTATTGTTGGTAAATACCGACTTACATCTGAAAAAGTTAATTTGCCGGTAACAATTGTTAATAAGTTTCCCACAATTGTGGTGGTAAATCTAGCCTTAACACCAAATAATTCGCGCGTGCTAGTCGAGAGTATTAATGAAATTATTTTAGAGCCAAACTCGAAGAAAACCCTCTCGCTGCCTGTCACTGTTATCGCGCCTGGGAATACAATTATTAGCGCTCAACTCACTGATAGCAGAGGCTACGCGGTCACACCTTCGACTGATTTACACCTAAATTTAACAGTTATCGATTCGCGCGTAGTTTGGTTTACAACTTCTGCCGCGATACTTCTCTTATTGGCGGGTGTCGCACAGAGCGTCCGGCGAATTAGGAAGGCTCGGAAATGAAACCACAAGATTTATACCGCGCCTCGGGAACGATGGCACTTGGAACAATTTTCTCTCGTATAACCGGTTTCATTTATGGAATTCTTATCGTTGCGGTTTTAGGAACCACACTATTGGCTGATACATACAACGTTGCCAACACAATGCCAAATATTCTCTATAACTTACTGGTCGGGGGAGCCCTTGCTGCAATTTTTATTCCGCAATTAATACGTTCATTTAGCGATGAAGATGGGGGGGATGGTTTTGCGTCAAGGTTAATTACCACAGTTTGTTTCATTCTCTTGGTTCTCGTTGCTCTCGGCATGGTTTTTGCGCCAGCCTTAGTTCACCTTTATGCTCCTGAATTTTCATCACCCGGGTTTGAATTAGAGAAGAGTATTGCAATTACTTTCACGCGTTACTGTTTGCCGCAAATCTTCTTTCTCGGTCTCTTTGCCATGTTAGGACAAGTTGCAAACGCGCGCGGATCTTTTGCTCCTTTAATGTGGGCGCCAATAGCTAATAATCTTGCTGGAATCTCACTATTCACTTGGTTCCTTCTATCTACCGATAACTTAAGTATCGGAGCGATAACTCCTACTCAAATTCAAATAATGGGAATTGGTACCAGCGCATGTATAGCTATCCAAGCGCTTATTTTGGTGCCGGTCGTAGTGAGACTTGGAATTAAAATCCGTCCGAAGTTTGGTCTCTATGGGCTAAGAAAGTCATTCACTTTGGCCGGCTGGACGATGGTTTATGTTTTGATTTCACAACTTGGTTATTTAGTTACAGTAAACGTTTCGACCAGCGCCGCGGTCCGCAGCGCCAAAGAAGGAATAATTACTGGAGTTGGGTTTACTCCATTTCGAAATGCCTATTTAATCATGTTACTTCCATATTCAATTATTACCGTCTCTATTATTACCGCACTCTTGCCACATCTTTCAAAACTCGTGATAGATAAGAAACCCGAAGAAGTTAGAGAGCAGTTAATTAGAGCAATTAAGTTAGTTGGCGTGATTACTGTGCCTAGCGCAATTGCACTTTTCTTTTTTGGGCCTTTAATCACTCAGGTTTTATTCTTTGGAATAAGCGGTGAGGATTCCCGCTTTATCGGGTATGTGTTATCAGCGTTGAGTTTTGGTTTGATTTTCTTTTCTATCAACTTAATTCTCATCCGTGGGTTTAACGCCTTTGAAGACACCCGCACTCAAGTAGTTTCCATATTGGTTATTAATTTACTCTCTGTTGGGCTTTCATACGGAGCTCTATTTACCATGAAAAGTCATTTGGTCACAGTTGGTTTGGGCGCAGCTTTCTCCATAAGTTATATGGTTGGTTTATGGGTCACTTTGAAATTACTCGCTCGCCACACCGGGCGTATTCGTTTACAAGATTTCGCCGGTCAACATGCACGGATATTTCTTGCCGCGTTTTTAGTTATGGGTCCAATGTTTCTCCTCATCAGTTTCCTAAACTTAACCTCTGCGCTTTCGCTTGCGATAGCACTTTTTCTCGTGTTAATACTTGGTTTCTTTGGTTATTTGTGGACGGCTCGCTTTCTAGGAGTGCAAGAAGTCACCATGGTTCGACATATCACTTCATCAGTATTGAGCCGGAATAAAGCACGTTAAAATCTTGTTATGGTGGTGCCATGAGTGCGGAAATTAAGAGCCTGGTAATAGTCGGTTCGGGACCAGCAGGTTATACCGCCGCAATTTATGCAGCGCGCGCCTTGCTATACCCAATAATTTATGAAGGTTCCGTAACCGCAGGTGGCGCACTTATGAATACCACTGAAGTAGAAAACTTTCCGGGTTTCGTAGATGCTGTAATGGGTCCAGACTTAATGGATTCAATGCGCAAACAAGCTAAACGTTTCGGCGCGGAGATTGTAACTGATGACATTGTAGAGATGAATTTAACTGGCGATATTAAAATCTTAAAAGATGGCTCTGGCAACACAATTCAAAGTAAAGCAGTAATTCTTGCAATGGGTTCGGCTTACCGTGAAATTGGTTTAGCGAACGAGAAGCGTTTATCTGGGCGTGGGGTTTCGTGGTGCGCCACTTGTGATGGGTTCTTTTTCCGCGATCAAGTAATTGCCGTTGTTGGTGGTGGGGATTCTGCGGTAGAGGAAGCTACCTTCCTCACGCGTTTTGCTTCCAAGGTTTTCTTGATCCACCGACGCGGCGCTTTGCGTGCTTCCAAAATCATGGCTAATCGTGCAATTGCTAATCCGAAAATAGAGTTCCTCTGGAACACTGAAGTTATAGATGTACTGGGTTCGCAAAAAGTAGCAGGTTTAAAGTTGCGCAACACTGTTGACGGGAGCGAGAGTAGAAAAGAATTAACTGGCCTCTTTGTTGCAATTGGTCATACTCCACGTAGTGAATTGATTAGAGAAGAAGTGGCCCTTGATGGCGAAGGTTATGTAACTGTTGCTGGTAACTCGACGAGAACCAACCTTGCGGGTGTTTTTGCATGTGGAGATTTAGTCGACCACACCTATCGGCAAGCAATCACTGCCGCGGGCTCTGGTTGCCAAGCTGCGTTAGACGCTGAAAAGTTCCTCGCCCACCAGTAAGGTTCTCACATAAAACCGAGTAAAAATAGGAGTAGTAATGAGCTCAACTAGCCCAGTAACAACCGCAACTTTTGATGAAGTTGTTTTGAAGAGCAGTACCCCAGTTTTGGTTGATTTCTGGGCGGAGTGGTGTGGTCCTTGCCGAGCAGTTGGACCAATTCTTGAGGAGATCGCAGCTGAACATGGCGCCAAACTTAAGATTGTAAAACTTAATACTGATGAAGAGTCAGCTATCGCGATTAAATATGGAATTTCCTCAATCCCAACCATGAGCGTTTTTGTTAATGGCAAAGTTGTTAAGACAATCATTGGTGCAAAACCAAAACCAGCTCTCTTAAAAGAGCTGGAAGGTTTTATTTAATTCGTACCTAATGCCTGATTTAACTGAGTCGGAGATCCGCTCATTTCAACAAGCTCGTGGTCTAAATGTCACAGGCTTGGTTGATGGTGTGACGGCGCGGGCGCTAGCAGAAGCTGGCTGGAAATTAGGGGATCGTTCCATCTATTTACAAACTTCTCTCTTGCTCCGTGGTGACGATGTCGCGGCGCTGCAATCTCGCTTAGTTGAAATGGGATTTGATTGTGGGAGAGTTGATGGAATTTATGGGACTCGGACGGAGAGCGCAGTTAAGGAGTTCCAAAAATCTGTCGGAGTAACGGTAGATGGAAAATGTGGCCCTGAAACAATTATTGCTTTACTGCGGTTAGTGCGAGTTGTCTCTGGTGGTAAACCAGCTATTTTGCGAGAGGGTGCAGCACAAAAAAACCGAGGACCGGCGTTAGCAAATAAAGTTATCGTCTTAGATTCTGAAGGTAGTGTTGAATTAGATTTCATTTACGATATCGCTCAACGCACTGAAGGCCGTTTGCTAGCGCTAGGTGCAAGTGTTTTTCTCAGCCGCGGTCCAGCGAACAACCCAAGTGAGAGCGCGCGGATTGCTTTTACTAATTCGAGTGGTGCGGATTTGATGATTTCTCTGCATGTTGATTTATACCAAAATGAAAATGCTCACGGTGTGGCCACTTATTTTTATGGCAGTGGCGCTCATGGTGTTCACTCGATTGTCGGGGAACGTTTTGCCTCACTTGTTCAACGTGAAATATGTGCCCGTACCGATTTACTTAATTGTCGAACCCATGCAAAAACTTGGGATTTGCTCCGTTTAACAAAAGCTCCTGCAGTTCGAATTGACGTTGGGTATGTCAGCAATCCAGGTGATATTTCCCGGTTAGAACGGGCTGACTTTCGCGATGTTATTGCTGAAGCTTTAGTAATCGCTATCCAGCGGCTCTATTTAGCCACCGAAGATGACGCTAAAACTGGAACGCTACGTTTATCTGATTTACGTAAAGCTGGTCTCCGCCGTTAATTGGCGTTCGGCCGCCCTCATATATGTGGCAGACTTCTCTAATGAGCGAAATTAATACCCGTTTTAATACTGGGGCCCCTCAGAATCTTGAGGATCGCTTCGCTAGACGTGCAGCTGGAATGCGGGTCAGCGAAATCCGCTCACTCTTTGCGGTGGCAGCACGCCTTGAATTCGTTTCTCTGGCTGGTGGAATGCCAAATCTTTCCGCGTTACCAATGGAAATGATGGCCGATGTTCTCCATAAATTGATAATAGAGAATGGCGCTGAGGCCTTGCAGTATGGAAGCGGGCAAGGGCACCCAAAATTGCGCGAACAGATTTGCGATGTGATGGCGCTCGAGGGAATCCGCGCCAATCCAGATGATATTTTAGTAACTACCGGCTCTCAGCAAGCCTTGGATTTAATTTCACGTATTTTTATCGACCCAAATGATGTTATTTTGGTCGAAGCCCCTTCGTATGTCGGCGCTCTGGGAACTTTCCACCAATACGAAGCCTCGGTTGTTCATGTGGCCCTCGATGGTCAAGGTTTGATTCCAGCAGCTCTGCGGGAGGCAATAAGTGCCGTGCGGTCTACTGGACGGAAAATAAAATTTTTATATTTAATTCCGAACTACCAAAATCCTTCGGGGGTGCTGCTTCCTGCCGATCGCCGTACCGAGATTTTAGAAATCGCTCGCACTGAAGGTATTTTTATAGTTGAGGACAACCCGTACGGTTTGTTGGGGTTTGATAAACCTTCTCCAAATGCAATGCGTGCCGAAGATAGTGAAAATGTGCTTTATTTGGGTTCGTTCTCTAAAACTATTGCCCCAGGGTTGCGAGTGGGTTGGGCCTTAGTTCCGCAATCACTTAAAGAGAAGTTAGTTATCGCTAGTGAGTCGTCAATTCTCTGTCCTTCAAACTTCACCCAGCTAACAATTTCAAGTTACTTAGCTAGCCAACCGTGGCGCGATCAAATCGCTTCATTTTGTGAACTTTATAAAGTTCGACGCGACGCCATGCTGCAAGCGTTAGATGATTTCTTTCCCGCTTCGGCGCAGTGGACTCGCCCCAGTGGTGGTTTTTATGTCTGGGTAACTCTGCCGCCTGAAATTGATACTAAAGTTTTGATGCCTAAAGCGTTTGCCGCGAAAGTTGCTTATGTCCCAGGAAGCGCATTCTATGCTGATGGTTCTGGAAGTTGGTCGATGCGTCTTTCTTACTGTCACCCAACTCCCGAACGTATTCGCGACGGAGTTAAAGCTTTGGGAGGAATTGTTAAGCAAGAAATTGAACGTCGCGGTGGACCAAAAGCTTTAAATAATTAATTTTTTAATTCTTACTAAATCTTCAATGTTGGCGAATTCGATAAGAATTTTTCCGCCGTTTTTGCCACCTTCAATACTTGCTCGAGTATCTAGTGCGTCACCAATTTCGTCACCAATTTCATTTAACTCAGGGGTGTTCCGTTCCTTTTGACGCGTAACTTTCTTTTTTTTCTCTCCGTTTAAACCCTTAGAGATTATCTGTTCAGTAACTCGAACACTTAAACCCTCAGCAATAATACGAGTTGCTAAACGTTCGATAATTGCAGTATCGCTTAATCCTAATAGCGCACGTGCATGTCCGGCTGATAGCGCTAGCGATGCAACTTTGCTTTGGACTGATGCCGGTAAGTTCATTAAACGAATCGTGTTTGAAATTAAAGGGCGCGATCTGCCGAGTTTCATCGCAAGGGTTTCGTGAGTGCAAGTAAAATCATTAAGTAGTTGTTGATATGCAGACGCTTCTTCTATGGGATTTAATTGGCTTCTTTGGATATTTTCGATAAGCGCTTCGCGTAATAGCTCGTTATCTGGAGTTTGTCGGATAATTACTGGGATTGATGTAAGGCCTGCAGCTTTAGCGGCACGGTAGCGACGCTCTCCCATGACCAATTCATATTTTCCAATACTTATTTGTCGCACTACAGGTGGTTGTAAGATTCCAATTTCTTTAATTGATGCGATTAATTCTTTTAGCGCTTCTTCATCGAAATGTTTTCGCGGTTGCCGAGGGTTTGGTGTAATAGAGTTGATAGGAACTTCGAATTGTGGTGCGGCATCAATGCCATCCGCGCTTAGTGAAGTTGGAATTAATATATCAAGGCTAGTGCCTAGCCCGCCACGTCGCACCATTACAGAACCCCGCCTTCACGTTTGTAATTAATACTTACCACATTTGAATCGAAAGGTTTGCCACGTTCTGCTAATTCGCGCGCAACTAACATATAGGCAATCGCCCCTGGTGATACTGGATCGTATGTCATTACAGTCTGGTTAAAACCTGGCGCTTCAGCTACTCGTACTGCACGAGGAATTGGAATATCAATTAATTCATTCGGGTAGCGTTTGCGAATTTCATCGGCCACATCATTTGCTAAACGCGTGCGTCCGTCAAACATAGTTAAAACAAAAGTAGAGAGTTTTAACTGCGGGTTCAAGCGTCGCTTAACTAATTCAAAAGTTTTTAATAGTTGCGCTAAGCCTTCAAGTGCATAATATTCGCATTGAATTGGCACTAGCATTTCTTTCGCAGCCGATAAAGCATTAATGGTCAATAGCCCTAAACTAGGCGGACAATCTATAAAGATATAATCGTATGGTTGGTTCTGTGCAGTTTTGGTTTTAATTAACTCTTCGATCGCTTCTTTTAAACGAAGTTCGCGCGCTACCATTGGGACTAATTCAATCTCTGCTTGTGCAAGAGATGTGTTGGATGACAAGCAATCTAACGAGGGGAAACCTTGGACTTTCTGTACCGCGTTAGCAATGGAAGTTTTCCCCAGCAAGACTTCATAAATCCCTTCGCTCTCGGCGTGTTCTACACCTAGCGCTGTTGAGGCATTTCCTTGCGGATCTAAATCAATGGTTAAAACTCGAAGGCCCCCCATAGATAGAGCGGCCGCTAGGTTTACCGTTGTTGTGGTCTTACCAACCCCGCCTTTCTGGTTAGCGACCGTGATAATTCGCAAATTTTCAGGTTTTGCCATCGCATCTTTTAAGCGGCGAACGCCAATAACCTTCTTTGTTTCACGTGAATCATCCATGTGGCTAGTTAACCACCCTTACGGAGCTCAACAACACGGCCAAGCTCAATTCCTTCCAATTTAATCTCATGGAGTTTTGATTTAGGCAGAGTTTCCATCTCAGTAAGAGCTGATTCGCCTTTCATGGCCAGCAATGATCCGCCAACTTTTAAGAGATGCCAGCTCATCTTCTTTAACTTATCTAGTGGAGCAACGGCTCGAGCGGTGACATAATCGGCCTGTTTTTTTACATCTTGAGCGCGACCGTGGATAACTTCTATCTCGAACCCCTCTGTTGCCTCACAGAGAAATTCATATCTACGCTCAAGTGGCTCAATAAGCGTTACATGTAAATCAGGACGGGCTAGCCATATCACTATGCCAGGCAAACCTGCTCCGGAACCGATATCGAAGATAGTGGAATTTTTAGGAATGAGCGTGGTTAGTGGAAGGCAATTAAAGATATGGCGCTCCCAAATGCGCTCACCTTCACGAGGTCCGATCAGCCCACGCTCTATCCCTGCGCTTACTAAGAGTTGAGCATAAACTCGAGCCTTCTGGGCATCTGGAAAGTGGCGCTCAATTAGGGTTTCACGTGAAACCTCCATAGTTAAGCTGAGTAAATCACTACGTAGCGGTTTGGATCTTCGCCATCAGATTCACTTGTTAAACCAAGAGTTTGAATTGTGTCATGGATTATTTTCCGCTCGAAAGCGTTCATTGGCGAGAGTTTGACGGATTTGCCGCTCTCTTTTACCTCTTCCGCCAACTTTTGCGCTAGCTCTTTCAACTCTCGTCTGCGACCAGCACGGAAGCCATCTATATCTAGCATTAGGCGACTGCGGTCCCCTGTTGCTGTTTGAACAGCTAAACGTGTTAGCTCTTGGATGGCGTCAAGGACTTCACCATTGTTGCCGACTAGATGCCCTAACTTCCCGCCTATAATTGCTAAAGAAGCGCGATCGTTTTCAACATCAATATCGATATCTCCATCAAGATCGGCGATATCTAGTAAAGCTTCTAGGTAATCTGCTGCGATATCACCCTCTTCCTCTAATTTCGCACCGTTTTTTGGTCCGGGTTTTGCCGCGTCTTCTATAACTTCTTCAATTTCTTTAACCATAACTCTTACACCTTCTCTTTTAACGGGTATTAATACCTTTTGTACTATTTTGTCATGAAATGTCTATTTTTTCTTCTTTTTCTTTTTTGGTTGCTTCCTCTGACCTTTTAACTCGCTCTGGTTCTCTTCTATTGGACTCATCGGTGGCGCGCTTTCGTCATTATTTGTGACCCCGCTCTTCTTCGCGCGCTTCCGTTGCAACTCCTCATATGCGGGTGATCCTGGCGTCGGATTTCGTTTAATGACATAGAACTGTTGTCCCCAGGTCCATAAGTTTGTGGTAGACCAATAAATTAAAACCCCGATTGGAAAGTTAACGCCGGTGATCGCGAAAATTACTGGGAATAAATACAACATAATTTTCTGTTGCTGCAACATCATATTATTTTTGGAATCCATCTTAGGCATTCCTTTTAACATTAATTGACGTTGTGTTGTGAAAGTTGTGATAGACATAAAAGCAATCAAAAAAACTGTGACAAGTTTTACGTTTCCATCTGTTGAACCTAAGAAAGTTTGCGAGATTTGAGCACCAAAAATTTTAGCTTGGGCCGCGCTCATCACGTCTACTTGGGTAAGCACGCCATATTTTACTGGTGGGTTTTTGCCAATTCCGTTTAAAACCGTAAATAGCGCAAAGAAAATAGGTGCTTGTGCCAAGATTGGGAAACATGAAGCTAACGGGTTAGTTTTATGTTCTTTGTAAAGCTTCATCATTTCTTCGGATTGTTTTTGGCGATCGTCTTTGTATTTTGTTTGAATCGTTTTCATGTGTGGTTGTAACGCAGTAAGAGCGCGCTGGCTCTTAATTTGCTTAACAAAAAGTGGAATTAAGATAATTCGAATTAAAATAACGAGGCCGACAATTGAAAGGCTCCACGAGACACCGCTATCGGCGCTAAAGATTGGAGAGAGTAAGTTATGAATAGTCACAATAACCCACGAAACCGCGATATATAACGGGTTTAAGATGCTATCCACTTGTTAGATTCCCGCTCTCTTTAATTCAATTCCGTTTTTCTTCACATAATCAACACCGCCATGCGACCATGGGTTACAACGAACCAGTCGCCATAAGCCCATTATTAGACCTTTAAGACCATAATTTTCAATTGCTGTTTTTGTATAACTTGAACATGATGGGTAGTACTTACAACAGGGAGCCGTCATTGGCGATATCCATTTTTGGTAAAAATTAATCAAAGTAATAAGAAGTTTTTTCATGGTCGGTGCGCTCTCGCTTCGTTTGATTTTTTGATTAATTTGGAAACGATGATAGAAATTTCATTAAAAGTTTGACTTTGGGCGGCTTTTGATAGCGCTCGGATAACTAAAAGTGAACCTGTTGGGGTGTTCTGTATTTCTTCGCGTAAAGCATGGCGAATTTTTCTGGCAACACGGTGGCGCGCAACGGAACCTCCCACGCTTTTGCTGACTATTACTCCGGCCCGAGCAGGGGTTTTTGATTCTGTGTTATATAAATATCCAACAAAATTAGCTGTTGCAATTCGGAAGCCGTCTTTTGTGGCGCGAGCGAATTCACCGCTATCGTTTAACCGTGCGTTTTTAGAAAGCATAGTGATCGCACTTAAACAGAGAGAGTGATGCGACCTTTAGCGCGGCGGGCTGCCAGAATGGCTCGTCCAGCACGTGTTGCCATACGGGCGCGGAAGCCGTGTTTTTTTGCACGTCGGCGAGTGTTTGGTTGGTAAGTGCGTTTTGTCATGGTGACTCCTTTAAAGCGTTAAAAATAATTCATGGCATAAGTACAGGGGAAGGCAGGCAAGGAAGTAACGGTAGAGGTCTTTGGATAACGTGGTCAAACTCGAGCGTGGCGGTTTTATGGCAGAGAAGCTCCAATCTTGAATTGTGGATAACTAGTTGCTTTTTCTCTCTTTTCACTCTAGTTTCTCACTCTCTTCCCCAGGAAAAACCTTTAGAAGTTTGAAGTAATCTCTAAACTTTAGGTTTAGACCACAGCCTGTGGATAACCTTGTGGAGAACTAGAAAGGCGGCAAAGTGGCTATTAAAGAGATTGAAGTGAATGAGCTTTGGGGTCGGGTTGTTGAAGAGGTGGCTAAAAATGCGCCACAACATCGTGCATTTTTACAATTAACTAAACCGTTGGGTTTATTGGAAGGCAATGGAATAACAAATTTACTTGTTGCTGCTCCTAATCTTTTTGCGAAAGATGTTTTAGAGAGTCGTTTGCGCACAATTGTTAGCGATGTCTTAACTCGCGAACTTGGAGAGAAAGCAAACATCGCGGTTACGGTCGATGAAACGTTAGAAGTTTTAGATTTACCGATTCCGGAAGTTGAAATTGAATTTGCCGCTGCTAGAATTGGAACTGGTCGTGATGTCTCGCCCACGCATTCCGGAAAAAATATGGAACAGTCTCAATTAAATCCACGGTATGTTTTTGAAACTTTTGTTATCGGGGCCTCAAACCGTTTCGCTCATGCTGCCTCCGTTGCAGTAGCGGAAGCTCCGGCAAAAGCGTACAACCCACTTTTTATTTATGGTGAATCAGGGCTAGGGAAAACTCACTTATTGCACGCTATTGGCGCATATGCAAAAGAGTTATATGGCAGCGTGCGGGTTCGTTATGTCTCAAGTGAAGAATTCACCAACGATTTTATTAACTCTATCCGTGATGATAAAGCTTTAGCTTTTCAGCGCCGTTATCGAGATTTAGATGTTTTATTGGTTGATGATATTCAATTCTTAGAGAACAAAGAGCGAACACAAGAAGAGTTTTTCCACACTTTTAACACTTTATATAACGCTAATAAACAAATTGTTATCTCTAGTGATCGTCCCCCGAAACAATTAACAACTTTGGAAGATCGTTTACGTTCGCGTTTTGAATGGGGTTTGATTACCGATATTCAACCACCTGAATTAGAAACTCGAATTGCTATTCTGCGTAAAAAAGCTGCCCAAGATAAATTAAACGCCTCTGATGATGTATTGGAGTATATCGCTAGTAAAATTTCAACAAATATTCGTGAGTTAGAAGGTGCATTGATTCGAGTTACTGCTTTTGCTAGTTTAAATCGCCAAAGTGTTGATTTATCTTTAGCGGAAATAGTTTTAAAAGATTTAATTCCTAATGAGTCAACACCAGAAATCACCGGGGCTACGATTATGGCTCAAACTGCAGCTTATTTCAGTTTAACTTTAGATGATTTATGTGGAACTTCTCGAGCTAGGGTTTTGGTCAACGCTCGCCAGATAGCTATGTATTTATGTAGAGAGCTAACCGATCTCTCGCTTCCGAAAATCGGTCAAACTTTCGGCGGGCGAGACCACACAACGGTTATGCACGCCGATCGAAAAATCCGTAAATTAATGGCTGAGCGACGTTCGATTTATAACCAAGTCACAGAACTCACAAATAGGATAAAACAACAGAATAAAAGCGGTAATTAGTGCAATTTGTCCGTTTTACCGCTTTTTACCCCCAGTTTGTGGGTAACCTGGGGATAACTTGGGGAAGTTTCTCTTTTATTGTGGGTGAATAGCGAGAATGGTTATTAAAAAGGAGGTGGGTTTTATGAAGTTGGTTCTCAACGGCGAGCGTTTCCACGTCTTTACTAGTTTTACCCACAATGGAAAGATTAAGAAACTCCGGAGCGAAGAGGGTTTTTGCTACTTTTCCACAAGTAAACCCTCTGGTTATTACGACTACTTATATATAAAAAAATGGTATGCAACGAACTCGATGAAAGAAGGTGCGAAGTGAAATTTACTGTCGAACAATCAACCCTTACAGATGGAGTTAATTGGGTTTCTCGAAGCCTTTCAAACCGACCTATAAAAACCGAGCTTTTAGGCATTGTTATTGACGCAACCGACGACCAAGTTTTACTTTCCGCTTCAGATTTAGAAACCGCCAGCAAAGCGCGCTGCAACGCCGAAATTAACGAAAAAGGCAGAGTGTTAGTGCCAGGAAAACTTCTGACCGAAATTTCACGATCTCTCTCAAATAAACCAATAACTTTTAAATCAGAAGGCACCCGTGTTGTGGTAATAAGCGGAAGCGCTAAATTCACACTCCCAACGCTTTCCATAACCGAATACCCAAATTTACCAGAGTTACCCGAAACAACCGGAATTATCGCTAGCGATGTTTTTGCTGCTGCGGTAGCACAAGTGGCCATCGCAGCCGGACGAGACGACTCCCTGCCAACCCTAACTGGGGTACATGTAGAGATAAACGAAAACACTATAACTTTCGCGGCCACTGATCGCTACCGCCTCGCCGTCCGAGAAATCCAATGGCAACCAACTACACCAAACATTTCGATAACAGCGCTATTGCGCGCCCGAACTATCGCTGATGCTGCAAAATCATTAACAGGCTCAAAAAACGTTTCACTCTCATTCGCGCCCTCAACAAACAATGATCGTTTAGTAGGTTTCGCAGGAGACGGAAAAACAATGACCTCACGGATGTTAGATGGCACCTTCCCCCCATACCGCCACCTTTTACCACAAGAAGTAATTACCACCGCTGTTATTGAAGTAGCGCCATTTTTAGATTCAGTCCGCAGGGTTGCCCTGGTTACCGACAAAACAGTTCCATTACGGTTAGAATTTAAAAAGAACACACTTTCACTAGAAGCTGGAGCCGGCGAAGAAGCGCAAGCGACCGAAGAAATAAATATTTTATTAACCGGCGATGATATTTCTATTGCTTTCAACCCTATCTTCTTAGCTGACGGATTGCATGCAATCGGCACCCCGTTTGTTCAAATTTCTTTCACTGGATCAAACAAACCAGC
Organism: Candidatus Planktophila sp.; assembly: GCA_038905815.1. Classification (GTDB taxonomy): domain Bacteria; phylum Actinomycetota; class Actinomycetes; order Nanopelagicales; family Nanopelagicaceae; genus Planktophila. Next base: position 37,740 of record JBCKHN010000003.1, on the reverse strand, counting down.
AATCCTTATGGGGCGAGCAGAGTTAAAGCGCGAAGCAATCGAAAATTACCGTTATTTATTAATGCCAATGCGTTACGCCTCTTAATAAAGAGCAGTAATGCGTATCAATAAATTAGCTCTGACTAATTTTCGTTCTTATAAGAGTTTAGAGTTAGAACTACCGCTTGGAGTTAGCACTTTTATTGGCGATAACGGTTCTGGCAAAACTAATATCGCAGAAGCGATAATTTACTTATCATCACTAACCTCACACCGAGTTGCGAATAACCAACCACTAATTTTATTAGGCGAAGAACAAGCAATTATTAGAGCCGAAATAGAACGAGATTCACGGACACTCCAAGTGGATTTAGAGATTAATATCAACAGAGCGAACCGTGCACGGTTAAATAAAAACCCAACAAGGTTACCACAAGAAATTCTAGGGGTTTGCCAAGTCGTATATTTTTCTCCTGAAGATTTAGATTTAGTGCGCGGGGACCCAACTACCCGCAGAAATTTTCTCGACCGCCTTCTGGTAACCCGCACGCCGCGCATGACTAACGTCATCTCTAACTATGAACGGGTGGTAAAACAGAGAAACGCCTTACTTAAAACCAGATCATCACAGAATACCCTAATACATTGGAACGAACAACTTGTAACACTGGGGGCAGAGCTAATTGCCGAACGTGTTAATTTAATTAACGCGCTAAACCCATGGGTTAATAAAAATTACGCGAATTTAAACGAAGTTAAACCAGTTTCTATTTCTTACAAAAGCAACACCGAGGGGTTATCCGGCTCAATAAAAGCGAATAACCAGATACTCAACCAAAAATTAACAGAAGTTACATATCAAGAAATCGAACGCGGAGTTTCACTAATTGGACCACACCGTGATGATTTACATTTACAACTAGGGGACTTTCCTGCTAAGGGATACGCCAGCCACGGAGAAGCTTGGTCAATAGCTATCGCACTCAAAATTGGGTCATTCAATTTACTTAGAAGTGAAGGCGCAGAACCAATTCTCATCCTGGATGATGTTTTTGCTGAACTTGATATTTCAAGACGCCAACAATTGATGTCGGTGACACAAGAAGCTGAACAGACGCTAATCACCGCATCAGTCGAGAAAGATTTACCGACAGGGTTAATTACAACTAAATTTTATGTTACACCGGGTGTTGTTAGAAAAGAGAAGTGATGAGTAAGCGCGATTTAGCCAACGAGCTACTAAAAAGTTTCAGAACAAAAAGTATTAAACGAAGAGAAAAAACAGCACCAATTCAAAAGGTTCACACAGCTAGAAGCTCTGAGCCAGAGCTAATTAGCGGAGTTCTAAATAACTTAATTAACGAACGTGGCTGGGAAAGCGGAATTGCTGAAGGAACCCTTTTTGTATCTTGGGTAAGAATCATTGGAGTAGAAATTGCGCGCCACACAACCCCGCTCTCAATTTCAGATGGTGTGCTAACAGTGCGCGCTTCTTCAACGGCATGGGCTACCCAACTTTCCTTAATGTCAGGGCAATTACTAGAAATAATCCAACGTGACACCGCAGGAGTATTGGTCGAAACCATCGTCTTTATCGGGCCACAAAAACCGAGTTGGAAGCGTGGAATTCGTACTATCAGAGGAGCGCGCGGCCCACGTGACACTTATGGTTAAAAAACTAAATAACCACCTCGCACAATAGGAACCCTTCAACCATAGCCCAATCGTTCGGCTATACCCACACCTAAGGCTTTTTACGACTATCTCAGCCTTGAATTTACAGATAGAATAAAACCCTGTATTTGGGGATTTCAGCCCAAGAACCTTTATAAGGAGTTTTGTGGCAGAGAAGAGCGTCAATTATGATGCCAGCGCCATCACAGTACTTGAAGGGCTTGAAGCTGTCCGCAAGCGCCCCGCTATGTATATCGGATCCACCGGAGAGCGGGGACTTCACCACCTTGTCTATGAAGTAGTCGATAACTCAGTTGATGAAGCTCTCGCAGGCTATTGCACGGAAATTAACATCACCTTGATGGCTGATGGCGGGGTTGAAGTAATTGATAACGGTCGAGGAATTCCAGTTGATAGCCACCCGGTCGAAAAGAAGCCAGCGCTAGAAGTCGTGCTTACAACTCTCCACGCTGGCGGAAAATTCGGCGAGGGCGGTTATTCAATATCCGGCGGCTTGCATGGGGTTGGAATCTCTGTTGTCAACGCTTTAAGTTCTGATCTCTGCGTTCTGGTACAACGCGACGGAAGTCATTGGTCGCAAAGTTACAAACTCGGTGTCCCAACTACCTCCCTTAAAAAAGGTAGCCCTTCGGATTCATCAGGGACCACGGTTAAATTCTGGCCAGCGGTAGATATTTTCGAAACAATTGACTTCTCTTTTGAAACCCTCTCAACACGTTTCCGTGAAATGGCTTTCTTAAATAAAGGTTTAATTCTGACCTTTACAGATGCGCGCCAAGGACATGTTGACGAGAAAGGCGAACAAATAAGCGTTCGCTACCAATCCCTAGGCGGAATTTCTGATTTTGTAAAACATTTAAATTCAACGCGCGGCGAGACACATAAATCAATAATTTCATTTAACTCAGAAGATTTAACACGAAAACTCTCACTCGAAGTATCCATGCAATGGAATACGGGATTCTCTGAATCTGTTTACAGTTTTGCAAATACAATTCACACACATGAAGGAGGTGCGCACGAAGAAGGTTTCCGCACAGCGCTAACTTCTGTTGTTAATAAGTTTGGCGAAGAACAGGGTTTTATTCGAAAGAAAGAAGACCGCTTAACCGGAGACGATGTACGAGAAGGTTTAACCGCAATTGTCTCAATCAAATTAATTGACCCGCAATTTGAAGGTCAAACAAAAACAAAACTAGGCAACACTGAAGCAAAATCATTTACTCAAAAAGTTGTTAACGAAGAACTCACGGCGTGGTTCGAACAAAATCCAGCTGAAGGCAGAGAAATCGTCCGTAAAAGTATCGATGCCGCGGCAGCCCGCGTAGCTGCGCGTAAAGCTCGCGATTTATCACGGAACCGCAAAGGTTTATTAGAAGGGCGAGGAATGCCTGGAAAGTTAGCGGATTGCCAATGGACTGACCCAGCAAAATGCGAACTTTATATTGTTGAAGGCGATTCAGCTGGAGGCTCTACTAAAGGCGGCCGCGACTCGCGTAACCAAGCAGTATTACCAATACGGGGAAAAATTCTTAACGTTGAAAAAGCACGCATAGATCGTGTTTTACAGAACAACGAAGTTCAATCTCTTATTACAGCGCTAGGTACCGGCGTTCACGATGATTTCAATATTGCAAAACTTCGTTACCATAAAATTGTTTTAATGGCAGATGCCGATGTTGACGGACAACATATTCGAACTCTTCTGCTAACGCTACTTTTTAGATTTATGCGCCCACTTATTGAGAAGGGTTTTGTTTACCTAGCACAACCGCCTTTATATAAACTAAAATGGGCAGGTAAAGAACCAGTGCAATACGCCTTCTCTGATCGCGAACGCGATAGTTTTATAAAAATCGGAATTGAAACTGGAAAACGTTTACCAAAGGAAGATGGAATACAACGCTTTAAAGGTCTAGGTGAAATGCCAGCGAAAGAGTTATGGGATACAACTATGGACCCAGCACACCGCGTTTTAATTCAAGTAACCCTGGCGGATGCCGCAGCAACAGACGACCTATTCTCAGTGCTTATGGGTGAAGATGTGGTACAACGCAGGGCTTTTATTCAACGCAATGCCAAAGACGTCAGATTTTTGGATATTTAAATGGACGAGACAGAGAAGAGATACGACAGGATTGAAACTGTTGACCTCCAAGTTGAGATGACACGGTCATATCTTGATTATGCGATGTCAGTCATTATCGGCCGCGCACTTCCAGATGTTCGCGATGGCTTAAAACCTGTTCACCGCCGCGTTCTATATGCAATGTATGACGCTGGGTACCGACCAGATAAGGGTTATTACAAATCTTCCCGCATTGTCGGAGATGTCATGGGTAATTACCACCCGCACGGCGACGGAGCGATTTATGACACTGTGGTGCGTTTAGCCCAACATTGGTCGCTCCGTTACCCACTCGTTGATGGCAATGGAAACTTCGGCTCACCCGGCAACGATCCAGCAGCAGCGATGCGTTACACCGAAGCTCGTTTATCTCCTATCGCGATGGAAATGATGCGCGATATTGATGAAGACACAGTTAATTTTTCACCTAACTATGACGGTCGATCACAAGAGCCTGATGTTCTACCGAGCCGTTTTCCCAACTTACTCGTTAACGGAAGCGCTGGAATTGCAGTTGGAATGGCTACAAATATTCCGCCACACAATTTGCGCGAGATTAGCGAAGCTGTTGCCTGGGTACTTGCACACCCAGATGCAAAACCAGAAGAAACTCTCACTGAGTTATTAAAAATTGTAAAAGGACCCGATTTCCCAACGAAAGGTTTAATTGTTGGCCGAAATGGAATTGAAGATGCTTACCGCACAGGCCGTGGCTCAGTCACAATGCGCGCGGTGGTTCAAGTAGAAGAAATTAATAAACGAACATGTTTAGTTGTTTCCGAACTTCCTTACCAAGTTAACCCAGACAATTTAGCGTTAAAGATTGCCGAACTAGTTAAAGATGGGAAAATTAAAGGAATTACTGATGTGCGCGACGAAGGCAATGAACGCTTAGGCCAACGCCTGGTTGTTGTGCTACAAAACTCAGCGATTCCAAAAGTAGTTCTAAATAATTTATATAAACAAACACAACTACAAGATACTTTCGGCGCCAACATGTTGGCGCTTGTCGATGGCGTGCCTCGCACGCTGCGACTTGACGAATTTATCAGATATTACATTGAGCACCAAGTTGAAGTTATTGTGCGACGCACAAAGTTCCGTTTGACTGAAAAAGAAAAACGCGCACATATTTTAAAAGGATATCTAAAAGCTCTCGATGCCCTTGATGCTGTCATTGCTTTAATCAGGGCAAGCACTACTTCGGAAGAAGCGCGCACTGGTTTGATGAAATTACTAGACGTTGATGAACTTCAAGCTAATGCAATTTTGGATATGCAATTACGTCGAATTGCAGCGCTGGAACGGAAAAAAATCAACGATGAATATGACGGTTTAATAGTCGATATTGTTGAATTGCACATAATTCTTGCTAACCCTGAAAAACAACGTGGAATAATTAAAACCGAACTAGCGGATTTAACCACTAAATATGGCGACGAACGCCGCACGCAAATTGTTGCCAGCGAGGGTGATTTCTCAGCAGAGGATTTAATCCATAACCAAGATGTTGTGGTAACAATTACACACGGTGGATATTCAAAACGCACAATGGCTGATCTTTATAGATCACAACGTCGTGGTGGTCGCGGTGTAAAAGGCGCAGCGTTGAAACAAGATGATGTGGTAGATCATTTCTTTATTGCCTCAACCCATGACTGGTTGCTCTTCTTTACAAACCAAGGTCGGGTGTACCGTACAAAAGTTCACGAACTTCCAGAGGCAGGTCGCGACGCACGCGGACAACACGTCGCAAACCTAATGGCATTTAAACCTAATGAAAAAATTGCGCAGGTATTGTCGATAAAGGATTACACAATTTCACCTTATTTAGTTTTAGCAACCCGGAGCGGCTTAATCAAAAAAACACCTCTTGTTGAATATGACTCGCCGCGAACTGGTGGTCTAATAGCGATATCTCTCAAAGCAAATGATGAAGTGGTCAGCGCAACACTTGTGAACTCAGGAGATGAGCTACTTTTAGTATCTTGTAAAGGAATGTCGTTGCGATTTACGGCAGATGGAGCATCTCTTCGACCAATGGGTCGTTCAACTAGTGGCGTGAAAGGGATGAAATTCCGCTCAGGAGATGAGTTGCTTACTATGGCGCGGATAAATTCCGAAGTAGCCAACAATTCATTTGTTTTCACAGCAACCGATGGTGGTTATGGCAAAAAAACCCCGATCAATGAATACCGACTACAAAGGCGTGGTGGTATTGGTATAAAAGCTGCAAAAATAGATGAGGGCTCACGCGGATCACTTGTGAGCGCTTTGGTATTACGAGACGAAGATGAAGTCTTGGCAATCACATCAACTGGAACCGTCATACGAACTCCAGCAGCGCAAGTACGGCAAACAGGGCGCGACTCAATGGGTGTGCGGCTAGTCAATTTAAATGAAGGCGTGACCCTTCTCTCTGTGACCAAGAACAGCGAAGATGAGATTTCTCCGAAAAATTAGTACGCTTCGGGTTCTGAGTTTGTAGGTCTAGCGGCGTTCAAGGTAACCTTGCGCTTCTGCTCTTAGGCAGGTTGGAAACAACCCTGCTAAGCGCGGGCCTATAGCTCAGCCTGGTTAGAGCGCTTCCCTGATAAGGAAGAGGTCGATGGTTCGAGTCCATCTAGGCCCACCCGTTCTAATACGGGGACCTAGCTCAATTGGTAGAGCACCGCCTTTGCAAGGCGGGGGTTAGGGGTTCGATTCCCCTGGTCTCCACATCTGTGATGTCTCGGGACATCATTCTCTTTTTGTAATGAATTACTCTGGGGCAATTGAGCCCAATAATTCTTCTCTCCATCAATGAGATGCGTAGTGAAACCTTGCCTTGGGTTTGTGGATAACTTTTTAGGTACCTCCATACTTTTTGTCACCCTAGTATATGAAAAATTCACGGAAGAGAATCAAATTAATCCTAATTGCTATTCTTGCAAGCGCCCAACTAATTACTCCAACATCTAACGCAGGCGGTGTTGGTGGAACACCGCCTCAAACAGCCTGCTATATAGAAATTGGAAATGCTCACCTCTCAACAAGCCTTAATAAGAATCAAGGTTTGACCGCAGTTAAAGTTAATGCGATTTCTTATTGTAATTTCACGCACAGTAATGTCGAATTAACAGTCAAGATATACAAAGTCGGAAGATTTACAAACTATCTGGTAGCCAATAAAACGGTGAAATCTGGCGGATTGAGTGCGCCTGGAATGAGAATTAAAAATCAAGTTACCCACTTTGTTTGTAAAAACTTCAAAAAGTCACGCTTTTTCGGAGTAGCATCCTCGATAGCAACAATTAATAGCAAGCAAATGTTCGCGCCACCAACTAGATCTGAGAAAATAAAAACGCTCAATTGTGGAAACTAAGATAACCTTTTTTCATGGAAAGCTACCGAGATGAGTTTTTGACTCCAGAAGATTTGGAGGAGGAACGGGCATATTTTTCCTTTGTTGGTGAATTACTAAACAGACACGATTCTCGCTACGAACTTGAAGCAAAAGAGCTTGTTAAACAAGGTAGAAGATTCTCTAGAATCAACGAATCAATACTTCAATTTAAGTTAGACAGAATAGGTTGTGCTTTCAGCCTTTCAGAAGATCAAGGAGAAACTTTCCAAGAACTTAGTTGGACACGGTTGGGTTGGCGAAAAGCGTCAAAGCTCGAATATCTCCCGTTTTTTTTCGCTGACTGCGAAGCCAAAGTTTTACTAGCTAAGTAAATCTCGATCTCCACACCAACTACCTGTATAAGGCAACCTTTCGAGAGTTCAAATCCCTCGGCGTGCGCACTTTCGAATGATTCCACGAACCAATCTACTTGCGCATCTTGACATGATTCCTCCTGAGTTGTTGCGCAACAAGCAAGAGACCAGACCGTGTGGAGATTGATTTCGGTTCAGTACATCCGGGACATCGAGGCAAAGGCGTTGGAATAGCTATCAAAAGAGTTGTGAGTGACTTCCGATTCTGATTAGCCGCAACGCGGGTCCCGTGACCAATTGATAGATGACCAATAGATCTGGTTTTAGATGGCATTCTCTAAATCCTTTATATTCGCCATGTAATTGGTGATCCTTTAATTTCAAGCATTTAAGTGCTTTAACATATCCTCCAAGTTGTTAAATCGCTTGCCTTGACCTTTTTGGGAATTCTTTATAGCCCGAATGGTTGCAGCGTTTGGTTTAGCAGGAATGAAAGGAATGGCTTTCTCTTGTACGGTGCGAAGCAACATCATACGAATCGCATCAGAGAGAGTTAAACCACAATGCATTGCACGCGGTACCATTTCCATCCATAAGTTATCTCGCATTACAGCTATCTCGCGCAACCAAAAAGAAACGGTCACTTCATGTCAAACTCAACCGCAACACTCCACACTTCAATGGGCGACATTGTTATTGAACTATTCCCTAACCAAGCACCAAAAACAGTTGCTAATTTTGTTGAACTTGCCACCGGTGCGAAAGAGTGGACTGATCCACGGACGGGAGAGAAATCCACTGCCAATCTTTATGATGGAAGCGTTTTCCACCGCGTCATTAAAGGCTTCATGATTCAAGGCGGCGATCCACTTGGGAAAGGCACCGGTGGGCCGGGTTACCGATTTGCAGATGAATTCCACGGTGAGTTAGGTTTTGATCGCCCTTATATTCTGGCTATGGCTAACTCAGGACCTGGTACAAATGGTTCACAATTCTTTATCACTGTTGCCCCAACTACCTGGTTAAACCGCAAGCACAGCATCTTCGGTGAAGTAAAAGATAAAGATAGTCAAGGCGTAATTGACGCCATAGCAACTGCAAAAACTGATGGGCAAGATACTCCCTCAACTCCAATCACAATTAACAGCGTAACCATCACTTAACTATTAAATGAAGCGGTCGTCGGCAACATATTCACTGATTGCCATTATTTGTGGGGCTTTTTTAGCGGCAATGTTGCGGCCGAGCCTGCAGAGCGATTTGTTGTTACCTAATTTAGAATATTTAATAGCAACAAATGAGTGGTATCGATTGCTTACCGTTGCACTTACTCATGGCGGCTTAGCGCATTTAGCTTTTAATATGTATGCGCTGATGGTTTTAGGGAATCCAATAGAGGTCGCTTTTGGAAAAGGGAAATTTTTAGCTATCTTTTTTCTTTCACTCTTGACTGGTTCGCTAACGTCGGCATATTTCGCTCCGCCAAATAGTTATTCAGTGGGAGCTTCAGGGGCGATTTTTGGTCTATTTGGGGCGTTAGTAATAGTTGGCAAACGCATCGGCGCAGATGCGCGATCTATCGGGGTTGTTATCGCTTTGAATTTTGTTATTGGCTTTGCACTCGGCGGGGTTGATTGGCGGGCACATTTAGGTGGTCTCGCCGGTGGAGCGTTGCTCAGCTCAGTATTACTTCGAAAGCGGTAGTTATCCACAGAAGTTATCCACTATGTGGAGAATTACACCGTTGTAATTAATAAATAGGTATTAACGCCACTTAGTGGCAAGGCTGAAGCCAAAACCAATGAAAGTAAACCCGATAAGCATATTCCAAGCGCCAATTCCAGGAACTGGGTATTGGGTCTCTGTAACGTAGAAAACTACAATCCAGAAGAGACCAATAAGGAAGGCGGTAACCATCGTTGGGGCTAACCACCTTGGGCTCTCCAGTGGAGCGTGGGGCGTGTGGTCAAAGACCTCTTGATCATGGGCGTGCTTTTCAACGACCTTTTTGCGCAACTTTGATTTAGGCATGGGGTGAGGTTACTACGAAATATGGGAAAAGGTAATTGAAGGGTAAATACGAGAGAATAAGGCCCATGGCCCTCAAAATCCTGGTAATCGATAACTACGACTCCTTTGTTTTCAATTTGGTTCAGTACTTAGCTCAACTCGGTGCAGAGTGCACAGTTTTTCGCAATGATGAAGTTACCGTCGAAGCTGCGGCAAATTATGGCGGCGTTTTAATTTCTCCAGGCCCCGGAACTCCAGAATGCGCCGGCGTGAGTATTGCGATGATTAAATATTGTGCCGAGAATAAAATTCCACTCTTTGGAGTCTGTCTAGGTCATCAAGCAATAGGGGTGGCCTTTGGGGCAACCGTTTCTCGAGCGCCGGAATTGTTACATGGGAAAACCTCCGAAGTATTTCATGAAGGCCTAGGAGTCCTGGCAAATCTACCTTCACCTTTTACCGCCACTCGTTATCACTCTTTAGCAGTTGTTCGCGAAAGCATCACCGATGAATTAGAGGTAACAAGTTTAACAAATACCGGAATTGTAATGTCGATGCGCCACAAGAGGCTTCCAATTGAAGGAGTTCAATTTCATCCAGAATCAGTTCTAACTGAACATGGCCATCAGATATTAGCTAACTGGTTAGTTCTTTGCGGAGATCTCGAAGCACCAGAACGCGCAATTGGTTTATCGCCCGTTGTAAATTAAGCTTACGGCGCCCTATTAATCGTAATTGTTACTGACTTACCAATTGTTTGCGTTGTTCCAGCATCAGGTGCTTGGCGAATAACAATTCCGACAGGTTGGGTGGAGTCATAAACGTGCAATTCTTTTACTAGAAAATCTCCTTGGACTAAAATTGTTATTGCCTGTATCGCATCGATGCCGATAAGCGCCGGCACTTCAACTTCACCACTTGCAATTTTCAAAATAACGCCAGAGCCAGCGGTAATTTTTGAACCTGGCTCCGGGGTCACGTTCAAAACAGTTCCCGCTGCGGCATTGGAATGGACTGCCTTAGTTTCGCCAACGAGCAGACCAACTGCTGCCAGAGAGGCACGGGCATCGACTAGTGAAAGCCCAACCAGATCAATTGGCACAATTGCCTCACCGGGCCCATCAGAGATTGTCAAAATAACCCCCGACCCTTTCTGTACTTTGGTTGTTGCTAAAGGGATTTGGCTGGCAACGCGATCTTTAGGGATGCGTGCATCATATGCGCGTTGAATTGTGACTATGTAATCATTAAGCAGGCCTTGGGCTTCCAATTGAGTTAAACCAACAACGCTATCCAGAATTTCAGAACCACTTGCAATAGTTGTTTTATTCTGGCTCATAATAAGTGCCCCAGCGGCAAGACCGAGGGTTAGAAGTATTAAGAAAGCGAAAGAGATAAATCCTTTACGCGAGATTTTCTTACGTGCCACTTTGGTAGTAACGCTCTGACCGTTACGAATTTTATAGAGATCATCAAGCATTAATCCAGCAGAGGAGTACCGGTCTTCTGGTTTTTTAGCTAACGCAATAGCTAAAAGAACATCAATGCCTTCAGGCAAATCTGGTTGAATTTTCCGCGGTAAAACGACCGGCCCAGAGACATGTTGGTATGCAATAGAAACCGGAGTTTCTCCTTTGAAAGGAGGTTCTCCAGTTAAGACTTCATATAGTAAACAACCGGTGGAATAAACATCACTACGGGCATCGGCAATTTCACCCAAAGCTTGTTCAGGAGATAAATATTGCGCCGTACCAACGATATTCCAAGTACTTGTAAGAGTTGCACCAAGATCATCTAAAGCTCGGGCGATTCCGAAATCCATCACCTTTACATCACCTTGATCGGTGATCATGATGTTGGCAGGCTTAATATCGCGATGAACAATTCCACGCTCGTGTGAATATTGAAGGGCAACTAAAATACCTTCACCAATTTCTAAAGCACGTTGGAGTGGTACACGTTCGCCACGATGAATGAGTTCGCGTAGCGTGTGGCCAGAAACTAACTCCATAACGATGTATGGCGCAGGCTCTTCTCCAGAGTCATAAACCGCAACAATTCCAGGGTGATTTAAGCCAGCAGCAGCAAGAGCTTCCTTGCGAAATCGGGCGACAAAAGAAGGGTCTTTTGCTAAATCACTCCGTAGAACTTTGACGGCAACTTCGCGAGCGAGGCGAGTATCTTGGGCGACATAAACATCAGCCATTCCACCGGTGCCAATCATCGCACCTAATTTGTAGCGCTCCCCAAGTAGCTTATTAATCATTTTGCAGCACCGAACAATTCAACCTTAGCTGACGCTTCAGAAGTAATATCAGCGACGATAACAGTGACATTATCTGGTGCGCCATTGATATATGTAGCATCAATAAGCGCTTTAATTACATCGCTCTTCTCGCTCTTCTTAACAATACTTTTGATCTCTTTTTCAGTTAAAACGCTAGATAAACCGTCACTACAGATTAGAAAACGGTCTCCAGATTTCAACGGATAAACTTGTAACACTGGAGTGAGGGAACCTTCACCCATCAAAACTTGTGTCAACATAGATCTTTGAGGGTGGTCATGGGCTTCGGTTTCGTTAATGCTTCCTTGGTCTAATAATTGTTGTAACACGGTGTGGTCATTGCTTAACTGCTCAAAAATGTTTCCACGTAAACGGTAACAACGCGAATCACCAATATGTAATAACACAGCTTTATCTTCATTCAACAAGAGGGCTGTGAGTGTCGTCCCCATGCCGCGTAGATTTACTTCAGCACGAGAAACATCGCCAATATTCGAATCGATTGTATAAAGAGAGCGTAAGAGTAAATCCTCAATGGAATCAACATCAATATGTTCATCGGAAAACATGGGGACTAATTGCACCAAAGTAGTTATTGCGATTTTAGAAGCAACTTCCCCGCCTACGTGTCCGCCCATTCCATCGGCTACCGCAATTAACTTCCCCGATACGAGAGCTGAATCTTCATTTCCATTTCGTTGTAAACCAAGAGCCGAACGCGCTGAACTTTCAAAGTAATAGGCGCTCATACTGGGTAAGCCTAACGGTGTTAATCTTCGGTATGAAAATTTACGCACACAGAGGAGCCTCCGCGCACTTTCCCGAGCACACCAAAGCGGCCTATCTGGCTGCGATTGATCATGGCGCGGATGGTTTCGAATGCGATGTGCGCTTAACTAAAGAGAATGAACCAATTCTCTGGCATGACGCGGACATGAAACGGTGCGCAGGAAATCCTGCTCGGATCGCTGAATTAACGCTCTCTCAGATTAAGTCGATCTATCCAGAAGTTATGCATCTACAAGATTTCTTGGAAATTGCACGCGAGCATAATAAAGCGGTAGCAATTGAAACAAAACACCCCGTACCCAGCGCGAGCAGAATTGAAAAGGTGCTAATTCAAACCCTCACCCAAGAAGAGCTCTCCATTGATGTTGCGGTAATGTCTTTTTCTTGGTTAGCGCTTGAAAATATCAAGAAATTAAATCCAAAACAGAGAACGGTTGCGCTTTTAAGCCCAATGAAGTCGCCGCTAATGCAACGTTTTACATCGGCACAAGCGCTTGGTCCTAGTATTGAGACGTTTCGAAAAAATCCAAACCTGAAAAAAACTGTGGGTGGACTCTTTGTTTGGACTGTTGATGGAGCGGATGATATGCGCTTTTGCGCTGATAATGGCGTAGAAGTTCTCATTACCAATACCCCGTCACATGCACGTGAAGTGCTCGGCTATCATTAGCCAGTGAGTACATACGCATATTTAGGACCAATAGGCACCTTCACTGAAGCTGCGTTGAAAAAGATCACCACATCGAATGATTCGCTCAAACCATACGCAAATGTCACAGCTACTTTAGACGCGGTTCGCGAAGGTCATGCCCACTTTGCATTAGTTCCCATTGAAAATTCAGTTGAAGGCGTTGTTGCGCGAACTCTTGACGAGCTAGCGATGGGAGAACCACTAACAATTATTGGCGAAGTAACTCTTCCCATTTCTTTTGCTTTAATGACTAAACAAGAGACGGTTGAGATTCGACGCATTGCTACACACCCACATGCTGAAGCGCAATGCCGCGCATATATCGCAAAACATTATCCAGAAGCCGAGCTTGTCCAAACCGGGTCTACCGCAGCTGCGGCCCAAGCTATTTCTCGCGGGGAATTTGATGCCGCCATCGCCGCCCCAGTCGCAGCTTCGCATTACGGTCTTAAAGTTATTGCCGACAATATCGGCGACATAGTTGGAGCGATTACCCGATTCGTCCTTGTCTCAAAGCCAGGGAAAGTTTCCAAAAGCACAGGCAATGACCGAACATCTTTGGCGGTCTTTATTGGTATCGACCATGCGGGCGCCCTATTGGAAATCTTGACCGAGTTTGCAAAGAGAGATGTGAACTTAACTTTCATTCAAAGTCGCCCGACCGGGATAGAACTTGGTCACTACCATTTCATTATTGATACTGAAGGCCATATCTCTGATACACCGGTAAAAAACACAATTGAAAGCCTGCGCCAAACTTGTCAAGATATTCGCATCTTAGGTTCATACCCGCGGGAGAAGAGCAAATAGTGATTGATATTAAGTTTCTGCGAGAAAATCCGGAGGCGGTACGAGCTTCACAACGAGGACGCGGTGAGGACGAGAGTATCGTTGATAAAGTTTTAGCTCTAGATGAAATCCGCCGTAGCGCGATTAATGAATTTGAAACTCTTCGTGCGGAACAGAACACCCTCTCTAAAACTGTGGGCGCTGCTAACAATAAAGATAGAGCTGGGCTACTTGAGAGCGCTAAAGATTTAGCGATAAGAGTCAAGAACGCCTTTGTTAAGCGCGCAGAACTGGAAGAAGAGATGAAAACGCTAACTCTGCTCTTCTCAAACATTTTAGATCCGGAAGCACCCATTGGCAGTGAAGCCGACTTCAAGATTATCGAACACGTAGGAACACCGCGCGAATTTACAGAGTTTGCAGCTAAAGATCATATGGAGTTAGGCAAACTTCTCGGTGCAATCGATACCGAACGCGGCGCTAAAGTTTCTGGTTCGCGTTCGTATTACTTGACCGGTTCTGGCGCTTTATTAGAGTTTGCGTTGGTCAACTATGCAATTTCTTGCGCAGTTAAAGCGGGTTTTACTCCGGTAATTCCACCAGTTCTTGTTAATCCCGCCGCTATGGAAGGCACAGGATTCTTAGGGCAAGCAGCTGATAACGTTTACCAATTAGAGCGTGACGAGATGTATCTGGTCGGAACTAGCGAAGTTCCACTCGCAGCTTTTCATATGGATGAAATTTTGCCTGTTGAAAAATTACCTATGAGATACGCAGGTTTCTCAACATGTTTTCGCCGCGAAGCTGGAACATACGGCAGGGACACTCGAGGAATTATTCGAGTTCACCAATTTGATAAAGTTGAAATGTTCTCGTTTTGCCATCCAGACCAAGCAAAAGAAGAACATAAACGCCTATTGCAATGGGAGAAAGATTTCCTAAACGCGATGGAGATTCCCTACCGAGTTATAGATGTTGCTTCAGGTGATTTGGGGTCGAGTGCGAATCGCAAATTCGATATCGAAGCATGGATTCCTACCCAGAACGCCTACCGTGAAGTTACCAGCACCTCGAACTGTTCTGAATTTCAAGCTAGACGTTTAAATATTCGATTCAAAGATGCCCACGGCACCAAAACGGTTGCAACACTTAATGGAACTTTAGTGGCAATCCCTCGCATGATTGTTGCAATATTGGAAAACCATCAAAACCCTGATGGCACAGTAAATATTCCTAAAGCGCTACAATCATTTCTTGGTAGCGAACGATTTGAGTTGGTGTGAGCAAACGACCAAAGTTAATTGCAAGTGATTTAGACGGAACAATTGTCGCGCATTACGGAGAAATCTCTCAACGCACTATTGATGCGTTTAGAAAAGCTCACTCACTCGGCGTAGAAATCTTCTTTGTCACTGGGCGACCGCCGCGTTGGATGCCAGAGGTGCAAGAAGCTTTTGGGATTGGTAAAGCAATTTGTGGAAATGGCGCGATGGTGTATGACTTACAAAGCGGGAAAGTAATCGAAGAGTGGTTAATTCCCATCGATGCTCAATTAGAAGCTGTTAAGAAATTACGGCGCGTGATTCCACAAATATCTTTCGCGGTAGAGTCACACAATTATTTTCACCGCGAAAAGGCGTATGTTCCACGTTGGGATGTGGGGTTGGATAACCTTGGTGTTGAAAGAATCGAAGAGGTTATTTCTTCTCCAGCAGTAAAACTTTTGGCACGTTGCAGTGAACAAGAGTTAACTTCCGATCGGATGTTAGAAATCGCAGTACAAGTTTTAGATGGCGTAGTAACGGTTACGCATTCAAATCCACATGACTCGCTTTTAGAAATTTCAGCGCTAGGCGTATCGAAAGGTGCGACTTTAGCTAAAATGGCAGAGCGGTTAGGAATCACCGCCGAAGATTGCGTATCTTTTGGCGATAACCCAAATGATTTCTCAATGTTGGCGTGGTGTGGTCGATCATTTGCAATGGCAGATGGCCACCCAGACGGCAAAGTGCATGCAAAAAGTATGGCGCTACCGCTCTTAGATGATGGTGTTGCTATTGCAATTGAAGAGTTATTAGAACTGCCTGCTTGAATTTTTAACCTACCCAATGTTCAGGTAACCTCTCCCACGGAGGGCTCGCATAGCGGCCGAGTGCACCGGTCTTGAAAACCGGCATACGAAAGTATCGTGGGTTCAAATCCCACGCCCTCCGCCATTTCTCTCAACTTGTGGCTGACTTCATAGCCTTTGCGCGTGGCTTCGCCTAGCCTAAGAAAGCCTGCAAGAGGAGACTTGCCTCGTAATTCTGCGGTTTAAGGAGAGCTTTTATGTCAGGTGTTTTTTCGCCAATGCGCGCCAAAATTAAAGAGCGCACTTTACGCACTGATAATTGGCGTCTGGAACCAGCGATAACTTTTGGCGTGCTAATTAGTTTTGTTATTTACTCAACTTTTAGAGCTTTTGAAAATAAGTATTACTATGCAGCACCGCTTATTTCCCCTTTCTATGCCCCATGTTTATCAAATTCATGTATTGAAGGCTCTTCGCTACTTGGGCAACCTTTCAATAATGAGTATTTCGGTATTGGCATCTCACCTGCACTATTTATTTTGATTTTTCCACTGGGTTTTCGGATGACTTGTTACTACTACCGCAAAGCGTATTACCGTGCATTTTGGTTATCACCACCTGCATGCTCTGTAGCTGAACCGCATAGTAAATATACTGGCGAAACTCGCGCTCCGCTGATTTTGCAAAATACTCACCGCTATTTCTTCTTCTTCGGTTTGATTTTCAACATTCTCTTAACAATTGAGGCTTTCTTAGCGTTTAAGAACGCAGCAGGCCAATGGGGACATATGAGCGTCGGAACTTTAATTTTATTAATGAACGCAGCACTCTTATGGCTTTACTCGATGTCGTGCCACTCATGCCGCCACGCAATCGGTGGTCGTTTAAAACATTTCTCAAAACATCCGCTGCGATATAAATTGTGGAGTTGGGTATCAATTCTCAACCATAAGCATCCAACTTTTGCATGGATCTCACTTATTGGCGTTGCTTTTGCTGATCTCTACGTTCGCGCAGTTGCCTCGGGTTCAATTACTAACTTCTACTTCTTCTAAAGGAAATTACAATGCATTCATTAGAGCGATATAAGTACGATGTGGTAGTAATTGGCGCAGGCGGCGCTGGTTTACGCGCAGCCGTTGAAGCGCGTGAAGCTGGTGCAAGCGTTGCAATCATTTGTAAATCTCTCTTTGGGAAAGCACATACTGTTATGGCGGAAGGTGGCATTGCCGCATCGATGGGAAATGTAAACGAAAACGATAGTTGGAAAGTCCACTTCCGTGACACTATGCGCGGGGGCAAATTCCTCAACCATTGGCGTATGGCAGAACTTCACGCTAAAGAATCACCAGAACGCGTATGGGAGTTAGAACAATGGGGCGCACTCTTTGATCGCACCCCGGAAGGAAAGATTAGCCAACGCAACTTTGGCGGCCATGAATACCCACGCCTTGCCCATGTTGCTGATCGCACGGGTCTTGAGCTAATTCGCACAATGCAGCAACGAATCGTAGCGTTGCAACAGAAAGATAAACGCGATCATGGAAATGCAGAGAGTCATATAAAAGTATTTGCTGAATTAACAATTACAGAAATCTTGAAAGAGAACGGAAAAATTGCTGGCGCCTATGGTTACTGGCGCGAAACCGGAGATGAAGTTCTTTTTGAATCTGCAGCGGTGATTCTTGCAACCGGCGGAATTGGAAAATCTTTTAAAATTACGAGTAATTCATGGGAAGGCACCGGAGATGGCCATGCCCTAGCTTTGAAAGCTGGCGGCAATTTAGTTGATATGGAATTCGTGCAATTTCACCCAACTGGCATGGTGTGGCCACCGTCAGTCCGCGGAATCTTAGTAACTGAATCGGTTCGTGGAGATGGCGGAGTCCTAACCAACTCAGAAGGCAAACGATTCATGTTCAATTACATCCCGGAAGTCTTTAAAGATAAGTACGCAGATAATGAAGCCGAAGCCGATCGTTGGTATAACGATCAAAATAATAACCGTTGCCCGCCAGAGTTATTGCCACGTGATGAAGTTGCGCGCGCGATTAACAGCGAAGTTAAAGCAGGCCGAGGATCACCTCACGGAGGGGTTTATTTAGACGTTTCAAAACGTTTACCTGCTGATGTAATACGGAAGAAATTGCCAGCGATGTGGCATCAATTTAAAGAGCTAGCCGATATTGACATCACAGAGAGCGCTATGGAAGTTGGTCCAACGTGTCACTACATAATGGGCGGCGTTGAAGTCGAGCCGGATACGGCTGCAGCCGTTGGGGTTCCAGGTTTATTTGCTGCCGGTGAAGTAGCCGGTGGAATGCATGGTTCCAATCGACTAGGCGGCAACGCGCTTTCAGATTTGCTTGTCTTTGGTCGTCGCGCTGGCGCTAGCGCAGTTGCTTACCTGAAATCTAATAGCGCGTTGTCGATAAGCAGTTCCAGCATAGATAAAGCTAGCGAGAATTTAAATGCACCATTTACTCGCAGTGGAAGCGAGAATCCATACACTTTGCACCAAGAGTTACAAGAGACAACAAATGATTTAGTTGGGATTATTCGTACTCGAATTGAGCTAGAAGAAGCAATTGTGAAATTGACTGAACTTCGCAAACGCGCACTCGATATGGTTGCCGCAGGAGGGCGAGCTTTTAATCCAGGCTTCCACTTAGCTTTAGATTTAGATAACATGCTTATTGTTTCGGAATCCATCGTGCGGGCAGCGCTACAACGTGAAGAGTCCCGTGGCGGTCATACACGCGATGATTTCCCTGGAATGAATCCAACTTGGCGCCAAGTAAATTTAATTACTTCATGGACGGGATCGATCGTTGTAGTTAAGAAGCAACCACTACCATCTATGCCTAAAGAACTCTTTGACCTCTTTGATCCGCACGAGTTAGAGAAATATCTCACGCCCATCGAAATGTCAGCAGCATCGGCGGTGCCTAAATGAAACTTCGAATCTGGCGCGGCGATTCGCAGAGTGGCGGACTTCAAGATGTTGAAGTCGAAGCGCTGGAAGGTGAAGTTGTTCTCGATGTAATACTCCGCGTACAAGCATCCCAAATGTCTGACTTAGCAGTTCGCTGGAACTGTAAAGCTGGCAAGTGTGGTTCTTGTTCAATGGAAATTAATGGTAAGCCACGTTTATCTTGCATGACACGTATGAATATCTTTAAAGAAGATGAAGTAATCACAATTACCCCAATGCGCGCTTTTCCAGTTATTCGCGACTTAGTTACTGACGTTTCTTTCAATTATAAGAAAGCCATGGAAATTCCATCATATGAACATCCGGCGGATTTAAAACCGGGAGAAGCGCGAATGCAGCAAGTAGATGTAGCGCGAAGCCAAGAATTCCGTAAATGTATTGAGTGTTTCCTCTGTCAAGATGTTTGTCACGTAATTCGCGACCATGAAGAAAATAAGACATCTTTCGCTGGTCCACGATTCTTTATCCGCATTGCTGAGTTGGATATGCACCCACTTGATACCCTGAAAAATCGCAAACAACAAGCGCAAGAAAAACACGGGCTTGGGATGTGCAACATCACTAATTGTTGTACGGAAGTATGCCCAGAACATATTCTTATTACCGAGAACGCCATAATTCCTATGAAGGAACGCGTTGTCGACGTTAAATATGATCCGCTAGTGTGGTTAGGTTCCAAAATAAGCAGACGAGACAGTATCGTTTAATACATGAAATTGATTCTGCGTTGGCTAGCCATCGCGCTAGCTATTTGGATTGCAACTTCGCTGCTGCCGGGAATTGAAGTTAAAGGGGGTTTCACCACTTATTTATGGGTGGCGCTTCTCTTTGGTTTAATTAACGCAATTCTTGGTTCAGTTATTAAGATTCTTACGTTACCCGCCGTAGTTTTAACTTTCGGTATATTCCTTTTGGTGATTAATGCTGCGATGCTTCTGTTGACTGCCAGATGGAGCGATAAATTAAATGTAGCTGATTTTTGGACCGCCTTTTGGGCAGCGTTAATAATTACCGTTGTCACAAGCGTGGTTGGTCGAGTTAACAAAAAGGCTCTCTCACACTGAAACCGCCTACAGCAAGTGCGGTCTGCAATTTAATTAACGAAGTGAAGCCATCCAAGCTTCAATCTCATCAGGGTGACGCGGCATTTTCTCGCTGAGATTAATACAACCATCTTCTGTAACTAAGACATTGTCTTCAATTCGAATTCCAATTCCGCGGAATTCAGGGGCGAAAAGTTCATCATCGGGTTGGATATAAAGTCCAGGTTCAACAGTTAAAACCATTCCTGCTTCAAGTTTTGCTTCGGTGTATTGATCTTTGCGCGCTTGGGCACAATCATGAACATCCATTCCCAACATATGGCTTACCCCATGCAAAGTCCAACGACGATGTAAACCATTTTCAGGTTTCATAGACTCTTCAGCGCTAATTGTTAAAACGCCCATGTCAACCAGACCTTGAGCTAGAACTTGGTGACATGCTTTATTAATTTCTAAGAAATCGACGCCAGCTCTAATTGCTGCAAAGCCCGCTTTTTGCGCTTCATAAACCAACATATATAGCGAACGCTGGGCAGGTGAAAACTTTCCACTTACGGGAAGAGTTCGAGTGATATCTGCAGTGTAGAAAGAATCCATCTCAATACCAGCATCAATAAGAATTAAATCACCGTTATAAACTTCACCGTCATTGCGTGTCCAGTGCAAAACACAGGCGTGCGAACCTGATGCCGCAATTGTGTTGTAACCAATGTCATTTCCCTCAACTCGTGCGCGGCCAAAGAAAGCTGCTTCGATTACACGTTCACCACGCGGAGTCACGACGGCTGCCGGTATCGCTCGGATCACATCAGAGAAACCTTTATGTGTCGCATTGACTGCTTTTTGTAGCTCGCTAATTTCATACTCATCTTTAAGCATGCGGTGGGCGGAAGTGAAATTTGCTAACTCACCATCGCGATCGTGAACTTTAACAACGTGATCAACCATCGCATCTTGGCCGCGTATAACCAGAGCGGGGACACGTTTCAAAAACACTGCTAAATCACTGACTTTTCGAACTTCAATCCCATATCGTGCGGATGCTTCATCGGTTGTGAAACGCCGCCCAACCCACAATTCACCATATTTAGCGTCACGATAAAAAGCATCGGTATCGCGCGTAGAACGCGGATTGATAAAGAGAATCGCTTCATGGGTAGCGCCGTTTGGTTCCATCACTAGCACAGAATCTGCGCTCGCTTCAACACCCTGGACTCCGGTGTAATACGCAAAAGCCGAATGTGGACGGTATGCGTAATCAGAATCATTGCTGCGCACTTTATAACTTCCGGCAGGGAGAACCACGCGAGCGCCAGTAAATGCAGCGGATAGTTCGCTACGGCGCCTCACACAATAAGGGATAACTTCCCCCGGAATGATTCCAGTCAAGGGAGTTTGGACCCAACCCGTCTTCATGAATTCGGCGAGGGCTTCAGAAGGAACTACATCATAAACACGCTTACTGCCATTTTCTTTGGTTGAGTTTTTGACTGATTTCATTTAATAATGGTAACAAGGTGGCAGATGAATGCAAACCTTAGCAAGTAGATTCTTCTATTTTCATATGTACTATGTACGCATGTTAAAGACAGGAATCATTAACGGAGAACTGGCATCAGTGCTCGCTAGATTCAGACACGTTAACACCCTGGCGATCGTTGACGGACCTTTTCCCAGTTATCCAGGCGTCGAACTAGTGGATTTAGCCATTATTAAAGGTTTCCCAACAATTCCTGATGTGCTCAATGCCATATTGCCCTACTTAGATTTAACTGGAGTAATTCTTGCTAACGAGTTCTCAGAAAAAGTTGATGCAACCACAGTTGCACATTACAAAAAGAGTTACGAACATATTCCCATGGAGCTCATCTCACACGAAGAATTTAAGAAAAAGGTTGGCCAAGCTTTAGCGATTATTCATACTGGGGATGCGGTCCCGTACAGCAGTGTAATTCTCAAGTCGGGTTGATTTACATGATAAATATAGGAATCATCGGTATCGGAGTCATGGGCGCCGGACATGCACGTTTTATTGCTGAATTTATTGGTGGAGCACGAGTAGTCGCGCTATCTGATGTTGATACCGTCAAACTCTCATCACTGGCTAATGAATTGGGAACTATCAAGCTTCAAACCCAAAGCGCGAAAAAGTTAATGAATAGCGCGTTGGTTGATGCGGTAATCATTGCTTCACCAGATCCATTACATGTTGAACATCTTCGTTTAGCGATTGCTTGCAAGAAACCAATTCTCTGCGAAAAACCAATAGCGACGGATCTGAAAAGCGCACGAGAAATTGCGCAAGAAATCATTTCTTATGAAGCGAATATCGGTAAGAAAGTGATTCACTTTGGTTTTATGCGCCGATTCGATCCTGCTTATCGCAAAGTTCGCACTTTGATTGAAAGTCGTGATTATGGCAAGCCACTCTTCGTTAGGACTATTACACGAAACGTTTCATCCACGGGCGCTACTAACACCGGTCTTTATACAAATATCGCAATTCATGATTTTGATGTTTTCCGTTGGCTCTTTAACGATGAATGGGTGTCGGTCGTAAGCCACTACCCCAAGGCTTCGTCACTATCGCCAGAGAACTTAGCCGATCCTTTGGTAATTACCGCCCACATGAGAAGTGGGTTAATGATGGTTGCCGATATTGTTGCATTCAATAATTATGGTTACGACGTACGCACCGAAGTTGTTTGCGAAAAAGGATCTATCGAAATTGGAATCTTTGGTGATGTCATTACTCGCGCGAACCATATCGCTGGCGTTCATCAGGGCGGGGCGATGGATGAAAACTGGATTCCACGATTTAAGAGTGCTTATATCGATGAGTTGCGTGCGTGGGTGGAGACTATCTCTAACGGAATTCCAAATGGCGATCTCGCCACAGTTGAAGATGCCTTAGCTGCTAATGAAGTGTGCGAACTAGGCGTTGCATCGATAAGAGTTTAAAGACCAACTTTGTAGAAGAACTTATCAAGGCCAAGTTGGGCAGCGCCAAGAACACCCTTATCGTTGCCTAAAGCAGAAGTAACAATATCTATATTTCTTGTTACCAGCGCTGCGGCACGTTGATAAATAACTTCTTTGATAGTCGCCATGATTCGATCATTGGATTCAACTAGACGCCCAACAATAATTATTTTATTTGGATTAATCAGATTAACTGCATCGGCAATTGCATGTCCAACATAACCACTCGCTTGCGCGAGCGCATAATTGGAGGACTTACAACAACCCCCAATTCATGATCAACTTGGCCAGGAACTCCAGCAATAATGCCAAGCAACCTCTTCTTAAGGAATTGCCTTAGCATCTCTTCCAACCACGCAACCGATAGAGGCACTCTTAAATCGTGGAATCCAGTTTTCTCTTGAATTTCTTGGCGCGTTAGGCGCTTAGACCCCCTGAAGCAGCCAATGATTTCGGTAGCGCTTTTAGTTTCGCTCGCCAGGGGCACCCCCTGTTATTTAATCGTTACAGAGAACCCTTGTAATGCCTGGACCATCACATGTAGTGTTCAGAATTGTACAAACTTTTGTATAATAATTTACAAAAGCATAATCCAACTAAGGAGGATTAGTGAAGAAGAATCGTCTACTAACGCTCGCAATTGTTTCTGTGACCGCATCAGCACTTGTGCTTGGCGGAAGCGCAGCAGCTAACGCAGCACCAAAAAGCCTTAAGAGCATCAAAATCGCCGCGGTTGTAAAGGGTCTTGATAACCCATTCTTCATCGGTATCAAAGAAGGTATTGAAGAAACTGCACTTAAGTACGGCGTAACTGTAAACGTACAAGCTGCACCAGGATTAAACGATGACATTGGGCAAGCTAACAAACTTGACTCACTTGCAGGTCAAAAGTACGACTGCTACATCATTATTCCAATCTCATCAAACAACCTTTCACAAGCAATTGGAAAGATCACTAAGAAGGGTAAGTTCGTTGTCAATATCGACTCTCCAGTTGATGCAGCTTCGCTAAAGGCTGCTGGCGGAAAAATCACTTCATTCGTAGGTACTGATAACAAGGCAGCCGGAAAAGCTGGCGGAGTATCAATGGTGAAGTTAATTGGTTCCGGAAAGAAGATTGGCCTTATTGCAGGTCTTGCTGGAAACGTAACAAGCAATGCACGTATTGATGGCTTCAAAGCTGGTGCTGCTGGCAGCACTTTCGTTGGACCAGAAAATGCTGACTGGGATACAACAAAAGCACTTGATAAAGCAAACGCAATGTTGTTAGCAAATCCAGATATTGCTGCTTTCTTTGCAGCTAACGATCAAATGGCGCAAGGAATTTCTAAAGCCGTAAAAGCTGCAGGCAAGAACATTCCTATTTACGGCGTTGATGGAATCGCAGATGCTCTAGTTGAAGTTAAGGCTGGAAATATCACTGCAACAATTTCACAATATCCATATGTGATGGGTCAAATGGGTGTTCAGGCTTGCATTATTGCTGCACAGGGTGGCAAAGTTCCTAAAAGCACAATTACTCCATATCATATAATTAACAAGAGCAACATCGATAAAGCACTCACAAACAAGAGCTCGCGTGGGTTCTTCCCTAACCAACTCCCACCTGGGAATTACGACAACCCTTATGCAAAAAAGATCAAGAAGTAATTAATTAAGTAATAAAAAGTGCCTATTAATCAGAAGGCAGAGGCCTCCGCGCACGCGGTGGTCTCTGCCTCTAATAAAATCAAAGCAGGAGTTAAAGAGAAGTTAAAAGACCCATTTTTCTGGTCTGATTGGTTAGTTGTTTTAGCTCTTCTCCTTGTGATTATTGTCTTTGGTTCAATTGCCCCAGAGTCCTTTTTAACAACTTATAACTTAAACAATATTTTGGTGGCATCAGCAATTCCAGCTATTATTGTAGTTGGCCAAACTTTCGCAGTTGCAACCGCAGGAATTGATTTGTCGGTTAGTTCAATCATGACTTTTGGTGCCGTTAGTTTTGGTTTGGCATTTACACGAGGATGGAATCTTTGGAGCTGCGCGCTAATCGGCATGCTCGCAGGATTGCTCGCAGGCTTCCTTAACGGTTTTATCATTTCAGTACGAAAAATCAACGATTTTATTGTCACACTTGGAATGCTCAGTATTGCCGCAGGCATCGCTCTCGTTTTGAGCGATGGGAGACCGGTTCAAGTTATCAGTGAGCCGCTAGCAAATATCGCTATCGGTGAATTTGGAGTTGTTCCGTATTTGATGATTATTGCTTTCTCAATTGTTTTAGCGGCTCACTTTTTACTTTTCCATACTAGATTTGGAATACACTTGCTGGCAGTTGGTGGAGATCCTGATTCCGCACGTGCAATGGGCATATCAATCGTTAAAGTCAAAATTATTGTATATTCAATTTCAGGAGTTCTTGCAGGTTTTGCCGCCACGCTAACTATTTCCAGAATTGGCGCAGCCGAACCAGCGGCAAACACCTCTATTCTTCTTAACAGCGTTGCAGCAGTTGTTCTTGGTGGAGTGAGTCTTTTCGGTGGACGCGCAACCATTTTTGGTCCATTCGTTGCAACCCTACTTTTGCAAGCGCTTTCTAATGGCTTAACAATTATTGGCGTGGCATCGTATTACCAATATGTTTCTGTCGGAATTGTTGTGATCTTGTCTGCTTCACTAGTTAGGACTTCGCAATGATGGCCGACTATGCGATTGAATGCATCGATATTGTTAAATCTTTTGGCAGCGTTGAGGCCCTTAAAGGCGTTTCGATTAACGCCAAAGCTGGTGAAGTAACTGCCCTTGTCGGCGATAACGGTGCAGGTAAATCTACGCTCATTAAATGCATCTCAGGTGTTTATTTAGCAACTTCTGGCGAGATTCGCATTGGAGGGGAAGTTGTTCACTTTTCATCACCAGAAGATGCCCGGGTAGCTGGAATTGAAACGGTGTATCAGAATTTGAGCCTCATTGAAGATTTAACTATTTGGCAGAACTTATTTCTAAATCGCGAAGCTACGATTGGTTTTGGACCGTTTAGAATTCTAAATAAAGCCAAGATGCGCGCGGATGCTGAAACGATGCTCAAAAATCTTGACGTGCACATTCCCTCAATAAAGTCTCGAACTCGTGGTCTATCTGGTGGTCAACGCCAAGCTGTCGCAATCTGTCGCGCTGTCGGGTGGGGCTCAAAAGTCCTAATTATGGATGAGCCAACCGCTGCTCTTGGTGCTCGCGAATCCGTGAAAGTCGAAGAACTCATAAAGAAAATGAAATCGCAAGGGCTGGCAATCTTGCTCATTAGTCACAATTTTGACCAAGTGTTACGACTTGCTGATCAAATTTTCGTCATGCGTCAAGGAAATGTCATGGCCGGAATGCGTGCATCAGAAACTTCTGGTGGCGAACTTGTCTCACTAATCACCGGAGCTTCGGCGTCAAAAAAAGGAAGCTAATGGCCACGATCCCAAATCTTCTAGGCGTGCATGCGCTTGTATGGGTAGGCGGTTGGAGTAAAGAGCAATGCGTTGAGGCGATCAAGAACTCCGCCGAAGCGGGTTACGGGCTTATTGAAATTCCGGCACTTGATCCATCATCTATTGATGTTGTTCATACTGCCGCAACTCTTAAAGAATATGGACTAAAAGGTGCTTGTTCACTAGGTCTCTCCTTTGATGCTGATATTAATAATGAAGACCCAGAAATCGTTAAACGCGGCGAAGAACGTTTGATGTCTGCCCTGACTGTTGTAGAAAAGCTTGGCGGGAACTATTTAGGTGGCGTGGTATTTAGCGCACTCGGAAAATACAAGTTACCTCCTACGCAAAAAGCGCGCGATAACGCAGTGGCTTCCTTGCGACGCCTTGCTCAAACTGCCGGACAGAAAGGAATTACCATTGGTTTAGAGCCAGTTAATCGCTATGAATCTAACTTGATTAATACGGGTGGCCAAGCTCTTGAAATGATTAAAGATATTGGCGAACCAAATGTTGTTGTTCACTTAGATGTGTATCACATGAATATCGAAGAGCAAGATTTAGTTTCTCCTATTCTTGCGGCGGGTTCACAACTTGGCTATGTCCATGTCGGAGCTAGCCATCGTGGTCCACTCGGTACTGGCAACATAGATTTTGACAGCTTTTTCGGAGCCCTCGCTAAAATTGGCTACAAAGGAACGATTACATTTGAATCTTTCTCTTCAGCTGTAGTTAGTCCCGAACTTTCAAGCGCCTTAGGGATTTGGCGCAATCTTTGGACCGACAACAAGTCAATGGCGAAATCTGCTCGCGAATATATGGAGAATAAGATTATCGCTGCACACAACGCACTTTAATCTAATGGCTATAGAACTTCACTCCCTCGAAGAGAGTTTAGAGCGAGTGAAGACCCTACAGAGCAATTCAAGTGAAAGAATTATTATCGGCATAGTAGGCAAACCCGGTGCTGGAAAGTCAACACTTTCGAATTACCTGCTCTCACATTTTTCCGAAATAGAAGCGTCACTACTCCCGATGGATGGTTACCACCTAAGTAATTTACAATTAGCCCGGTTGGGTCGTAGCGATCGCAAAGGTGCGCCAGATACTTTTGATTCTTACGGATATGCAGAAATTCTCAAACGAATTAAATTCGACTCGACCAGTACAGTGTATTTTCCAATTTTCTTTAGAGAGCTTGAAGAATCCTACGCTGCGCAAGGGAGCGTAGAGCCAGCGACAAAGTTAGTTTTTACTGAAGGAAATTACTTATTGCTTAGTGAAGGTGGCTGGGGCGAAGTCGCTCAATATTTGACTGAAACTTGGTATATCCAAACCAATGATGAGCTTCGCTTGGAAAGGTTAGTAAAACGCCATCATGAGTTTGGCAAAGAGATGGCAGCTGCCATCTCTTGGGCGCAGAGCAGCGATGAAAACAACGCTCGCTTAGTTGAAACCACCAAATCAAAAGCTGATGTCATAATTCATATTTAAGCCTTAAGTGAATTTCAAAGCCGCAATTAATCGGTAGACTCTCGCCACTGGAGACGTCGCATAGCCCGGTCGAGTGCGCCTCACTGCTAACGAGGTAACCCTGAAAGGGGTTCGGAGGTTCAAATCCTCTCGTCTAGTTGCCCATTGAATGGGAATACTGAAAGTAAGCACAATCCAAGGAGATTGTTCCCATAGAGCTAAAACGCTGAGTTATAACGGCTGTGCACAACCGGATTTAGTTGTCAGTGGCGAGCGAGAGTCTCTGCGCGTGAGGGATTGGCTAATCGAGTTCTACGAGGATGAAGCGGGCAAGAGTCCAGTCAAAAGTTGGTTGGATTCGCTTTCTGACATAAAGCGAGAGGCGACTATCGCAGCAATTCAGATTTCACGCAAGCGGTTAAATAAGTGGAAAGGGAGGTCTTGACTTTTTATGTGTAAATGCATATAATATGCCAGGAGGCAAAAATGGCAAAGACAAATTTTGATAAATACGTTGAGAAGCGTCAGAGGGATCTTTCGGTTGAAGCGAAAATCGCGCAGGAGGTTTTTACTCGTGCCTATAGTTTGAGTGCTGCTGTGCTCGAGATTCGGCAGATGAAATCTATGTCGCAGATTAAATTGGCTGAGCTATCAGGGGTTCAGCAGGCGGATATTTCGCGGATTGAAAATGGTTCGCAGGCGCCGAGTATGCCTACATTTTTTAAGTTAATGGATGCGATGGGCGTTACTGTGAAGTTAGAGGTTGGCGAAAAACGTATTCGTGCGCGCAAATCAAATATTCGAATTGAAAAAGTTTCTGCTTAGTTTGTATTTGTAGAAGTGGTCCCAGACAGGCTCGAACTAAGCGACGGGAAAGATGATCTTTGTGCGGGATTTAAGAGCTGGAAAGAATTATCCGGCCCCCTGATCGCTGAGTTTGTGTTAAAACACCTTACTTCTGGAGAGATTTAGGGTAATTACATACATTAAAGGGCGATAAACTTTGGAGGTACTTGGAGACGTCGCATAGCTCGGTCGAGTGCGCCTCACTGCTAACGAGGTAACCCTGAGAGGGGTTCGGAGGTTCAAATCCTCTCGTCTCCGCTCAAAAGTTGCTGGTACCAGAACTCCTGTTTCGTTCAGATGTAAACTATTGAAATGCGCTCGCACACCGGTATCAGAGAGATTCATTTCCCGTGAGAGTTTTATTAACAGGGGCAACTGGATTGATTGGCAAACATGTAGCGAACGGCCTCACTGAGAGTGGTTATTCGGTATTGGCAGTAGATATGAGGCCCGGAGAATTTCAACAAGATGTTGATTTCAAAAAGGGAAACGTTTCAGATAATGGCTTCCTTGCGCAGATTTGCCAAGGTGTTGACGCAATAATTCATTTAGGTTCCATACCGCGACCTTACGCCAATCCGGACGATCAAATTTTTGAGAATAATTCTGTTGGTACGTACCGAGTTTTTGCCGCAGCTGTTGCAGCTGGCATCAAAACAGTCTGTTATGCGTCAAGTCTTTCAATCTATGGCATCGCTTGGTCTCCTAAACCAACGTCACCAATGTATGTACCCATGGATGAGCTACATCCGCTGGTGCATTTTGATACCTATGCACTTACCAAAGAAGTTAATGAGCGATCAGCTGATATGTGGGCTAATCGCAGCGATACAAGTTTTATTGGTTTTCGATTCCCATTCTGCAATACAGAGAAAGAAATTAAAGATTTTAAAGAAAAAATGGCAGATGGTGACGAAGCAACGCTAGCTATAGGTGCTGCAATTTTTTGGAGTTATTTAGATGTTCGGGATGCATGCGCTGGACTGATAGCAGCACTTGAAAAGCCATTGATGGGTTCACACACATATAACTTTGCAGCGCCTGACACCATGGCGCACAAACCAACGTTAGAGATGCTGGCGCAGTACCATCCGAGTACAATAATCAAAACACCAATATCTGGTTATTCTTCAATTGTGGATCAATCAGCGTGGAACCGTGATTACGGATATCAACCCGTTCACTTAATTAATAGAACCTAGTCGCGCTACTTAACTTGAGACTTAATTGTTCCAATACCTTCAATACCTGTTTCAACAACTTGTCCGCGAGTGAGGTACTTTTCAGGTTTAAATCCCATACCAACACCTTGTGGAGTTCCAGTGTTAATGATGTCACCAGCTTTTAACTCCATAAACTGACTGATGTACCAAACGCAATGGTCAATTCCAAAAATTAAGTCGCTTGTTCGTGAATCTTGGCGAGTTTCGCCATCCACCGTGCACCACAAACGAACATCATCGGGTTCATAGCTATCTGTTGTGACGATCCAAGGACCCATTGGGTTAAATGTTGGGAAAGATTTTCCTTTTACCCATTGACCGCTCCGTTCAATTTGCCAATGGCGTTCTGAAACATCCTGTGAAATTGTGTAACCTAGGATATGTTCGCGCGCCCGAGCCGGCGATTCAAGGTACAAGGCGCTTTTGCCGATTACTACACAAATCTCAACTTCGTAATCAGTCTTAATCGAATTTGGCGGAATCACGATGTCGTCGAAGCCCCCAATAACAGTATCTGGAGCTTTCATAAAAATAATCGGTTCTGGTGGAGGAGTGGCCCCTGTTTCGATTGCATGTTGTGAATAGTTAAGGCCAACACAAATTACTTTTGTGGGACGAGCGAGCGGTGAACCAAGTCGGTAGTTAGAAATCAAAACCTTGGGGCGACTGGCCAGAGCGAAGGCTACAACTTTCTCGAGTGCGCCATTTTCTAGCTCAACGCGGTTCCAATCGTTAATTACATCATCAACAAATACAGCTTCAGTGTCAGAGACGATTACAGCTGGCTTTTCGCTTCCGAAGTTACCAAGTCGTGCTATTCGCATTTACTTATCCTTTTTCTTTTTTGTAAGTTGGTATTAAAACAATTATTCAATGTGATTCGCGTGGAATTGGAGCACCACTCGAACCAAGTAAGAAATCAAAGTCCGCTCCTTGTGGAGCTTGAAGAACGTGATCTACATAAAGTTTTTCATAACCACGCAGAGGACGCGCATATCCCGCCTCTTCTGCGCTGAGTGGCTTTCGTTTTGCTAACTCTTCATCCGAAATATCTATCGCAATTATTCTTGCTTCGACATCAAGAATAATAATGTCTCCATTTTGAACTAGACCAAGCGGCCCGCCGGCTGCAGCTTCTGGCGAAACGTGTACCACTACAGTGCCATACGCGGTACCACTCATACGGCCATCGCAGACGCGAACCATGTCGGTAATGCCTTGTTCCAGAATCTTTTTTGGAAGCAGCATGTTCGAAACTTCGGGCATTCCTGGGTAACCCTTTGGACCACATCCGCGCAGAACCATCACCGAGTCCTTAGTGATTTCTAAATTTGGATCATCAATGCGCGCTTGAAAATCTTCTACATTTTCAAACACGACGGCAGGTCCGCGATGTTTTAGCAAGTGCTTACTTGCAGCTGCTGGTTTTATTACTGCTCCAGTAGGCGCGAGATTTCCGCGTAAGATCGCGATACCTGCTTCTGGTTGAAGTGGTGATGCTAGCGTGCGAATAATGTTACTGTCCCAGTTAACTGATTTTTCTAGATTTGCAACAAGTGGTTTACCTGTCACATCGATTGCAGTTGAATCTAACAGCGGTTTTAACTCATTTAAAACCGCTCGAAATCCGCCAGCTTTGAAAAGATCTTCCATTAGAAATTCACCTGCAGGTTTGAGATTTACGATTAGTGGAACCTTGCTTCCAATTCGATCGAAATCTTCTAGAGTTAATTCGATACCGAGTCGACCAGCAATTGCAATCAGGTGCACGATTGCATTGGTTGAACCACCAATGCCTGCCAGAGTAACAATTGCATTATGGAAAGAAGCTTTGTTAATAATTTTATCTGGTGAAAGATTTTCACCGACCATTTCAACAATACGTTGACCCGTGAGATGTGAATATTCAAGTAGTCGAGAATCGGGTGCAGGTGTTCCTGCAACACCCGGCAGCGTCATGCCAAGCGCTTCAGCCATAGCCGCCATGGTCGAGGCCGTTCCCATTGTGTTGCAGTGGCCCTTGCTTCTGACCATAGATTTGTCTGCAGATGTAAATTCTTCTTCTGACATCTTCCCAGCGCGAACTTGCTCGCTGTACTTCCATACATCAGTGCCGCAGCCCATGTTTTCTCCACGAAATGTGCCGTTGAGCATTGGCCCACCGGGAATAACAATTGCCGGGATTCCAGTGGAAATTGCTCCCATAAGTAACGCAGGAATTGTTTTATCACAACCGCCGAGTAAAACAACTCCGTCAACTGGATTTGCACGAATAAGTTCTTCGGTCGCCATAGCAGCCATATTTCGCCACAACATTGCAGTTGGGCGCATCAAAGGTTCACCCAGAGAAATCATTGGCATATCTATGGGAACTCCACCTGCTTCCCACACGCCATTATTAACACTTTGCGCTAATTCGCCTAAGTGCATGTTGCATGGACTAAAACCAGATGCAGT
The DNA here is from genome assembly GCA_038905815.1 of Candidatus Planktophila sp. GTDB lineage: Bacteria > Actinomycetota > Actinomycetes > Nanopelagicales > Nanopelagicaceae > Planktophila. Next base: position 5,125 of record JBCKHN010000003.1, on the reverse strand, counting down.
ATTGATAACTGCGATTTGAGGTTTCTTGCCATCGAAGGCTGAGTCTGGATTTCCACGTCGCATCCACGATCGATGGAGAAAAGCATTTCGAAGATCTCCTTGATACCAGTGTGAACTTCGCAAGCGCTTTTGCGTCATAATTAGACCTTTCTACTTTCCTCGTGCAACGATATTAATTATTTCTTCTCCACGAGCAAGTCGTTCTAGTTGCGCTTCAACTAAGCGGCGAGCGCGTGGATCAAAAGCTGTGCTGTCCCCACCTACATGCGGAGATATTAATAGATTTGGCGCACTCCACAGAGCGTGGGTTTGCGGCAATGGTTCTGGATCGGTGACATCAAGCGCGGCGTAAATGCGCCGGCTCTTAAGTTCGGCCAAAAGAGCATCCGTATCAATGATTTCACCACGAGCAACGTTGATAATAAGCGCGCCATCTTTCATGAGCGAAAGCCGTTCTTTACCAAAAAGATGTTTGCTTTCAGGAGTCAAAGGTAAAATTAAAATAATTATGTCAAGAGTCGGTAGGTAGTTATTAAGTTCTGAAATCTTTATTGAACCGGCCGCACCCGAGCGCGTGAATGGCAGCACTTCAACTGCAAACCCAGCAAGATTTTTAGCAATCGTTTTCCCGATAGAACCATAACCAATGAGACCGATTTTACTATCGCTAAAAGATGGGTAGCGCTGGTGTGCCCACTCGCCTTTATCTTGCGCCCGAATAAAATCTACAAACCCACGACGAGCTGCGATGGCTAGCCCCACTGCTAATTCGGCGGTCGAATCATCATGAACACCCGCAGCATTGGCGAGAATCAAACCATCACGCATGTATTCGAGTGCATCGTCATAACCTGCATTAGGCATCTGTAGATACTTCAGTTCTGGCATTCGTTGAACATATTCAAGAGCTTCACGTCCGCCAAAATACTTAGGAACGTAGAAATTAATATCGGATAAATCAGATGTTGCAAGGGGATGAGTTGCTTCAGACCGAAGTTCGACGCCAGCCGGGACTTTAATATCTGACCATTGTGTCCATGCAATTATTTTCAACGTTAGCACGCTCCATCTTTTGCAGTAACAGTAGTCTCTAATTGGGGCCAGACGCGTCAAATATCGCATAGGATACTTTTTGAAAGCTATCTTACCCGGCAGGGAAAGAATGGATGAACGCATGAATTACGGAAAAGATTTTGAAGGTCTAACCGCCGCTGTTACAGGTGCAGGATCTGGAATTGGATTAGCAACCGCACAACAGTTACGGGCACGGGGTGCATCCGTGTACGGACTGGATTTACAAGAAGGTGAGATGGCGGGATCTGCAACATTTATTAAGTGCGATGTTAGCGATATGGATTCAGTAACTTCGGCCTTTGCCCAAATCCCCACACTGGATATTTTAGTAAATAACGCAGGCGTTGGTTCAATCGGTTCAATAGAAAGCGCGAGCGAGGAAGATTGGAGCCGCGTATTTAATGTCAACGTATTTGGAATTGCTCGCACATCCAAGGCGGCGCTCGCTCTGCTTCGGATGAGTAAGCATGCGTCGATAGTGAATACGTGTTCTGTCGCAGCAACTGCTGGGATACCAAAACGCGCGGTGTACTCTGCCTCAAAGGGTGCGGTCCTTTCGCTCACAATGGCAATGGCAAATGATCATTTGGTAGACAAAATTCGAGTGAACTGTGTAAACCCTGGTACAGCAGATACGCCATGGGTTGCTCGCCTTTTAGGTCAAGCAGATAATCCAGATGCAGAACGAGCAGCGCTAGCAGCGCGGCAACCCATAGGACGACTTGTCAGCGCAGATGAGGTTGCTAGCGCTATTTGCTATCTAGCTAGCCCACTGCAATCGTCAACAACTGGAACATCAATTGCCGTTGATGGGGGCATGCAGGGTTTAAGAATTCGCAGCCATGATTAAAAGTAAACGCCAGTTCCCAGATATTAAGTACTTTTACTCGCTCATCGAGTGGAGACTCTCTTTCATAAAGCGCACCGCGCACAAAGTGAGCAACGCACAAAGCGTTGATGATTTAGCAAAAATTGCAAAGAGTAGAGTTCCACAGGTTGTTTATGATTATGTAGAAGGCAGTGCACATACCGAAATGGGATATGAGCGTTCGCGTCAAGCATTCAAGAGAGTTCAGTGCAGCGCCAGAGTACTTCGAGATGTTTCAAAAGTTGATCCAAGTATTGAAATATTTGGCAAACGAGTCGATATACCAATTATTTTCGCCCCAACCGGGTATACGCGATTTATGTACCATGTTGGCGAACCGGCTGTTGCTGCTACAGCGGAGCGGAACAATTTGATTTATACGCTTTCTACTATGGGGACAACAAGTCCAGCAGAACTTGCGGCGGCAGTTCCAGGGGCGCGGCGTTGGTTTCAGTTATACGTTATGCAAAATCGCAATGACAGCCTCAATATTATTAAGCAAGCTAAAGAGAATGGTTTCGAAGCGCTCGTCCTTACTGTAGACACACCCGTTTGCGGCTATCGACTACGTGATTTGCGTAATGGCTTAACCATTCCGCCAAGAATTCGCATTGGTACGCTAGCGGCTATCGCGCGTAAACCAATCTGGTGGATCAATCTGTTAACGACGAGGAGACTCGAGTTTGCAGCCTTTAGAGGGTGGGATAAATCCCCCAGCGAACTTGCAGCAGCAATTTTCGATCCTTCCATAAATTTCAATGACGTGACCTGGCTTCAATCTGTTTGGGATGGTCCAATTATTGTGAAAGGCATTCAAAGCGTTGAGGATGCAAAAGCGCTCGCCAAGCTGGGCGTTCAAGGAATCATTCTCTCAAATCATGGCGGACGGCAATTAGATCTTGGTCCAATACCACTTGAACTCTTACCTGAAGTTGCTAGCGCCGTTGGTAAGAAACTTGACGTCTTTATTGATGGTGGGGTGATGTCTGGCCAAGATGCTTACGCAGCAGTTGCAATGGGTGCAAAGGCTGTTTTGATTGGACGCGCATATCTTTACGGCTTAATGGCTGGGGGAGAAGCAGGAGTCCAACGGGTAGTCGACTTAATGCACCGAGACTTCGTCAATGTAATGACGTTGTGTGGCGCACGAGATATCAAGGAAGCACAAGAACTCGGAGCGATTCTTCGACCTTACTAGATTTTGCTAGTAAGTCACATTGGCTATTATAGAGCTACTTACTAACTATAAATTGGATCTCTTCAGAGGAGCGAAGAATGAACTTATTGACCGATATGAGCGGTCATGTTGCAGTTATTGCCGGTGGCGGCAGTGGAATTGGAGCCGCCGCTGCTAAAGCAGTAGCCAAACGAGGCGCTTATATTGTGATACTGGATTTGAATTTAGATAGCGCTAAAAGTGTTACTGATGAAATCAGGAACGATGGGGGTTTAGCAGAAGCACGCCAGTTGGATATAACGAATCAAAGTGCAGTGAATAAAACAATTCAAGAGATTCTTAACGATCATAAGAAGATCGAGATCCTGGTTAATTCGGTAGGAGTCACTGGCCCAACCGGCAAGCCAAGCCACGAGCTTTCACTGGATGACTACCGCAAGACTTTTGAAATTAACTTCTATAGTGCAATTGCACTTCAAAGTGCGGTGATGCCAACAATGCTTGAGCATGGATATGGTCGAATTGTGCAGGTTGCTTCAATTGCAGGGAAAGAAGGAAACCCAAATATGGGTCCTTATTCCACATCCAAAGGAGCAATGATTTCTCATGTGAAATCGAGCGCCAAAGAGGTGGCAGGCATGGGAGTCACTGTTAATGCCCTTGCGCCTGCCGTTATAGCTACCCCAATAAATGACAACACCGCACCAGAGGTGCTGGCCTACATGCTTTCGCGAATTCCAATGGGTCGGGTTGGCCAACCTTTCGAAGTTGGTGAACTAATTGCATGGGTTGTTTCGCCTGCCTGCTCCTTTACAACAGGTTTTGTGTTTGATCTAACGGGTGGCCGCGCTACTTACTAAAAGAACTGCAACTAGTCGAGTGCGCCTCACTGCTAACGAGGTAACTCTGAAAGGGGTTCTGAGGTTCAAATCCTCTCGTCTCCGCTCCTTACGCGTAAAACCACGTGATTAAATAATTACTGCTTTGTTTTGATGGTTTCTGATTAAATTTTTGCCCAGGTTTTGCCCAGGTTATTACAAATATCTTCTAAGCACTCCAAAGATTTGGCTCAGCCCCAGAAAATACAAGTCGGGTCGGCCTCGATTTCGGCGAGTAATCTATCGATGTTTGGGGTTGGCGGTACCAGATCGTAGACGTGGAACTTGGAATTGCGGTCGCGCCAGTAAATTTGCCATTCCCGGCGGGCCTCCGTGTAGCGAAGTCGGACGATCGGGCAGCGACTCCATTCCGGTCCTAAATCCTGCGGCCACGGCGGACGACATTCCACAATTGTGATCGCACGCGCATCAACGTCGATCTCGTAGTGCACTAAATCCTTGGCATCCTTGGGTATGGCGTCGTTCATGGTCTTGATCGATCGGCGAACACGAGCGATATCGGTCTCAGGCAGTGGCATCTTGAATTCTCCATCTGAATCGCCTTGGTTGTGGTCGGGACTTCTGATTGTGGTCGGTGGTAATGGTAGTAGTTGGCCTCCATCTCTGCTGGGGACCTGATGCAAAACCAAAGCCGGTTACGATGAGGAAGATCCCCATTGCCTGGCCGAGTGAACGTTTTTTCATAAAGGTGCCCAAATTACTTAGCTAATAGCCCGAGCAAGCAATGCTTATTGAAAGGGAACACGCTTATTTGGCCGGAGAATCCATTCCTAGTAACCGTAGCACGGTGGGGAGCAGTTTGTTCAAATCCTTCTTCTGTAGATACGCGTCAATAGCGTTTTCTCGGCTGGCCTCTACCGCGAGGTCGTGAGAGGTGAAGAGAATGATCTTGATGTCGGGTTTGACGGCTTTGATGAGTGGCGCTGCCGCCAATCCCATGACCTGACCATCAATGAAGTGATCAAGAATGAGGACCTTGCAATCTGTGCTCCGTACGAGTTCGATCCCATCGATCGCGCTGGTGGCTGTACCGCAGAACTTCAGGCGGGGCTCCCCCTTAAACTTCAACTGGATCAACATCTGTAAATCGAGGTCATCCTCAATGAT
>JBCKHN010000002.1:0-75969 GCA_038905815.1 Candidatus Planktophila sp. | reverse complement strand
CCTGATATGTTTGAGATATCAAAACATTCAATCCGTAGTGGCGGCTTCTCTAAATTTAAAATACTCGCGATTTCATTGAGTGCTTTGCCACTTACGCCCACGTCGCTGGCTCGTTTGCTCGAATATTGAATCAAAGAAGAGTGTGCATTTCGTTTAACGCTCGCTAAGAGTTCAACTTTCTCTCCGCGTTGTGGAATTTTAATTTTAACCGCGCCACCACGCATAAGTGAGAGCCAACTCTGCCAAGCAGAAAAATCAGCGGGTAGCTGGTTAATATAAATCTCATGCGGAATATCGCTGGGAGAACTCTGGCTATAAATCGAATGAAGGAGTGATCCAACCTGATCGTCACCTTCGAGGGCTCGCTCTTGGTCAACAATCCACGAACGCGAGTGATTAATTAACCCACTACGGATTACAAAAACTGAGCCAGCGGCATGTATCCCTTCTTCATGGATTGCAATGAAATCAGCGCTAAGGTCTACCGGCAGAGCCGCATCCGTGGATTCCTGCGAACGTACCAGGGCTGCGATCTGATCTCGAATTTTAGTTGCACGTTCAAACTCTTCGCGCGATGATGCTAACTCCATCTCTTTGCGCAAAGTTGGAACTATCTCTTGAATGCCATGAGACATAAAACCGAGTAAGCGTTCTGCCAACTCTCTATGTTCGGATGGAGTTACCCAATTCACACAAGGTGCGGAACATTTACCAATATCACCTAGTAAACATTGGCGTTTACTTCTTTGGGCTTTTTTAAAGTTTCCATTTGTGCAAGAGCGCATTGGAAAGACTTTAAGCAATAGGTCGAAAGTACTACGAAGAGCCCAAGAGTGGGTGTATGGACCAAAATATTTAACTCCTGGGCGTTTACTTTTTCGCGTAATAAATATTCTTGGAAACTCATCTTCAATCGAAATACCTAAATACGGGTAAGACTTATCGTCGCGAAATTGGACATTATAGGGCGGGCTAAATTGTTTAATCCATGAAAATTCGAGTTGTAGAGCTGCAACTTCAGTACCTACGATGGTCCAGTCGACTCGTGTGGCTTCGTGAACCATGCGGTGAGTGCGTTGCGCCAAGCCGCTTTGAAAGTAAGTACTCAGCCTTGATTTTAAGTTGATTGCCTTACCAACATATATGACTTCATCTTTTGCGTTGAAGAATCTGTACACGCCGGGAAGTTCTGGAATCTCTGTTGGTCTATATGTGAAAGGCTCTGCCATAGCGCTTACTTCGATCGGTTGGGCTTGAGAATCTGCGCTAAATATTGACCCGTGTAACTTTTCTTATCTTTAGCAACTACTTCAGGAGTTCCTTGGGCCACTATCGTTCCCCCGCGGAAACCACCTTCGGGACCCATGTCAATAATCCAGTCTGAAGATTTAATAACATCGAGATTATGTTCAATTACCAGAACGGTATTGCCCGTATCTACTAAACGATTAAGTACTCCTAGTAACTTATTGACATCTTCAAAATGCAGACCCGTTGTTGGTTCGTCTAGAACATAAATAGTTCGACCGGTTGAACGTCGCTGCAACTCGGTCGCAAGTTTGACGCGTTGCGCTTCACCACCTGAAAGAGTTGGTGCGCTTTGACCTAACCGCACGTAACCTAAACCAACATCGCATAGTGTTTTTAAGAAGCGAGCAATGGTCTGCACAGATTCGAAAAATGCGTAAGCTTCTTCAATTGGCATGTCCAATACTTGAGAAATAGTTTTACCTTTGTAGTGGACTTCAAGAGTTTCGCGGTTATATCGAGCCCCGTGGCAAACTTCGCACGGGACATAAACATCAGGCAAGAAGTTCATTGCAATGGTGATTGTCCCATCGCCAGAACAATGTTCGCAGCGTCCGCCTTTAACGTTAAAAGAGAAACGTCCCGGTAAATAACCGCGTACTTTAGCTTCGCTAGTTTCGGCGAAAAGCGCTCGAATCTTGTCAAAAACTCCAGTGTATGTTGCAGGATTCGAACGTGGCGTCCGCCCGATTGGTGTTTGTTCGACGTGAACCGCTTTATCAAGCAATTCAATCCCAGTAACAGTTCTGTGACGGCCCGGAACTTGTCGCGCGCCATTGAGCTTATTAGCTAAAACAACGTACAAAATATCGTTAATGAGGGTTGACTTACCTGATCCACTAACGCCAGTTATCGCTACAAAAGCGCCTAACGGAATTTTGACTTCCAAATCTTTAAGGTTATTTTCTTTCGCTCCCTTAATTACCAAAACCCGTTTCGGATCAATCCGGCGGCGAATTTCTGGGATGGGAATCGATTTACGTCCTGACAAATATGCTCCGGTAATCGATTCCTTTGACCCGATAAGAGCTTGATAGTCACCTGAAACAACCACTTGGCCGCCATGTTCGCCCGCCCCCGGACCAATATCTACAATCCAATCTGCTGCGCGAATAGTTTCTTCATCGTGTTCGACCACGATGAGGGTATTGCCGAGATCTCGCAAACGCGTGAGGGTTGCAATTAAACGACGGTTGTCACGTTGATGTAAACCAATGCTCGGCTCATCCAAAACGTAAAGAACTCCAACAAGACCACTGCCAATTTGCGTTGCCAATCGAATGCGCTGCGCTTCGCCTCCTGAAAGCGTTGCCGCCGGTCGTGCTAAAGATAAGTAATCTAGACCGACATTGAGCAAGAATCTTAAACGTGCGTGAACTTCCTTCAACACCCGTTCAGCGATTTGAGTTTCTCGCGCAGTCAATTTTATTCCCTCAAGAAACTCGGCGCACTCTGAGATCGCTAATTCACAAATTTCTGAGATGTTCTTGCCGCCCAGAGTTACCGCTAGAACTTCTGGCTTCAAACGTGCACCTTTACAGACATCACAAGGGATTTCGCGCATATAAGCTTCGTACTTTTCACGGCTGTAATTACTATCGGTATCACTATGGCGACGATGAATAAACGGAACTACGCCCTCAAAACCTGTGCTGTAGTTACGCGTGCGACCATATCGATTCCTATATTTAACATGAACTTTAAATTCAAACCCATTAATAATGGCATCTTTTGCTTTAGTTGATAATTTTTTCCACGGAACGTCCAAAGAGAACTTCACTTCTTTTGAAAGCGCTTCCAATAGCCTTAGGAAGTACTCTGAGGCTTGACCGCCAGACCATGGTGCAATCGCGCCTTCCGTAATTGATATTAAATCATCTGGAATTATGAGGTCTTCATCTACTTCTAACTTCGTACCAATTCCGCCACACTGCGGACAAGCCCCGAACGGTGAATTAAACGAGAAAGATCGAGGTTCTAGCTCTTCGAAAGAAAGTTCACACCCATGACAAGCTAAATGTTCGCTGTAAGTGCGCTCTCTTTCATCGCCTTCGGCGTCCACAAAATCCAGTACAACGACACCAGATGCTAACTTCAGCGCTGTTTCAATTGAATCAGTTAAACGTGATTTCGAGCCTGCTTTAGCGCTTAATCGATCAACTACAACTTCAATTGTGTGTTTTTCTTGCTTCTTTAGCTTTGGTGGGTCTGAGAGTGCGATCACTTCACCATCAACGCGTGCCCGCGAATAGCCTTGAGTTAGGAGCTCATTGAAAAGTTCTACGAACTCCCCTTTCCGTGCACGTACCACTGGTGCCAATACTTGAAATTTCGTTGTCTCCGGCATTGCAAGAACTTGATCAACAATCGCCTGCGGCGTCTGCCTAGCGACCGCGCTTCCGCAATTAGGACAATGTGGGCGACCCGCGCGTGCAAAAAGTAGACGGAGATAGTCATAAACCTCAGTGATTGTTCCTACGGTAGAACGTGGGTTTCTATTGGTAGATTTCTGATCTATGGATACTGCTGGTGATAAACCTTCTATAAAATCTACATCTGGCTTATTCAGCTGTCCTAAGAATTGGCGTGCATATGCCGATAGCGATTCAACGTAGCGCCGTTGGCCTTCTGCGAAAATTGTGTCAAAAGCCAAACTTGATTTGCCGGAGCCAGAAAGTCCAGTAAAAACAATTAGGGCATCGCGCGGAAGCTCGATAGAAATATTCTTGAGATTATGTTCGCGCGCACCACGAACAATAAGTTTCTCAATCACAACTAAATTCCCGCCTCTTCCATCGCGCGTAGTTCACGCTTTAATTCCTTGATTTCATCTCTAAATCGTGCAGCCAATTCAAACTGTAAATCCGTTGCGGCACTTCTCATCTGATCAGTGAGCGAGCCTATCAACGCGAAGAGATCTTGGCGCGGCAAAGAGTGAAGAGTTTTGGCATAAAGCCCAATAGCTGGTCGCTCATTTTGGCTCGGCTTCTTTCTAGTTGCTAGGAAAGCCTTGGTATCTTCGCATTCTCTATTAATTGAGTCAGTTATGTCGGCAATCTTCTTACGTAAGGGTTGCGGATCTACCCCGCGTTCCAGGTTGTAAGCCACTTGTTTAGCGCGACGACGATTGGTTTCATCGATCGCTTTCTCCATGGATTTCGTGATGTGGTCGGCGTACATATGAACTTCACCTGAAACATTTCGAGCAGCACGACCGATAGTTTGAATGAGTGAAGTTGCCGAACGCAAAAAGCCTTCTTTGTCGGCGTCTAGAATTGCAACTAAAGATACTTCAGGTAAATCTAAACCTTCACGGAGTAAATTGATTCCGATAAGTACATCGTATTCACCAGTACGCAATTCTCTAAGGAGTTCGACGCGTCGTAGGGTATCTACTTCGGAGTGTAAATATCGAACCCGCACGCCTTTCTCTTGCAAGTAATCGGTTAAATCCTCCGACATCTTTTTTGTGAGAGTCGTGACAAGCACGCGTTCATTTCGATCTGCGCGAATATTGATTTCGTGAAGCAAGTCATCAATTTGTCCCTTAATTGGTTTGACAACAATTTGCGGATCGACAAGTCCGGTCGGCCTAATGACTTGCTCGACCACGTCGTGATTTACTTTTTTGAGTTCATACTTTCCAGGGGTGGCTGAGAGGAAAACTTTCGCTCCAACTCTTTCCAGAAACTCTGGCCACCGAAGCGGGCGGTTGTCCATTGCGCTCGGTAACCGGAAACCATGTTCGACCAGGGTGCGCTTCCGCGAGGCATCGCCTTCATACATGGCCCCAATTTGCGGAACAGTTACATGGCTTTCATCTATGACCAGAAGAAAATCCTCTGGGAAATAGTCCAATAAACAATTAGGTGCCGAGCCAGCTGCGCGTCCATCTAAATGCCGTGAGTAGTTCTCAATTCCACTGCAGAAGCCAAGCTGTTCCATCATTTCAATATCAAAAGTGGTACGCATCCGTAGCCGCTGTGCTTCTAGGAGTTTGCCTTGTTTCTCGAAAAGTTCTAGTTGAATAGCTAGCTCCTGTTCAATCTCTTGGATAGCCCGCTTAATGGTCGCTGGACCCGCTGCATAATGGGTTGCAGGAAAGACATACATTTGCGTTTCGGTGCGAATAATTTCTCCAGTGAGGGGATGAAGCGTGCTCATCCGTTCGATTACATCGCCAAACATTTCGATGCGCAGCGCAAGTTCTTCATACATCGGAATAATCTCGATCGTGTCGCCACGCACGCGGAAAGTTCCGCGCTCGAAAGCCATGTCATTCCGTTTGTACTGAATATCTACAAAGCGACGCAATAGAGTATTTCGCTCTACCTCATCGCCTACCTTGAGTTGAACCATTCGATCCACATATTCCTGTGGTGTACCTAAACCATAAATACAAGAAACTGTCGCAACTACGATGACATCCCTGCGGGTTAAGAGCGAGTTAGTTGCGGAATGTCGAAGTCTTTCCACCTCATCATTCACGCTGGAATCTTTCTCAATAAAAGTATCAGTCTGCGGAAGATATGCTTCTGGTTGATAATAGTCATAATAAGAAACGAAATATTCAACGGCGTTATTTGGCATTAATTCACGGAACTCATTGACCAATTGCGCCGCAAGAGTTTTGTTAGGTGCAATAACTAGTGTTGGTCGTTGTAAACGTTCGATAAGCCAAGCAGTCGTAGCAGACTTTCCAGTTCCAGTGGCTCCGAGCAGGACAATATCTTCTTCACCAGAATCAATTCTCCGGACGATTTCCTCAATCGCTTCGGGCTGGTCTCCAGCTGGAATGTAATCGTTAATTACTCGAAATGGCGCGCCTCGTCGCTGTAAATGGTTTACCGGTCGCATTTTCTAAGCCTACTTGCGAGAGGCGGGAAGCAAGACGCTCTCAAATATGTTTTCAACGGAGCGTAAGAGATCGTCTTCGCTGCCTTCATTGATGAGAACTGTGTCGGCGATTGATTCACGTTCTTCTCGCGATGCTTGAGCAGCAATGCGGGTTTGGATTTCGGAGCTAGGTAGACCTCTTGATCGCAATCTGGCGATACGTAACTCCATTTCGCTTTCCACAGTAATTACATAATCAAATCTGTTTCGAGCTTTGGTTTCAAATAGAAGTGGGATTTCATAAATCAATATCTCATCCTTCTTTAATGATGAGGCGGCTTTCTCAAACTCTCTACGCACTATTGGATGAACAATTGCTTCTAACTTTGCTTTCAGTGTTGCATTTTTGAAAATTAACTCCCCTAGCGCAGCACGATCTATATCACCGTTTTTAAGAATTGAGTCTCCAAAAGTTGCAACCACCGCATTGAAACCTTCACTTCCACGTTCAATTGCTGTGCGGGCTAACTGGTCAGCATCGATGACAGAGGCGCCAAGGCGAGCGAAAAACCCACCTGCCAGCGACTTTCCCGAACCAATGCCACCGGTGAGTGCGACTATGAGCATGGTCTGATGTTACGCGAACAATCGTGAAGTCAATAGAAAGTATTACTCAGCAACAACCTCTACTGGCGCATCAGTTGGTTCGGCGGCGGCATCAGCAGCCTTTGCTTCTGCTTTCTGCTTCTTATGTGCCAAGAAGCGCTCTTGTGCTTGAGCGTACTGACGCTCCCACTCTTCGCGCTGGGTTTCAAATCCTGGCTTCCACTCTTGTGATTCAACATCGAAACCTTCAGGATAAATGAAGTGGCCTTGCGCATCGTAGCGAGCTGCCATTCCATATTGCGTTGGATCGAAAGCTTCGATTTCAACTTCATGGCCTTCATTGGCTTGCTTTAACGATAGTGAAATTCGGCGACGTTCAAGATCGATATCAATAATTTTTACAAATAGTTCATCATCAACTTGAACAACTTGCTCAGGAATTTCAACGTGGCGTTCTGCCAACTCTGAAATGTGGACCAAGCCTTCGATGCCTTCATGTACCCGAATAAACGCGCCGAAAGGAACGAGCTTTGTTACTACACCTGGAACAACTTGATTAATTGTGTGAGTACGAGCAAATGCTTGCCATGGATCTTCTTGCGTTGCTTTAAGGGAAAGCGAAACACGCTCGCGCTCAAAATCAACTTCGAGAACTTCAACGGTTACTTCATCGCCAACTTCTACAACTTCACCTGGATGGTCAATATGCTTCCATGAGAGTTCAGAAACGTGAACCAAGCCATCTACTCCACCGAGATCAACGAAAGCACCAAAGTTTACGATCGATGAAATAACACCGGAGCGAACTTGGCCTTTCTGTAATTGATTAAGGAAGGTCGTGCGTGATTCTGATTGAGTCTGCTCAAGGAAAGCGCGGCGTGAGAGAACCACGTTATTGCGATTCTTATCGAGTTCGATAATGCGAGCTTCAATTTGCTTGCCAATATATGGCGTTAAATCGCGGACTCGACGCATTTCAACGAGTGAGGCTGGCAAGAAGCCGCGCAATCCGATGTCAACGATGAGGCCACCTTTTACAACTTCGATGACAGTTCCGATGACAACTTCATCGCGTTCTTTCTTGCCTTCAATATCTCCCCAAGCCCGCTCGTATTGCGCGCGTTTCTTAGAAAGGATGAGACGCCCTTCTTTATCTTCTTTTTGAAGCACCAAAGCTTCAATTTTCTCACCAACTTTTACAATGTCATGAGGGTCAGCATCGTGGCGAATGGATAGCTCGCGTGCTGGGATAACACCTTCTGTTTTATATCCAATATCTAGCAGTACTTCGTCGCGATCTACTTGTACAACGATTCCTTCGACGAGATCTCCGTCATTAAAATTTCTGATTGTTCCTTCAATTGCTGCCATAAAATCGGCGGCTGATCCAATATCGTTAATTGCAATTACTGGTGAGGGTGTCAAGGTGCTCCGTAGGGATAATTAGTAGTTGGGCCTGCTTTCGCAGCTGAAGGGCAAGCGTACGGTTCATCAGTGGCTATGACAAATCCACAACTAATGTGCAGCTTCATACCATGTTAAACCAAGCCCCGCGCTTACATCAAGGGGTGTGCGCAATGGATAGGCACCCCCCATCTCTCGCTTTACCAGATTAGTTAAGACCTCTTCTTCTCCACTAACAACTTCTAAGATTAGCTCGTCATGTACTTGTAATAGTAAGCGCGATTGCAGAGCCTCACTCGTAATTGCACTTTGAACTTTAAGCATGGCTAATTTAATTATGTCCGCAGCAGATCCTTGAATAGGTGCGTTAAGGGCCATGCGTTCAGCGATTTCTCTCCGTTGACGATTATCATGCATCAAATCTGGAAGATATCGACGGCGCCCCATAATAGTTTCGGTGTATCCAACCTTGCGTGCAGCCTCTACGACGGTCTTTAAATAATCGCGAATTCCACCAAAGCGTTGAAAATATCGGTCCATTAAATCTTGGGCAGCAGGCGGAGAAATATCTAACTGAGCAGATAGACCATAAGACGATAGACCATATGCAAGGCCATAGGACATCGCTTTTATTTGGCGGCGCATTTCTGGATCCACATCGGATGCCTTGATCCCAAATATTTCGGATGCAATTTTCGCGTGTAAGTCTTCACCGGATTCAAAGGCTGCTAACAAATGCGCATCGTTAGATAGATGCGCCATTATTCGCATTTCAATCTGGCTGTAATCAGCAGTTAGCAGCGTTACATAGCCACTTCCGGCAATAAAACAATTTCTAATCCTTCGCCCTTCTTCGCTGCGCACTGGAATGTTCTGCAAATTTGGTCCAGTCGATGAAAGTCGCCCAGTTGCTGCTACCGTCTGTTGAAAATGGGTATGAATGCGCCCATCGGAGGCAATCTCGGTGATTAGACCCTCAACGGTTGTCCCCAATTTTTTGGTTTCACGAATCCGAAGCAGCGATGCTAAAACTGGGTGACCGGTTTTTTCGAGCAACCACTCCAAAGCTTCGGCATCAGTTGTAAAACCGGTCTTTATTTTCTTACTCTTCGGCAGTTTTAATTCATCGAAGAGAACGACTTGTAATTGCTTAGGCGAAGCCACATTAAATTCATGTCCAACGATCTCATGGGCCGATTCTGTCTCGCGCATAACTTCTAGGGCAAAGTATTGTGCGAGGTCTTCAAGTTCTCGCTTATCTACCGCTATTCCGACTTTTTCCATCTCTGCCAAAAGGGCTGCAACTGGCAGTTCCATATCTACAAAGAGTTCCCAAAGACTGCGTTGCCTTAATTCATTTGTGAGGGATTCACGCAGGCCAAATAAGGCGGTGGCCGAAGTTAGAAGTTCTTGTTCAAAATTACTAAAATCAATTTGAGAGCCATCGCCCCAGCGCTCTAGTAAATCTTTTAAATCCTGCGCACGGACTCCAGGGTTAACAAGATATGCGGCAATGGAAGTATCAAATTCCACGCCAGAGAACTGCGAGATTCGCATAAGTGTTTTTGCATCATGGGCAATTTTTGCAACACTTGGATCTCTGGCCCACTCTCCCATTACCGACCCATGTACCAGGAAAACTTCACTCGAGTTTAAAGCAATGGCATAGCGCTGTAATTTCTCGTTAACTATCTGAAAAGCAAGTGCGATTTCACCTTGATGGTTAGAAATTCTCGCACTCGCTTCCTCGGGTGTGAGCACGCTTGCCACTATAGGAGTTGCAAAAAGTTGCAGTGGTTCTTCGATAGTCATAGAACTCTTTACTAGGATTGGTTTGAGGCGATCTTTCAACGACTTAAATTCAAGCAAATCAAAGAGTGGGTCAGTTTTGCTCTCATCTGCCCCGCTCCAAAGAAGTTTATTAAAATCCAGATCAAGCGGGACATCGCTGAGAAGTTGGGT
This sequence comes from Candidatus Planktophila sp., assembly GCA_038905815.1. Classification (GTDB taxonomy): domain Bacteria; phylum Actinomycetota; class Actinomycetes; order Nanopelagicales; family Nanopelagicaceae; genus Planktophila. Next base: position 65,853 of record JBCKHN010000002.1, on the reverse strand, counting down.
AAGTTCGCGGTTGCGGATTACTTCATTTATAGAGCCGCGAAGTGACTGGCCAACTTTGCCACCGATTTTATCTACATTTGCAATTAACTCTTTAAGGGATCCATATTCAATAATCAATTTAGCGGCAGTTTTTTCACCAACTCCCGGAACTGAAGGTAAGTTATCACTGGGATCTCCACGGAGCGCCGCAAAATCTGGGTACTGCGTCGGCGACATTCCATATTTTTCAAATACTGCCTCGGGTGTAACTCGGGCTAAATCGCTGACGCCACGTTTTGGATATAACACCGTTATGCTGGAATTAACTAGCTGGAAACTATCGCGATCTCCTGTGCAGATAAGAACTTGCGCGCCTTCGTTCTCTCCAACTTTGGCAATCGTGGCCAAAATGTCATCAGCTTCATAGCCTTCAACTTCGAAATATGTAATTCCGAAAGCGGTCACTAAGTCATGAAGATATGACATTTGAGATCTAAACTCATCAGGAGTCTTTGCTCGATTGGCCTTATATTCAGGAAAAATTTCTGATCTAAAAGTTTTTCGGGAAACATCAAATGCAACTGCCACATGCGTGGGTTTCTCGTTCGAAAGAAGCGAGAGAAGCATGGTAGCAAAACCGTAAATTGCATTGGTCTGCTCTCCGCGAGCGGTGGTGAAGTTTTCGCTAGGTAGGGCAAAAAATGCTCGATATGCCATTGAGTGCCCATCGATAAGTAATAGGCGTTTGCTCATGGTTGCATCCTAGTTTGCAAGTTATACTCTACCTCTATGGAGCAGAGCGATTTCCTTAAGATCGTTGATGAACGCGGTAGTGGGCCACTCGGTAAGAAAATGGGGATTGTTATTACTGAAGCATCCCCTACTCGTTTAGTAGCGACAATGCCGGTCGAAGGAAATACCCAACCAATGGGTTTACTACATGGCGGGGCAAGCGTTGTGCTGGCAGAGTCACTTGGTTCGATTGGCACCGCACTCCATGCTGGAGCTAATCGCAAAATTGTCGGAGTAGATATCAATGCAACCCACCATAAATCTGCCACCTCTGGATTTGTTACTGCCGTTGCAACTGCAATCTCTCTCGGTAAAACTTTATGCAGTTACCAGGTCGTCATATCAAATGAAGCAGGTGAGCGAACCTGCACCGCTCGAATTACTTGCTTAATTCTTGCTGAACGCCTTTAGCGCGCTCCAGTGCCAAGGTAAGCCTCGCGGACTGCAGGATCATTTAGAAGATCGGAAGCATTCGCTTCTTTTACAACTTTCCCAGTTTCAAGAATGTATGCACGGTGGGCTCTTTGCAGAGCTTGTTGGGCGTTCTGTTCAACCAAAAGAATCGTTGTTCCAGCTTGATTAATCTCGGTAATTATTTTGAAAATATTTGCAATCATCTGTGGCGCCAAGCCCATTGATGGCTCATCTAAAAGTAAAACTTTAGGCCGAGCCATAAGAGCTCGCCCTATCGCTAACATTTGCTGTTCTCCACCGGATAATGTGCCGCCGGCTTGGGAGGAGCGCTCTAAGAGTCTTGGAAAGAAATGATAAACTTTATCAAGATCTTCACGCATCTCTAACTTTCGATTCTTACGATTAAACTTTCCCATCTCCAAATTCTCAAGAACAGTCATGCCAGGAAAAATTCCTCTTCCTTCTGGTACCTGAGAAAGTCCAAGGTCAACGCGCTTATGTGCAGGCATCTTTGAAATATCTTCACCATCGAAAAGGATTTCTCCTTTTGAAACATTTCTCAGACCAGAAATGGTCTTGAGCAATGTTGTTTTCCCGGCGCCATTTGCACCTATTAATGTGACAATTTCACCTTCATTCACAACAACTGATACGCCTTTAATCGCTTCAATCTTGCCGTAATGTACCCTTAGATCTTTTATTTCAAGACGCATCCGCAGGCACTCCTAAATAGGCTTCAATTACGCGCGAATCCTTCTGAACATTTTTTGGTAAATCATCCGCTATCTTAATTCCAAAATCTAAAACTACTACGCGATCAGAGATGTCCATGATCAAAGACATATCATGCTCAATGAGAAGAATCGTATAACCTTTATCGCGAATCTGTCTTATAGTTTCGGCAAGTGCTACTTTCTCAGCAGGATTAAAACCAGCTGCTGGTTCATCAAGTAAAAGTAATTGTGGCTCTGCACCCAAGGCACGCGCGATCTCCAAACGTCTTTGATCACCATAAGGAAGATTCTTGCCTAACCGATCAGAGCAATGCTCAATACCCATAAACTCCAAAAGTTCTAAAGCACGATTGCGACTTTCACTTTCTTCATGTCGTGCCCTAGGTGAACCAAAAAGAGCGCCAACCAAGCCAGATTTCTTATGAACATCAGATGCAGTCAGCACATTTTCAAGAGCAGTCATCTCACCGAATAAGCGAACATTTTGAAAAGTCCTTGCTATGCCCATTTTGGTCACATGATGGCGTTTTTTTCCCAATAAACTTGTTCCGTTAAATAAAATCTCCCCTCCAGTTGCAGCATAAACACCAGTGACGACATTAAATACCGTCGTTTTACCTGCACCGTTAGGACCAATGAGAGCGCAAATCTCACCTTTACTTACATGAAAATCCACATTACTTAAGGCAATGACTCCTCCGAACTTCATTGTAAGATTTTTTAGTTCAAGAACTTTTTCACTCATGCATCTACCTTTTTTTCTAAAATCTTTTCGCGTTTTTTGCGAGGTAAAATTCCGTCAGGGCGAAGATTAATGATTACAACTAATGTAAGACCAAACATTAAATGTCTTGCATCGCTGATAAAACGGATTCGCTCTGGCAAATATGCCAGAATTGCACCGCCTAGAATTACTCCCCAAATATTTCCGAGTCCACCAAAGACAACACAAGCAAGAATTAAGACCGAGACATTGAATGTGAACATGTCTGGAGCAATAACCATAATTTTTGAAGCAAAAATTACTCCAGCTGCGCCGGCAACAGCAGCGCCGATGGTAAATGCCCAAAGTTTATATACAATAAGGTTTACTCCCATTAAAGCAGCAACATCTTCATCTTGACGAATGGCTTCCCACGCGCGTCCTGGACGACGAACTGTAAGTCTACGGACCATCCAAATTGTAAGTAGAACCAAAACCAACACAATCCAGAAAAAATGTGCATGATCAGCTATGCCAAATGTTATTCCAGCGATGGGTGGCGGGTTTGGAATTCCAGTAATTCCATTTGGACCTCCGGTAATGTTAAGATTAAGTGCAATTATTCGAACAATTTCACCGAAACCCAGAGTTACGATTGCTAGATAGTCCCCGCGAAGGCGTAAAACAGGAAGCCCTAATAAAACTCCAGAAAACATTGCGCAGAGTATGCCAATTGGCATAATTTCCCAAGTGTTTAGTCCAGTTGTTGTACTCAAGATGGCCATTGTGTAAGCCCCGATTGCAAAAAATGCAACATAACCTAAATCTAATAAACCACTTTTACCAACAATCATATTGAGCCCTAGGCCCATCAGAATAAACATTCCAACTGGATAAACAAGAATTGATTGATATGAAGTTATCGGAGTGTTTACAAAACTGGTAAGAGGAAATCCAGCGGCAAAAGGAAGCAGAGCAGCTATGCCTATAACAATTAAGGCAAAGGTCGAGCGCGTGGTTCTATTCCACCCTTCCCAAATTTGAGCTCCCTTATCTCTAATATTAATCATCATATCCTCGTTTGCTGGACAGCTTCACCGAAGATGCCATTAGGTCTGAAAAGCAAAGCAAGAACTAGAACAAGAAAAACCGTAACTGCTTTCCATTGTGATCCGAGCACTGCCGAAGAAAATTGTTCCAGGATTCCAAGAGATAAACCACCAAAGAATGCTCCTCTTAAATTTCCAATCCCACCGAGCACGGCTGCAGTAAAAGCAGCAATTCCTAAGTTATAGCCAACATTAAATTGCGTCGTCTCATAAACTGTCGTATAGAAAAACGCCGCCGCCCCAGTAGTTAGACCGCCGATACAAAAAGTTAGCGTTATTACTCGATTAAGATTTATACCCATCAATTTAGAATTTTCTTCGCTCATTGATACTGCACGAATTGCTTTACCAAGTCGCGATTTAGTAACAAAGCGATCCAGAAGAATAAAGATTATAATTGCGGAAAAAATTACCATGACAGTATCAATTCGAAAGTTTGCTCCTCCAAGTTCCCCAAATGACCATTTCTCCAAAAGGCGTGGGGATGCTTGTGGCCGAGAGTGAGTATAAATTCGCATTGCTTCTGAAAGAACTATGGATGTACCAATAGCCGAGATTAAACCGGCTAGGCGATTAGCGCCACGCTCTCTCAAGCGACGATATGCGACAAGTTCAACCAGCATGGCTAGCAGAGCACAGAGAATCATTGAGCCGAGTAAAGCCGCAAGGAGCGTGTAGACCAATTGCAAACCATGAATCGGTTCTGCTGTTATATCGTGGCGGAAAATCCCTACTTGAACCACAACCGTAGCAAAAGTACCAAACATAAATATCTCGGAATTCGCGAAATTAATTAATCTCAGAACTCCATAAACCATGGTGTATCCGAGCGAAATTAAAACGTAAATTAAACCTAGGGCGATTCCTTGCAAAGATAGCGACCAAAATTGCGATGTCAAAACTGCAAAATTCATAACACCTAACCCTTTATTTATGAAATTTCATTATGAAATAAAAATCGTGGTTGCTCAACTCTCTTGAGTTGAGCAACCCCGATTTTAGAGTATTGCTAGAGAATGACTCAGTAATTCAGAGCTATTAAGCCACTCCAATGTATGTAAGTACTCCATCTTTCACTGTAAAGGCACCAACGGCTGCGCCACCGATGATATCTCCATAACGATCGAATTTGATTGTGTCACCAGCAACACCCTTCCAAGAACCATTCTTTACACAGTTTTGGATACCAGGGCGAGTGATTCTTCCTTGCTTAATGCATGCAAGGAAAATATTGGTGGCATTATAAGTTGAAGTTACATAAAGTCCTGGAACCTTTGCTCCTGTTACTTGAGAAAATGCCGCCAATTTAGCAGCATTAACGAGAAGCTCGAATGGAACATCAGCTGCTGTTAAACGTGCGCCTTCTGCTGCTTTTCCTGCGTTCTTAGGAAAATCAGAAGTAGCGACTCCATCGCCTGCAGCAAAAATACCTGTGTATCCACCGTCACGAAGTGTTTTGACAAACTTCGAACCATCAGGTTGGTATCCAGCATAAATAACTACGTTGGCTCCAGATGCTTTTACCTTAGCTACGGCTGAGGTGTAATCAACAGTCTGTTGTGGAATTGAATCAGTTCCCACCAAAATACCACCAACTAAGGTAAACTTGGCAAATCTGGCAAGACCAGCACCATAAGGAGATAAGTCATCAACAAGATAAACCTTTGGTGCTGTGACACCCTTAATGGCATAGCGTACAAGGGCTGGTGCTTGAAACTTATCATTTGCAACCACCCGGTGAAAAACTGGAAAACCATTGTCTTTTGATTTTCTGTCAGTCAAAGAAACGCGAGTCGCTGATGGAGAAATCATTGTTAACCCAGTGGCTTTGTAAGATGGGAAAGAGTTCAATGAAGCTCCTGAAAATGCAGGACCAATAACACCGATGATGCTTCTGTCAGCGGCAATTCCTGGAGCGATAGAAGCCGCAACAGTTCCATCACCTTGATCGTCAGCCCTTACAAGGACAACTTTCACAGCAGGATTTGTTGCGTGATATTCACTAAGTGCAAAAATTGCTCCAGCTATTTCATCTTGGCCAACTTGCGCACTTCCACCAGTTAACGGACCTTGGAATGCTAATTTAACTGTCTTCTCCTTATGCTTTGTAGCCTGCGCTGAAGTTGTTGCAACTGCGCCTAAAGCGAGTCCTGCAACAGCAACAAGTGCGAGGGTACGTTGAATCTTCTTGTTCATGTATTGCCTTCCTGTTTTTTATGTGTCCCGGGACAGGGAGGCTGTTAGGGTAATGGGCACCGATGGGAGAATGCAACTCAAAAGCACTGTTTTTTTATCTCAATTTCGTTACAAAATTAGGGACGCCTTTACAGCTTCGGAACCGCGCCTGGGTCAATGACCCCTTGAGCTACAGCTCTCATATTCAAGCGTCGATCCATCGCCTCTCTCTGAATCCAAGAAAAAGCTTGCGGCTCGGTCAAGTTAAGCGCTTTCATGAGGATTCCTTTCGCCCGATCGATGAGTTTCCGTGTTTCTAGCCGTTCATGAAGATCGGCGACTTCATCGGCCAGAGATTTCATCTGGAGATGGCGAGAGATAGCAATCTCAATGGCTGGGAGCAAATCTGAGATTGTAAAAGGTTTTACAACATATGCCATAACACCGGCATCGCGAGCGCGATCAATTAACTCTCTCTGGCTGAACGCGGTCAACATCAGAACTGGCGAAATTCCAATTATTTGCTCAGCTGCCGAAATCCCATCAAGGATTGGCATTTTGACATCCAGAATTGCTAAATCAGGGAGGTGTTCCTTGGCTAACTCGACCGCTTCGGCTCCATTGGTGGCTTGGGCGATGACCTCATAGCCTGCTTCTTCTAACATTTCAATCAGATCCATCCGAATGATTGCTTCATCTTCAGCGACAAGGATCCTTGTTTTTTTGACCATGTGCCCCGAGTCGGATTCGAACCGACACTGTGCAGTGTTTGAGACTGCCCTCTCTACCGTTGGAGTACCGAGGCTCGCACGTAAATAAGTAAGCGCGGCGAAGTCTAGCGGTAAGCCGGTGCTACGCCACCAACAGCATCTCCCACGCGATGCACGCGCATGGCATTGGTAGAACCTGGAATTCCTGGCGGTGAACCTGCGACGATCATGACGTTCTCGCCAATTGCAGCACGACCAGATTTGATGAGAATTGTGTCAACTTGCTTAACCATCTCATCGGTATGTTTGACGACCTCTGTGATCATCGATTCAATTCCCCACGAAATGGCAAGGCGGTTATAAGTTCCATGGTCTGGAGTTAGCGCAAGAATTGGAATTGGTGAACGCAAGCGCGACATGCGCCTTGCCGAATCACCACTTTGAGTAAAAGCAACGAGGAACTTGGCCCCGACAATTGCTCCGACTTCAGCTGCTGCTTTGGTAATTGCTCCACCTTTAGTTTTAGGTGAGGTCCGCATTGGTTGGATACGGTCGAAACCGCCTTTCTCGGTATGTTCAATGATGCGTGCCATCGTTGCGACGGCTTCAATGGCAAATTCGCCAACGCTTGTTTCGCCAGAGAGCATAAGCGCATCAGCACCGTCGAGAACTGCGTTGGCACAATCTGTTACCTCTGCGCGAGTCGGGCGTGAATTAGTGATCATCGAATCCAACATTTGGGTAGCTACGATTACCGGTTTTGCTGCTTCTCGCGCTAATTCGATGCAGCGTTTTTGGACTAGTGGTACTTCTTCTATGGGAAGTTCGACTCCAAGATCGCCGCGAGCAACCATAATTCCATCGAAAGCGTCAACTATCTCTTGCAAATTCGCTACCGCTTGTGGTTTTTCAATTTTCGCAATAACAGGAATTCGAATTCCTTCTTCATCCATAATTTCGTGAACGCCTTTAATATCTGCTCCGTTTCGCACAAAAGAGAGGGCAATAAAATCAGCACCGGCGCGTAACCCCCAACGCAAATCTTCAATATCTTTCTCTGACATGGCCGGAACGGATACTGCAACCCCTGGTAAATTAATTCCTTTGTGATTGCTTACAGCGCCAGGTTCGATAACTTTAGTGATCACATCGTTTGCGACCACTGCAACAACTTCAACCGTAACTTTTCCGTCATCGATAAGAATTCGGTCGCCGACTTTGCAATCACCTGGTAAGCCTTTATACGTTGTCCCTACCCGCTCTTTAGTGCCCTCTACTTCATCAGTTGTAATCGTGAAAATATCTCCGCGCGCCAAATCATGTGGCCCAGCAACAAATCGTGCCAAACGTATTTTGGGACCTTGCAAATCAACGAGAATCGCAATTGGTCGCCTGGCCTCTTTCGCTGCTAATCGAACTTCATCCAAACGATTTTGGTGTTCATCATATGATCCATAAGAGAGATTTAAACGTGCCATATTCATGCCGGCAGCAATCAACTCGCGCACTTTCTCAGGTGAATCAACTGCAGGACCCATCGTGCAAACTATCTTGGCGCGGCGCATATCCTCAGCCTAAACCATCAGCGGTCGTGAAGTCGGCTCGATTGGCGCGCTGAGCTGCGTGCGCCCTGTGAGAAAAATATCAACTGCACGCGCTGCGCTGCGCCCCTCGGCAATCGCCCAAACAATGAGGGATTGTCCTCGCCCAGCATCACCTGCCACGAAAACGCCTTCAATATTGGTTGCAAAATTTTCATCGCGTTTGATATTTCCACGTTCATCTAACTCAACTTCTAACTCTGTGATTAGCGGTGATTTCTCGGGACCAGTAAAACCCAGTGCCATGAAAACAAAGTCTGCCGGTAGCTCTCGCTCGGTTCCAGGGATGCGTGCAAATTTTCCGTTTTCAAACTTCGTTTCTACAATACGAATAGCGCGAAGGTTGCCGCTCTCATCTCCAAGAAAGGCTTCCGTACTCACTGAAAAAATCCGATTGTCTCTCTCCTCATGCGCACCCGATACGCGATAAATCATTGGATAAGTGGGCCAGGGCTGCGAACTTGTCCGTTCGTCGCTGGGCCGAGGCATAATTTCTAATTGAGTAACACTGGCCGCCCCTTGACGAATAACTGTACCCAAAACATCGGCGCCAGTGTCTCCGCCTCCGAGAATGATTACGTGTTTATCAGCAACGTTAATGAGCGGAGTTTGAATTTCACCGAGCGCTTGCTTATTACCCCATGGCAAATATTCCATGGCTTGATATACGCCTTTTAATTCGCGACCGGAGATTTCCAAATCGCGCCATTGCGTCGCGCCGACTGCTAAAACAAGAGCGTCATACTTTATACGCAATTGGGAACCAGTGAATTCTACGCCGACATCAATTCCTGTCCTAAAACGAGTTCCCTCTTTGATCATCTGCTCTAACCGGCGATCGATGATATGTTTCTCCATCTTAAATTCTGGAATTCCATAACGAAGTAGCCCGCCTATCTTCTCGGCACGCTCATAAACAACAACGGTATGGCCAGCACGTGTTAATTGTTGCGCAAGGGCTAGCCCTGCTGGACCTGACCCAATTACGGCAACTGTTTTCCCAGTTAATCGATCTGGTGGAGTCGCTTTAACGAGCCCTTCCTTGAAAGCCTCTTCGATTATCCTAAGTTCAACTTGTTTAATCGTGACAGCCTCGGCGTTAATTGCTAGAACACATGCGGTTTCGCAAGGTGCTGGGCATAGTATTCCAGTGAACTCTGGAAAATTATTTGTTACGTGAAGTCTGTCTATTGCTCCCTCTGTATCTCCACGCCACATTAAGTCAGTCCATTCCGGAATTAAATTCCCGAGCGGGCATCCTTCATGACAAAATGGAATTCCACAATCCATGCAACGACCAGCCTGCTTCTGCAAGTCCTCTATAGCTTGAGGTTCATAAACTTCAGCCCAATCTTTTATTCGCACAGCAACTGGTCGTCGCTTTGGAACTTCACGTGGAGTGGTTAAGAATCCTTTTGGATCAGCCATGTTGTGCGCCCGCCATTACTAGGGAATCCTCTGGTAAACCTTCGCGAATTGCGCGCTCCATCGCCGCAAGAACTCTTGCGTAATCTCGCGGCATCACCATGGAAATGCGAGCGAGAGAAACTTTCCAATCTTCAAGTAAATCCTTAGCAACCTGCGAACCGGTTTCAATAGCGAAAGTAGTGGTTAAGTTCTTTACTATCTCTTTCTGGTCATTAGGAACAGCGAGCACATCGACCATTTCTCCATTTACATCATTTGGATTGAGATCGAGAAGAAAAGCGCGACCACCAGACATGCCGGCAGCGAAATTTCTTCCCGTGCGACCTAAAACGAGGACAGTTCCACCAGTCATATACTCGCAACCATGATCGCCAATGCCTTCAACGATTGCAGTGGCGCCAGAATTTCGCACACAGAAACGTTCGCCTACCACACCTCGGATCATGATTTCACCTGATGTTGCACCATATCCAATGACATTGCCGGCAATGACATTTTCATGGGATAAAAAATTAGACCGCTTATCTGGGCGAAGAATTACTCGACCTCCAGATATACCTTTAGCAACATAATCATTGGCATCACCAAATAAACGAAGAGTTAAACCTCGTGGAATGAAAGCCCCAAGTGATTGGCCAGCTGAGCCGCGCAAAGTAATGTCGATTGTTCCTTCGGGTAAACCGTCCGCACCAAAATTGCGCGTAATTTGCGCCCCTAGCATTGTCCCAACAGTTCGGTTTACATTTCTAATCGGAAGGTCAATGGATACTCGCCCTCGATGGCTCAACGCTGCTTGCGAAAGTGAGATGAGTTCATTATCGAGGGCAGCGCTCAAACCATGATCTTGCTTTTTCGTATTATACAACGCGCTCGTAACATCCGGGCGAACAAGTAGTGGTGCAAGATCTAAACCGCTAGCTTTCCAATGATCAACGGCGGCCTTCGTATGCAAGTATTCAACGCGACCAATTGCTTCTTGTACCGTTTTGAAACCCAGCTGTGCCAATAATTCGCGAACTTCTTCGGCGATATATTGGAAGAAAGTTTCAACGAATTCAGGTTTCCCAGTGAAGTTCTTGCGAAGTTCCGGATTTTGTGTGGCAACTCCAACCGGACATGTATCTAAATGGCAAACACGCATCATGATGCAACCTGAAACTACAAGTGGCGCAGTTGCAAATCCAAACTCCTCGGCACCTAAGAGCGCAGCTATTACCACATCTCTTCCAGTCTTCAGTTGCCCATCGGTTTGGACAACAATGCGGTCGCGCAAACCGTTGAGCAGTAGCGTTTGTTGAGTTTCAGCCAAACCTAACTCCCAAGGTGCGCCTGCATGTTTAAGCGATGTCAGCGGTGATGCACCTGTCCCACCGTCATGACCTGATATCAAAACTACATCTGCATGAGCTTTACTAACACCAGCGGCAACTGTTCCGACGCCAACTTGCGCCACAAGTTTTACCGCAATGCGCGCATTTTTATTGGCATTCTTTAAATCATGAATGAGTTGGGCAAGATCTTCAATTGAATAAATATCGTGGTGTGGGGGTGGTGAAATCAGGCCAACGCCAGGGGTTGAGTAGCGAACTTTAGCAATCCAAGGATAGACTTTATTTCCTGGCAATTGACCACCTTCGCCAGGTTTAGCGCCTTGAGCAATCTTTATTTGAATATCATCTGCACTAACTAAGTAGCCACTTGTCACACCAAAACGAGCGCTAGCGACTTGCTTGATCGCTGAACGTTTTGAATCACCATTATCCATAGTTACAGAACGGGCAGGATCTTCGCCGCCTTCACCAGTATTTGATTTGCCACCTAAGCGATTCATGGCAATCGCCAGCGTTTCATGAACTTCTTGCGATATCGAACCATATGACATCGCACCAGTTGCGAAACGTTTAATTATCGCTGATGCCGGCTCAACTTCATCAATAGAAATTGAAGGCACGTCCATAAACTCAAAGAGCCCACGCAGCGTCATTAACCGTTTCGATTGGTCATTAACGCGGTTGGTATAGCGCTTGAACACGTCATAACGCTTTTCTCGCGTTGAATGCTGTAACGTGAAAACCGTTTCTGGGTCGAAGAGATGTGGTTCGCCATCACGACGCCATTGATATTCACCACCAATTGGTAAACGTTTGGTGCCAGGAATTTCCCCCCCCGGTGGATATGCAATGTGGTGGCGAGCAATTGTTTCTTGCGCTATGACATCCAAACTCATGCCGCCTAAGCGAGAGGTAGTCCCCGAAAAGAATTCATCTACAACTTCTTGGCTCAATCCGATTGCTTCAAATACTTGAGCACCTGTATATGAGGCGATAGTCGAGATGCCCATCTTGGACATAACTTTGAGCACGCCTTTGCCAAGACTCTTAATTAAGTTTCGAACAGCTTTCTCTGGCGTGATTCCAGTAATAACCCCTTGTAAAACTAAATCTTCAGCGCTCTCCATTGCTAAATAGGGATTTACTGCGCCCGCGCCATAACCAATAAGTAGCGCAACATGGTGAACTTCGCGAACATCTCCGGCTTCAACAACTAGGCCAACAGTGGTGCGAGTCTTTTCGCGAATTAAGTGATGATGGATGGCCGAAGTTAAAAGCAACGAAGGGATTGGAACGTGATCGGCATCGCCGTCACGATCCGAGAGAACAATTAAGTGCGCCCCTTGCAAAATTGCCGCACTGACTTCGGCCCTGATTTCATCGATACGAACTCTTAACGCAGTTCCACCACCTGAAATTGGAAAAAGCCCACGCACAATGTGTGCTGAGAATCCGGGGTGGTCACCATCGGCATTAACGTGAATTATTTTTGCCAATTCATCGTTATCGATTACTGGAAAGGCAAGTGAAATTTGTCTACACGAGGCTGGGCCAGGATCTAAGAGATTATATTCAGGCCCGATTGAACCACTCAGACTGGTAACTAACTCTTCTCGAATTGCATCAAGTGGCGGATTTGTTACTTGCGCAAATAGCTGAGAAAAATAATCGAAAATTAGCCGAGGCCTATCTGAAAGGGCTGCAATCGGAGTATCGCTTCCCATCGAACCAAGAGGTTCTGCGCCGTTCTTGGCCATTGGAGTGATTAAGATTCGCAACTCTTCTTCGGTGTAACCAAATGCACGCTGGCGGCGCACAACTGATGAGTGCGGATAAACAATATGTTCGCGTGAAGCAAGATCGCTCAACTTCACTATTCCAGCATGTAACCATTCTCCATATGGCGCACCGTTTGCAAGTTCATCTTTAATCTCATCATCTTCAATAATTCGACCAGCTTCGATATCTACCAGGAACATTTTTCCTGGCTGTAGCCGTCCTTTACGGACCACTTTTTCAGCTGGAATATCTAGCACGCCAACTTCACTTGCCAATATGACTAACCCATCGTCTGTAACCCAAAAGCGAGATGGCCGTAAACCATTTCGATCTAGAACTGCACCTACTTGGTGTCCATCAGTAAAGGTTACGCAAGCTGGACCATCCCATGCTTCCATCAGAGATGCGTGAAAAGCATAGAAATTTCGGCGCGATTCTGTCATCGAAGTGTGGTTCTCCCAAGCTTCAGGAATCATCATTAAAACAGCGTGCGCAAGTGAACGGCCACCGAGATAGAGAAGTTCAAGAACTTCATCAAAAGATGCGCTATCGCTGCCGGAAGGCTCGACAATCGGAAATAAGCGATTTAAATTCCCGGGAATTAAATCGCTGGCCAGAAGTGACTCGCGCGCGTGCATCCAATTGCGATTTCCTTTAACAGTATTTATTTCACCGTTGTGGGCAATAAATCGATAAGGATGCGCTAGCGGCCATGAAGGAAAAGTATTGGTTGAAAAGCGAGAATGAACGAGGGCTAAAGGTGAAACAACTCGACGATCACTTAAGTCAGGGAAAAACTCTTCAAGTTGTCCAGTTGTAAGCATGCCTTTATAAACAATTGTTTGAGATGAGAGTGAAGGAAAATAGAGATCGAGTGTGTGTTCGGCGCGTTTGCGCAAAGCGAAAGCTAAGCGATCCAAAGCGATGCCAGATTCATCGCTATTGCCTGCCACAAATAGCTGTTCAAAGGCCGGCATAACAGAGAGCGCAGTTTTACCTAAACTTTTTGAATCAATCGGTAATTCACGCCAACCTAAAATTCGCACCCCTTCTTCGCTTGCAATTTTCTCGATCTGCGCTTTAACGGTAGCGCCTTGAGCGATAAATGCGATTCCTGTTGCATACGAACCCGCATCTGGTAATTCAAAAGTAACTACCGCACGGAAAAATTCATCGGGAATCCGAATGAGAATTCCTGCGCCATCGCCGCTATCTGGTTCCGCCCCCGATGCGCCACGATGTTCTAGATTGCGAAGAGCTACCAGAGCTTTTTCAACAATTTCATGGGTAGCAATTTTCTTAAGAGTGGCCACCATGGCAACTCCGCAAGCATCGTGTTCGTTGGCAGGGTCATAAAGACCTTGCGCTTGCGGGAAATTGGATGGCAATACCACGGCTATTTACCTCTGTTGTCTTAGATGTTGCGGGACAACTTTGGCCCATCTCTGGTGGATAGAGTAGCGCTAAGTGCGGTAAGAGAGAAGTTTCTAACTAACTAAATTCCACTCAAGTGCGCAAGTTGTCCAATTCCAGCAGTGATTAACATGGCAAGAGAACCGCCCAATAGAACACGAATAGTCGGAGCCAGCGTTTTGGAGCCAGCGATTCTTCCTCCAATAGCGCCAGTTACGAGAAGACCAACAATTGCGAATATAACGATGCTCCATGCTTTACTCCCCGTGGTGGGCGCGAAAGCACCCATGAAAGGAATAAGTCCACCGAGAGTGAAACTTAGCGCTGAAGCAATGGCTGCCTGTATTGGACGAGCCTTGCTATGTGGATGCTGTCCAAGCTCATCACGTAAGTGGGCAGCGAGAGCATCTTTTTCATGCATCGCAACGGCAACTTGGTGGGCGAGTGATGGCGTTAACCCTCGATCAATGTATATGTCTCGAAGTTCTAGCAATTCGCCTTCAGGATCAATTTCAAGATGCGATTTCTCCAAGATGTACTCTGACTCTTCAATATCTCGCTGCGAACGGACTGAAACGTATTCACCAACTGCCATCGACATAGCACCTGCCGAAATCCCAGCTATGCCAGCAGTGATCAGAAAGTCATCAGCTCGAGCCGCAGCTACGCCAATCATCAGAGCCGCAGTAGATACCAAACCATCATTAGCTCCAAGAATTGCAGCACGTAACCAGCCAGAGCGGTGGGTTCGATGCTCTAAATTTCGCTGGTAGACCTCTTCAAGTGGCATGTATGAGAGTCTACCCTAGCTCTATTTTTTTCGAGATTTTAAAATATGAAAGCGCGGCGCCGAAAGCAACGAGTGCGCTAACCCATACATTTACTCGTACTCCGAAGATCATACTTGCTGCATCGATTCGGATCATCTCAATAAAGAAGCGCCCGAAACAATAACCCAATATATAGAGCGCGAAAGTCTGACCTGGTTTTAATCTTTGACCAAAATAAATAAGGAGAAGTGCCAAAAGCGTGCACCATATCGCTTCGTAGAGAAATGTCGGATGGAAAGTTGAAAAGCCTTGAAATTCAAAAGGGCGCAATGAACGTGGAATCTCCAAAGCCCAAGGAGCTTCGAGTGGTCTTCCGAAAAGCTCTCCGTTAAACCAATTGCCAAATCTTCCAACCGCTTGTGCCAAGAGAACTCCCGGAGCGAGTGCGTCAAGAAAGAGTGCAAAAGGTGGAAGTTCAATTCGCTTAGCTAACTGCCGATAACGCCACCATGCTCCAATAGTGCCGAGAGAGATAGCGCCCCAAATTCCTAGCCCTCCTTGCCAAATTTTGAACGCATCAATGACCTGACCTTGGGCACCAAAATAAGCGGCAGGAGAAGTAATAACGTGATAAATCCGACCGCCAATCACCCCCATAGGCAGTGCATATATTGCGACTTCAGAGACAATTGATTTTCCATTCGTTGCAACTTTTCTAAATCGCTTATCGCCTAACCAGATTGCAATTGCTACACCAGCAATAATACAAAGCGCGTAGTAATGAATCGTGAAAGGCCCCAATGCCAGCGCCGATGAATCCGGTGTTGGAATGAAAGCGCTCTTAGACATCGCTACTCCTTGATTTCATGTGCGACCTTACCAAAATCTCTTAGAGTCTCAAAGAAATAAGCTCGATGAACTTGGGCAGCTTTCACGCTCGTCCCTCGCGAACGCCAAGTGATAGCTCTTGCGCCAATTTAGAAATTGCTGCCAACCCTGATTTCTCATCCGGAGCATCGAGGAGAAGTTTGATGAAAGCTGAGCCAACGATAACGCCATCAGCGAAGGCAGCCACCTCTTTAGCTTGCGCTCGAGTTGAAACTCCTAAACCGACTGCAATCGGTAGGGTCGAAACTTTTCTAATTCGTGAAACTAATTCGCTAGCGCCGCGAGACATACTTGTGCGTGCTCCAGTTACTCCCATCAAACTCGCGGCATAAATAAACCCACTGCACACCGATGTAACTCGCTCAAGTCGAGCATCGCTGGTGCTTGGAGCAACAACAAAAATAGTATCGATCTCGCACTTACCAGTTTCTGCGCGCCACTCGCGAGATTCTTCAATTGTTAAATCAGGGGTAATAACACCGGCGCCACCATTTCTCGCCAACTCTTGCGCAAACTGACTCACTCCATATTTTTCAATGGGGTTCCAATAAGTCATCACGATTCCTGCAACACCACAATCCACTGCAACTTTTAACGCGCTAAAAACTTCTCTGGCACCGGTGCCATTTTGAAGTGCAATTTGCGCAGCAGCTTGAATTGTTGGTCCGTCCATCACTGGATCGCTGTAAGGAAAACCTATTTCGATTGCATCAACACCAGCTGCGCCAAGGGTTCGAATTGCGTTCTGGCAATAGCTTTGAGATGGGAAGCCGGCAGGAATATACGCAATAAGTGCGGCGCGATTTTCACAACGCGACCGCGCGAATAGCTCGACCAATGAAGCGGCCACTACAGTGGAATCCCAAAATATTCTGCCGCGGTCTGTACATCTTTATCGCCACGCCCAGAGAGATTAATCAAAAGCGTTGCATCTGGGCCAAGTTCTTTACCGATATCTATCGCTCCAGCAAGTGCGTGAGCACTTTCAATTGCGGGAATAATTCCCTCTGTTTTAGCGAAGAGTGCAAAAGCGTGCATTGCTTGGGCATCAGTTATTGCTCGGTATTGCGCGCGGCCAGTGTCATGAAGATAAGCATGTTCAGGACCTACGCCTGGATAATCTAAACCTGCTGAAATTGAATGTGATGCCACTGTCTGACCATTGGCATCTTGCAAAATATACGAACGCGTACCGTGTAAAACTCCCGGAGATCCTCCGGTAATCGCTGCGGCATGACGACCGGTTTCGACTCCGTCTCCCCCAGCTTCAAATCCGATTAAACGGACCGATAAATCAGGAATGAACTCATGGAAGATACCAATTGCATTTGATCCACCCCCTACACAAGCCAGAACCGCGTCCGGTAAGCGCCCAGTTAGCGCCAAAACTTGTGCGCGGGCTTCAACGCCAATAATTTTCTGGAAATCACGGACCATCGTTGGGAATGGATGGGGGCCAGCAACAGTGCCTAATAAGTAATGTGTACTTTCAACATTGGTAACCCAGTCGCGCATGGCTTCGTTGATTGCGTCTTTCAAAGTCCTAGACCCCGTCAAAACTGGAACAACTTGGGCACCAAGAAGTTTCATACGTGCCACATTTAGCGCTTGTCGGCGGGTGTCTTCTTCACCCATATAGATAACACAGTCGAACCCCATAAGTGCCGCTACAGTTGCGCAAGCAACCCCGTGTTGGCCCGCGCCTGTTTCTGCGATGATGCGCTTCTTGCCCATTCGCCTGGTCAGAAGCGCTTGACCAAGAACGTTATTTATTTTATGGCTTCCAGTGTGATTAAGGTCTTCCCGTTTGAGCAAAATGCGCGCACCACCCGCATGCTCTGCAAAACGATGCGCTTGGGTAAGAACGCTGGGCCGCCCGGTATAGGTGCGATGCAACTCGGCCAGCTCGCCAAGAAACGCTGGGTCTTGCTGCGCTTCGTTATGTGCCAGCGCTAACTCTTCCAAAGCCCCGATGAGAGCTTCAGGTACGAAACGCCCGCCATATCTGCCGAAATGACCAGCAAGATCGCTATCTCTATCGCGAGTAGTCATTTGGCAATCCTATCGAGGCCCTGCAAATCGCGGATGGTTGCGCGAGGATCATCTGATTTAACTAACCTCTCTCCCACCAATATTGCTGTGGCCCCACACTCTTGGGCGTATTGAACATCTTTACGAGTTGAGATTCCAGATTCGGCCACGCGTATTAGGGTCTCTGGTAACAATGGGATTAACCTAGAAAAAGCACTTGAATCCACCGCAAGAGTTTTTAGATTCCGTGAATTAACTCCCACAATATCTGGGGAAATTTCAAGAGCACGTTCGAGCTCATCGTGAGTATGAACTTCCACCAAGGCACGCATGCCTAACTCTCGCGTCAGATGGTGATAGTCATCGAGTTGGTTTGCGCTAAGTGCAGCGACAATGAGCAGAACTAAGTCAGCGCCAATGGCTCTAGCTTCATAAAATTGATAGCCATCAACCATGAAGTCTTTACGTAAGATTGGGATAGAGACCGCTGCGCGCACCGCCGCGAGATCTTCAATCGACCCACCGAAACGTCGCTTCTCTGTTAAAACACTAATAGCGCTGGCTCCGCCTTCTTGATACTGCTGCGCTAACGCTGCTGGATTCGGTATTTCTGCTAACGCACCTTTACTTGGCGAAGACCTTTTTATTTCGGCAATTACTGAAATGTTTTCCGTGCCGAAAAAAGTTAGCGCATCAAGGGGCGGTCGAACTTGGTCTAACTGCTCGCGCAATTGCGCCATAGATAAACGCCGCTCTGCGAGATCCTCACGAACCCCTTCAATAATCGAATCGAGAACGCTCACAATTTCTCCTCATCGGAAATCGTGGGATCGATTCCACTATCGAGCGCGCTCCAAGGAGTGAAGGTGTGCGGTTTGCGGTGGTATTTCTGAGACAAATTAAACTTCTTGCCTATCAATAGGAGTAATCCCAAAAGAATGGCGCACGAAAAAAATATCGGTGCAAGAGATTTCATGGCTTAATTGCCAAAGAATTTGCCGCGCTAATAGCCCATAGAACTGCAGCGGCTTTATTGTGGCACTCTTGGTTTTCAGATTCTGGATCAGAGTCAGCCACAACTCCTGCGCCAGCTTGAACGTAAGCTCTGCCTCTAACTAGCAGCGCGGTGCGAATCGCGATACAGGTATCTATATTTCCAGTGAAATCTAAATACCCTATCGCCCCACCGTAGAGCCCCCTGCGGGTATTTTCGAACTCTTCAATAATTTCCATGGCTCGCGGTTTAGGCGCACCGCTTAAAGTCCCAGCGGGAAAAACGGAAAAGAGAACATCGATAGGAGTTTTATCAGCAGCAAGTTTTCCTATAACTGTTGAAGCTATATGCATCACATGTGAAAAACGTTCAATATGCATGAAGTCAATAACTTCCACCGAACCCGGTGTACAAACTCGTCCTAAATCATTTCTTCCTAAATCGACTAACATCAAATGTTCTGCGCGTTCTTTTGGATCAGCGAGCAACTCTTCAGCGAGTCGATGGTCTTCTTCAGGCGAAGATGAGCGCTTTCGAGTGCCTGCAATTGGGCGGATCATGACTGCACGCTCCGTAACTTTAACTAGGGCTTCCGGACTTGAACCAACAATTTCAATACCGTCGCTAAATCTGAAGAGGTACATGTACGGACTTGGATTTTGCAGCCTTAACATGCGGTAAACATCTAGTGCATCGGCGCTACATTCCATGGAAAATCTCTGCGAGAGAACAATTTGGAACGCTTCACCTGCAAAAATCTCTTCTTTCGCGCGAAGAATGCTATTTCTATATTCTTCTCCACTTATATTGGCGGTAAAAACCGGAATTTCTACGGCTCCAAGTTCGATGGAGCTTCCTGGCAAAGGTGCTTGGAGTTCGAGCTGCATTCGGTCGAGTCGCTCTTGCGCGCGAGAAAAAGCCTCATCAGCGCCGCCTCCTCCGCCATCCCAGTTGATGGCATTGGCAATCAAAGTGATCGTTCCATCGCTATGGTCCATAACTGCTAAATCGCTCGTCAAAATAAAAGCTATCTCCGGAAGACAAATGTCTTTCTCGCTTAAATCAGGAAGTTTTTCTAATCGGCGGACAGCGTCATAAGACATGTACCCAACTAATCCGCCGGTAAGTGGCGGTAAGCCAGAAATCTTTGGCGATTTTAAATGGCGCGATGCAATCCGTAGCGCAACAAGTGGGTCTATCCCCATCGGAGCGCCAGCAGGGGCGGTACCTTCCCAGATTGCTAGCCCACTTCTTTCGCTCAACGTGGCTTGACTTCGCACTCCAATAAAGGAGTATCTCGACCACGCGCCGCCATGTTCAGCTGATTCAAGTAGAAAAGTATTCGGAAGGTTTTTTGCAAGCTTGCGGTAAACACCAAGCGGAGTTTCACCATCAGCTAACAATTTGCGAGAGACTGGAATTACATTGAAATCTTTCGCATAACTCCTGAACTCGACCAGATTCATTACTTATGCCTTAAACGCAATCGCTCGATGGAAGCAAGTCTGGGCCCCGGTATGGCAGGGCGCCCCAACTTGATGTACCCGAAGTAATATTGCATCGCCATCGCAGTCGAGAGAAATAGTTTTCACTGCTTGCGTATCACCCGATGTCGCACCTTTTACCCATAACTCATTGCGAGAGCGACTCCAATAAGTAGCTTTGCCAGTGGCAATAGTTATCGCTAAAGCTTCCGAGTTCATATAGGCCAACATTAAAACTTCTTTCGAAGAAAAATCTTGAGCAATAGCTGGAATAAGAGCTGTTGGGTCTTTTAGCAGGGCCCGCACCTCATCAGATAATTCAATATTCATACCGCAAATTGTGCCTTACTTACTTGCTTCGGTGCGTACGCAATAACCCTGCGCACGCAAGTAGTTTTTTACCTCACTTATTCGATAAATTCCGAAGTGAAAAACGCTAGCAGCTAGCAGGGCGTCAGCGCCGGCGTCAAGGGCCGCAGCGAAATCTGCTAGCGCCCCAGCTCCTCCGCTGGCAATAAGTGGCACTGCACAAATTTCACGTACCGCCGTTATTGCTTCGATGTCATAACCAGCTCTAGTTCCATCGGCATCCATTGAATTGAGCAATATCTCGCCCACACCTAGTGCGCAAGCTTTTTCAATCCACTCAAGGGCATCTAAATCAGTGCTCTCGCGGCCGCCATGGGTGGTCACCTCAAAACCTGAACTCGTCCGTCCTCGACGCGCGTCAACTGAGAGAACTAAAACCTGCGATCCAAATCGATCGGCAATTTCTGAAATAAGCTCTGGCCGCTGAATCGCCGCAGTGTTAATCGAAATTTTATCTGCACCAGCACGCAAGAGTTGATTCACATCTTCAACGCTCCTAATTCCACCCCCTACTGTGAGTGGGATGAATACCTCTTGGGCAGTCCGACGCACAATATCTAAAGTTGTTTCGCGTCCTTGCCACGATGCCGAAATATCAAGGAAAGTTAACTCATCAGCGCCTTCGCGGTTATATAAAGCAGCCATCTCAACTGGGTCGCCTGCATCAACAAGATTTGTAAAATTGACTCCTTTAACAACTCGACCATCAGTAACGTCTAGACAAGCAATGATGCGTGAGGAGAGCGTCATGTACGTGAAACTTTCAAAGCCTCTGCGAGCGTGAACGCGCCGGCATATAAAGCTTTACCTACAATGACACCTTCCACACCTAAAGATCGAAGCGAGGCTACCGCTGCAATATCTGCCAAGGAGGATATGCCACCACTTGCAATCACTGGTTTAGTCGTCGCTGCACATACTGATCTAAGTAGTTCCAGATTCGGGCCGCTTAAAGTTCCATCTCTGGCAACATCGGTTACCACATAACGCTGGCAACCATCGCGATCAAGGCGTTGTAGCGTTTCAAATAAATCTCCGCCCTCCTTCGTCCAACCGCGTGCCGCAAGGGTATGTCCGCGCACATCTAAACCAACGGCAATTCGATCCCCATACTCCGCTATAACTTTCGCAGTCCAATGCGGATCTTCAAGTGCTGCCGTTCCTAGATTTATGCGGCGAGCCCCAGTTGCCAGCGCTCTATTTAGCGATTCATCATCGCGAATTCCACCCGATAACTCGACTTTAATGTCAAGCGTTCCAATAACTTCTGCCAATAACTCGGCGTTATTTCCCCGGCCGAAAGCGGCATCCAAATCCACTAAATGTAGCCACTCGGCACCGCAAGCTTGAAACTCTAACGCAACTTCAAGAGGTGAGCCGTAAATACTCTCTCGTGCAAGCTCTCCCTGCACCAAACGGACTGCTCTTCCATCTTTAACATCGAGGGCTGGCAATAGCTCTAAATAGTTCATAAACTCTCTGCCCAATTCTTAATTAACTGCAAACCTGCTCTGCCAGATTTCTCAGGATGAAACTGTGTCGCGCTCACATATCCATCTTCAATTGCAGAAATGAACTTCTCGCCATGCGTTGTCCAACTTTCGCGCTTTCCAATCGACTTCTTGGCAGCGTAAGAATGGACAAAATAGAAGGACTCATTCTCTACGCTCTGTAAAAGTCGGGTCGCCTTTGTCGCCTCAACGGTATTCCAGCCAATGTGCGGAAGGACTGGTGCTTGCAATTTTGAAATTGCACCTTGCCATACGCCAATTCCTTCGTGAGGTTGATCTTGCATGTGTTCTTCTCCAGCGGAAAAGAGAATTTGCATTCCTATACAGATGCCAAAAACGGCACGTTCCTTGGCAATTCGAATCCGAACTATTTCATCGCCGCCAATGTTCTTTATGCCACTCATGCATGATTGAAAAGCACCGACACCGGGTACAACTAAACCTTTAGCATCGAGGGCTACTTTGGGATCATCAGTGATAACAACTTCGAGACCGCTCGTCGCAAAAGCTCGCGCAGCAGAGCGAAGGTTTCCTGAGCCGTAATCAAGAATGGCTATCAAAGAGAGCCTTTGGTCGAAGGAACGCCAGATACTCGCCCATCTATTGAAACCGCATCGCGAAGTGCGCGTGCTACCGCCTTAAATTGTGCTTCAAACACATGGTGGGCATTGCGGCCTTCTAAAACGCGGATATGTAGCGCAATTCTCGCCTCAGCAACAATTGATTCCCAAATGTGTTTACCCATCGTCGTATCAAAAGTACCAATTAGCTCGACAATTTCTGGTTGGCGGTGAACTAAATACGGTCTACCTGAAAGATCAACGGCCACTTGAACTAAGACCTCATCTAGCGGAACCATTGCATCGCCGAAACGACGAATTCCGACTTTATCTCCTAGCGCTTCCCGTAGAGCTTGCCCGAATGCAAGCGAAGTATCTTCTACGCTATGGTGAGAATCGACATCAATGTCTCCAGTGGTTTTAACAGTTAAATTAAAACCCGCGTGTTTTCCTAATTGCGAGAGCATGTGGTCGAAGAAAGGAACTCCAGTATCAATACTGATAGTTCCATCTCCATCCAAATCGATTTCAACGATGACATGTGACTCTTTCGTCTTCCGTTCAACTCTGGCAGTTCTCATCTCTTCTCCTCTGCGGCTAGTATCTCGCTAAGTGCTGCAATAAATTGGAAATTTTCGGCATCGCTGCCGATTGTTACGCGAAGAAAACCTGATAATCCGACATCTCGAATCAAAACACCGTGGTCTAAGAGTTTCTGCCATACCTGTGGCGCGCTCTGCGAAAAGCCCGTGAAGAGAAGGAAGTTTGCGCTACTCGGCAAAACCGTCAGACCCAGCCCAATCAATTCTTCGCTAACTCTATTCCGCCCTTGTACTAACTTTGTTACGCCAGCGAGTAATTCATCTTTGAACGAAATTGCAACACGAGCAGCGCTCTGAGTGAGGGAACTCAAATGATACGGAAGGCGCACCAAAAACATGGCATCTATTACGTGAGGATCAGCTAGCAGATACCCCACTCGCGCGCCAGCAAATGCAAAAGCTTTACTCATAGTTCTAACAACAACGAGGTGAGGGCTCTTGGAAATTAAAGTAACAGCTGATTTCTCTTCTGAAAATTCAGCATATGCCTCGTCAACTACAAGTAGGCCGCCGAAAGCACCAATAACGTTAGCCAACGTTTCAATTTGACTTAACGGTACTACTTCTCCAGTTGGATTATTTGGAGTTGTTAAGAAAGTTAATCGAGGTCTTCTCACCTTAATTTGCGAGAGCGCAGCGTCAATATTGAAAGAGAAATCAGGGTTACGTTTTCCGTCAAACCACGATGTGCCAGAAACTTTAGCGATGAGCGGGTGCATCGAATATGACGGAGTAAAACCTAGCGCGCTTTCTCCAAAAGCCAAGAAGAGAGACTGAATGATTTCATTGCTTCCATTTGCTACCCAAACACTTTCTGCGCCAAAAGTAGTTGCTGAAAGCGCATTGATATACCCAGCCAAATCGGCCCGAAGCGCTTTTGCATCTCGATCTGGATAGCGATTAAGGGAGAGCGATACTTCTTCAACCGCGCTAGCAATTGCTTTAACTAAATCCGATGATGGAGGGAAAGGATTCTCATTGGTATTTAAAGTAGCTTCTGCGCGAACTTGCGGTGCACCGTAAGGTGAAAGTTCGGCTAAATCTTTACGAATTGGCAACCAAGTTGGCCAAGTCATAACTTCTCCAAACGTGCAACCATCGCTTCGCCATGTGCAGGTAAATCTTCAGCTTGGGCAAGCGTTAGGACCGTTGGGAGTATTTCCTTAAATGCGTCTTCACTATATTCAATGAATTGAATACGACGTAAAAAAGTTTGAACGGAAAGTCCACTCGAGTGGCAAGCGCATCCTCCAGTTGGTAGTACGTGATTTGAACCAGCGGCGTAATCCCCCAATGAAACTGGAGAAAAGCGACCAATGAAAACGGCCCCTGCATTGCGAACAAGCGATGCTACTTCTCTGGCATTTCTCGTTTGAATTTCCAAATGTTCGCCGGCGTATGCGTTTACAACATCTAAACCTTGCGCGATGGAACCAACTAAAACCAAAGCGGATTGTTTACCAGATAACGCGGTTCGAATCCGCTCGGAGTGCTTAGTAGTAGCAACGCGAATTTCTAACTCTTTTTCGACCACGCGCAGTAGCTCTATGGAATCGGTAACCAATATTGCTGCAGCAATTGTGTCGTGTTCGGCTTGGCTTATTAGATCAGCAGCCACATCACTAGCTATCGCACTTTCATCGGCCAAAATTACAATCTCAGTTGGCCCCGCCTCTGAGTCAATTCCGATAACTCCACGGAGCGCACGTTTAGCGGCTGCCACATAAATATTGCCAGGACCGGTCACCAAATCACATTTTTCGCATACGCCATCCATGCCGTATGCAAAGAGCGCGATCGCCTGAGCTCCGCCAATTGCATAAACTTCGGTAATTCCTAATAAAGCGGCGGCGGCCAGAATCGTTGGGTGTGGCAGTCCGTTAAATTCCTTCTGAGGAGGTGATGCAACTGCAATACTAGAAACTTTCGCAATTTGCGCAGGTATAACGCTCATTAAAACAGTGCTCGGGTAAACCGCGCGGCCTCCCGGAACGTAGAGACCTACCCGGTCAACTGGAATCCATTTCTCGCTTACAACTCCCCCGTCAACAACGCGCACCGTACTTTCGTTGCGAGTTTGATCTTGGTGAACCTTCCGTATTCGCTCTGCTGAGAGTTCCAAAGCTTGCCGAACTTTAGGCGCTAGCTTCGCCAACGCGCGCTCTAACTCGCTCTGCGCAACCCGTACGCTCTCTGGGGCTATTCCATCAAACTGGAGGCAGAGCTCTAGCAAATCTCTCTCACTACCACTCTTAACTCGTTTTAGGATTCCTTCGATGAGCGAGGTTACGTGCGCGATATCTAAACTTGCTCGTGGCAGCTCACGTTGATAACCAGCTTTTGTGAGTGCGCGAGATCGTAAGTCCAGAGTGCGAATCATTTCTTAATTGTAGAGGTCAAGCTCCCAGCTGCGTTGCTCAATAAAACTAACCGTTAACCAGACAGTTCGGACCCAGAATTGATTTCAAGTCTGCGCTCAAACTCGGCGAAGCGGTCACGAGCGCATCAACTTTCATAACCGTGCTAGATCCATTCTCTTGGAGCTCAAGATGAACTTCTCGTTCACCCGGATGAGATCTCAAAATCTCTCTCATTCGCTCAACGATTGGTGGGGTGCATGAGGTGATAGGAAGGCTGATAATAAGTGGACCGGTTGGTGCGCCGGAAATATCAAGCGAACTCATTTCAAGTGCAGTAAAGCGAAGAGCAGCGTCATCCCTTCGATCGACCCGACCGCGAATGGCAACAATTCGATCCTCTATGAGTGAAAGTGCATACTGATTATAAGTATTAGCAAAGAAGAGAACTTCGAGCGAGCCTTCTAAGTCTTCAATTGTTACGACTGCCCATGACGCGCCTTGTCTCGACACTTTTCTGGTGATGCTCGTTATCAAGCCGCCAATTGTCAGAACCGATTCGTGGGTAGCGCCTTCATCTAATAAAGCGCTAATGGAGAGATCGGTCTTAGCCCGTAATACGTGCTCAACTCCTAGTAGTGGATGGTCTGAAACATAGAGACCAAGCATCTCTCTCTCATAACTTAAGAGCATCATTTTTTCCCACTCGCCTTCTGGGATGGTTAAATTTAGCCCTGATATTTGAATGGTTGAATCACAGGCGAATAAATCAAACTGTCCAATCGCTTCGGCACGTTTAGCTTCAATCGCGCAATCTATGGCTTCTAAATAAATTGCCATCAAACCTTTACGTGTGGCACCAAGTGAGCCAAATGCACCTGCTTTGATAAGTGACTCGATAGTTTTCTTATTGCAGACGAGCGCATCAACTTTTGTAAGGAAATCACCAAAAGAGAGGTAGTGACCCTTAAAATCACGTGCAGCTTTAATTGATGCGACAACTCCTTCGCCAACATTGCGAATCGCTGCCAAACCAAACCGAATATCCGCACCGCGTGGGGTGTATTCCGCATCGGATTCGTTAACATCAGGTGGGAGTACTTTGATTCCCATCCGCCTGCACTCGCTTAAGTACAACGCCGATTTGTCTTTATCATCGCGCACACTTGTCAGCAGCGCTGCCATATATTCAGTTGGAAAATTAGCTTTGAGATAAGCCGTCCAATACGAGATAACTCCGTAACCTACACTATGCGCGCGGTTGAAAGCGTAATCCGAGAAAGGAATCAAAACATCCCACAAACGTTTAATTGCCGTTGATGAGAAACCGTTGGCCCTCATACCGGCTTCGAAAGGGATGTACTCCTTATCGAGAATCTTCTTATCTTTCTTTCCCATTGCTTTTCGCAATAAATCCGCTCGCCCAAGTGAGAATCCTGCAACTTTCTGTGCGATTGCCATAACTTGTTCTTGGTAAACAATGAGGCCATATGTATCACCGAGAATCTCTTGCAAAGGCTCAAATAGCTCTTGGTGAATTGGTTCCACGCTCTTGCGACCATTTTTGCGATCGGCATAGTTGTTATGCGCATTTTCACCCATTGGGCCAGGGCGATACAACGCAATAACGGCTGAAATGTCTTGGAAAGAATCCGGGGACATGCTTCTAAGTAACGCGCGCATAGGGCCACCATCGAGTTGGAAAACACCTAGCGTGTCACCGCGAGAAAGTAATTGGTAAGTCTTGAGGTCATCCAGGGTTAACTCTTCGAGAGCGACATCAAGGCGCTTATTTACTTTAATATTTAGCAGAGCGTCATCGAGGACCGAAAGATTTCGAAGTCCAAGAAAGTCCATTTTCAATAAACCGATAGCTTCGCAAGCTCCCATATCGAATTGCGTGATGATTGCGCCGTCGGCCTCACGGCGATGAATCGGAATAACATCAAGTAAAGGTACGCGCGAAAGAATTACACCAGCGGCGTGCACCCCCCATTGGCGCTTTAGCCCCTCTAGGCCGCGCGCCGTATCCACCACTCGTTTGGAATCGGGATCTGACTCATAGAGAGATCGAAACTCACCAGCTTCTGTATATCGGTCATCTTTTGAGTCAAAGACTCCACTCAAAGAAATATCTTTCCCCATAACGGCTGGCGGCAGAGCTTTAGTAAGTTTTTCTCCAACTACATACGGGTATCCGAGAACGCGCGTCGAATCTTTAATTGCCTGTTTAGATTTAATTGTTCCGTATGTAATGATCTGAGCTACGCGATCTTCACCATATTTTGTGGTTGCATATCGGATCATTTCCGAGCGGCGGCGTTCATCAAAATCCAAATCGATATCAGGCATCGAAATACGTTCTGGATTTAAGAAGCGCTCAAAAAGCAATCCATGCTCGAGCGGATCGATACCAGTAATGCCTAGGGCGTAAGCAACTAATGAACCGGCAGCAGAGCCACGACCTGGACCTACCCGGATTCCAACTCTCTTTGCATGCGCGACTAAGTCAGCAACTACCAGAAAGTAGCCAGGGAAACCCATTGCGATCATCACGCCAAGTTCATATTCGAGTCGGGCTCCATATTTTTCTGGAACTTGCCCACTTAAACGGAATTTCAAACCGAGTTTGGCTTCTTTCTTTAACCAAGAATCTTCAGTTTCACCTTGCGGGACTTGGAATTGAGGAAGTAAATTTTCCCCTTCGCGCAATGTAACGTTGCATCGCTCGGCAACGAGCAGAGTGTTGTCACAACTTTCTGGAATATCTTTAAATAATTCGCGCATTTGGGCGGGCGTTTTTAAATAGAACTCATCGTTTTCAAATTTAAATCGTTTTGGGTCTGCAATAGTCGATCCTGACTGAACACAGAGTAAAACTTCGTGTGAAGCTGCATCTTCTTTTGATGTGTAGTGCAAATCATTTGTTGCAAGAAGAGGTAAATCCAAATCTTTACTTAATTTGAGCAAGTCAGCTCGCACGCGCTTCTCAATATCAATGCCGTGATCCATAATTTCGAGATAAAAATTTTCGGCACCAAAAATATCGCGATAGTCACTCCCCGCGCGTAGCGCTTCTTTATAAGCACCCATACGTAAGCGAGTTTGAATTTCCCCACCAGGACAACCCGTTGTTGCAATTAAACCTTTTGAATACTGTGCAAGAAGTTCGCGATCCATGCGAGGTTTGTAGTAAAACCCTTCCAGGCTAGCTAAAGAAGAGAGTCTGAAAAGATTCCCAAGGCCTTCATTGTTTTCAGCCAGAATAGTCATGTGCGTATACGCACCACCACCAGAAACGTCATCCTCGCCACCATCGGCCCACTTCACACGTTTCTTTTCGAAACGAGATTCTGGCGCAACGTAGGCTTCGATTCCGATAATGGGCTTTACGCCAACCTTTTTCGCTTGCTTGAAAAAATCAAAAGCACCGAAAACATTTCCGTGATCTGTTATTGCAATTGCCGACGCGCCTTGCGTCAAAACTTGCTTAACTAAATCTCCAACCCGTGCTGCTCCATCGAGCATCGAATACTCGGTATGAACGTGCAAATGCACAAAGGATTGATCGGCAGCGCTTTTTTCAGACATGATGAGTGAGGCTACTCTTTAAGGTAGGATGGCATCAGATAGCAACACTAGTGAACGTAACAAGTCATCGGGATATGGTGCGCTAAATCTCATATCTTGACCGGTGGCTGGGTGCGCAAAGCGCAACTCCATCGCATGAAGCCAAGGTCTAGAAATCGCAAGGCTTTTGGCCAGCACTGGGTCTGCGCAATAAGTCATATCCCCTACTAGCGGATGGTTAAGCGCTGAAAAGTGAACTCTAATTTGATGGGTGCGTCCAGTCTCTAATTCAACTTTCACTAACGAAACAGAACGATAAAATTCAATGACTTCATAATGAGTAATTGATTCTTTCCCTTGTGCAACAACGGCAAATCGATGATCTTCTTTTGGATGGCGATCGATCGGAGCATCAATTGTTCCAGTTGTTGGATCCATATGACCTTGAATGAGCGCGTGATAAATCTTCGCTACCGTTCTATTTCTAAAAGCATCTTTCATAACGGTAAATGCGCTATCGCTTTTGGCTACAACCATCAATCCGCTGGTGCCAACATCTAACCTATGAACAATGCCTTGACGCTCAGCAGACCCGCTGGTCGAGATTGTGTAACCAGCTGCGCTCAACGCACCAACGACCGTTGGACCCATCCATCCTGGACTTGGATGTGCTGCACACCCCACAGGTTTATCGATAACGACTATGTCGTTATCGTCATAAATAATTCGTAACCCATCAATGGGTGTTAGAGGAATTGGGTCAGAATTAATGGTCGCGGGCATTAGCACCTCAATTATTTGGTGCGCAACCACTCGCTCTGATTTCGCCATAGCGCTACCAGAAGTCGTGATATCTCCATCATCTAATAACTTCACAACGCTGGTGCGAGATAAACCAAGGACTCGCGTGAGCGCGCTATCTATCCGCTCGCCAGCTACGCCCTCTGGCACGCTTAGCGTGCGTAATTCACGTGCAATCATGAGGTGGCACCAGACTTATTAATTGGCGCAATATTGCGCATCGATAAAGTGATTGCAATTACCGATGCGATGACTATAGCCGAGTCGGCAACATTAAAAATCGGCCAATTAGGAAGCTCAATCCAATCAATAACATGTCCTTTCAAAAAACCTGGTTCGCGAAATAGACGGTCCGTTAGATTTCCAAGGACTCCGCCAAGTAAGAGGCCTAACGTAACGGCCCAACCGTTGGAATCAATTTTTGGTGCGTAATAATTTATCACCACGGAAACGATGGCTGCCAAGAGCGACAAGAAAATAGTAGAACCCGCTGCAAAGTTAAACGCGGCTCCGGGATTACGGGTTAAATTAAGTTGAAGGAAAGTGCCCAGAACTTTTACTGGGCCACCATCGAGTAGTTGACTTACTGCCCATGTCTTTGTTGTGAAATCAATAACCCAGACAGAGAGTGCGAGCGCATAAAGAAGTCGCCACGCTTTCTTAGGAGTAGGGATCGGGCGCAAAATTAGCGCCGTTCTTCCTTCTGCTTGCAGAGCATGCAGAGAGTTGCTCGTGGGAAAACTTGTAAGCGAGCTTTACCAATCGCGTTACCGCACTCTTCACAATTGCCATAAGACTTGTCATCTATCCGGTCAAGTGCGCGCTCTGTTTGCAAAACCATATCTTTGGCATTAATTACTAGAGACATCTCATGCTCGCGTTCGAAAGTCTTAGTTCCGGCATCGGCTTGATCATCGCCTGCCCCTTCACCGGATTCTTGAATCAGCGAATCCATCTCACTTTCTACCTGGGTCAAATCAGCGCGCAGACGTAAAAGCTGCTTTGCAAGTTCCGTGCGCATAGCTTTTAACTCAGAGAGCGACCAAGATGGTTCACCAGCGCTAACAACCATTGGAGTTGGTGGCAATCTGATTGGCTTTAGTGGAGGAGTTTTCTTTCCGCTTTTGGCTGGTCGCGGTGGTGGTGGCATTACCAAACGACGTTCTTCAACTACTGGAATCGCAACTGGGGCAACTCTGGTTGCCACGCTCACAGTCTGGGATTTTTCATCCACAGTAAGCGTAGTTTTCGCAGAAAAAGGTCTACCAGTGGCTTTCTTAACTGCGCTCTTCTTCGCTGGCGCTTTTTTGGCCGGAGCTTTTTTGGCCGGAGCTTTTTTGGCCGGAGCTTTTTTGGCAACTTTCTTGATAGGTGCGCGCTTGGCACTTTTGGCAGGCATGGCGCGTACCTTATGCGTATTAGCCACAGTTGAACAACTTCGCCACGAAGAATTTTTGGCTAACCATGGACTAGACTTATCCGGCACGCGAAAAAGAACGCTCATGGAGGTTTTTTATGTCATTTCGCGCAATCCCGCCAGCTGTGGATTTGCCAGCCCTTGAACATAAAGTACTTGCTTTCTGGCGTGAAAACTCAATCTTTGCCAGAACGGTGCGCGCACGTACCGGTGGCGAGCCATGGACTTTTTTTGAGGGGCCGCCCACGGCAAATGGAGCACCCGGTACGCATCACATCGAAGCTCGAGTATTTAAGGATGTCTTTCCACGTTTTCAAACCATGAAAGGCAAATACGTAACACGAAAAGCTGGGTGGGATTGTCATGGCTTACCAGTAGAGATTGCGGTTGAAAAAGAGTTGGGGTTTGCCGGTAAAGGCGATATCGAAAAATTCGGAATCGCTGCATTTAACGATAAGTGTCGCGAATCTGTACAACGCCACGTTGACGCATTTAGCGCAATGACAGACCGAATGGGTTTTTGGGTTGATTTTGATGAGGCCTACTGGACCATGTCCCCAGAATATATTGAGAGCATTTGGTGGAGTTTAAAAGAAATTTGGAAGAAAGGGCTACTAGTCCAAGATTATCGCGTTGCTCCATATTGTCCGCGGTGCGGAACAGGGCTATCCGACCATGAACTAGCACAAGGCTACGAAAACGTAATTGATCCTTCAATATTTGTACGTTTCCCAATTACATCTGGTCCTTTAACTAAGATCAATGCAGCTTTCCTGGTATGGACCACGACACCTTGGACGCTGGTATCAAATACCGCTATCGCGGTCCATCCAGATGTGGAATATGTAGCGGTCGAAGTAACTCATGAGGATGAAACAGAAATTCTCGTTGTTGCTAAAGACTTAATGGCAACCCTCAAAGGGGAAAGTAAAATCATCGCGCGTTACAAAGGGAGCGAACTCGAACACACAACATATGCGCGACCATTTGATTATGTGGAAATTCCAAATTCTCATTTCATTGTTTTAGCAACGTATGTCACTACCGAAGATGGCACCGGTTTAGTACATCAATCTCCCGCTTTTGGCGCAGAAGATTTACAAGTTTGTCGATCTTACGGATTGCCAGTGGTCAATCCAATTGCTCCAGATGGAACTTTCCGTGCGGATCTCGAACTCATTGGTGGTTTATTCTTTAAAGATGCCGATAAAGTGCTGGTAAAAGCGCTAAAAAATAAAGGTGTGCTTTATCGCCACCAACCGTACGAACACACCTATCCCCATTGCTGGCGATGCCACACTCCACTTCTTTATTATGCGCAGCAATCGTGGTACATCCGTACCACCGCCATTAAAGAGGCCTTGATTAGAGAAAATCAAAAAACTAATTGGCATCCAGAAACAATTAAAGCGGGCCGGTACGGAGATTGGCTCAATAACAATATCGACTGGGCGCTCTCGCGCAATCGATATTGGGGTACTCCTCTTCCTATTTGGCGCTGCGAAGAGAAACATGAGGTATGCGTTGATTCACTTAAAGAGCTAGGCCAGCTGGCCGGGCAAGAACTCTCTAATTTGGATCCGCATCGACCATTTGTTGATGACATAACTTTTCCATGTGCGCACTGTGCTAAAGAAATGAAACGCGTTCCTGAGGTAATTGACTGTTGGTATGACTCTGGCGCCATGCCATTTGCACAGTGGGGCTATCCGCACAAAGATGGCTCCAAAGCCAAATTTGAGAGTGCATATCCAGCAGATTTTATTTGTGAAGCTATCGACCAAACTCGTGGCTGGTTTTACACCTTAATGACTATTGGAACTTTAGTTTTCGATCAAAGCTCATATAAAACAGTGCTCTGCCTGGGCCACATCTTGGATAAAGATGGTCGAAAAATGAGCAAGCAGTTAGGAAATGTCATTGAACCGATGGCGCTAATGGACCAGCATGGCGCTGACGCAGTTCGCTGGTACATGTTGGCCGCTGGATCTCCATGGTCTGCCCGACGAGTGGGTCATGAGGCGATTAGTGATGTGGTAAGAAAGACGTTGCTCACCTACTGGAACACCGTTTCTTTCCACTCGCTTTATGCACATGCATCTAAATTTGAACTTTCTCAATCACCGGCACTTAAAGACCGCTCTCTCATGGATCTTTGGATAATGAGTGAACTAAATCTTCTCATTCAAGAGGTTGATTCTGCATTGGAATCTTTCGATTCACAAGGAGCTGGCAAAGCTCTAGCCCGCTTCATTGATGATCTCTCCAATTGGTATGTGCGGCGCTCGCGTCGTCGCTTCTGGGATGGAGATTTGGCCGCTCTAGCTACGTTACACGAATGTCTAACAACGCTAACCCAACTCCTCGCCCCCATGGCTCCATTTATTACTGAGCAAGTTTGGCAAGAACTGGTACGTCCAACCGCAACGCAAGCTGCAGTATCTGTTCACTTATCAAATTTTCCAGTGGCCAATACCCAAGTGATTGATCTAACTCTCAATCAGGATGTTGCGCTAACTCGACGAATCGTTGAACTCGGTCGTGCCGCGCGAGCGCAATCGGGAATCAAAACTCGCCAACCTCTCCAACGTGCCCTCATTGCGGCAAGTCGATGGGCTGCCCTTCCGCAGGCGATGAAAGAACAAATCTCCCACGAGCTCAATGTCATTGACCTGGAAGATATTGCCGATGCGAGGAGTGACTTAGTTGATATCTCCATTAAAGCTAACTTCAAAACCCTAGGCGCAAAGTTTGGTGGAACTGTTCAGGAAATTGCTAAAGCAATATCAAACGCTGATGCGACCAGGCTAGTAAAACAATTGCGTAGCAATGGTTCAGTGTTAATTAACAAAAAATGGGATATTACGCTCGAGGACTTAGTTGTCACAGAAGTTCCAAAGTCCGGATGGATGGTTTCATCCCACGATGGCGAAAGCGTTGCTCTAGATTTAGAGCTTTCACCTAAATTGATTACTGCTGGCAGAGTTCGAGAGGTAATTAGATTGATTCAGGAACGTCGCAAAAGCGATGGTTTTGAAATTTCAGATCGAATCGAAATCAGTTGGAGCGCAACTACCGAGATAGCGCAAGCTATCGCTAGCAATTCTGCGCATATTATGGATGAAGTGCTGGCACTAAAAATGGAACAAGATCCGGCCCTTGATCATTCTGAGAATGAGTTAGGGATCTGCGTTCGCCTTGTTAAAGTTGTCTAACTATCGGGATCAATAATTGAATTCCGAAGAAGAGCACAATAAAGGAGAGGTCTAAACTCGCTCCACCGATTCGAAGCGGCGGAATAAAACGACGAACAAAATTAGTTGGTTTCTCTGTAATTGAGTAAATCGCCTCAACGAGAAAGAGCGAAACTCCACTCGGACGCCAATTGGGCGCAAACATCCTGACGTAGTCAAGAATCAAACGTCCTAAAAGAGCGAAGAGAAATATCCGAAGAATTGTTACCAGAATTGACCCAATATCAAGCACGTTAGAGACCGCCAATCAGCTCTGATTAAAGAAACTTGCTTGCGCTGCAGCTGATTTATCTTCGGTGTTGATTTGGACATTTGCTGGAGAGAGAAGAAAAACCATCCTTGTCACTCGCTCGATTGTTCCGTGCAAACCGAAAGCTAGACCACTTGCGAAATCAACTAGCCGTTTGCGCTCGGTTTCATCCATGTCAGTGAGATTAATAATGACTGGACTCCCTTGCCGAAAGTGTTCACCAACTGCACGAGCCTCATTGTAAAAACGAGGGTGGAGCGTGATGATTCGATCCAAAACCGGAAGTTCGAGTTGAGGAGGCTCGAGAGCTGGAGTAACTTGACGTAGCTCGCGAGATCTAATTCTCACATCTGATGATCTAGTAGCATCTGGAGGCGCAGCCAGAACGGGTGTATCAAATTCTGGGTCGTCCATTAATCCAAGGTACTTTGCGACGCGTCGCATTGCATTAGCCATGGATAAATTTTACCCCGCTAAGTTACGAGAACCAAGGATTGAACTGCCGATGCGTACATGTGTCGCTCCAGCGCGAATTGCGCTCTCAAAATCTCCACTCATCCCAGCAGATAAAAATTGAGCCATCGGGTAATCGGTACGAAAAGCCTTATAAATCACAGCTAGCTCGCCATAAGCTCTGCTTGGTTCCATTCCCAACGGAGCAAGGGCCATCAAACCTTTCAAAGATAAGCCATTGGTTTGCAACAGTAAATCAGCCAAGGAGTTCAACTCTCTTGGTTCTGCTCCACCACGTCCTGGGACTGAATCCAAAGATACTTGAATGAAGATTTCTAAATCGTGGACCATCACTTTCTTGATAGCTTCAATGTGGCCCAGCGAGTCGAGCGAATGAATCACGCTGGCCCACTGGGTAATTGATTTCAACTTATTGCTTTGAATCTGACCTTGGAAGTGCCATCGGCCGCTAACTTCTAACGCTTTGATGGATCCTTCTGAAGCTCGATTTTCAGCAAAATCGCAAATTCCCAAATCTTTCAAAATCGCAACATCGCTGGATGGAAAAGTCTTTGTTACTACGACCAGAGTTATGTCTTCTCTCTTTCGTTGCGATTCAATGGCAGCTCGCGCAATTCTCGCTTCCACCAATTCCAAATTATGAGCAATCTCCTCCCAGCGATGTTTCATAACTTCACTACACCTGCAAACCTTCCGGTAATTGATCCACGCCTATAAGAAAAGTAGTCCACGCTCTCAAAAGTGCAAATGGTCGAACTTTCGTAAGTTAATCCAGCAAACTTTAAATCTGCGATGAGGCCAGCAGAAATATTTAACGCTGGTGCACCAGCTCGCGTAGTGGAGCGTGCCGCAGGCTTAATTGCGCTCACCTGGCTGCACAGCTCGAGCGAAACTTCATAACATGAACCACAAATTGAAGCTCCTAGGGTTGCATGAATAGAAGTTGCACCTAAATTGTTCATAACTTCAATAGTTTTGAGCGTGATTTCATTTACTAACCCACGTCTTCCGACATGTACTGCGGCGACAACTTGCGCAGATGTCAACAGAAGTGGAATGCAATCAGCTACCATGACAGCAAGTGAAAGATTAGGATTTGTAGTAACGAGGGCATCGCATGTTGGTGGTTGCGCTAACGCATCATCAACGACAACGACGCAATCGCCATGAACTTGG
Organism: Candidatus Planktophila sp.; assembly: GCA_038905815.1. Lineage (GTDB taxonomy): Bacteria > Actinomycetota > Actinomycetes > Nanopelagicales > Nanopelagicaceae > Planktophila. Next base: position 29,177 of record JBCKHN010000002.1, on the reverse strand, counting down.
CTCATAAACTGCACCGGGCCGAACTCATAACTTAAGAGTTCACGATTACTTTTAACGCAATGTAAATCGTCTCCAACGTGTTCACCCAGATTAAGCGATGAGTAAACTCCAGTGCTAACACCACCGGAACGATTGGTAAAGAAAGTAGGCAAGAATTCTTACTTCATGAAATCTGGTACGTCTATCTCGTCTTCTGCGACGAGCTCTTCAAAAGTAACGCGCCGTTTAGGGATAGGTTCACCGCCCATTTCAAGCGCAACAGCTAAAGGATCATTTGGAGCGATGGGATTTGCCACGCCATTAAGAGAAGTTGCGTCAATGACTGGTGTTGCAACTTTCTTTGGCGCTCCCCCTTCAAAGCCTGCTGCAATAACAGTGATGCGTATTTCATCCCCTAAGGCATCATCTATCGTGGTTCCGAAAATAAATTTCGCATTTGGATGTACCACGCTCTTCACAAGTTCACATGCTTCGTTAACTTCGAACAAACCTAAATCAGAACCTCCAGAAATAGAGAGCAGAACTCCCATTGCTCCATCAATTGATGCTTCCAGAAGTGGGCTCGAAATCGCAAGTTCTGTCGCGCGAATGGCACGATTTTCACCACGTGCAGAACCAATTCCCATGAGCGCTGATCCAGCTCCATCCATAACTGCTTTCACATCAGCAAAATCCAAGTTGATTAAACCGGGTTGAGTAATTATCTCTGTAATGCCCTGTACGCCTGAAAGTAATATTTGATCTGCACTCTTAAATGCATCAGCCAACGTAATGCTGCGATCTGAAATTGCCAGGAGGCGATCATTCGGAATCACAATGAGTGTGTCTACTTCTTTGCGCAACTCTTCAATTCCTACGTCTGCTTGAGTAGCACGTAGCTTTGCTTCAAATGAAAATGGTCGAGTAACAACGCCAATTGTTAGCGCGCCAATCGCTCGCGCAATTTTTGCAACTACTGGTGCAGCACCAGTTCCGGTACCGCCACCTTCGCCTGCAGTAATAAAAACCAAATCGGCACCACGGAGAATTTCTTCAATATCATCTACATGATCGAGCGCGGCTTCACGTCCTTTTACAGGATCCATTCCTGCGCCGAGACCACGTGTTGTTTTACGACCGATATCCAATTTAACGTCGGCATCACTCATTAATAGATGCTGCGCATCGGTATTTATCGCAATGAACTCAACGCCTTTAAGTCCAACATCGATCATTCGATTAATCGCGTTAACTCCACCGCCACCAATACCAACAACTTTGATGACAGCTAAATAATTTTGCGGTGAAGCCACATTTTCCTCCTAAGGCACTGTAACCCTCAAGTTGAGAATTACAGTTCAATTTACTATCTGAGGTGAAAGTAAGGCGCAATCGACTCAGAATCAAATACCGACTCGGATTATTTTACATTTTCTTTTTCAATTACTATCTGACTATTGGAACGCGTGGTGCTGAAAGATCCATCCGTTTTATCTCTGAATTTTCGGGTAGCGCAATAAGTGCCTGATAAACCTTAGCTTTTAAAGAGTTTTCGCTGTCAGCACCCCATTGTATTTCAATCATATTGCCCATTTCATTTACTTTGAAGACGAACGTTTTGCCGCGATTGACTCTGACAACCTCTACCTTCTCGCGCAAACCGCGCGGCAGCCCAATCAATAATTGAACTCCAGTAAAAGCCGCGGCAGCATCTGAGGCCAGTACTTCTGGTATCCCTTCCGGTTGCGGACCGCTGACTGCAAAAGTTTTCCCCGAAGTATCCATAAATAGCAAATTAACTTTCACAATCGCTTTTCTCGGTATTACCGTTACGGAAATTTTTCCTGAAATCCAATTTCTAGAAACATCTGCCGATTCAATCCAATCCGCACGGGAAATTCGAGCTGCAATCGCCCTCGGTTCTACTCGCGCCAATTTTTGACCGCTAGTTATTCCAGTTGCAAGTTCGATTAAATGCGAACTCTCTTCCGTTGGAGCGCCGTGCACGTCAATAGCAGAAACGCTGAAGAGGTTGGACCAACCAAGCGCATAGGATAAGCCAGTAATTAACAGCGCGGTCAAAAGAAGAAATAGGAGCTTGCGCATTAATTCGAATATTTCTTACTTAAGCCATCAACGATTATGGGGGCTAGTGAACTCACATCTCCGGCACCTAAAGTCATGATTAGGTCGCCCGGGGTCGCAATATTTATTATGTATTCCGCTGCTTCTATAAAATTGGGAATGTATCTGCCATGGCTCATCGCTGCGCAGATTAATTTTGAAGATATACCCGCAATAGGTTTTTCACTTGCTGCATAAATTTCTAGCAATACGACTTCATCGGCGACATCAAGTGCGCGCGCAAATTGGTTTAAAAAAGCTGCTGTTCGTGAATATCGATGTGGTTGGAAAATAACCAGTACTCGTCCATCGCCAGCGTATCGGCGCGCAGCTTCGAGCGTAACTTCAATTTCAGTCGGATGATGTCCATAATCGTCGATAACGCGAATGCCATGCACGGTACCTTTTAATTCAAAACGCCTTCCTGTTCCTCTGAAAATTCCGAGACCGGTAAGCAATTCCGTGGGTGAGAGGCCAAGGTTGATGCCCGTTGCAAGGGCGGCGGATGCATTTAGTAAATTGTGTTTACCGGGAACTTGTAAATCGATCACACCAACACTTTTGCCGTGCCAGAGCGCCCGCGCAGTGGAGCCCATGGGCAGTAGGTTAATCTGATCGATTACTAAATCAGAGCGCGCGTTAGTTCCGTATGAAAGCGTTGGAATTGCATCAAGTGAAGTTACCAGACGCACTGCTCCGGGATCGTCTAAACAATAGGTCAAAAAACCATCGGGGTTAATTGTCTTGGCAAAGCTCTCAAAGGCTTGAAAGAGTAAATCTTCGCTTTTGAAGTAATCAACGTGCTCATGCTCGATATTTGTGATGATGGCAGCAAAAGGGTGGTACTCGATAAATGAACCATCTGATTCATCTGCTTCAACAACGAAAAGTTCGCCCGTTCCTCGATGAGCATTGGAACCTGAAGAGGTTACCGTTCCGCCAATTGCAAAGGAAGGGTCGCGCCCACATGATTGGATCGCAACTGCCAACATGGAAGAAGTCGTAGTTTTGCCATGAGTTCCGGCAACTGCGATGGCCTTTGACTCAGACATAAGAATCGCAAGTGCGCCAGCGCGCGTCAAGATTGGAATATTCAATGCTCGAGCTCGCGTAAGTTCAGGATTCGTCGGTGATATCGCGCTTGAAAAAACAACTAGATCCGAGCCAAGAACATGGTCAGCTCTATGTTCTCCATGGCACGTTGCACCAAGGGCGCGCAGCGCGCTGACTACAGATGAGTCTTTTTCATCTGAACCACTCACTTGAAAACCATGTGAGAGAGCGATGCGAGCTAAACCACTCATACCAGAGCCGCCAATGCCGATAAAGTGGACTCTCTTCCCCTTAAGCGCGGCAAGTGTCATCAACATTTATCAGCGCCCATGCACCATTGCAAATTGCGCGAGGCTAACAATCTTTTGTGCCGCGCCAAGATCAACGGAGGAACCTGGAAGTGGTTGGCTCAAAGCGCGCTTAACGATCCGCGCGATATTTTCCGTGATGAAGGGTTCTGTAAAATCTTTCTGACTAATTACTTCGGCACGCCCAGCACGAACTAAGTTAAGCGCATTGAGCTCTTGCTCCCCATTTCCAATTGCCAGCGGCACAAATAGCGCGTACCGTCCTAGCGCTCTAAATTCACTGCAGGTAACTGCACCGCTTCGTGCAATAACTAAATCTGAGGCCAAAAGTGCGCGCGCCATATTTTCAATGTAATGAATTGGCTGATATCCCGAGCGCGAAGTTGGCAATGAATTTGCTATTCCAACCGAGTGCAATACTTGATTGCCTCCACTTAAAATTACCTCTAAAGAGTTTTCAACAACAGCATTAATGGTTTGTGATCCTTGGGATCCACCCATAACCAAAATTAACGGCTGATCAACTTTAAAACCTAACTCTAATTTGGCTTTCCTACGGGCGCCTTGCCAATCTTGTCCCACGTTTTCTAACGCTGCACGGACATCCTCGCGCAGTGGTAAACCTGCTTGCAAGGCGCTTGAAAATTTTCCGCTTCGCACTTCTTGGGCAACTGCAAGATATGGAGTCAAGCGTGCACCTAAACGATTTGCCCAACCCGGCTTAGCATTTGCTTCGTGAATAACGATTGGTATCCCGAGCGTTTTTGCTGCTAAATATGCCGGCGCACTGACATAGCCGCCGAAACCAATAAGTGATTGCGCGCCGACTAGTACGGAACGCGCTTGCGCAAACGATCCGACCAATTGCGCGGGTATAGAAAACCAGGAGAATGAAATGTTGCGTGCAATTGAAACGCGTCTAATGTGTTTGAGTAGAAATCCTGCAGCTGGTACAAGTTGGTTTTCCAAGCCAGAATCTGTGCCTAAGAAAAGAATTTGATCCGCTGGATACTTTTCGCGCCATACTCGTGCAACGGCCAGCGCTGGCTCAATGTGACCAGCGGTTCCGCCGCCGGCGAAAACTATTTTAGCCATGGTTGATTTAATTTCTTCATCTCTTCATAAATTACCGGATCACGGCGCAGCGCCCCTAACACAAAACCTAAACCTAAATATGTTGCTACTAGCGCCGAACCGCCGTATGAAAGCAGCGGAAGTGTTACACCAACAACCGGAAGTACGCTTATGGCAGACCCGATATTGAGAACAGTTTGAATGGCAATCCAAACTCCAATTCCGCCGCAAACATACCGAACCATAGGATCATGGGCACGAAGGGCAACCTTGAAAATTGAATAGATCAACGTTGTCAATAAGAAGAGCACGCCAATAGTTCCAAAGAGGCCTAACTCTTCGCCAATTACAGCGAAAATGAAATCAGTATGTGCTTCACTTAATTGAGCCCATTTCTGTCGGCTAGCCCCTAAGCCGACGCCAAAAATTCCACCACTTGCCAAACTTAAGAGGCTATGAGCTGGTTGCCAACCGTAGTTCATATATTGATCCTCTGCAAAAGGATCCAACATTGCAGACATTCTTTCGACTCGATAAAAAGATGTACGAATCATGGCAGCCAGACCGGCAAATCCAAAAGCTGTAACTAACCCAAAGAGTCTCAAAGGAAGGCCAGAAATAAAGAGTAACCCGGCCAAAATCGCAGCGAACACCGCTGAATTTCCTAAATCTTCTCCAACCATAATCAGAGCAATGCAAATTCCAAAGCCTGGTGCTATCAGAGTTAAGACATTGATCTTGACAAAACCCGCGCGTTCTTTATTAGCCAACATATAACCAGCCCACAAAATCATAAGAAACTTCACTACTTCACTCGGTTGAAAATCGATGAAACCAAGTCCTATCCAGTTCTTATTACCATTGACGCTCTTGCCAAAAGCTTGGACGGCACCGAGCAGAATAATCGAAAGTAGAAAACCATATTTGGCTAAACGTTTCCATTGGTTCAACGAAAGTCGAGCAGCGAACCATCCAAGTGGAAGTGATAAACAGAGAATTATAAACTGCCTTAATACGATTGCATAAGAGCTCCCTTTGCTTTCCAAGGAGTGAATGGAAGAGGCCGAGAAAACCATAACTAGACCTAAAGCGCTCAGCACTGCCGTGCTTCCAGCGAGCATGTAGTACAAATTAATTGGCTTAGTCAGAAATATCGAAGATCTCTTATTTGCCATTTCCGATAACCTTTCTTACCGCATCGGCAAATCGATCACCGCGGTCAGCATAGGAAAGGAATTGATCCATCGAAGCGCATGCCGGGGCCAGCAATACCGCATCCCCTGAAATAGCGTGCAATTTCGCCATCGCTACTACGCGCTCCATCAACGTATCGCTCGCTCCGTCGGCTATTTCAAAAATAGGAATCGATGGGGCATGTTTATGTAACGCATCAGAAATCAATTTCCGATCTTGACCAATTAATATCGCAACCTTGATTCGACCTTTACTGAGCTTGACAAGTTCATCCATCGAAGCGCCTTTGGCTAGCCCGCCAGCAATCCAAATAACGGAGAGGTACGATGCCAGAGATGCGCTGGCAGCATGAGGATTTGTGGCTTTTGAATCATCTATCCATGAGATGCCATCAACTTGTGCAATTAATTCAATCCGATGTCGCCCAGTTCTAAAACCTTGCAGTGCCGACCTAATCGCCGCATGGCTCACTCCAGCCGCGGCAGCTAAGCCAGCGGCAGCGAGTGCGTTTGAAACGTTGTGAGGAACGCTGGGTTTCACATCAATTAATTCTGCGATCATCTGCGCCTCTTCTGGATCCATAACAAAAGCGCGATCTACTAAGAGCTCTTCCACAACTCCTAACTCTCCTGGCGCAGGAGCGTTAAGTCTGTAAAAAACTTTTCTACCATGCCATGCGCGCGAGCGAACTACGACTTCACCATCATCGCCATTGAGGATGGCTAGTTGACTACTCTGTAATAAAGAAATCTTAGCTTCCGCATAGCTATCAAAAGTGCCGTGCCAATCAATATGATCCTCAGCAATATTAAGGATTGCACATGCTTCAAACTTAGCCTCCCGCATCCAATGTAACTGAAACGACGAGAGTTCAAGAACGAGATAGTCAAATTTTTCCGAGCTGACTACCGCCTCGATTACGGTATCGCCCACATTGCCGCACGCAATCGCGCTATGCCCACCTGATCTAAGCATGCTCGCAACCATTTCGACGGTAGTGGTCTTTCCATTTGTTCCAGTTACGGCTAACCATTTCTGATGTGGCGCATGATCTTTTACAAAACCCCAAGCAATATCTACTTCATTGAGAATTTCAAGCCCAGCTTTTCGCGCGCTTACCAGTACCGGATGGCTTGCTTTCCAACCCGGTGAGAGAACCAGGAGCTCCCATTGGGCGAAATCTATTTCTTCTAAAGAAATCACTGGAAAGCCAACCACCGCATCTATATTCTCATCGACTAGAGCAATGCGCGCGCCTTTACTTGCCAGAACTTTCGCCACTGATTTGCCAGTAACGCCAGCACCGAGAATGAGTACAGAGCGATCTGCGAAATCAGTAGACATTGTGCTACTTAACAACCCATTGCGCATAGAAGAGAGCTAGCCCTAAAGCAACGCTCAAGCCAGCAATAATCCAAAATCTCAAAACTATGGTGACTTCTCCCCAGCCTAAAAGTTCGAAGTGATGTTGCAACGGCGCCATCTTGAAAACACGTTTTCCACCTGAAATTTTAAAATACACCCTCTGTATTATCACTGACATAGTAATGATTACAAAGAGGCCGCCTAGTGGAATTAATAACAGTTCGACTCGAAGCGTGGCGGCTAAACCAGCAAGAGCGCCACCGAGCGCTAGCGATCCGGTATCGCCCATAAAAATCCGAGCTGGTGAAGCATTCCACCATAAAAACCCCGTGCATGAACCGGCGAGAGCTGCAGATAGCACCGCTAAATCAAGTGGGTCGCGGACTTGATAGCAACTAGAGCTAATTGAGTTAAGCGCGTTGAGAGCGCAACTCTGGCCAAACTCCCAGACGCCAATCAAAATAAATGCTAGGAACGACGCTACCGCTGCGCCAGTTGCCAGCCCATCTAGCCCATCGGTGAGATTAACGCCATTACTGGTAGAGACGACCATTAGCACAATCAAAAGTACGGCTAGCCCTGGTCCCAAATAAATTGAAGTCTCACGTACTCCAGATAAATAAAGGGATACGGGTGAAAGGCCATTTTGATCGCTAAAACCCAGCGCAAGGTAGCCAAAAATCGCAGCCAATAACGCTTGCCCAATTAGTTTCTGTTTTCCACTCAAACCAGTTGAATTCTGTCGTGAAACTTTTAGCCAATCATCTAGAAAACCTAAGCAACCAAGCGCAACAATGAGTCCAAGTACCAGGAGGGCGGAAGCTGTTACTGAATTTTGAGTTATTGCATGCGCTAAGAAATACCCAATTAGCGCAGCTAGAATAATGATTATTCCGCCCATTGTGGGCGTACCACGCTTAACGTGATGGCTACTTGGTCCATCATCTCGGATGATTTGTCCGTAACCGCGTTTAGCTAATAATTTAATGAGAACCGGGGTTCCGAATAGGGAGAGAAGAAGTGCAATAGCTCCAGAAATCAATATCTCTCTCATTCGAGAACTCCACCTTTCGCTTCATTTTCTCGCCATTTATTCGCAAGAGCTTCTGCCAAGACTTCTAAGTGCTCGGATCTGGAAGCTTTCACTAGCGCAACATCTCCGGCTTCAAAATATTGCGCAAGTGATAGCGCGTCTTCTATCGTTGAAACGTCATGAATCACCATGCCACCGCTGACTCTGTTGGAACTTCCATACGGCGCAGAAATTGAAACAAGATGATCAATGCCTAACTCCTGAGCAAGAGTGCTAATTGCTAAGTGCTCCTCCTCAGTTGACGCGCCGAGCTCGCCCATTTTTCCTAAGAATGCCCATGATCGCCCACCACGTTCTTGCGCAAAAAGAATTAAAGCTTTAAGCGCTGCGGCCATAGAGTCTGGATTGGCGTTGTAGGCATCATTAATCAGGAGAAAATCTCCCAAATCATGTAGCTCCATTCGCCACTTGCTGCGATTTTCTGCGGTAGAAAGCGAACTCGCGATTAATTCAATCGGTAAACCCAGCGCGCTAGCAACGGCGGCGGCGGCCAGCGCATTAGATACCTGATGCGCGCCTATTAAACGCATTCCGACTGCGCTACGTCCAGCGCTGGTAACTAATTCAAAATGTGGTCTGCCATCGCGCATTTCTATATCGGTTGCGCGGACATCATCGTTAGAGCGTTCTCCAAAAGTTAATACTCTCCCATGGTGGAGATTTCTCATTGCAGGAGTAAACGCATCATAACTCCCAAGAATTGCAACTCCTTGCGAGGGAAGCGCTGAAATAAGTTCGCTCTTAGTTCGAGCGATCATTTCTTGCGAGCCAAATTCTCCAATGTGGGCCGTGCCGATTTTCAAAACTACGCCGATTGTTGGTTTTGCAATCTTGCATAATTTTTCAATATCTCCCAAGTGACGTGCACCCATTTCTAGGATGCAGTACTTAGTGTTTTCATCACACTTGAGTAGTGTTAATGGCAAACCCAGCTCATTATTAAATGAACCAACAGATGCCACAGTCTCCCCGTATGCTCCCAACATCACCGATAGTAAGTCTTTTGTGCTCGTCTTTCCTTGAGAACCAGTTATGCCAATGACTTGCAAATCGTTGAGAATATTTCTGATGTGTGAAGCCAACTCAGAGAGCGCTTTAAGAACGTCAGTCACAACAATGCAATCGCCAACTATCACCCGAGTTGTCAGCGCAGCAACTGCTCCTTTACCGAGCGCTTGTTGTGCAAAGTCATGTCCGTCTAAATTCTCGCCCACCAACGCAAGAAAAAGTGAGCCAGTAATCGCTTCTCGTGAATCAAAGACTGGAGCTTGGGTTACCAGGGAATTGGAACCACCATGTAATTCACCGCCAACTATCTTCGCAATTTCACCGAGAGTCAGCGTGATCATGGTGTTTTCTTAGCTTCAATGGCACGTGCAAGTTCTATTCGATCATCGAATTCATGCACCTCACCGTTGATCTCCTGTCCCTTTTCATGACCTTTACCTAAAACAATTACCAGATCCCCAGCTTGGGCATAGCTTACTGCGCGAGAAATTGCTTGCCCTCGATCAACGATAATTTCACTAGGGCGTGTAATCGTTAACCCGGAAGTCATTTCTCTGAGTATCTCTTCGGGAGCTTCTGATCTTGGATTATCACTAGAGAAGATTGCGATATCGGAGCCAGCTTGAAGCGCGGCGCCCATCAGCGGGCGCTTAGTTCTATCTCGGTCCCCACCACAACCGAGAACTGCAATAACTATGCCAGCGGTTATTTCACGTGCAGTTTCCAATACTCGAGTGACTGCATCTGGTGAGTGAGCATAGTCAACTAGCGCAGTGAAATTCTGTCCCAACCGTACTGGTTCCAAGCGGCCGGCAGCGCCCGTCAAATGAGGGATGAGCGAAGCGACCTCTAACGGGTCAATTCCGCTTTCAACTGCAAGGGCGATTGCCAACAATAAATTATCGAAATTGTACCCACCATGGAGTTCTGTTCTGCTCTCGATAAATATTCCGTTACTGCCTCGTATCGCAATATTCGCGCCGGCATAGCTTTTCTCAATTTTTGAGTAGTGCCAAATCGCATCTGAATTGTTCCGTGAGACGCTCACCACTGGGAGTTCAGTTAGTCCAGCAAGTTTTCTACCATGAGCATCATCGATATTGATCATTGCTAAATCAGCATATTCAAAAGTAAAAAGAGCTGCTTTCGCTTGAAAGTAGCTTTCCATCGTCTTATGAAAATCTAAATGATCCTGCGACAAATTAGTGAACGCAACTACTGAAAAGTGACTACCTCGAATTCGATCTAAAGTAATCGCATGGCTGGAAACTTCCATTACCAGGTTCCGTACATGTCGCTCGCGCATCACTGCTGCAAGCGCTTGTAAATCTGCGCTCTCTGGCGTGGTACGTCCACTTCTAATAATTTCTGCGCCAATACGCGTTTCAACTGTCCCAATGAGTCCAGTCGAGCGTCCAGCGCTTTCCATTAATTGATGCAAGAGAGTGGTAACCGTCGTCTTGCCATTTGTTCCTGTTACGCCAACGCTATAGAGATCTCGCATCGGCTCCGCATAAAACCAAGCGCTGAGAATTCCAGCAGCACGACGTGGGTTAGTAGAAATTAAGAGAGGCACATCATCGGTTATTACTTTGGAACCTGCCAGATCCGTTAAGACAGCTACCGCGCCTCGCGCAAGCGCATCGGCAACAAATTTTGCACCATGGAAATTCTCACCTGGGAGTGCAATAAATAAATCTCCAGCGAGAATTTCATTACTCGTCTGTGAAATACCAGAGATGTTAATGCTATCTAGGTCAAGGTATGTTGTCGTGGCAGAAATCACTGCTGCCGCTGAGCGCAAACTCCTAGTCGGGTGCTCGATTGGTCTCTGCATTAGCGGCTACCAGCTGCGCTTTCTTTAGCTTTCTTAGCAAGTAGGTCCGCTTCATTGAGCGCCAGCGGGATTATCGTGGTATTTGTGGGCGAGATATGTTGGCTCTGCAAAACAAAGGACATAACTTTCTTGAAAACCGGCCCAGCTAGCGCTCCACCCCAGTGCAGGCCTTTTGGATTTTGAATAGTCACGCTAATAACATAGGCAGGTTTATCAGCGGGGGCAAAACCGATGAACGATGACGTGTATCCGCTATAACAACGACAGATGTCGTTGAATCGCATTGCAGTTCCAGTTTTTCCAGCGACTCGATATCCCGGAATTGCCGCACTTGATGCGGTTCCATTAGCTGAAACCACGCTCTCCATCATGGCTCGCATTTTCTTGGCGGTAGCAGCGCTGACGACTTCTTCACTTGAGCGTGGTTTGGAGGGCGTGAACCGTCCACTTGAATCGCTCGTTCCTGCAACAACGGTCGGACTTACCCGAACACCATTATTTGCAATAGTTGCGAAAATGCTGGTCGCTTGTAGCGCAGTCAGTGAATAACCTTGGCCAAAAGCCACGGTTGGCGCGCTGGTGCCAGACCACTGGGCAACGGGCCTAAGGATTCCGGCTGATTCGCCCTGTAAACCTGATCCCGTGCTTGCGCCTATTCCGAATTTGGTGAGATATTTATACAGCGTTTGGTTGCTTAAGAGCTCGCCAATTAAAATAGAACCCGTATTACTTGAAACTGCGAGAATTCCTGCGGCGGTGAACCGTTCCGTCGGGCGTGGTTTGTGTTCACGGAAAACTTTCGTGGAACGTTTTAGCTTATATGGAACTGTGAATACTGTTTCAGGAGTAATGACTTTCTCTTCAATTGCAGCAGCCAGCGTCATAATTTTTCCGGTAGATCCTGGTTCATACACTTCTTGCACAGATGGATTTCGCATTTCATCAAGTGAAATACCAGCAGTGTTATTTGGATCAAAAGTAGGTGCAGTTGCATGAGCAAGAATTGCACCACTCTTCGGATCCATCACAATTACAGTTCCGCTCGATGCTCTCGAATTCTTTACCGCTTCGCTTATCGCCTGCGAGGCAACCCATTGCACATCTCGATCAACTGTTAAACGAACGGTTGTTCCGGCCTTTGCAGTTACTATCTCCATCTGTGAACCCGGTATTTCTGCACCATATCCATCTGCATACGAATATTTCCCATCAACTCCGGCGATAATAGAATTCATACTTGACTCAAGGCCAGTTGCGCCTACCCCACTGAAATTAACGAAACCAATGAGCGATGCGATTAAACTGCCTGACGGGTACTCGCGAACGTAACTCCGCTCTGAGGAAAAGCCGATAATTCGTTTATCGATTTCCTTGACATCTAATTTCGAGTTGTATATCTTGATCGCTTCCGTTAATTGTTTCCAAACTGCTGGCTTCGCATTTCGAAAAACCATGCTGTATTTGCGAACTCCGGTAATGGAATCTTGCACGCTTTCGACGGATATACCAAGGATTGGCGCGACAAAAGCTGCAACTCGAGCCGGATCGGAAATTTGAGTCTGGTCTACCGCGATGCTGGTTGCCGCGACACTTCGCGCAAAAGTCACGCCATGTATATCTGTAATATCTCCACGAGGGGCCAGCAACGATTTCGTCCTATCTAGCTCGCTGGCCGCTTTCAACTGATAAGAACTGGCTTGAACGACTTGGATTTGGAAAAGTCGAAAAGCAAAACCCAACATTACGATTAAAATTACCAAGACAAGATTTCGAATACGCTTTTGCGCAAGTGAAAAATTACCCACGAGTCTTAGCTCCGGTTGGCACTATCGCGCGCTCAAGGTTGAGAAAAACTGGAGTTTCCGACGGGTGCATTCCCAGAGCAAGGGCAGATTGTGCAAGTGCTTCCGGAGCAGACTTGCCATCGATAGCACGATCAATGGCTTCACGTTGATCGCTCACCATTTTGACTTCCAATTTAAGGCGATCTAATTTAAATGCATCTTGAGCAAGTAAAGTGTTCATAAATAGCAAGGACATCAACCCGGTAATTCCGAGCACCGAAACAAATTTTGCAAAATAACGCCGGTCCGCTTCTTTGCCAACTGAGATATCTGGAACAAGTCGCAACACCGCTTGGGTAGATTTTTTAACAATTAACGCCTTTGAACGAGTAATTGCTGGAGCTAGTGAAGTCATTGCCATTAAGCCGCCACTCTTTCGATTGCCCGTAACCGAACTGAGGTAGATCGCGAATTTTCATTTAATTCAGTTTCACTAGGCGTCTCGGAACCTTTGGTAATTAATGAGAATTTGGCGGCTAATTCTGGAATGTCATAAGGCAGACCCTTGGGAGTGCTAGAAGTAGTCGATGCGAGAAAAAGTTCTTTAACGATTCGATCTTCAAGAGATTGAAACGACATCACTACAAGTCGAGCACCGACACTGAGCAACTCCATTGCGGCAGGTATGGCGCGAGTAATCGCGCCTAATTCATCGTTGGTTTCAATGCGAAGGGCTTGAAATGTCCGTTTTGCTGGATTGCCACCGGTTCGCCTTGTTGCAGCTGGAATACTTAATTTAACCAATTCGGCTAAAGCCATCGTGGAGTTCAGTGGAGAAATTTTTCGAGCCTTGATGATTGACTCAACTATGCGTGTAGCAAATTTCTCTTCACCGTATGCGCGAAGGATGCGAACTAGTTGACCGGGTTCGTAAGTATTAACAATTTCGTAAGCAGAGAAGCTCTGCGTACGATCCATGCGCATATCAAGAGGCGCATCGTTGGAATAAGAGAAACCTCTTTCAGCCTCATCAAGTTGCATAGAGGAGACGCCTAAATCAAAAAGCGCGCCAGTTATTTCTCGATAACCAAGTTCTCGAACAATGTTTCCAATTTGATCGAAAACACCATGCGCAGTAATGAGACGGTCTCCAAATTGTTCGAGACGTTTTGAAGCTTTTGAAATGGCTTCTAAATCACGATCAATTCCTATAACGACAAGGTTTGGAAATTGGTTTAGTAAAATTTCCGCATGTCCGCCAAAACCTAGCGTTGCATCTACCACCACGGGGCTTTCGCAGCTAAGAATTGCGGGGGAAAGTAACTCAACACAACGATCTCGCATGACTGATACATGTAGCTGATCCAACTTCTCCCCCTTTCGCTCATAAATTCGTATTCTCGATGACTACTGTGCTTGCGAATCTCTGTTCTGGTCACCGCCGGCCGACGGATCATTTCTGTATCGGCGCCGGGGAAGGGACGCCGATACTTTCGAAAGGTCGGCGGTGGCCACAGCAGAGATTTATTTAAAAGAGACCTGGAAATACCTCCTCTGAAACATCAGCGAAACCTTTCTCGCGATCAGCGAGATATTCATGCCATGAAGTCGCATCCCAAATTTCAACACGAGTATTCGCGCCAATAACTACACACTCTTTTTCAAGACCTGCATACGTCCTTAAACCTTGCGGGATTGTTACGCGACCTTGGCGATCAGGAATTTCATCATGCGCACCTGCAAACATCACACGCATGTAATCGCGGGCAGCTTTGGCAGTGACCGGCGCTTGTTTTAGCGTTTGGGTGATTACTAAAAATTCTTGGGACGGAAAAACGTAGAGACAACGTTCTTGCCCCTTTGTGATAACTAGCCCAGTTGAAAGTTCTTCCCGAAATTTCGCAGGGAGGATGAGTCGACCTTTTTCATCAAGGCGCGGTTCGTGGGTGCCTAGAAACATCTTCTCGCGCCCCTTCCCCTGGTTGACCCCGCAAATAAATATACGGGTCAATCCCCCACTTTACTCCACTTTCCTCCTTTTTCAACCACCCTTCCCCTTTTTCTCCCCTATGCCCCTACTCTCCCAAAAAACCCACCATGGTTCGGTGGGTCCACGTGCGAGCTGCGCGCTAATTGTTATTGCGCTGGCATTGGCCTAAGGGAACATGGGCAGAATCTCTTCGTCTGTTCTACGCTGGCACCATGATCACGCTAGAGGTAATTGCCCAAGCTTATAAAGACGCCAAACGCAGGAGCGACGACGCCCAAGTTTCGATTCGCAATCTTCAAGGTGTTAAAGAACAGGACTATGCACGGGCGATCTGCAACGAAGTGTGGCCAACGGATGAAGGAACGCAGATCACGGCCAATCTTATGCAGGCCATGGTTCACAATGGCGCATACGTCGGCGGCGTCTTTTACGGCGCCGAATTTATTGCAGCGGCTTTTGCATTCCCCGGGATCGATTCGCAGAGGCATCTTCACCTTCACTCCCACATGGCTGCAGTAAAAGAGAAGTACCGCAATAGAAATATCGGCAGCGCACTCAAGTGGCATCAAAGAGCATGGGCCCTGGAAAACGGATATGAGACCATTACCTGGACCTTCGATCCCTTGGTTCGGCGTAATGCGAGGTTGAATCTGGTCAAACTTGGAGTGCAAATCTTTGATTACTTCGCGGATTTCTATGGAGATCTCCCGGATGCACTTAACGCGGGTGACTTGACGGATCGAGTGATCGCACGTTGGGATCTTCTTTCTGAGCGTGTTATAGGCGCGGCTCGCAACCTAAACCTCGAACTTTCGCCAGAGGCAATTCCAGTGGCCCTCTCTAACGAAAATGAAAAGCCAGTGACGAAAGACCTCCCTTCAACTGCAGAGATGGTCGCCATTTATCTGCCCACCGACATCATCCAATTGCGTGCTGACAACAGCGCAAGGGCATGGGAGTGGAGACTGGCGTTACGCGAACAACTACAGCCCCGCCTGAACTCGGGTTGGCATATCAATGGATTCACATCAGATGGCGCTTACGTTGTAACAGAGCAGAAGTGAGAGAGGATCAGTAAATGCGGATAAAGGATGTAGAACTACGCATTATCAACTTGCCACTGGTAAGACCTTTCCGCACATCATTTGGAACGCAGTACGAGCGCGAACTTCTACTGATGAAGATCAGAACGGACGATGGGTCCGAAGGTTGGGCAGAATGCGTTGCAATGTCCGAACCTCTTTATTCGTCCGAGTACACATTTGCTTCACAAGATGTGATCGAACGTTTTCTCTTACCGAAGATTTTCGAAGTAGGAGATGTTCGTGCTGAAGAGATTGCCGACCTACTAAAACCATTCCTTGGGCATCAGATGTCAAAAGCCTGCGTTGAGACCGCACTACTGGATGCTCAGTTGAAACTTGAAGGCATCTCCTTTGGCTCATATTTAGGCTCATCCAAAGAGATGATCGACTGTGGAGTCTCCGTAGGAATCACCTCTTCGATCGACGCTCTCGCCCAGGAGGTCTCCCAGTACATCGACGAGGGATACAGAAGAATCAAGCTGAAAATAGAGCCAGGCTGGGATATCGAGCCCGTGCGAGTGATCCGCGAACTCTTTCCCGATGTTCCTTTGCAGGTTGATGCGAATCAGGCTTACTTGCGCGAAGATGCCGATCATTTGAAGAGTCTTGATCCCTTTAACTTACTTCTCATCGAGCAACCCCTGAACGAGCACGACATCTTGGGACATGCCATGTTGGCGAAGGTGGTAGAGACCCCCATCTGCCTTGACGAATCGATTACGTCGCTCGAATCAGCACGCGATGCGTTGGCCATGAAAGCCACAACAATTATCAATATAAAGCCCGGGCGGGTAGGCGGTTATCTCGAATCAGTGAAAATCCACGATCTCTGCGTTGAAAACGATATTCCGGTCTGGTGTGGCGGAATGCTTGAGACTGGAATCGGTCGGGCTGCAAACATCGCACTCGCCTCCCTCGCGGGATTTACATTGCCTGGTGATACCAGTGCATCATCTCGTTACTACCAGCGCGATATAACGACTCCTTTCGTGATGAAGGATGGACAACTGAGAGTTCCTACTGACCCCGGAATCGGAGTGGAGATAGATCTCGATTTCATTGATGAGATAACAACCTCGAGAAAATTGATTACGGCACCATAGGGTGAGCTGCCCTACAGCAGTCCCCAGGATTCGTTATTGAAGAGAACTAAATATTGAATTCACGCTCAGAATTGATGAGTTTGATGCTTACTAAGTTCGGCTGATTTGCTGGGGGAATTTAAGACTGAGGATCGTTATTGCGCCTATCCCAACGTTCTTCAAGTTTGGCGTTCAAATTTCTCTTCTTGCGAAGACGGACATTCTCACCACCACCGTGCCCTCGGTGCGAGATGGCGGTAATGCCAATAATTACGCCAGTTAGGGTAATGAGAAATCCAAAGACACCGACTATTGGCGTTTGGCTAATTAAGCCACCAAAGAGAACGGCGATACCAGCAAAAACAACTCCAACTCCAGTTAGTACGCGAGTCCGGTTGGGATGTAGACCCCCACCGGTTAGCGTTAAAACTAAGCCTGGATCTTCAGTTAAAAGGGCAGCTTCCATCTCTTCAAGAAGGCGTTTTTCACGATCGGATAGCGGCATGTGCTAACCATAGAACATCTTTTTCTTCATCGCTACTCCTCCTCTTTAGCTCTTATCAGACGCGCTGGGCGTACGCTGGATTTGCCAAAGCGGGCTTTAGCTCGATCGATTGCGCTCTCAGCTTCGCGCCAACCTCGTTCTCGGGCACCCAAAACCATCTGTACAGGAGCTTCTCGCCTTAAATTTTCAAGGGAGACGCCAACCAAGCGAAGCCGCGCACGTTCAATTTGTAAGGCAAGGTAGAGCCCTTTCACGACTTCATATGTCTCGTGTGTGCTATCGATTGGCAAAGATAGCGTTTTTGAACGGCTAATCGTTGAGAAATCAGCAAAGCGAACTTTTATCGAAATAGTTTTTGCAAATAACCCCTGCTCGCGTAATCGGTCTGTTGCGCGTTCGGTTAAACGTAAGAACTCTTTAAGTATTTCTTCTGGGCTATCTAAATCAAATGGGAAAGTTTCTGCAGCGCTAATGCTTTTCTCTGACTCCTCCGGTGTGACATCTCGATAGTCACGTCCCCAAGCAAGTTCATAGAGCGAAGCACCGCTGGCTTCACCTAGCGCTCGAATTAAAGTTGTCCGTGGTAAATGTGCAATATCTGCAACGGTGCGTAACCCAAGGCGTTCTAAAGTTTCTGCCGTTTTTGGCCCTACTCCCCAAATTGCAGAAACAGGTAATGGGTGGAGAAAAGTTAAAATGCGATCCGCCGGAATTTCAAGAACTCCATTTGGTTTGCAATGACTGGATGCAAGTTTTGCAATAAATTTAGATGGAGCAATTCCGACCGAACATGTAATTCCTTCTTGTTCTTCAACTTTGGCACGAATTGCATTAGCAATCTTGCGACCTGTTCCGATTAATCGCTGCGCCCCGCTCACATCAAGAAAAGCTTCATCCAACGAGATTGGTTCAACGAGCGGTGTAAATGAATGAAAAATTTCCATAATCGCCCCAGATACTTGGGAATATCTACTGTGATCGGGTGGAATAAATATTGCATGTGGGGCCATTCGTTGCGCGCGACCTATGGGCATCGCAGCTCTAATCCCAAATTTGCGCGCTTCGTAATTCGCCGAGAGCACTACTCCGCGTACACCTGCGCCAACTACCACCGCTTTATTGCGTAGCTCCGGATTATCGCGAATGGAAACTGAAGCAAAAAATGCATCCATATCTACATGGAGAATTGTGACTGGACGAGCCGCTTCACTCATGCTGGCAGGCTACTTTATTTTTAGCTCCAACTTCTCTTACCAGCGCGTAAATCCCATGCTTTCAACTAACTTCCCCTAAAGTGAACCTCGCAAGTAACATCGGATTATTAAAGGAGTCTCATGGACGCAGTATTGATTATCGGTCGCATTCTCTTCGCTCTAATTTTCATCAATTCAGGCATCATGCATCTAACAAAACTCGAGGCTATGACCGGATATGCCAAGTTCAAGAAAGTCCCAGCAGCAAAACTTAGCGTTCTTCTTTCAGGTCTAATGATTCTAATTGGCGGTCTTTACATCGCACTTGGTGTTTATGCTGACCTTGGCGCACTACTAATTGCAATATTCCTAATCCCTACCGCTTTTATTATGCATGCTTTCTGGAAGGAAAGCGATGCTAGCGCTAAAGCGACCGAATCAATTCAATTCTTCAAGGATTTATCCTTAGCTGGAGCCGCCCTTATTCTCTTTGTTCTCATTGCAAAGGGTGTCGATTTCGGTCCAAGCGTTACCGGTTCTTTCTTTAACTTTTAATTTATGAGTCAAGAGATGGAAATAGTCAGCGCCCTCCTTGCAGGAACTTTTATTGGTGGCGTACTGGGGTTTGTTGGGGCAGGTGGGGCGATGCTCTCCGTGCCTATTTTGATATTCATTTTTAATTTCACTCCTCACTTAGCAACAACAGCAGCGCTAGCAGTTGTATCCAGCGCTGCCATTGCTGGGGTTATTCCAAAATTGAAAAACAAGCAAGTCTTAATCAAAGAAGCGCTAACAATTTGGGCTCTTGGACTTATCACCAATATCGGCGGGTCATGGATCTCTCATCGACTCTCTGATTACGTGATTACAACAGGCTTTTCGCTAGTTTTAATTCTTGCTGCTATTTCAATGCTTATTAAACCAATTACTGGGGTCGAGAAAAAAATCCCAGCGTTATGGCTCATCCTAATTTCTTTGATGATTGGAGCAATGACAGGGTTATTTGGAATCGGCGGTGGTTTCTTGGCAATTCCAATTCTCGTGCTCTTCTTTAAGAATTCGCCAGCTCAAGCTGCCGGAACTTCGCTACTCATTATTGCAATGAACTCAATTACCGCTTTTTTCGCTCACTACCAAAGCTGGTCAGAAGTTAATTGGCAGATTCCAATTTACATGGCAATTTCAGCAGTGATTGTTGCTCGATTAGCTTCCATTAAGGGCTCTAACACAAATCCGCGCCTTTTGCGCTCGGCTTTTGCATATTTGCTCTTTGCCATTTCGGCTTTCACTCTAATTCAAACCAATCAAATATGAAAAATTCGGAAGGAGTACTCGAACGGGCGCCTGTAAAAAGAGTGCAAGCAGAGCTCATCGCGCATGGTTTAGATACGAAAATACACGTTCTCTCGGATTCGGCCCGTACAGCTCGTGATGCCGCCTCCGCTCTCGGTATCGAGGTCGGACAAATCGCTTCATCTCTTATTTTCAAATTACCTGATGGGTCCGCCCTACTTATCATTACAAGTGGGCGACATCGAGTTGATTCTGAATTAGTTGCACAAACTCTAGGAATCGAAAAACTTGCGCGCGCTGATGCTGATTACGTAAAGACAAGAAGCGGTTTCTCTGTGGGAGGCGTTGCGCCATTTGCATGGATTACTCCTGCTTCAAAAATCCTCATCGATGAAGCGCTAGCTGACTATGACGTTCTGTGGGCAGCTGCTGGACATCCCAATGCAGTTTTCCCCACGACTTTCGCCGATATCGAGCGGCTCACTGCGGGAGTGAAAATTCAAGTGAGTAAAGAATGAATTGCGTAGGGCAGACTTAGGCCATGTCAATTCGCCATTACCACCCTCGACCACGAAAAATTGGTGGCATCTCCCCTCGCGCGAGCGCTTTTTTTCTTACTGTTTTTGCAATTGCGCTACTTTTGCAAATTGCTTACCCATTAGTCAGTGGTGAAACTCTTAGATTAGTAACCATCTCTGCCATTTATTGGGCCGCTGGCGCGATGTGCCTGCACGCGCTTTTCTCGTACGGATTCCGTTATGCCGCTACATATATTGGATTAACACTTCTCTTCGCTTTCTCAATTAAAGAAATTGGAGTTCAAACCGGATGGCCATTTGGTCAATACTCCTACGATGTCTCACTCGGACCACAAATCTTTAACGTCCCATTAGTTGTTCCATTTCTCTGGTTAGGGATGGCTCACCCAATTTTAATTGTTGCGCGCAGAGTAGGAAAAAACTGGGTCTTCTTATACGGCGGCCTGACACTGATGGCTTGGGATTTATTTCTTAATCCAGAAATGGTGGCAGCTGGGCGATGGAGTTGGACTTTCACCGGAGCGCATCTTCCTTACCAAGCAAATATTCCACTCTCGAACGCGTTTGGTTGGTTACTTGCAGGCATGGGGTTAATGGCGCTTTTGAATGTAGCCCTCCCTAAAGAACGGCGAAAAGTTGGTGCAAGTTTAGTAGCCGTTGATTTATTCCTCGCATGGAGTTGGTTCTCGGGAGTCATCGGGAACCTTTTTTTCTTCGATCGCCCAGGTGTAGCCCTTCTCGCAGGTTTAATTTATGGAGCTTTGCTCGCCCCTTACGCTCTTTCGCGTTGGCTAGGCAGACCGTAATTCTTATTCAAGAGATTGTTGCTAGCGCAATTTGGCGTGCGCATAACGCATAACAAGAATCAAACTATATATCTCGACGAGTAAAAATATATATCCTAAAATTATTACTCCAGGAACTGAAACATGCCATGCAACCAGAGCGAGTACCAGAAAACTTGCCCGCACGGGCCGCTCCGCTGGCGTTATAACTCCTAAATCTCTAACGCCAAGGGAGGCAAGACGTGCCCGTGCATATTCTTGGATGGCAGCAACACTCCATAAAGTAATTGCTAGCCACGCTGGTACACCAATTCGATAAAGGGCGCAAAGCCAGAGCGCTTCACTAATTCGATGAGCAATGGAATCTAAGAGCGCTCCCAATTCACTTTGGCGTTTTTGATAAATTGCAACACTTCCATCGATTCCATCAAAGAAAAGTGAAGCCACTAAGAAGAAAATCGCCCACCACGATGTGGCAGTGAAAGCAGTTGCCAGCGCACTAAGCAGACCAAGGAGAGTTAAGACATTTGGTCCAATTCTCAATAAAGTACATATCAAACCAAAACGATATGAAATTTCAAGCCACGCCCCGACGATTCCAGTAATTGCAGCGTTGTTATGGAGAGCGCTCCAGGTAGCCAGAAATTGAGCTTTGCGAGCGTTGGGCAGTTCCACCTTCTGAGGGTACCGTTAGGAGTATGGGTTCCATAGCGGAAGATTTGCTCAAAGCGATGCGTGGTGAAATTGAAGTCGAACTCACGCTCTTCTTAAAAGAACAGAGTCAATTTCTGGCCAACATCGCAGCAGAACTTGCCCCTGTTGCGCATTCACTGAGCTCATTCTCGCTCGATGGCGGTAAACGCCTCCGTCCACTCTTTGCTTTCGGTGCTTACATCGGCGCCGGCGGGAAAAGCTCTCCGGAAATTACTCGCGCAATTTCGAGTTTAGAGTTGCTCCAAGCATGTGCGCTCATTCACGATGATCTAATAGATGGATCCGATACCCGTCGCGGTAAACCATCAATCCATCGCCATTTTGAAACGCTCCATCAAAACCAAGAATTAACAGGTTTCGCTGCACGTTATGGGCAAGGCGCCGCAGTGCTTTTGGGCGATTTGGCGCTAGTTTGGTCTGATCAGATGCTCAATTCATCCGGCATAACAACTGCGCAATTGCTCTCAGTTTTACCTGTTCATGATGAAATGCGCGTTGAATTAATGGCGGGACAATTTCTAGATATACACGAACAGAGCGAGAAAAATACCAGTGTGCGCCGCTCCCTCAAAATCGCGCGATTTAAATCCGGAAAATACACTGTGGAAAGACCGCTCCATATCGGTGCGAGCCTTGCCATAACTTCGCTACCAGATCGCATCGAGATTAACGAAATATATTCAAATTACGGACTGCCGCTAGGCGAGGCATTTCAAATGCGGGATGATCTCTTAGGGGTCTTTGGTGATTCAAATATAACTGGCAAGCCTGCTGGCGATGACTTGCGTGAAAGTAAACACACTGTCTTGATTGCGACAACTTTCGAGCGAGTCTCTGAAAAGCAACGGGTATTTTTACATGAAAATCTGGGCAAGACGAATTTAGAAAGCGCCACAATAGATTCAATTCGGGAAATCATCACAACTACCGGCGCACGAAGTTACGTTGAAGATCTCATTGAAGAGTTAACAGATAGGGCTTTAACGGCGCTAGCTCGCGGGTCGCTCGAAGAAACTGGTCGTGCGCTGCTGCTGGAACTGGCAGAGATAGCTACAAAACGAAGCAAATAAGCGCGCGCATTTCATAGTAAGCGCAGGCGCGCCAACACCGAACTTAAGCGAGTAATTACGTAAAATTACCCCTATGTCCGACCTATCTGGCGAGCTCATTGACGGGCGATATCAATTAATCCGCCAAATTGCTAATGGCGGCATGGCAGTTATATATGAAGCTATGGACACTCGACTCGATCGAAAAGTTGCAGTGAAGATAATGCACCATCACCTCGCGCAAGATGAAGCATTCGTAGCCCGTTTCATCCGTGAAGCTAAAGCTGCGGCCGCACTTTCGCATCCAAATATTGTTGCAGTTCAAGATCAAGGTTGGAACCAAAATGGGGTTCCGGCAGTTTTCTTAGTAATGGAACTCATCGAGGGTTATACGCTCCGTGATTACCTGCTTGAACGCGGGAAATTTGATATTAAAGATGCGATGGCCTACTTAACGCCGATATTAAGTGCTATTGCAGCTGCCCATGCAATTGGAATTGTGCATCGCGATATTAAACCTGAGAATATTTTGATTTCACACGAAGGTCGTGTGAAAGTCGCTGATTTTGGTTTAGCGCGAGGCGCGTTACTCGGTACCACCATGACGGCTGAATCCAGCATAATTCTTGGAAGCGTTTCTTACCTATCTCCCGAACAAGTTCAACGCGGTATCGCAGATTCACGGAGCGATGTTTACGCCATAGGAATTGTTGCCTATGAAATGCTAACCGGAGAGAAACCTTTTCCGGGCGATTCTCCGATTCAAATTGCTTATATGCATGTCAATGAACGAATCCCAGCCGTGAGCAGAAAAAGGAAAGAGATCCCGCCGGCCCTCGATGCTCTTATCCTAAGTGCGACAAGTCCCGACCCTGATGATCGCCCCCGCGATGCTGGCGAATTTCTTAAACGGCTAGAGATCGTTCAGAGTGAAATTGATCCTAAGCGAAACCAAATGAGTTTGGAATTGGATTTACCAGTTTTACCAATTCGAGAAAAACCTCGCGAAAAGACCCGCGCTAAACAAACTCCAATCGCCGAAGAAATCAGAGCAGAAGAAAATGAACAGAAAAAAAGCACTAAACATAAATCAAGTAAGCGTGTTCGACGAAATCGAATTATCGCGTTACTCCTTGCGGTTTCATTAGGGATTGCTGGGTGGTACTCCATAGTCGGTCCAGGATCGCGCGTCGCCGTGCCATCAATCGTCGGCGGCACTACTGATGATGCAACCGCTGCCTTCTCTACCTTAGGTCTATCTTTCGAAATCACCGAGAAGAGATTTGATGAAAATATAGCTAAAGGTAAAATTATTGAAACTATCCCCACTGCTGGTGGAAGAATCGATGCAGGTGGCGTTGTTAAAGTAATAATTTCAAAAGGCGCGGAACGTTACGAAATTCCGCGCGTTGCGGGGCTAACTCCGCAAGCAGCTGCCACCGCCATTACTAAATACCCGCTAACTCTTGGAGTGAGCACTGAAGTATTTAGCGATTTGGTTCCACGAGGTTTTGTAATTTCCACTTCACCCGAAGTAGGGCAGAAAGTAAAGCGCGAGACGCGCGTTCTCTTAATAGTTAGCAAAGGCCTGGAATTGGTCGCTCTCAATTCATATCTGGCAAAGAGCGGCGAGCAAGCGCTTAATGAATTAAGTGAAGCTGGATTTGACGTTTCACCGACATACGCCTTTGATGAGAAGGTAACGCCAGGAAATGTCATATCGCAATCCCCGTCAGGAGTTACGCAAGCGGTAAAGGGTGCGAAAATTACTCTCGTTATTTCAAAGGGCTCCGAATATGTATATATTCCAAATATTCTCTCCTTTAATCAGATAAAGGCGCTCGAAATATTGCAGGGCTTAGAGTTGAAAGTCACGGTCAAGAAAACTGGCACCAGAGCGATGAAGAAGGTTACCAGCGTTGCGCCAAAAGTGGGCACGAAAGTTAAACGTGGAAGCACAGTTGTTATTACCGTAAGGTGAGCAAGTGAATAAACCTCGAATTGGGGCACATACTCCGACTTCTGGAGGAATGGCCAAACGCGCACTCGGGTATGCCGAAACAATTGGGGCAGAGGCAATTCAAGTTTTTACTTCGAACCCGCGCGGTTGGGCGATGCCCCCCACAAATCCTGGCGCTGATGATGAATTCAAAAGTAAAGCTAACGCAATGGATATTGAAACTTATGTCCATGCGCCTTACTTAATCAATTTAGGTTCGCCAACCGAAGCAACGTATAGAAATTCCTTGGCTTCGACAGAATTTTCGCTCAAACGTGGAAAGGAAATTGGCGCTCTGGGTGTTGTGATTCACACTGGATCGGCAGTTGATGAAGGGCATATAGAGAAAGCGTGGAAACAAATCCACGAAGGGATGATGCCAATTCTTAACGCTTTAAGCGATGACGCGCCGCGCTTGTTACTCGAACCAACTGCTGGTCAAGGGCGCTCTTTAGTAAAGAAGCTTGATGATTTAGAGAACTACCTCAAAGCCCTTGAATATCACCCAAAAGTTGGAATTTGTTTAGATACATGTCACGTATTTGCGGCAGGCCATGACATTGCAAAAAAAGGTGGCATGAAAGAGACCCTCGATTTACTGGTGGAAATTGCTGGCATCGAGCGGATCCGACTCATCCATGCCAATGATTCGATGGATGTTTGCGGCGCCCTTAAAGATCGCCATCAAAATATAGGTTACGGGGAAATTGGCGTGGCACCTTTTAGAGAACTATTGGCACATCCTGCAGTAATGAGCGCCCCTCTAATCTTGGAAACACCCGGCCAAGAAGTAGAACACGGAAGAGAAGTTGCCTTGCTTAAGAAGCTACGCGGTGAGCGATGACAAAGACGGAAGCGAAGTTGCGCATAAAGTTTGCACCTCTTGCACTTCTCTCGGTTGCTGCTGCTTGGGGGTTTTCATTTGTTGTTATGAAAGATGCCATCGAAAGACAGAGCGTCAATAGCTTCCTTTTTTCACGCTTTACTTTGGCAGTACTTCTCATGGTCCTCATACGTCCGAGAGTGCTCCGTATTATCAACCAAGACATACTTGTGCGGGGTGGCCTAGCTGGACTCTTTCTTGGATCTGGCTATATTTTTCAAACTCTCGGTTTAGCTCGAACAGGAGCTGCAATCACAGGCTTCATCACTGGGCTCTACGTGGTCACTGCCCCGCTATTGGCTGCGCTATTTCTAAAAGAGAAAATTTCGCGATTTACCTGGTTCTGTGTGCTCTTGGCAACTTTTGGTCTAGCAATTCTTTCGCTACATGGTTGGAGCATAGGAAGCGGTGAGGCTTTTGTTTTTATTAGCGCAATCTTATTTGGAGCTCACATTGTTGCGCTAAGTAAGTGGAGTAGCGGGCGAGATGCATATGCAATGACCCTGGTCCAACTTGCTACATGCACTTTATTGACTGGCATAATCTCTTTCTGGCAAGGTTTTGAAGCGCCACCGGATGCAGGAGTATGGTGGGTAATAATTTTCACTGCGATTTTTGCTACTATACTTGCATTCATTATCCAAACGTGGTCACAAGCTCATATTGCCGCTTCCAAAGTTGCAGTTATATTAACAATGGAAGTAGTTTTTGCTGCGCTATTTGCGGTAGTTCTAGGTGGAGAAGTACTCACGTTCAGAATTAGTTTAGGTGGCGCAATACTTGTGACTGCAATGTATTTGATTGTAACCAAAAAAGAGAAGTAAACTCACATAATGGCAATTGACCTTCGTTCAGATACAGTCACTAAACCTTCCATCGGGATGCGCGCGGCAATTTCTAGCGCCCCAGTTGGTGATGATGTCTATGGAGATGATCCAACGGTCAACTCGCTAGAAGAACGGGTAGCTGAACTCTTCGGAAAAGAGGCTGGCCTTTTTACACCTACCGGATCTCTTGCAAACCAGTTAGGAATTCGAGCGCTAGTTGCACCCGGAGAAGAACTCCTTGCTGAAAGCAATTCACATATTGTGAGAGCTGAATTAGGCGCAGCCGCGGTTTTCGCTGGTATCACCACTCGCACTTGGAGTGGAACGGACGGATTATTGGAAGCGCACGAAGCGCTCTCCATGGCACGTCCGAACTCTGGTCCGTATTTGGTCTCCACCAGCGCAATTGCCATTGAAAATACCCATAACTTTGGTGGTGGGCGCGTCCAACCATATGACGAAATTGTTGCGCTGCGGCTTGGTGCAAACGAGCTTGGCCTAGCCCTACATTTAGATGGTGCGCGGATTTGGAATGCGCATGTTGCAACTGGTATTTCATTTGCTGACTATGGCCAACATTTCGACACCATTAGCGTTTGCCTTTCAAAAGGCCTGGGAGCCCCAATCGGCTCAATAATGCTCTCTACCCAAGAGCGAATAACAAAAGCTCGTGTTTGGCGCAAGCGTTATGGCGCAGGTATGCGCCAAGTAGGAATTCTTGCTGCAGCTGGCCACTACGCCCTCGATCACAATATTCCTCTCCTTGCACAAGATCACCGGCGCGCACAAGAAATTGCAAAAGCTCTGGCAGAAATTGATCCCTCACTAATTGATCCGACCACAGTGGTAACTAATATCGTTGGACTTGATTTAGCAAACTTTGAAATCAGTGCGGCAGAGTTAGCTACAGAGTGCAAGAAGGAAGGGTTGCTGATTAGCGCACTCGGACCGAAATATGCGCGGGTCGTTACCCATTTAGATTTTGATGATACTCAATGCGAGCAAGCTATTGAAATTCTAAAGAAAGCCCTCATGTCTTAATAACCACTCTTTTTTATTTACACCATAAGCATAATTACCAAGTGCTCCGCCAGTTTTAACAATGCGATGACATGGCACTACCAGCGTGATCGCATTTTTTGCACATGCGCTGCCGGCGGCACGGATGGCGTCAGCCGAACCAGCTCGTTTAGCTAAATCAGAATATGAAATAACTTTCCCGGCGGAAACTTTACGCATAGCTTTCCAAACTTCTTGCGAAAATCGAGCACCAGGTTGACGTACTTTAATTGCGCTAATTGCACCTAAATCACCGTCAAAATAATCTGAAATTAGTTCAGAGATAACTTGGATTGACTTTACTATTTTGATTTCGCGAATGGAATCATCAGAATCAAGACCAGTTTTAAGTGCAGCTAGCGTTGAGAGATTGCAACCTAAAAGTACTTGATCATCTGCAATCAAATTAAGCGTGCCTATGGGAGATTTAAAGGAAGTAACTAAGAGCGACACATAGAGAAAATTAGCGGTCGCGCAACATCTCCGCAACCAAGAAAGCCAACTCTAAGGATTGGGCGTGATTCAAGCGTGGGTCACAAGCGCTTTCATAGCGAGAAGCTAAATCGGTCTCTGAAATCTGTTCTCCTCCTCCTACGCATTCGGTAACATCATCACCCGTTAATTCAATGTGGATTCCGCCAGGGTGTGTTCCAAGAGATTTGTGTACTTCGAAGAAACCTTTCACTTCATCCATGACGTCATCAAAGCGACGTGTCTTGTAACCGCTTGGGGCTTCATAAGTATTGCCATGCATCGGATCGCATACCCACAAAACCTGTGCACCGGATTTAGTAACACCATCAACGAGCGGCGGCAACGTTTCGCGAATCTTTCCTGCACCCATGCGAGTGATAAAAGTTAAGCGGCCAGGTTCGCGATCTGGATCTAACCGATCAATTAGAGCGAGGGCGCCATCTACTGTGGATTTAGGTCCAAGCTTTACACCAATTGGATTGCGAACTTTTGCTGCAAAATCAACATGTGCGCCATCTAATTGCCGAGTGCGCTCACCAATCCAAAGGAAATGTGCAGAGACATCATATGGCAAGCCGGTGCGAGAGTCGATGCGAGTAAGTGCTTTTTCATACTCGAGGATTAGCGCTTCATGGCTGGAATAGAAATCAACAGTTTTAAAAGCTGCTGGATCCACACCTGCGCTTTGCATAAATGCAAGAGCTCGACCGATTTCATTAGCCATGTTTTCGTATCTATCACCAACAGATGAGTCGCGGATAAAACCTTTATTCCATTCATGCACTTGTCGAAGATCAGCAAACCCACCCTGAGTAAAAGCACGAACTAGATTCAGCGTTGCCGCTGAAGTATTATAAACGCGGACTAATCGTTGTGGATCA
>JBCKHN010000001.1:0-113441 GCA_038905815.1 Candidatus Planktophila sp. | reverse complement strand
GTTGGAGATGAAGGTGGTTTCGCCCCAAATCTTGAAAGTAACCGAGCAGCTCTCGACTTAATTCTTGAAGCAATTAGCCTGACTGGACTAAAGGCAGGGAGCGATGTTGCCCTAGCAATGGATGTTGCAGCAACAGAGTTTCATGAAGATGGAAAATATAGGTTTGAAGGCGAGCTCAAAACTTCTGATGAAATGATCGCTTATTACACCGAACTCGTTGATGCTTATCCATTGGTCTCTATTGAAGATCCACTCAATGAAGAGGATTGGGCTGGCTGGGCCCAGATGACAAAAGTTCTCGGCGCACGCGTTCAAATTGTTGGCGATGATCTCTTTGTTACCAACCCGATTCGACTTGAAAAAGGAATCGCCTCACACACCGCAAATGCTTTATTGGTAAAAGTTAATCAGATCGGAACGCTTACGGAAACTTTAGATGCAGTTGAGATGGCACGCGCCGCGCAATACCGCAGCGTGCTTAGCCACCGCTCTGGTGAAACAGAAGACACGACAATTGCTGATTTGGCCGTTGCCACCAATTGCGGACAAATTAAAACAGGTGCACCTGCTCGAAGCGAACGGGTTGCAAAATACAATCAACTTATCCGCATTGAAGAAGAGCTGGGGAGCGCTGGCCGATATGCAGGACGCGCAGCTTTCCCGCGCTTTAAAGGATAGCTAAGGCGATCTTGTGGCACGCCGTCGAACTCTTAACTTTAATCGCCGGCGTGGTTCTGGTCGCTCTCTGGCGCTCTTAGTAATTCTTTTCTTCTTAGCTCTAATACTTGCACCACCGGTAAAGCATTACTTCACACAACGCGCACAGATTAATGCGCTCCAATCCCAAATGGATGCTAACTCTGTAGCGCTGGCGAAAGCCCGCCAAGAGTTAACGCTCTGGCAAGATCCGCAATATATTAAATCACAGGCCCGCGAACGTTTACATTTTGTTTTACCGGGAGAGCGTCAATACATCGTGCCGGAAAGCGCAAAGCAAAGTTCGGGAAGTGATACGAGAAAAGTTGCCGATAACATTCCGCACGGCCAACCTTGGTATACCCGTTTAATTGTCACAATTACCGAAGCTGGTTGAGCCATGAAAGCGGCCTCACCAGCGGATTTAAGCGCAATTGAAGCGCAATTAGGTCGCACTCCCAGAGATGTTCGCGCCGTTGCTTATCGCTGTCCATGCGGCAAACCAGCAGTTGTTGAAACAAATCCACGCTTAGCTGATGGAACACCGTTTCCAACTTTCTTCTATGTAACTTGCTCACGTTTAACTGGTGCTATTTCTACTTTAGAAAGTACCGGCTTAATGGGAGAAATGAACGAGCGCTTAGCAACCGATACCGAGTTAGTAAGGGCCTATGCCGCCGCGCATGAGAAATATTTAGCTGCGCGAGCAGTTTTAGGAATCGAAGTTCGCGAAATCGAAAATATCTCTGCAGGCGGAATGCCCGATCGCGTGAAATGTTTACATTCACTTGTGGCACATTCGCTAGCCGCCGGTCCAGATGTAAATCCACTCGGCGATGAAGCTCTCGCAAAACTTCCACAATGGTGGGTTAACAATCCATGCGAGTAGCCGCCATTGATTGCGGAACTAATTCAATACGTTTGCTGGTAGCGGATATTGAAGGAAAAAACTTTCGCGAAGTAATTCGCACTATGGAGATAGTTCGCCTCGGACAGGGCGTTGATGAGACTGGTCAATTCCACCCTGAAGCAATCACTCGAACTTTGGTCGCAGTAGATGCCATTGCAATTGAAATTGCAAAGCGCGGAGTTGAAAAGATTCGCTTCTGTGCCACAAGTGCTACGCGTGAGGCGACTAACCGAGAACTTTTTATCGATGGCGTCAAAAAACGACTTGGAATTGAAGTCGAAGTTATCTCAGGTGAAGAAGAAGCAGCGCTCTCATTTAAAGGTGCAATCCAAGATTTACCCCAGAGTGAAGGCCCGTTCCTAGTTGTTGATATTGGTGGTGGTTCAACTGAGTTTGTCTTTGGTATTGACCACGTTCTTTCAGCGCGGAGTGTAAATATTGGTTGTGTACGTATGAGCGAACGACACTTTGCATCGGACCCTGCCAACCCAACTGAAATTGAAGCGGCACGGAGCGATATTCAAGCCGCAATTGCCGAAGCTGCCACCTTTCTTCCAATCAGAGCGGCAAAAACTCTAATTGCCGTTGCCGGAAGCGCCACCACAGTTGCCGCTGCTGCTCTTGGTTTAGATTTCTATGATCGTTATGCGATTCATTTATCGCGCATTTCTGCGGCGAAGACCCACGAAATTTCCCAGATGTTCTTAGCGCAAACGCGCGAAAAACGTGCAGCGCACGGTTACATGCACTCAGGTCGAGTTGATGTAATTTCGGCAGGGGCGTTAATTTTATCTGAAGCCATGAAAGCAACTGGCGCGCGCGAATTTGTTGCATCCGAGTGCGATATTCTCGATGGAATGGCTTCCTCTCTTGTTTAAAGCAAAAACATTTTCAGCCCTCGACAAAGAAATTGTTAAATGCACCGCATGCCCGCGCTTAGTTGCATGGCGAGAAGAAGTTGCGATAGTAAAACGTAAAGCGTATTTAGATCAAACTTATTGGGGCAAACCAATCCCTGGTTTTGGTTCAAATAAACCAAAGCTCCTCATTGTTGGTTTAGCTCCCGGCGCCCATGGCGCAAATAGAACTGGTCGAATTTTCACTGGTGATTCATCAGGTGATTGGCTATTTGCCTCATTGCATAAAATCGGAATTGCAAAAATTGCTACGAGCCAATCTCTGCGTGATGGTCAAGAGCTAAAAGAGACGCGCATAATTTGCGCAGTTCGATGCGCACCTCCAGAAAATAAACCAAGCGTGGCAGAGCGCGATATGTGCCAACCGTTTTTTCTTCGCGATTTGCAGCTATCTCTCCCAACTGCACGAGCAATTATTGGCCTTGGCTCTTTTGCTTGGGATGCGATCTATCAGGCCTTAATCGACTTGGAACATCCAGTAAAAAAAGTGAAATTTGGCCATGGTGCATCACTAAAATACTCCCACGAAGGCGTCGAGTACTTGCTTTTAGCTAGTTACCACCCCAGTCAACAGAACACCTTTACGGGTAAGTTAACGCGTCCAATGTTGGATTCGGTACTCAAAGAGGGTGGAAGATTTGCAAAAGTTATTGATTAACTTTTAACTTTATTTAACTCTCTTTGAATAATTTCCCAAACCAAACTTCTTGGATCAATTAATTCGAAATGCCCAACTCCTGCAAGTTTAATGAAAGTAACCGCTCCATTCTTGGAATTGACATATCCTTCTGAGAGTTCAATTGGGACTTGGGTGTCTGTTTCACCATGAATAATGGTTATGGGATTTCCGAGCGTTGTAATTTGCATTGGATCCAAATCGCTTCTCTGGAGCGCTGGGGCGCCTAAGAAAGATTGAATTGCACCGTTACCTAGGTTAAGCACTTCGCAAGCGCGTAAATCAGCAATTGGAGCAAGGGCAATTACAGACTTTAAGTGGGGGATGAGAGAAGCTGCCCACATTGCTAAATGCCCACCGGCTGAATGACCAATAAGGGCTACTGAACCATTGTGATCTGGAATTTTTTCTACTGCGAACCGAATTGCGCTTTCAACATCTTTACTCATTATGTAAGGCTGACCAGAAATTCGTTGATATTCAATGAGTGCAACCTGCCAACCAGTTTCAGCCAAAGCAGAGGCAAATGGACGTAAATGCTTTCGATCAAATTCATTTCCCCAGTAACCACCATGGATTAAAACTATTAACGGTAACCCCACCTCTTTCCCAGAGTAGATATCAATTACTTGGTCTGGTAATTGACCATAATTCAAAGTTGAATCGGGTGCGCGGCCAACCAGGTCAAAAACAGACCTGTCTTCGCTTTTAGCCATTGTTTTTCAATCGATAACGCTGCAATTTTCCAGTTGTCGTTTTTGGTAATGACGTTACAAAATTTACAATTCGCGGATATTTATATGGAGCGATCATGGCTTTGACGTGGTCTTGAATCTCTTTTTTTAGCTCTTCACTTTCGCTATAACTCGGTTTGAGAACGATCGAGGCTGAAACCACCGTTCCTCTCTCCTCGCTTGGCACACCGACAACGGCGACCTCAAGCACACTGGAATGAGTCAAAATTGCGCCTTCAACTTCTGCTGCTGTGATGTTGTAACCGCTCGAAATAATCATGTCGTCAGACCTTGATTGAAATTGAAAGTATCCATTCTCATGCTTAATGAATAGATCTCCGGTTACATTCCAACCATTTTTTACATAATCTCTCTGTCGATAATCATTGAGATAGCGACAACCTGTTGGTCCCTTTACGGCAAGCCGGCCGACCTCGCCGCAGGCAACCTCATTGAATTCTGCATCTACGACTATCGCTTGATAGCCAGGAACGACTTTTCCAGTCATGCCGGGAATAATTTCGTCATCAGCTGCAGAAATGAAGATATGCAGGAGTTCTGTTGCACCGATGCCATCAATAATTTTAATACCTGTTGCGCGGTGCCAAGCTTCCCAAGTTACCTTTGGAAGGTGCTCTCCAGCAGAAATACAGCGTCTAAGCGATGAGGTATTTTCGCGCGTCGCATTTGCCAGCATGGCACGGTAAGCCGTTGGTGCAGTGAACAAACAAGTAATTTGATGTTCGGAGATTTTTTCTAGAAGTTGCGGTGGAGTTATTGATTCGAATAGGACCGTGGTAGCACCAACTCTAAAAGGAAAAATGACGAGTGCACCAAGGCCAAAGGTGAAAGCAATCGGCGGGGTTCCAGCGAAAATATCAGCTTGGGTTGGCTTTACAACGTGTTGGGAAAAAGTATCAGCTATTGCCAAGATATCGCGATGAAAATGCAGAGTGGCTTTAGGTGTGCCAGTTGATCCAGAAGTAAAAGCTAACAGCGCAACATCGTCACTTGCTGTATCGCAAGCGTCATGTACACCGTCAAAGCGTTCGGCGCGCAGTAGAGAATCGTTTTCTGCTCCAGAACCGTAACTAAAGGTTCTCCCTTCGAAATTACTTACCGCCTCCCACTCGTCTGTAAATCGAAAATCTACTAGAGCAAATTGAACCTTTGACACGGTTACCATTTTTTCAAGCTCATTAGCCCGCTGCAATGAAGAGGTTGTCACTGCTACCGCTCCTATTCGTAGAACAGCAAACCAGAGCGCGATAATTGCGGCGTTGTTTGGACCTCTAAGCAAAACTCGATTGCCGGGGGCTATCCCCAAAGATTCCAAGTATTGAGCGTATTTCTTAACTTTATGAAAAAAAGCGCCGTATGAATATTCACCATCGGCTCCGATTAACGCAATCTTTTCACCATCGATTCGACTTAGCGTTTTATCTAGGAGTTCAACGGAAGCATTTAAGCGAGCTGGATATTGAAGAAAATTCTCTTCGGTATTTAAGTCAGGCCAATCGGTGAAGTCAGGTAAATTTTCTCTAGTGAAGTGATCCACGTGCGCCGTTGTATTCAAAAATAGTTCACACTTTCTCTCCGAAGCGAAGAGTAGCCTGACCCCTTGGCAAACGAGAAAAGTTCAAGTTCTATCAGATAGAGTTGCCTCTTCATTGCGCCCCTGTAGCCCAATGGCAGAGGCAGAGGACTTAAAATCCTCCAAGTGTGGGTTCGACCCCCACCGGGGGCACATTATTAGAGTTCGTATCAGATGTCGTGGCTAACCCTCGGCGATGGTTGGAAGCTCTTGCCTTGCATTGGGACAGCACCCTTTTGGACAGAAGTCAGACCATGGACCCAGCGCCGAGAGGGCTTTCTTTTCGCCTCCTTCCACTCTCTCCGCGACCAAGTCAACGATTCCTTCAATGAAGCTCTTGGCAACACCTGGGGTTGCAACCCTTATGAATCTCACTCCATGGTTTTCGGCGATTTCTTTCGCTTCATGGTCCAGATCCCAGATAACTTCTACATGATCACTTATGAAGCCAATGGGCACAGCCACAATAGCCTTCTTGCCGCAACCTGCGACGAGTTCAATGGCGCAACCAATATCAGGTTCCAACCATGGCGTGGTCGGTGACCCACTCCGTGATTGAAAGACCAGTGACCAAGTAGGTAACACACGCCCTAAAGTCTTCTGCACGCTCTCCATCACAGATGTGGCAGCAGCATTGTGTTGAGCTACGTAAGCTCCATTAGGAAATTCCAGACGACGGCTCGGCGGACCTGATGATTGGGCCATTGAGGTTGGAATGGAGTGAGCAGTAAAGAAGATCTCTATTTCGCTCGTCAAAAGCCCTTCGGAGAGTAGCTCGCGAATCGCCGATGCTAAGCCATGCCTGAATGGCTCAATAAATCCAGGGTGATCGAAGTAATGTCTAATTTTATGAATTTCCAACTTGCCACTTAGCTCACTTTCGATCAGCGCTTGGGCAAGATTTTCCCGATATTGGCGGCAACCAGAGTAAGACGAGTAGGCGCTGGTAACTAGTGACAAAATCTTTCGATGTCCAACGGCATACATTTGCGTTAGGACTTCAGTATAGAAAGGGGGTGAATTTCGATTGCCTAAATAAACAGGTAATTCAATCCCACGTTCGCCCAAAGAGCTCTGGATCTCACTTCGCAAGGTCCGATTTTGAGCATTTATTGGACTGACTCCACCTAAAGATAAATAATGGCGAGAGACCTCTGCTAACCGTTCGGGGGGGACACCCCGCCCCGCGGTTATCCGTTCGAGGAAGGGCATAACCTCTGCTGGGGATTCTGGGCCACCGAAAGAGGTTAAAAGGATGGCTTGGTAAGTCACGAGAATAGCGCTGCTAATTCATTGGGGCTCATCCGGTGGCCGGTATAGAAAGGAACCTCAACTCGAACATGTTTTCTCGCCTGTGATGATCGCAAATGGCGCATCATGTCAACGATCTCATGAAGTTCATCGGACTCTAGCGCCAGCAACCACTCGTAGTCGCCCAGAGCAAACGAGGAAACCGTATTACTGATAATTCCCGAATAACCGCGACCCATACTGCCGTGTTCAATAAGCATGCTTCGGCGCTCCTCTTCGGGGAGCAAATACCAATCGTAGGATCGCACAAAGGGATAAACAGAGAGCCACTCTTTCGGGGCTGCTCCAGTCATAAATGCGGGCACGTGTCCCTTGTTAAATTCGGCCGGTCGATGTAGACCCATGGCAGACCATACCGCCGTTGAGGATTCTCCGAACTGTGTATGTCGGAATTTATGTAAAGCACTCTGAACCTCTTCGGCTTTGGCAGCATGAATCCAGGTTACGAAATCAGCATCGGCGCGCAGTGCGCTCACATCGTAAATTCCCCGGACCACGATGTCAGATTTCTTGAATTCCGACAGCAGGTCAACGAATTCTGCTTCGGCCTCGCTCGGTTCCGAAACTCTCTTATTAATATGAAAAGCCGTCCATGTTGTGTAACGAATAGTTTCGTTAATTTCTTTAGCTTTTACTCGCGTCAGGTTTTCACTCATGAGATGTACTTTCCATTTCTGCCGAATCCGGCATCAGTAACCATACAATCTAATGAATTTTCCTTCATTGTTCTAACCCATGAACGTAAGAGACTAACTTTGTGATCATGTCAGGATTAGTATCGGGCAGAACGCCATGTCCAAGATTAAGAATATGCGAGGGCGCACTTTTCCCCTCGGAAATAGCTTGATCGGTCGCTCTCTTTAAGTCATCCCAATCTCCGAGCAGCAACTTAGGATCAATATTTCCTTGGAGTGGAACGCTATGCTCGAGAATCTGTGATGCCTCACTTAGGGAAGTCTCACTATCGATGCCCATAACCGTGGCACCAACGGCGCTCATCTCTCTCAAGATTGATTTCGTGCCGACCCCAAAATGAATTCGGGCTACCGGTAGATCAGAAATTAGATCCATCACAGTTTTCGTGTGTGGGGCCGCAAAAGCTATATATTCTTCACGCGAGAGGCGACCAGCCCAAGAATCAAAAAGTTGTATCGCAGCAGCCCCTGCTTCAACCTGCGCTCGCAAAAAGGACGAGGTAACTCGAGCACACCAATCAAGAATGTCAGCCCACAATTGTGGATCGCTTTTCATCATGCGCCGACAGTTAGGTATCGTCTTTGAAGGATGACCCTCGATGAGGTATGAAGCCAAAGTAAAGGGAGCACCACCGAATCCCAGTAAAGGTATTTCTCCTAATTCATTAACCACCATGCGGACTGCTTCCGTTATTGGTTTAAGATCCGCCGGATCCAGAATTTGTAAACGTTCGAACTCTGCTCTCGATTGAATCGGACTCGGTAGAACCGGACCGACGTTAGCGACAATAGAAATATCAACTCCGGCAAGTTTGAGCGGGATCACAATGTCGCTGAAGAATACTGCGGCATCGACGCCATGTCTGCGGACTGGTTGCAGCGTTATTTCGCACGCCAACTCAGGTAGTAAGCATGAATCCAACATTGAAATACCTGCGCGAATTTTTCGATATTCAGGAAGCGACCGTCCAGCTTGTCGCATTAGCCAGATGGGAGGCACATCTTGTCGAATGCCTGAAAGCGCTTGAATAATTTTGGACCCTGCAACTTTTTCAGACACTAATGGATGATCTGTCGGCAAAACCATAAATGAAGTATGCCATAACTATAATAAGATTTAAGAATGACGATTGTACTCATTGGCGCCAACTATCGGGACCTGCCATTGAGTGAATTAGAAATTTTGGAAAGAAGCGCTGATCGAATTCGGTTCGATCTTTTTGACACCAATTTAGGAAACCATGCAATTGATGGTGGTGTCGTTCTGACTACATGCAACCGATTTGAAATTTATCTTGATGTGGAGAACGTCGAAGATGCTACTCGACATGCGCTGGAAGTTATCGCCAAGTGCTCCGGGCTCGACATCGAGTATTGCCGAACGAAGTTACGGATACTGAGTGGATCGATGGCTTATCAACATTTATTTAAAGTGACCTCGGGACTTGATTCGATGGTTGTTGGCGAATCTGAAATTGCTGGTCAGATTAAAAGAGCGTTAGCAGAAACACAAGAGCAGGGCTACTCCTCACGGATAACAGAGGCACTTTTTCAACGTGCCTCATCTGTTTCTAAAAAAGTTGCGAGCGAGACTGGCTTGGGAGCAGCTGGAAGGTCGCTGATTACATCAGCACTCAATATTGTCAAAGATTTGCATTTTTCATTGCAAGATAAGCAGATTCTTGTGATTGGCACTGGTTCATATGCGCGAGTTGTTATCTCAGCTTTAGGTCGTGAACAAGTTGGACAGATTTATGTTTATTCACCAAGCGGGCGAGCCGAGCAATTCAGCAAGACTCACGCCACGACTCCGATTGACGAGAAAGATTACTTTTCAATTATCCAAAGAGTGGATCTAGTAGTTGCTTGTAGTGGAAATCATGGGGTGATTGTTAAACCAGAACATGTAAATAATCGGAAAACTGGATTGTTCCCGATTATCGATCTGGCTCTGTCTTCAGATATAGATCCTTCAATCAAGGCTCTAACCAATATTGTCATTATCAACTTAGCGGAAATTCACCGTAACGCACCGCCTGAACACCACGAAACAATTGCAACTGCGATGAATTTAATTGATAAAGCAGTAAACGAGTTTCAACAAGATCTGGCGGCGAGAGCTAATGATCCTTTAGTAAGAGCGTTGCGCACCCATGTTAGTGAGATCGTCGAGCAAGAAGTGGCACGGATACGTCGAAGAAGTGGCGATGAAATAGCCAATCAAGTAGCTCTATCTCTCCAATTGGTAACTAAGGCCATATTTCACAGACCAACCATTCATGCAAAGAAAACTGCTACAGATGGCGAACAAGATGAATACCAAAAAGCAGTACAAGTTCTTTTTGGGTTTGAGGTAGATATGAGTCAAGGCAATGGCTAGATCAATTCGCTTGGGTACACGTAGCTCGCTCCTGGCCCGAACCCAGTCGGAATTGGTAAAGAGTTGGCTTGATATTTCAGATGGTGTGGAACTGGTTTCTATTAAAACGCAGGGTGATGATCTTTCGTTATCGTTGACTAAACTTAATGAACCAGGCGTATTTGTAACCGCGTTAAGAAGCGCTCTCATCAAAGGGGAAGTGGACTTCATAGTTCATTCCTATAAGGACTTGCCATCGCTGCCAGACCCAGAGCTTTGTTTAGCAGCTATTCCAACTCGTGAAGATCCCCGTGATGTACTTATTAGCGTTAAATCAGCGCCGCTGGCAGCTTTGCCAAAAGGTTCTATCGTTGGGACCTCCTCACCCAGAAGATCAGCGTCGATATTGAAATTGAATCCTGAAGTTGCAGTACTGCCAATTCGAGGCAATATTGATTCGCGCATAAAGAAGGTCCGACGCGGAGAGTATGGAGCGGCGGTGCTTGCTGCGGCAGGTATTTTGCGAATCGGATATCAACACGAAATTACGGAATATTTTACCGTTGAGGAGATGCTGCCAGCACCCGCACAGGGGGCGTTAGCGATCGAGTGTCGAAAAGATGATCTAGCGATGATAGAGCGCCTGCGGTTAATCGATGATCCAATCGCTAGATTAACTACCACGGCCGAGCGTGCAGTGCTACAAGGCTTGAACGCCGGATGCGGTTTAGCTATTGGCGCTTTTGCCCAATTTCACGATGGAGTTCTCCGGCTTATTGCTGAGATTGGCGATTGGCAAAGCGGTGAGCAGAAGCGAATTGAGAGTTCTCAGATTGTGACTGATACTTCTGACGTTGAATCAGCCGAGAAGTTAGGGCTTAATATTGCAAGGCAGTTGATGGTTGATGAATTTACCTTGAGAATTCTGCACCGTGATAATTAAGCCGGTACTTTTGATTCGAGCTAATGGCAATGAGGCGGATGCCAAAGCCTTAGCGGAATTAGGTATAAGCGCAGTTATTGATCCATTTTTAGAGATCTCCACGAGCCCAGAGCCAAGCAACGCTTTAAACCTTTATAGCTTTGCGCAAGAGGCTGCGATGGAAACTTGGGTCATCGCTACATCTCTCAATGGAATCGATTCTTGGGCGCAAACTATCGGTGAATCGAAACTGAGATCGGTATTTAAAGCCAATAAGAACCTCCGTTTCGCTGCGATTGGAGCTGGCACTCGATCACGGTTGCGCGAATTAGGCGCAGCAGTGGTGGTCATTCCACCTTCGCAGAGCGCCCAATCGTTATTGGAGGTTCTGGGTACTAGAAGCCCGGCCAGGGCGATAATCCCAATAGGAAATTTAACTTTGAACACAGTATCGAGCGGTCTGGAAAAGCTAGGGTGGGAGATCATTGCGAGAGAGGTATATCAGAACTCCATAGTAGAGCGGAGACCAACCTCTGTAGCAGGTATTGAAGCGGGAGATTTCGGTGCAATTATTCTTAGATCCCCCAGTGCCGTAAGAGCACTTTTGCACTTTGTTCCCAACTCTTTACCGCCGCTAATATGCGGTGGGCGAACCACAGCGGCGGAACTTGAAGCTCACTCTTTGACTCCGGCGGAAATTTCTGATCTTTCAGATTCCAAGTCATTGGCCAAATTGGCACTTAAGACGCTACAGAGAAAGGAATAAGGTGGCACGATGGAATTGACTCAACGCCCTAGACGATTGCGCGTAAATCAAGCGATGCGCAACTTGGTCAGTGAGAATACGGTGCAAAAAGAATCTTTAATTCTTCCCCTTTTTGTTCGGGAAGGGCTAAGCGCTCCAGTATCAATAAAAGGAATGCCTGGTGTTGTGCAACACTCCAGCGAATCTTTAAAGTATGAAATAGATCGAGCGCTAGCTCTAGGCATTGGCGGGGTTATGGTCTTTGCTATTCCCCAGATTCGCGATGAAATGGGTTCGCAGGCTTTAAATCCCGATGGAATTTTAAATAAGGCGGTTAGAGATATTCGTATCCAAGTTGGAGAGAGTTTAATCGTGGTAGCCGATCTTTGCCTCGATGAATTCACCAGCCATGGCCACTGTGGTGTATTGGATCAATTTGGACGAGTAGACAATGATGCAACGCTCGAGATCTATGGCGAAATGGCGGTGCTCTTAGCAGCCAATGGTGCGCACATGCTGGGCACCAGCGGGATGATGGATGGTCAAGTCGGTGCAGTAAGAAAAGCGTTGGATAAAGCTTCATTCCAAGATATCTCAATTCTTGCTTACGCGGCAAAGTATGCCTCGGCTTTTTATGGTCCCTTTAGAGACGCGGTTGAGTCTCAATTACAAGGAGATCGAAAAACCTATCAGCAGGATCCGTCGAATGCTAAAGAAGCGTTACGTGAAATTCAATTAGATGTCGAAGAAGGTGCCGACATCATTATGGTTAAACCCGGAATGATGTACTTGGATATTCTTCATGCTGCATCCCAAGTAGTGCGCGTCCCACTTGCTTCTTACATCGTTTCTGGTGAGATGGCCATGGTAGAGGCTGCTGCTGCGCAAGGGCTAGTCGATCGTGAGCGAGCAATACTTGAGATACTCACTTGCCTTCGTCGGGCGGGCGCGCAGGTCATCTGCACTTATTGGGCCCTTGAAGTTGCGCGCCTACTAGATAGAAAATAGGAAGAAGATGGAGCAAAATATTGATGGTTCAATACGTTGGCACGCTCGAGCAAAGGCGGTAATTCCGGGCGGCGTTAGTTCCCCAGTCCGATCCTTCTCGGCAGTAGGTGGCAATCCGCGTTACATGGTTCGTGGGGTAGGGGCTCGAGTATTCGATATAGATGGCAATGAATACATTGACCTAGTTGGTTCTTGGGGTCCGATGATTTTAGGGCACGCTCATCCTGAAGTCGTTCGGCGCGTTATAGAAGTTGCGAGAGACTCTTCTTCTTTCGGTGCTCCCAGTCCCCATGAAGTTGAACTCGCAGAAGAAATCATCCATCGCGTTAGCGCGGTTGAGAAAGTACGATTCGTCTCCTCAGGTACAGAGGCGGTGATGAGCGCGGTCCGTCTTGCTAGAGCAGCGACCGGGCGAGATTTAATCGTTAAGTTTGCGGGTTGCTATCATGGTCACTCTGATGCACTTTTAGTTCAGGCAGGATCTGGCGTTATGACGCTAGGTCTTCCCAATTCACCAGGTGTAACGGAAGGACAAACGCGCGACACGGTCGTGCTTCCTTACAATGATGTAGCGGCGCTCGAATCTTTATTTTCTGAAAAAGGTTATCTTATTGCGGCGGTTCTGACTG
Organism: Candidatus Planktophila sp.; assembly: GCA_038905815.1. GTDB lineage: Bacteria > Actinomycetota > Actinomycetes > Nanopelagicales > Nanopelagicaceae > Planktophila. The sequence continues at coordinate 100,245 of JBCKHN010000001.1, read as the reverse complement.
AGGCGGTTCCGGCCAATATGGGGGTAGTTCCACCGCTGCCTGGCTTTAATAAATTACTCGCCGATATTGCTCATAAAAATGGTGCGCTTCTTATCTTGGATGAAGTGATGACGGGGTTTCGAATTTCCGCTGGCGGTTGGTGGGGGTCCGTGCAGGAAGAAAATTGGATACCAGACCTTTTCACTTTCGGAAAGGTGATTGGTGGGGGATATCCGCTCGCAGCGGTAGCTGGTAAGGCTGAGGTTATGGATCAACTTGCTCCCTTAGGGTCCGTTTATCAAGCGGGAACTCTCAGCGGCAACCCAGTTGCTACAACTGCTGGACTCGCAACACTAAAACTATGTGATAGAGCGTTATACGACAAAGTTAATTTGCGAGCCCAACAAGTTGGAGCGGGAATTTCCCAAGTATTTACCGAAGCTGGCATTTCTCATCAATATCAGTTTGGCGGAAATCTTTTTTCCTTCTTTTTTACAGCAGAACCAGTTCGATCGTATGAAGATGCTAAAAATCAAGATGCTAAATTTTTTGCTAAATTTTTTCACTCCATGTTAAAAAATGGTGTTTCACTTCCACCGTCGGCATTTGAAGCTTGGTTTGTCAATGGCGCAATGACTGATCTTGATGTCGAGCAGATTATTTGCGCAGCTAAGATCTCGGCGGAATTCGCGCTAGGCTCTTAAACTTTCTACCCATTCGCCAAGTAGCCAGCCAGCCAAAAACAAGGAATAGCGCCGCAAGTAAAGCTGACCACTGGGAGGCTGAGGTCAGAGCTGCGATGCTGGCATCAGCTTGGTTTTTAGTTTTTGGATCTGCCGCTAGCTCTGGAATAACCGTTCCAGCGGAATTAACTACATGATGCACCAAGGTCACGCGTTCAGCTTTTGTTAGGTGATTTAAAGTTTCTAACCGATGGTTCAGATTGGATCCAAAGAGTCCAAAGAGGGTACTTCCCAAAATCGCAATACCAATGGCAAAGCTAAACTGGCGCATCGCGCTCGAAATTCCTGAGGCTTGGCCTCCCTTTTCAATTGGAACATCCCGCAATGCTAAATTTGTGACTTGACTCGTTGTCAATCCAATCCCAATTCCGTAAAGAAATAAGCAACCCGCAATGAGAAACACGCTAGTTGAAGGGGAAATGAAAATTCCCAGCAAAGCCACCCCTGCTATTTCTAATAAAATTCCAACCTTGAGTGTGGCAAGGGCACCTTTTCGAGCCGAGAGATATCTACTCACAGAACTTGAACCGAACGCTCCAATTGCCAAGACCAAAAATAGCGTGCCAGTTTTGAAACCAGAGTAACCAAGCACGTTTTGCAACCAATATGGGAGTAAAAATATCAAGCCGTACTCACCGAGGCTTATGATCATTCCGGCAAAGTTGGCATAGCGAAATGAACGAATTCGGAAAATGGAGAGATCTATATAAGTATCTTGACCTGCGCGATCTCTTTTTAACTCTAACCGAATAAATATCAAAAAAGCAGATACCCCAATTAAAAGTGCCATTGGAATGATCGATATTGGTGAAATCCATCCCAATCCCATAAGCGTTTCATGGCCGATTGGTTTCCACCAACCGTAGACCCGTCCTTCAGTCAAAGCAAAAATTACCGTTAAACCTGAGATCAAGATAAGGGCTGAGCCCCAGAGGTCGAATTTGCTATTCGAGCCACCTTTCTCTTCCCTGACGAAGAAATACACGCCAGCAGCCACTATGAGAATTAAGGGAAGATTTATTCCGAAAGCCCACCGCCAGGTAAAAGATGTTATTAACCAACCACCAAGAAATGGCCCAAGGGCAGCGGTACCAGCAATAACTGATCCCCATAATGCGAAAGCTTTTCCTCTGGAAGTACCAGTAAATTGTGAATTAATTATAGATATGGCGCTCGGTAGCATCATGGCCGCTCCTAGGCCCTGGAAAATTCGAGCAGCGATGAGTAGATTAGGCGAATTAATCTGCGTCGCAAATAGAGAGGCAAAGAAGAAAGTAATTAATCCAACTTCAAATATTTTTCTACGTCCAATTTTATCGGCAAGTTTCCCAAAGATCAGCAAAGTGGATGCAAATACCAGAGTGTAAATCGCTTGGGCCCACTGTGCCTGGATAGAACTCATATTCAAAGTTTTGATCATCGTTGGCATAGCAATGTTGATAATTGTGGAATTCACGATGACCATTCCGACGCCCAAAGATAAGAAAAAGAGGGCCCAACGTTGCGACTTCATTTGACTCAGTTTATGCGGAAAATTCCCATATAGCTTAGAGTTTACGAGATTTCACTTAGCATCTTTCGGATAAACGCCGTTAGCCTTTGCGCAGAGTTGGCTAGCCGCCGCCTCGCTTGAGCATAAATTCCACTTCTGTAGATGCATTTATATTCTTCAAGGCAACGCTCGGGTATTGGCTTTTCCAAACCCGATATATTTCGTCCACAAAACCTTGCCCCACTTTCTCGACGTCTTTGTAATCAAAAATGATTTCTGAGAATTTATTTAGCCCCGCCAAAAGCCGCTTGGCTTCGCTCCGGGAGACGAATTCAACACCAATTTCAAAGAGTTTGACTACTGGAGAACTCTTTGAAAATTCAAAGTTTTCTGAATATAACCGTGCAATCTCGACAAATCTACGAGTTGTATTTATAGAAATATTCCATTCGACAGTTGTCCCAACATGAGTGCTGGATGGGCCTATGGAATTATCTTCTAAATTATTGTCAACAACCCATTCAAAATTGTTAGCAGAGATTCGAAAAATATCGACAAGTTTTGATGTGAAGAAGATGCCTTCACCCGTATGGGTTTCTGGCATTGTTGTTCTCTTGCCTTTTGATAGCTCTCCTACTGCTTCTAAATCTTGATTGAGTCCAAAAGTTTCGCGAATATTTCTAAAGGCTCCGATGCCATCATCTGAAATGTGGAATTTCCAAGAGTTTGCATCTAGAGATACGTCAATCTGAACTGCTTCTCCCCTTGAGTGATCAATTGCGTTATTTAACATTTCAGTAAAGGCATACGGGGCCACATCCCAAGCAGGGCTGGTTTTGGAAAGTCCTAATTCTTTTACAACCTCTACCCAAACGAGATCTTCTTTTAAATTTGTTAGTTCATAGCTTCCGTGAAAGCCTTTCTTATTACGTAAGTTCTTTTTCTTTTTACTCTCTCGTCCCTGGAGAGCTTCATTGACCAAGGCCAATTCAAAACGGCGCTGACCTCCTGGGGTTAATTCAGTCGGAATGGCACCTTCATCTGCGAGTCGGCGCAGGTGGGTGATGGAGAAACCAGTTGCTCTGGCTAGCTCGCCGATGGAAATCAGTTTCTGCTTAATACTCGCCTCCTCTACTTAAAACTACTCATTTTCAAATTTAAGCCCACAAAACCTACTTATTTAGAGTTGAGGATAGCATAAAACTCATCATTTCCAGCATGATTGAGTCAAAAACCTACTCATTTTCGTTGAGATACGGCGCATAGGCGGTACTTCTGCTCTAGCCCTATAATTGTTAATACTAGAAGCGGCCAGAAGTTCTGAGCGCTAAGTTGAAATGAGAAGAGAAGAATATGCGCAGTTCAAATCCAGTTTTAGGACGGGCGTTTAACCGACCTGGCTACGCCGCGCTAGATCCAAATAGAACGATCTCAAGTGATGCGGCCTCCCTAGACAACCTCTATAACGCACCAGCGGCATCTTCTTTGCGCACAGGTCGCATGACTATCGATGATGTGATAGCTCGCGCCGGAATCTTATTTGCCGCCCTTCTGGTTACCGGCGCAGGGGCTTGGTATTTCAACTTAGGAGTTGGCGCACTAATGGTTGGAATAATTGGTGGCTTCGTACTTGCCATGGTTAATATTTTTTCAAAAACTATTCGCCCTGCTTTAGTTATTACTTATGCAGTTTTCCAAGGTTTAGCACTTGGAACAATTAGCAATATGTATGACACAAATTATCCAGGAATTGTTAGTCAAGCGGTTATCGGAACACTCTGTGCTTTTGCTGGAATGCTTTTTGCTTACCGCAGTGGACGAATTCGGGTAACCCCAAAGTTCACTCGTGTTTTAATTGGCGCACTCTTCGGTTATTTAGCTCTTGCGCTAGTGAGTATATTCGGTTCATTCCTTGGTCTTGGTGGCGGTCTTGGTCTCTATAACATTGGCGGGCTTGGTTTACTACTTGCCGTTGGCGGAGTAGCACTTGCTAGCCTCTTTCTTGTTTTAGATTTTGATCAAATCCAAAAGGGAATTGCAAGCGGTGTGCCAGAGCAGGAATCGTGGCGCGCAGCTTTCGGCTTGATGGTCACTATCGTCTGGCTATATTTAGAAATCCTTCGTTTGATCTCTATCTTGCGCAGTGGTGATTAATTTTCCAGTTTCTGGAAGATTGAAAGCTAAGAAAATGGCGATGGAGAAAGCGCCAGCGGTAGCAGCCAAAGCGATTTGGTAGCTAGCGATATCTGAAACTAAACCAAGGAGGATGGGACCAACCATCATTCCGGCATCACCTGCCATTTGGAAAATTGCTACCACTTTGCCACTTCGCCCGCGAATAACATCGCCAACGATGGCTGCTGCAGTTCCACCGTAAGCACCGCCTAGGCCAATAAAAACCATGGCGATTAAATACATTTCCACATTGATAGCGAAAATCAAGATCAGTAAACCAATTGCAATAGTAGTAAAACCAATTATAAGAGCTGGTTTGCGTCCATTGCTATCTGAAAACCTTCCAGCACGGATAAGTATTAACCCTTGGGCAAGGGCCGAAAGAGTAAAACCAATACCGACCAAAGTAGCCGTTCCATTTAAATCTTCCACAACATAGAGCGGCAAGATTGAAGATCGAACCCCAAAGAGCGCCCAACTCAAAAGGAAAGTCATTACTAACGCGTATCGGAAAGCTTTTATTTTGAAAGCTTCTGAAATTGTGGTGGCTGGAGTTGTATCTTCAATGGGAGTTGGGTTTGCTAAGCGACTCTCATGTAAATAGACGAGTGCGATAAAGCCAGCAATTGAGAGGGTTACGGCGTAAATAAAGAAAGGTGCTCTAGGAGAGATAGCAATTAGCGCTCCACCAAAGGCTGGGCCAGCAATACTCCCAATTAGAAAACCACCATTGAAAACTGATAGTGCTCGGCCTCGTTTTTCACTGCTGACTGAACGCAAAATGAGTGATCCAGCAGCGACTGAGAACATAGCTGAACCTAAACCACCTGCGGCTCGAAAGAAGAGAAGTTGTTCGTAACTTTGGGCAAAGCCGGTAAGGAGTACGAAGAAAGCAACCATGAAAAGTCCAGCACCAAGAGTTATCCGCTCACCAAAGCGTTCCACAAACTTTCCTGATGGTAGACCTGATGCAAGTCGTGTAATTGCAAACATTGAAATCACAAGCCCAATGGCGGTATTGCTTACACCAAAAGTTTTAGCGAAAATTGGGATTGCCGGAATAATCAATCCAAAGCCAAGAGCTACAAAAAAAGAAACGAGCGTTGCAACCGCTACCTCTTGGGGTAGGTCGGCGAAAGGTGAGCTAAATTTCTTTAATTTCAACTGAACCGACCATCAGCGCCAGCTGCCGCTTCGCGCGCGTCTGCGTAATCTTTATTTGTTCGAAGAGGTATTTCGCGGAGGGCTAAAGCTAGGAAGAAACCAAGGGCTGTAATTGGCGCAGCCCAATAAAAAACAACCTGGAAGGAATCAACGAAAGCTTGCAGCGCAGTTATCTTAATTTCTAAAGGTAGCGTTTTCAAGATTGCAGTGTTATTGCTTATTCCTTCCAGCTTCGCGGGATTAAAACCTTTTAACGCAGTTGGATTGGAGGCAGCTAGCTCTGCAAAACCAGAGTGAAGATAGTGCCCGAGGCGGTTCGTCAAAATAGCTCCAAAGATGGCGGTACCGAAGACGCTGCCGAGCGAACGGAAGAAAGTATTGCTACTTGTGGCAATACCCATATCTTTGTAATCAACGGCATTTTGTAGCGCAATAACAATTGTCTGCATCGATAGACCAAGACCTGCGCCAACCATTATTGAAAAAATTGATAGCAACCAGAAAGGGGTATCGATACTCAGCGTCGCCATAGCAAGAATTCCGATAGTCATTATCGCTGTGCCCATGATTGGATATTTTCTATAGCGACCATGCTTAGTAATTTGTTTACCTGAGAATATTGAGGTGCTCACAATTCCAAGCATTAGCGGAATCAATTTCAAGCCAGCTTGAGTTGCGCTATCTCCTTTCACAACTTGCAAATAGAGCGGCAACATTACGATTGCGCCAAACATGCCCGCGCCAATAACTGCGCCGAGAGCTGAAGTTATTGAGAATGTGTGGTTCTTAAATAAATAGAGCGGCAAAATCGGTTCTTTTGCTCGCCCCTCCCAGATTAAGAAAGCTAGGGTTAACGCAATTCCAAACAGAAAAAATGCGAGCGTGCGAGAATCACTCCAACCATCTTGTGGGCCATAAATTGATAAAGCGAGCAGGATTGAAGAAACCCCAACCACCATCAGGAGCGCGCCTAAATAATCGATAGAGTGATCGCGTTTGACTTTAGGAATATGCAGTACCGCTGAGGTAATAAGTAAGGCGGCGATTCCAAAAGGAATATTGATATAGAAAATCCAGCGCCAGCCAGCGATACCGAGAATTGTTGTATGGTCTGAGAAGAAGCCGCCTAGTAGTGGGCCGGCAACCGATGCGAGCCCCCACACTGCACCGAAATATCCTTGGTAGCGACCACGCTCGCGTGGCGAAACGATGTCACCAATGATTATGAAGGTAAGTGCCATCAAGCCACCGGCTCCAACGCCTTGCAGCGCGCGAGTTGCGATGAGTTGACCCATGTTCTGGGAGGCACCGGCTAGGAGAGAACCGATTAAGAAAGTAACAATGGCAAATTGAAAAACAATACGTCTCCCGTAAATATCAGAGATTTTTCCATATAGAGGGGTAGCAGCGGTCGCAGTTAAAAGGTATGCCGTAACAACCCATGTGTAGTGTTCCAGCCCGTTGAACTCCTCGACAATATTCTTTAGCGCCGTTGAAACGATAGTTTGATCTAAGGCTGCCAGGAACATTCCGGTCATTAGGGCACCCAAGATGGCCATGATCTCGCGGTGAGTGTGCTCTTTTACCGGTCCGTTCTCTGGCAAGTTTGGCCCTTCAATAGCAGTGAGGGTTCTGAAGTATTCATTGCCCGGCCTTACGCTTATTTAGTTAGTTTACCCTGCTTTTATCTGGCAAAGAATTGAGTTAGATTCGCTAATTCCTGGGCAAAATTTGTACGACAAGGCGAGAAGATAAAAAGTTTACTAGTGGCATGACACTAAATACACCCGTCAACTAAATCGAGCGCAGCGCCTATTGACGTTAAGCGCACTTTATTTTAAGTTTATATTATGAAATATATGAGCGTCTTAGACTTTTACATAAGGTTATTCTCACGCACTACTGCCCATCCTTTGCCAACTCAACTCAAGGCTCAGGGTAAAGTCAAGAGAACCGCGGCCGGCATAGTCTTCGCACTCATCGCCTCACTCGGCGTTGGCACGCTCGTTGCACCGGCTGCCTCCGCCGCCTGTTCTGGTGCCTCTGCCGCCACCTGTGCCGCCGCCGCACCTAGCCCAACACCTAGCCCAACACCTAGCCCAACAAAGGCCGCAGCAGATGAAGCCAAAGCCAAGGCTGCAGCAGATAAAGCCAAAGCGAAGGCTGCAGCAGATGAAGCCAAAGCCAAAGCCAAAGCAGATAAAGCCTCAGCCAAGGCTGCAGCAGATGAAGCCAAAGCCAAAGCCAAAGCAGATAAAGCTAAAGCCAAAGCCAAAGCCAAAGCAGATAAATCCTCAGCCAAAGCCAAAGCCAAAGCAGATAAATCCTCAGCCAAAGCCAAAGCAACAATAAAGAAGCCTTAACAACAGAACAGCCCTTGCAGTCGAGGGCAGCGCCTACCGCTAAGCGTAAAACTCTGCAGCTTTAATTACTACTTTGATTTCTCGCCCGCTTGGGGCAGTGTAAGAAACTGTGCCTCCGATTTTCACGCCCAAAACGGAAGCGCCGAGTGGAGAATTCTCGCTATAAACATCTAGATCCCCGGAGGAGATTTCACGTGAACCCAAGAGAAACTTCATTTCATCGCCAGCGATTTCAGCGGTAACAACCATTCCGACTCCGACCGTTCCATCGGCGCTGGGCGGCGGTGTTCCAATATGTGCGTTTTCCAACATCTGTTTTAATTGACGAATTCGTGCTTCCATCTTGCCTTGTTCATCGCGCGCAGCGTGGTAGCCACCGTTCTCCTTCAAGTCACCCTCGGCGCGAGCTGTTTCGATTTTAGCAATTACTTCGCGCCTTCCAACAGATTCAAGGCGCGCGAGTTCAGCGCGCAAGCGATCTGCAGCTTCTTGGGTAAGCCAAGTTTGTGAACTCATAGGGGATAACGGTATCGCATTGGCTAGGCAGTGCGACAACGGATTACATCAGCATTAACTGCTTCGCTTCGCGTAGGAATTGTTATCCGTCGCTCAACTTTTCCGGCACCGCCAGCGATTGGGTCATCTATTTGCCCCACAACGTTTTTATCAATATCTCTGGCCACCAGAGTGCAGATAATTGCCACCTCAGGGCTTTGCCGCTCGATCGAGTAACGAAGAGCGATTTCGCGGTCGCTACTTGGAGCAAATGAAATCAAGTATGAGCGAATCTGCGGCTTGGAGTGGTGCATACCAGCCCAAGTAATCCACGGCAAGCCGATAAGGGCGATAACTATGGCTGGAACCACCCATCTTGGTTTACTTTCAACGCCATAGCGCGCGTTGAATGAGAATGGCGCTTCACTTTGCATGGCATGATTATTGCATGCCAAAAGATATTGATACGAGTATCGCAGGTTCGCTCACGCTTGCTATTTTGATAGGGGCAGTGGTTTTCTTACTTCGTAATTTCTATAAGCGCTTCAATAACATTGATCGCACTGATGACTCAAGCGGCGAGTAGCTCTCTTCTTCAAAAATTATTTCAAGCCGCTGCGGTGCTTCTCATGGCAGGGCTCTTTATTGGTTTAGGTTTTTGGCAGTTAGATCGTGCTGGTGCGCTAAAAGAGAGTTTGAAGAATGCCCAAAACGTTGACCAAACCCCAGTTGCGCTAACTTCAATTACCCAATCGCGTATAACTCTTCCGCCTGTAGCAATGAATCGAAGGGTCACTACCTCAGGTCGCTACGTGGCGAGCTTTCGTGCACCTAACCAAGTTGATGGAAGCGGTAAAACTTCCACTTGGGAAGCCTCCCTCCTTCAAGTAGATGAGAAATCTGCCATTGTCGTAGTTCGTGGCTTGTGGTCCGAGAGATTGAAGAGCTCGGAGTTTCCAGAACTTGCAGTTATTGATTTAACTGGTCAATTAATTGATCACCAAGTCGAAGATCGCGCCGAGAGCGCACTCGGATCCATCTCGCGCCTTGATAGCGCAGTATTGGTCTCGAAAACTGATTTAGATCTCTACGACGGATACATCTTGGCTGCGAGTGAGCGCTATGGTAATACCGCGATAGATAGAACCCGCCTTGTTCCAGAGAAATTGCACTCTCGAATCCCCGGTTTTTATTGGCAACATCTTTCATATGTGGTGGTCTGGTGGCTTATGGCGCTCGTTGTTTTGGGCTTACCGTTCTATCAAAAACGGCTTCAGAAGTCCTAGAGTTAAGACGCTAGCAAATAAAGGGGCAAAGGGGAAGTGACATGAGCGGTGCAGTAAAGCGTTTTCGAATAATGGCAATTATTTCCGGAGCCATGTCTTTGCTCCTCTGGTTCGTTTATATACCATTCAAATATCTCTTTGATAACCCTGATCTCGCGCTCCAAATCATATGGATTCCCATAGTTCATGGTTACCTCTACCCAGTTTATATTTTAACTGCGATTTCTTTCTCGTTTAAAGCGAACTGGCCAATCACTAAAATGTTAGGTTTAATTTTGGCCGGAACTCTACCTGTTGCATCTTTGATTGCCGAGCGGCGCGTTGTTAAAAGGTATTCGTAAGTTCGGCGCGTCGCTGCTCTATCCACTCTATGAGCGGCGCCTTGTTCGCGCGTTAGATTTCTCAAAAACCCCCCACCATGTTGGGGTAATTCTTGATGGAAATAGGCGTTGGGCGAAAGAGAATCCAAGCGATGGCGATCCGAAAGGTCACAGAGCTGGTGCAAATAAGATTATCGATTTCCTTGGGTGGTGCGAAGAAGCCAAAGTTCGCGTTGTAACGCTCTGGTTACTCTCAACTGATAATTTTAAACGGAGCCAAGAAGAGATAGATGCGCTCTTGAAAATAATTGGCGTGACTGTCGATGAACTCGTTGCAACAGGTCGCTGGAATATAAAAATAGTAGGAGCGTTAGATTTGCTACCGCCGTGGCTAGGAGAAAAACTCGCCGGAGTAAAATCTTGTCGAAGCGATGGGCCGGAGGTAAATATCGCAATCGGCTATGGCGGGCGCCGCGAGATTGTCGATGCAGTTAAAGCTTTCATGAGTGAAGAAGAGAAGTTGGGCCACGATTTATCGAGCGCAAAAGCTAACCTCTCAACTGATAAGATTTCTAACTTTCTCTACACCGCTGGCCAACCCGATCCAGAGTTATTAATTCGTACCTCTGGCGAACAGCGTCTCGGTGGCTTCTTGTTGTGGCAGAGCGCGCAATCCGAGTTCTATTTCTGCGAAGCATATTGGCCAGATTTTAGGCGAGTAGATTTCTTACGTGCTTTGCGTTCTTATTCGCTACGCCAACGTCGATTTGGAAGTTAACGCATCCCCTAAGAATTTTCATTTCCGAGTTGCGTGTCGCCACAAAAGTTATAGGTATTGGTTCTACCTTTTTCATATCCGAGTAACTAAAGATTGCGAGACCAGAGCGTTGGCTTCTAAGATTGCGAGCGTTAAAAAAACCTTTGTTTTAGATACCAGTGTTCTGCTGGCCGATCCGGGCGCGCTTCGAAAATTCGCCGAACATGAAGTAATAATTCCAATCGTCGTAATTGGTGAGCTAGAGAGTAAGCGCGACCATCCTGAACTCGGCTACTTTGCGCGCGCCGCCCTGCGCGCCCTTGATGATCTCCGTGTTTCACATGGGCGCCTCGATCGGCCACTGACAATTACCGAAGCAGGCGGCACGCTCTCGGTGGAACTCAATCACAGTGATTTGAGCACTTTGCCACACGGTTTTCTCCGCGATGGCACAAACGATTCTCGCATCTTGGCAATTGCTAAGAACCTCATGTCCGATGGGAAGCGGGTTGTACTCGTTACCAAAGATTTGCCCCTGCGCGTAAAGGCATCTGCGGTCGGCGTTGAGGCGCAAGAGTACTTGGCTGAACTCGTTAGTAGTAGCGGTTGGACTGGAGTAGTTGAAGTAAGCGTTGGTTCAAGTGTGATTGACGATTTGTACTCCACTGAGCGAGCTGATCATGAGTGTGCCCATGAGCTGCCGATTCATACCGGAGTTGTTCTCCACTCGGATCGTGGCTCGGCCTTGGCTCGCATAACATCGGATAAGCAGTTGCAATTAGTTCGGGGAGATAGAAGCGCTTTCGGTTTGCACGGTCGAAGCGCCGAACAACGAATTGCGCTCGACTTATTACTCGATGAAAGTATTGGGATTGTTTCCATCGGCGGAAGAGCAGGAACTGGTAAGAGCGCGCTCGCGCTCTGTGCTGGACTTGAAGCGGTGATGGAGAAACGGTTGCATAAGAAAGTTCTCATCTTCCGCCCGCTCTACCCAGTCGGCGGGCAAGAGCTTGGGTACTTGCCAGGTAGTGAAGGTGAAAAAATGTCGCCGTGGGCACAAGCAGTCTTTGACACTTTAGGCTCTCTGGTTAGCCAACAAGTTATCGATGAAATTATCGATCGAGGCTTAATCGAAGTTCTGCCGCTGACTCATATTCGTGGACGTTCACTGCACGACTCATTTGTGATTGTTGACGAAGCGCAATCTTTAGAGCGTGGAGTTCTCTTAACTGTGCTTTCTCGAATCGGCCAAGGTTCACGGGTTGTACTCACTCATGATGTAAGCCAGCGCGATAACTTGCGAGTTGGTCGCCATGATGGAGTTGTGGCAGTTGTCGAAACCTTGAAAGGCCATCCACTTTTTGCTCACGTGACTTTAACTAGGAGTGAACGTTCACCAATCGCCGCCCTAGTTACCGAAATGTTGGAAGGCCCAATCACAAACTAGCTAAAAAGAAAGTCACACTCACATTTACGACAATTCGGACATTACCCTTGCCGACCTGCGCTTTTACTCAAATTAAGAAACGCTCGTTTCTGTGAATTTGCGACCCATGCGTAGATAGATTTGCCGATGTCGCTCCGCCTTGTCATTCTAGAGCCCTTCCCTGATGGTATTTGGCCTTACTTTGTTGAGGCTGAGCGCGCTTGGGCAAAAGTATCTAGAGCTAAAGGGGTGGCAATGAATAGAGTTAAAGCTCGGCCTCTGGCCGTCTGGGCGCTCATCGCTTCCGCGCTTCTCTTGGCTGGTGCCAACCCAAGCGCCTATGGTTTTGAATTTCCAGCAACGAGCAGTTTAACTTTAAGCGATGAAACCGCCATTGGCGTACTCCAAGCGCCAGCCGCTACCGCTGCCGCGCTCTACAGCCAATTTACCCTTGCCTCCAATACCTCTGGATCGATTTTCTCAACCGAGCTAGCTCTAGTTTCAAGCTTAAGCCGCCAAGTTGAAATGGCCCGTACTCCAATTGGTGCCAAGAAAGTGGCTAAGGCTATTTTGGCCGAAAAGTACGGTTTGGGAGGCGCTCAATATTCCTGCCTCAATAAATTATGGACAAAAGAGAGCAATTGGAATTACAAAGCTCGTAACAAGATCTCTGGCGCACATGGAATTCCACAAGCGTTGCCAGCGAAAAAGATGGATGTCATCGCAACTGATTGGCGCACCAATCCAGTTACTCAAATTCGTTGGGGGCTTCGCTACATCTCGATTCGCTATGAGACTCCGTGCGCGGCTTGGGCCAAGTTTAGATCTCACAACATGTATTAATCCGGTTTCGAGCCAATCGTTAGTGGCTTAGAAGTTTGCGCAAAGAAATCATTGCCTTTATCGTCAACGACGATGAAGGCTGGGAAATTAACCACCTCAATTTTCCAGACCGCTTCCATTCCCAACTCCTTAAAATCTAAAACTTCCACGCGCTTAATGCACTCGAGCGCAAGGAGAGCAGCAGGGCCACCGATTGATCCGAGATAGAAACCACCATGGCTTTTACAAGCGTCGGTTACAACTTTTGAACGATTACCTTTTGCCAACATGACGAGAGAGCCACCCTTAGATTGGAAATACTCAACGTAGGAATCCATCCGCCCTGCGGTGGTTGGGCCGAAAGATCCAGAGATATAGCCGGCCGGAGTTTTTGCTGGGCCCGCGTAATATACGGCGTAATCTTTTAAGTACTCTGGTATTGGCGCGCCAACGTCCATCGCTTCTTTAATTTTTGCGTGAGCTAAATCGCGCGCTACCACTAGCGTTCCAGTCAGAGATAGGCGTGTTTTCACTGGATGTTTAGATAGTTCGGCTTGAATTGCTGCCATAGGTTGGTTTAAATCAATTTCCACAACGCTATCGCCAAGTTGGGCGCCAGTGGTTTCAGGTAAGAAGTGGGCCGGATCGCGTTCTAACTCTTCCAAGAAAATTCCAGCTTTAGTAATTTTGGCTTTCGCTTGGCGATCTGCCGAACATGAGACTGCAAGCGCGATGGGAAGCGATGCTCCATGGCGAGGCAAGCGGATAACGCGAACATCGTGGCAGAAATATTTACCGCCAAACTGTGCACCAATGCCTAACTTTCGAGTCAATTCAAGAACTTGGGCCTCCAGTTCAATATCGCGGAAACCGCGTCCAGTGGTCGCATCACCGCTGGTTGGCAGCGAATCCAAGTACTTTGTGCTGGCAAGCTTTGCTGTTTTAACAGTCTGCTCGGCGCTTGTTCCACCGATGACGATTGCTAAATGATATGGCGGACATGCTGCAGTACCGATGGAGCGTAGCTTCTCCTCGAGCCAAACCATGAATGAGGTCGGGTTAAGAACCGCCTTCGTTGCTTGGTAGAGGAAAGATTTGTTAGCGCTGCCGCCACCTTTTGCAATGAATAAGAAATTGTATTCATCGGCGTGATCTGAATCGGCATAAATTTCAATTTGAGCAGGCAAGTTATTGCCGGTGTTCTTCTCTTCCCACATCGTAACCGGCGCCATTTGCGAATATCGAAAATTGAATTTGGTATATGCGTTATAGATTCCGCGCGAGATAGCAACTTCATCTTTTGATGTTGTTAAAACGTATTGACCTTTCTTGCCCATGACAATTGCAGTGCCAGTGTCTTGGCACATTGGCAAGATCCCACCTGCAGAAATATTGGCATTCTTCAATAAATCTGTTGCGACAAATCGATCATTTGGTGAACTTTCAGGATCCTTAACGATATTTGCTAATTGTTGTAAGTGTTCGCTCCGCAAATAATGCGAAATATCGTGGATAGCTTCTGAAGAAAGAAGTTCAAGAGCGCGCGCTTCAACTTGCAAAAATTCGCGCCCACCTAATTTAAGGGTTGAGACACCTTCGGTACTTATGAGCCGGTACTTGGTCTGGTCTTCTCCTATTGGCAAGAGATCAGAGTAGGAAAAAATTGGGGTCATTCTTATTCACCAGTTGGCTTTACTGCGTCAAGTTTCTTCCGTGCGCCATCGAGCCATTCTTGGCAAATCTTGGCTAACTCTTCACCGCGTTCCCAAAGCTTGAGCGAGGCCTCTAAGGTTGCTCCGCCAGTTTCAAGGGCGCTCACAACCTCTGCTAACTCATCTCGAGCGCTTTCGTAACTCAATTTTTTCTCGGTGGACATGAGCTCAATCTACTCCTTAACGTACCCAATTGCCCTCGCTTGCGCCTCACCGAGGGCTAAACGGAGACGCAAGAGGTCGCCTGCTTTTAATTTCTTGGGGTCGCGCACGATTTCGCCGCTACTTAACTGCACAACTGAGTACCCGCGATCTAACGTGGCTTGGGGAGATAAGGAGAGGATTCGCGCCTTTATATGTTTTAACTCTTCGCGTGCGACTTTTAATTGGTTGGAAAATTCACGGGTAGCTCTCTCGCGTAGCCCATTTTTTTCCTCTTCTCGCGAAGTTATAAGAACTATTGGATCACGCATTACGGGACGATCTCGTAATTGTTTAATTCGAACACTTTCCAAGTCGATTCGGTTTATGAGAGTGCGGCGTGCCCGATTGCGCAGTTGCGAAATTAACGCGTGCTCTTCTGCGATATCTGGCACCACTCGTTTTGCGGCATCGGTCGGAGTCGATGCGCGGAAATCGGCAACGAGATCAAGTAGTGGTGAATCTTTTTCATGTCCAATAGCGCTGACAATTGGCGTTTTACACGATGCAGCTAAACGAACTAAACCCTCATCACTAAATGGAAGTAAATCTTCAAAAGAACCACCTCCGCGCGTAATGATAATGACATCAACGTTCTTATTAGCCTCTAATTCGCGCAGCGCTTCGGAAACTTCAGTAACTGCAGCTGCGCCTTGCACGGCAACTTCACGAATTTCAAATTTAACGTTTGGCCAACGACGTTTAGCGTTTTCTACCACATCTCTCTCTGCATCGGTATTGCGACCGCAAATTAATCCGATGGTGTCAGGCAGGAGAGGAAGGCCAACTTTGCGATCGGCGTTAAAGAGACCTTCAGCGGCAAGAATATTTTTAAGGGCTTCCAGCCGCGCGAGTAGCTCACCAACGCCGACTTGGCGAATTTCTCGAGCAGATAGCGTTAATGATCCATTTTTTGTATACCACGACGCTTTTGCCAAAAGTACAACACGGGCATTTGGCGGAAGTGGCGCTACCGTTGCCAAAACAGAACGGTGACACATCACCGAGAGCGACATATCAACGCTAGTATCGCGCAGGCGAATAAACGCCATAGTGCCGCTCCGTTCGTTAAGTTCAGAGATTTCACCTTCGACCCAGATTTCACCTAAGCGATCTACATATTCTTTAATCGCCTCAGTGACGGTTCGGACCGAAGCCGGAGATTCACTTGAAGTTTCGAACATGTTGCGATCCTAATAGACTCCCCTTATGGGCAAGAGAGTTCTCCTAGCCGCGCCTCGCGGATATTGTGCCGGAGTTGACCGCGCAGTTATTACCGTTGAAAAAGCGCTGAGTTTATATGGCGCACCTGTCTATGTGCGCAAAGAGATTGTTCATAACAAATATGTGGTCGCATCGCTAGAAGCCCGAGGAGCTATTTTCGTTAATGAAACCGACGAAGTTCCAGAAGGCCAAACTGTTGTTTTCTCAGCTCACGGTGTTGCTCCAGTAGTTTATGAAGAAGCTCGGCTTAGAAATTTGAAAACGATTGATGCCACATGTCCACTTGTCACAAAAGTTCACAAAGAAGCGAAACGTTTTGCTGGCGAAGGCGCTGAAATTTTATTAATTGGCCATCACGGACATGAAGAAGTTGTTGGTACGGCAGGGCAGGCAATTGGTAGCGTAAAAATCATCGATGGTCTTGCTGGTGCCCGCACAGTTGAGCCGACGCCCGGCAAGAAACTTGTCTGGTTGTCTCAGACCACCTTGAGCGTGGATGAGACGATGGAGACGGTGAAGATTTTAAAGGAACGTTTCCCAGATATTCAAGATCCACCAAGTGATGACATTTGTTATGCCACGCAAAACCGCCAAGAAGCCATCAAAGCGATTGCTCCAATGGCCGAGTTAGTTTTAATTGTCGGATCGAAGAACTCTTCGAATTCCGTTCGTTTAGTTGAAGTTGCGCTGGAGTACGGTTGCCCGCGTGCGCATCTCATTGATTTTGCAGAAGAAGTGGATGAGGCATGGTTAGCAGGCGTGGAGAGCATTGGGGTCTCAAGTGGCGCTTCGGTGCCAGAGATTTTAGTAAATGATTTATTAGCTTGGCTTGCCCAGCGTGGTTTTAGCGATGTTGAAACGGTTACTGCGCGCGAGGAATCTGTGGTTTTTTCTTTGCCGCATGAGTTACGCAGAGATATGAAAGCTACGGAACAAGTTTAAATTTTTCTACCGCGTTGGCCGGCTCTTCGCTTTTGCATTGAAGTAAATAAACCAGCCGTATAGAGCGCTAATAATTAAGAATGGCGCTGCACTTGCCAGGGATGCGATGAAATCAATCCCAACGCGCGAGAGTTGGAAACCATTGAGAAGCGCTACCGAAAATAGAGTTGAGGCTGCAAAAGCTAGCGGTGGCGTGACCACGCTGACGTAGATAGTTCCTTTTCGACCAAAACGGATTCCACCGTACAACGCAGCGCAAATTACAGAACCGGTGACGAAACCGACACCTCCACGTAACCAACTCTCTACCAAGGTGGTGAAAAAAATGGCGAGAAATTGGAGCAGAACAACGCCTTCTCGCTTAAGTCCTGGTCCTTGGATAGTGAACTTTCGAGCGTTTGATATTCGCGTGTTGCTCATCATTACTCCTCTTCTACTACTTCTTGCGCATCAATGTACTCTCCATCGCTTTCAATTGTGTTATCGCTATTAAACTCGCGCACACTTCCGGGAGCTGCTGGGTATTCCAGGGCTAGTTTATCTTTATCACCCAATACACCTAAATTATGAATTCTGCGCGCTGGACTTAGCACAGTCTTCTCCGCTGTTGGAATGAGATCTTCGTAAGCTTTCGATGTTGATGAAATCGCTTTACCCACCGCGATAATTTTAGTATGGAGCAGCGTGATGTTCTTTAAGAATGTGCTCGCCACCTTTTGAATCTCATCGGCGTTTTCGGCTAATTTATTTCGAGTAAAGATGTAACCGATGGTGCGAAGCAAGGCCATCATCGAAGTAGGAGTTGCAATTGTTACGCCAACTTTAAAAGCTTTCTCAAGGAAATCTTTATCACTGCAGAGAGCCTCACTTAGTAACGTTTCAAAAGGAACGAATAAGATTACAAAATCAGGAGAGTTTTGGGATTTGTGGTATCCGCGTTTTGCTAGCGCTTCGACATGTTTCATCAAATCTTTACTGTGTTGAGCTAAGAACGCGCTCCGTTCGCTTTGAACTTCCGTTCCAAAAGCTTCCAGGAAGCGATCGAAAGGGAATTTAGAGTCAATAAATATGGTGCTTCCGCCGGGCATCGCCACAGTGATATCTGGAATGCCGGATGAATCGGCATCGGTGGTAGATTTTTGTCGAGAGTATTCGTGGCCTTCGCGAAGTCCAGCTGATTGCAACAATAGTTCGAGTTGAGCTTCACCGAATTTTCCGCGAGTTTGGCTATTTGAAAGCGCGCTCGCAATCTTCTTCGTTTCATCGAAAATTGATTCACTTGCACGACGCATCTCATTAATCGTTGTTTCAAGTTTCGTTTCCGCTTGCGTGCGAGCGCGATTAGCATCGCTGCTCTGCTGACTTAACTTTTGAACTGACTCTTTCATCGCAACAAATTCAGCGTTTACTTTGATGGCGCTCTCGGTTTTTTGGCGTTCGGCTTCGAGTTGGAGCTTGTAATCAGCGAGCAGCGCAGCCGGCGCGCCCTTTTTCAGTGAGGAAATGAGTAAACCAAAGCCTAAACCGATGAAAAGACCAATGAGCAAGGTCACTACTTGAGTGGACATAACGCTATCGTGGCAGGAAGGGGTGACAATTCCGCGTAGGCTCTACTCCTCGTGAGCCTCTCAATTGGAATCGTAGGTCTGCCAAATGTGGGAAAGTCGACCCTTTTTAATGCGTTGACAAAAAATAACGTTTTAGCTGCTAACTACCCCTTTGCCACGATCGAACCCAATATCGGAGTGGTCGGAGTTCCAGATGAGCGCTTGGCTAAATTAGCCGCTATTTATGGCTCAGCGAAGATTCTCCCCGCCACCGTCTCCTTTGTTGATATTGCTGGCATCGTTAAAGGGGCCTCCGTTGGTGCTGGACTTGGAAATAAGTTCTTGGCGACTATTCGTGAATCCGATGCGATCTGTCAAGTAATTCGAGTTTTCAGCGATGTGGATGTTCTCCATGTCGATGGTCGGATAGATCCAGCTAGCGATTTGGAGACTATCAACACTGAGCTAGCGCTGGCAGATTTACAGACCCTTGAAAAAGCTTTGCCGCGAATTGAGAAAGAGGCGCGGGTAAATCGAGAACGCCAACCAGTACTTGATGCGCTCAAAGCTGCCCAAGCCCATCTAGCGAGCGGAAAACCGCTTTCCAGCTCCAATATCGATCTACCTGAGCTAGCCGAACTCCATTTATTAACGGCGAAACCTTTCCTTTATGTTTTTAACGTTGATGTAGCCGAGCTTAACGATGACGCGCTGCGTAACTCGCTAGCCGCTCTGGTGGCACCGGCTGAAGCAATTTTCTTAGACGCTAAAACTGAAGCTGAGCTAGTTGAGTTAAGCGATGAAGATGCGCTCGAACTTTTGCAGTCAATCGGATTAACCGAACCAGGTCTTGCCACGCTTGCCCGCGTTGGTTTTCGCACCTTAGGTCTGCAAACTTATTTAACTGCCGGTCCGAAAGTGGCACGCGCTTGGACAATTCATAAGGGCGACACCGCGCCAATGGCAGCAGGGGTTATTCATACTGATTTCCAAAAAGGTTTTATCAAAGCAGAAGTTCTCTCCTTTGACGATTTAGTGAGCATCGGCTCACTCGCGCAGGCAAAAGCGAAAGGGAAAGTGCGCATGGAAGGCAAGGATTACATCATGCAAGATGGAGACGTAGTGGAGTTCCGATTCAATGTCTAGAGTACAAGCACACCTAAAAAACTTACCGCTTAAGACGCGCGATAACTTGCGTAACGTGGCCATCATTGCGCACGTTGACCACGGAAAGACCACCCTTGTTGATGCGATGTTATGGCAATCTGGCGCTTTCGCTGCTTATAAGAAGCAAGGTGAAGGCCAAGAACGGATGATGGATTCAATGGATCTAGAGCGCGAAAAAGGAATTACGATTCTTGCTAAGAACACTGCTGTTAAGCGGGGAGATTCGATTGTAAATATTATCGATACTCCGGGCCACGCAGATTTTGGCGGGGAAGTTGAACGCGGACTTGAAATGGTTGATGGCGTTATTTTGCTGGTGGATGCCTCAGAGGGTCCACTTCCACAAACTCGTTTCGTTCTGCGCAAAGCTCTTCAGAAGAACTTGCCCGTGATTTTAGTAATAAATAAAGTAGATCGCCATGATTCACGCATCGCAGCCGTTGTTGATGAAACCTACGAACTTTTCCTTGATCTTGATGCTAACGAAGGTCAAATTGAATTTCCGATCGTCTATGCATCGGCCAAAGCCGGCCGTGCATCACTTACTCGCCCAGCAGATGGTGACATGCCCGAAGAAGAAAATCTCGATGTTTTATTCGACACAATCTTCGCTGCAATTCCAGCACCGGTTTATCATGAAGGTGCACCGCTGCAAGCTCACGTTACTAACCTAGACTCTTCTCCTTTCCTTGGTCGCCTAGCGCTATGTCGCGTGCGGGAAGGTGTTATCAGAAAAGGACAACAAGTTACTTGGATTAAAAGTGATGGAACAACAGAACGGGTAAAAGTTTCAGAACTTTTGATTACTGAAGCCCTGGAACGCGTTCCAACTTTAGAGGCTCACCCGGGTGACATTATTGCGGTGGCAGGAATTGCGACTATTGCTTTAGGTGAAACGCTGGCAGATATAGAAAACCCACACGCTTTGCCACTGATCATCGTTGATGAGCCTTCAATTTCTATGACTATCGGAATTAACACCTCACCTCTAGCTGGAAAGAGCGGTAGCAAACTCACTGCGCGCCAAGTAAAAGGCCGGCTAGATTCAGAGCTAGTTGGTAATGTTTCATTACGTGTGCTAAACACCGAACGTCCTGATACCTGGGAAGTTCAAGGTCGCGGAGAACTTCAACTTGCAGTCCTCGTTGAAATTATGAAGCGCGAAGGTTTCGAATTAACGGTTGGTAAGCCACAGGTTGTTACTAAAATGGTTGATGGCAAATTACACGAACCGATGGAGCGCTTAACAATTGATGCCCCCGAAGCTTACTTAGGTGTGCTCACTCAATTGATGGCGCTACGGAAAGGACGCATGGAGCAAATGGTCAACCATGGCACCGGTTGGATTCGGCTAGATTACCGTGTTCCATCTCGTGGCTTAATTGGTTTCCGAACAGAGTTCTTAACTGAAACACGTGGAACTGGTTTACTGCACCACGTTTTTGATGGTTACGAAGCTTGGCATGGAGAGTTACGTACCCGTTCCACAGGTTCACTTGTCTCTGATCGAATGGGCGCAGTAACCAGTTATGCCTTGTACGGTATCCAAGATCGTGGAAGTATTTTCGTGGCACCGGGCGACGAAGTTTATGAAGGTATGGTCATCGGTGAGAACTCACGTTCAGATGATATGGACGTTAACTGTGTCCGCGAAAAGAAACTCACCAACATGCGTGCATCCGGTACCGATGAATCCGAACGATTGATTCCACCCAAACGGCTAAATATGGAAGGCGCTTTGGAGTTCTGTCGCGAGGATGAGTGCGTTGAAGTTACCCCAGCAGTGGTGCGAATTCGCAAAGTCATCCTAAGCGGCGCAGAACGCGCGCGTCTTACCTCGCGCGCCAAGAAAGCTAATCAAAGCCAGCTTTGATTTCACTCAACTGCGCCCGTACGATGATTTGAGACAGAGTTAAGGAGAATCTCTTTCATGTCGAATCGTCGTAAGTTCAGTGCCGAGTTCAAGGCTAAGAGATCAACCTCCTAGGAGTATCTGTACCACGTTTCTACGAGGGTGTAATTCTCGCTCTCAGGGTTGTCTCAGGAAGGGGTTCTGGGCTTGCCGAGTTATGTTGCTTATTCAGGAAGGGGTTCTGGGCTTGTCGAGTTATGTTACTTATTCAAGTAAAGAAAGATTAAATCAGTCGAAATATGTTTCGACTGAATCAAACATCTACGGCTGGTGTGGCTGGCGTAGGCGGCGGCGATGGCGGCGGCGATGGCGGCGGCGCTAATTTTTCTATCTGACATTTACGGTTTCCTTTTTTCCTAGTTGATTTCTTAATGCCGACGATGCCGAGGCCGAGGGCGGTGAAGGAGGAGGAATTTTTTAACTAGGGGGGTTAACCCCTGGTGGAGGTGACGGCGGGGGGCTGTCTGACTTCAAAGCGAGCTTTGTAGGCTCTAACTTTGGCTCTGACTTTGGCGACGGCGACGGCGACGTTTTAGAATTTGCTTCGCCACCTGTGAGTATCAGTGCCAGGGGTGATTGGGTTTGCGTTGAAGTATTTCTCGCCGACGAGACGTACGAAGGCATAGTACGTATGTACACGCGCATAGCATTTAGTTCTTAGCAAGGGGCTCCCCTGGAGTTGCTCCCTACACATCTTTTTCAAATTGAACAAGAAGAGTTTGTCCAACTCTTCCCGGGACCACCTGCTGAAGTCGACTTCCTTATTGAGATGCAATGGATTGCGGACGAGCACACCTGAGTAACCAGCGTCATGGACATTACAGGCTAGACGGAAGTTAACTGTCAATTTGTCCCCGAAGACAGGGGAGAAAGTGGCGGTGTCTAAGAATTGCGGATTGGTGTGAGGCTCACCGCCACCGCAACCATTTGAAACAGACTTCAACGAAACTGGTTTGGGTTTTAACACCGGCGGAGTCCGAGTCGCAAACTTGGCGTCGATGGCGGCGCCGTAGGCGGCGATGGCGGCGTCGGCGGTGGCGAGGGCAGCGGCGTAGGCTTTGGCGATGGCGGTGGCGGCAGTAGCGGCAGCGGCGTTGTAGGCGGCTTTGGCGGCGGCGGCGGCGGCGGCGTCAAAGCCGCCGGCGGCTTTAGCGGCAGCTTCAGCGTGGGCGAGCGGCCAACGTAGGGCGTCGCGGGCGTTCTCGACGACGGAGAGGACGAACATGGCGGTGGTGATGATATTGAAGCAGGCTCTGGCGGCGATGACGTTGCCGGCGTTGCCGGCGCGGCAGAGTTCGGCGTTGTCGTTCCTGACGGCAGTGTAGTCGACTCTGGCTTTGGCGTAGGTGGCGTCGGCGGCGTCGAGGGCGGCGGTGGCTTTGGCGATGGCGTCGGCGGCGTCGAGGGCGGCGGTGGCGAGGGCGAGGGCGGCGGCGAGAGTGGCGGCGGCGGTGGCGAGGGCGGCGTTGTAGGTGGCATCAGCTTTGGCGAGGGCAGCGCTGTAGGTGGCGAGGGCGGCGTCGAGGGCAGGTTTATGTGCGGCGGCGGCTCCTTGAATCTGCACAGTTGAGAACGCAAGCGCCACTGCGACTATTAGAAAAAGAGATTTCGGGCTGATTTTTCTTTTTGACATTTAGAGGTTCACCTTAACTTCATTACGATTGAATTCTTTGAATTCTTTGAGTCCGTATATATCTTCCTCGTAGTTACACTGTAAAGCAATCACTTAATAAGGGGTACTGTTTTTTGAAAGAAGAAATACGTTGATCCCTCGCATGCGCATTTCAGGATATATAAGGTTAGATTGCGTGTCGGTGACAGGTGCGACAGGTGCGACAGGTGCGACAGGTGCGACAGGTGCGACAGGTGCTTGATCTTAAAAGAAATCAAATTACCATTCCAAGTTACTCCACTCATTCTCTGGGTACATTGGCGCGCCGACTTGTGTCAGAGTGTTTCAAAGTCGTAGCTCACCAAACTACTCACTTTTGGCGCTGTTAACTCCCGCGTGAGGCACTGTTAAAGACTGTAGAAATACCACTTCGCTGAACGTTCGATGATTCGACATGAAAGAGATTCTCCTTAACTTTGTCTCAAATCATCGTATGGGCGCACAACTGACCCCCAGTTGTCAGTTTTGTACGCTTAAATGGTGCACGTGAGTAAAGAAGTTTTTAGGTTGGTGAGAGCACCAAAGGAAGCTATCGCCAGACGAGTTTTCCCCGACGATGTTACCAGCGCTTATCTAGATACCACTTCTCCGCTAGTAATCCTTGGTGCTCCCGGTACGGGGAAGACTTCACTCTTAATTGCAGCCGCGTTAGCGAGAATTAACGCTGGGCAAAACCCCAATTCGATTCTGCTAATTACCTTTGATCGCGAACGTGCAAGTCAATTACGTGATGCAATTGCGCTGCAAACAACGGCGACAATGTTTGAACCGCTGGCACGAACTTTTCACTCACTCGCTTTCTCTATATTGAAGAAGAAAAAAAGTTTGCAAGATTTAGATCCGATTTTATTATCTGGCCCAGAGCAAGAGAAATTTATTCGCGACTTATTAGAGAGCGACACGCAGATTCAATGGCCCGATGAATTGAAAGCAGCGCTAACAACTCGCGGTTTTGTCCGTGAGCTTCGTGATTTGATGTTGCGTGCCAATGAACGAGGGTTAAGTTTTCAAGAGTTAGCAGACCTTGGGAAAGAACGCGGAGAAAAATTCTGGCCCGCAGCTTCGCACTTTTGGGAAAGGTATACCGAAGCTTCGATCATGCGCGAACTCGGTGCTGGCGATGCAAAGGAGCGGCTTGATCCAACGGAAATCGTAACAGCAGCATCACAACGTTTGCAAAACAACCCAGAACTACTGGGAGAGCTACGCGCCCAATTTACCACGCTCATGGTTGATGAATTTCAAGAGAGCGATCCAGCCCAACGGAAACTCTTAAAACTTATTGCAGGAAGTGACCTCTTGATTGCGGGCGACCCTAACAGCGCAGTCGGGCGTTTCCGTGGCGCGGACCCTGATGGGTTAATGGCCGAGCTGGATAGCTATAACGCTCGAGAAATTATTTTGAAAACTTCGTTTAGAAGTTCGCCATCGCTAGCGCGGTTGAGCGAAGATTTCGCGCGGAAGAAATTCTCCAACACGAAAACCATTAACCGTAAGCCGGACGAAAAGCGTGAAATAAGGCGAGATAGCGTAGAAATTCATCGCTTTAAAAGCGCGAGCGAAGAGGCAGCTTTTATTGCACATCAATTTAGAAGTGCACATCTGCGTGATGGTATTCCATATTCAGATATGGCAGTTATTGTGCGAAACCATGGCGCAATAACTGGTGCGCTACGACGAGCGTTTGTTCATCTGGGAATTCCCGTAGCAAGCGAGTTAGAAGCGCTCGCGCGTAATAGCGCAATAGCCCCATTTCTTTTACTTGCACAAGTTGGCGTTGGAAAGAAGTTGGATCTGGCGGTTTGCGAGAAACTTCTATTGAGTGAATTCGGAGGAGCGGATTCCATAGCTCTCCGTCGTATCCGGCGAGCGCTAATTGCAACTCGCTCAGAAGATGATCTACGTACCGGAAGCGAGTTGTTGATTAGCGCAATTGATGAGGGTGAAATATTTATCGAAGGCGCACAATCGCTGCAGAGAGTTCATGATCTGTTGAGTAAAGCTAGAAAAGCGGTCCATCGTGTGAACGCTCGAGCCGAAGATTTGTTATGGGCGATTTGGGATAACGCTTTGGATTATGACGGAGTTAAATTAAGTACCTCTTGGCGTGAGCAATCCTTGCGCCAGAGCATTCGCGCCAGCGTAGCTGATCGCAACCTTGATGCCATGATGGCGCTCTTCGATTCTGCTGCGCGATACTCCGAACGTTTCCCACACTCAACGCCGGCAGCTTTTATTGAAGAGATAGCCACTGCAGAAATTGCTGGTGATGTGATAACCGCGAAAGGTGCCAGGTCTGGCTACATCGAAATTCTTACTGTGCATGGCGCAAAGGGGCGCGAGTGGGAGATTGTCGCAATCGCCGGAGTGCAAGAAGGTGTTTGGCCAAATCTAAAAGCACGTAGTTCACTCCTTGGCGCCGAACGTTTAGTGGAGATGGTTAGACATAGTGATATTCCAAGCGCTCAACTGCGCGTGATTGCAGCCAATGGGCTCCGACGCGATGAAGAGCGCCTGTTCCATGTAGCAATTTCTCGAGCTAAATCAACGCTATTTATCACTGCCGTTTCAAAAGAAGATGATGAGCCGTCAGAGTTTTTTGACTTTGCTAGGACCGTTGGAGCAGGTTTTGAAGAACCATTCACAGAAGTTCCCAGACCAATTACGGTGGCAGCTTTAGTTGCAGATTTACGGAGCCAACTCAGTGGCGAAAGCGCTACAGAGGCGGCATCAATTCTTAAGCGTTTATGGGATGAAGGTATTGGGCTAGCTAGCCCTGCCAATTGGATGGGTGCGCTTCCACGGAGCACCAACCAACCCATTTATAGAGAAGAGGAATTGGTTCCGCTTTCACCGAGCGGTTTAGAAAGTTTTGAAGAGTGCGCCCTCAAATGGTTCTTGCAAAGTAACGGCGGAACCGATGGAGATAGCGCTGCGCAATTGCTAGGTTCTGCCATCCATGCTTTCGCAGCACGGATGGTTGAAGTTCCCGGTACCACCGAAGCAGAGTTAGCGCAAGCACTCCGCTCTTCCTGGAAACTAATTGACCCAAACTCAGGTTGGGTTAGCGCGAGCGCGTACGAGCGGGCAGCAACAATTCTCACTCGATTCATTCGCTATCACAGCGCCACCAACCGAAACGTTTTAGCGGTTGAGAAATCTTTCAAAGTCGAAGTTGGCCGTGCGCTAATCCGTGGAAATATTGATCGCATCGAAGTCGAAGCTGATGGATCACTCTTTATTATCGATTTCAAGACCGGCCAAGAGGTAGTTTCACCAAAAGAGATTGACCAGAATTTGCAATTAGCCGCATACCAATTAGGCGTCATTAAAGGCGGGCTGGCCCAGATTAGTAGCTCTCAAATTACCAGCGGTGCCGAACTAGTTTATTTAGCAAAAGAGACGGTCAAAGTCAGCAGGCGAACCCAATCGGTTATTAACCCAGATAATTTCATAGACCGCATCTCAGCAATCGCCCAAGGCATGGGGGCGCCTTCATTTACCGCCACCATCAATTCGCGGTGTAAGAAGTGCCCAGTCCGTAACTCTTGTCCGCTCCAGAGCGATGGTCGGACGGTGATCCAATGAAGGAGAAGTTTTCACCAGAAGTAATTGTGGAAGCGCTACGCACAATTGATCCCAGAATTAACGCTTTGACCGATGAGCAAGTCGAAATTGTTTCCATAAAAACAAATCCGCTCCAAAGCGCAATAGTTATAGCCGGTGCAGGATCTGGCAAGACCGAAACAATGAGCAATCGCGTGCTCTATCTAGTTGCTAATGATTTTGTCCAACCCGATGAGATTTTAGGTTTAACTTTTACGCGCAAAGCTGCCGGTGAACTTTCAACGCGTATTCGCCGCCGTTTGCGAGAGTTGAGCGCTTCAGGTTTAATTAAGCAGAAATTTGCCGCTCGGACAACGGTTACTACCTACCATGCATACGCTGGTAAATTATTAAGCGAGCATGCCATCCGGTTAGGAATCGACGCGGATGGCCAACCGCTAGGTGAAGCTGCAATATGGCAAATGGCGGCCGATGTTGTTCGCAATTGGCCCGATGACGCATACCGCAATGAAGGTTCAGTCGGGACAGTGATAAAAGATTTGATTGGTCTTTCGAGGGAAGTTCTAGAACACCGAGTTGATATTTCAAGAATTCGCGAGGAAGGCCAACGCATTATCGATACTCTCGAAGGCTTGGCCGGAACGATGTACGGACCGATAAAGAGTGCAATTAAAGTTGCGCACCAACGCAATTCAATTTTAGAAATGGTCGAAACTTTCATAAACCGCCGCCATGATGCCGGCGAGCTATCTTTCGATGATCAGATGTCTATCGCCGCTAAAATCGCGCTAAATTTTAAAGATGTGGGCGAACTTGAACGCGCTAAGTACAAAGTTGTTTTACTAGATGAATATCAAGATACTTCGCAATCCCAAGTAGCGATGCTTTCGAGTCTATTTGGTAACGGCCATCCGGTTATGGCTGTCGGTGACCCAAGCCAAGCTATTTACACATGGCGCGGGGCTTCCGCTGGAACGATGCGCTCATTTGCGCAATATTTTCCAAACCAACTTGGCAGAGCAGCTGCAACTTTTACCCTTACCACGACTTTCCGCAATGATGTAGCGATTCTGGAAGTTGCGAATGAGATTTCGAAGAAAATCAGAGAATTTGGTGGGCAAGAAGTTCTTCAACTCAAAGCGCGCATTGGCGCAGGAGTAGGCTATATCGCCTGTGGAAATTTTGAAAATCTTGAGTTAGAAGCGCAAGCTATTGCGGAGTACTTTGAACCGCTCTGGTTTGCACCAGAGCGGGCGGCTGCGAAGGAAGAAGATAAAACTAATTTCGCGGTCTTAGTGCGCACTCGGAAACAAATCACTGAAATTGAATTAGCGCTCCGTGCCCGGAAGATTCCGGTTGAAGTTATAGGCGTGGGCGGACTTATTCATATTCCTGAAGTTGCCGACATTCTTACTTTGATGAAAGTTGTAGTTGATCCAGATTCGGGTTCATCGCTCATGCGCCATTTAACTGGACCCAGAATTAACCTCGGCGCTCGCGATATTGCTGCCCTTGGTTCTTACTCGCGCGAATTTGCAAAGAGCGTAAAAATAGATAGTAAAAGCCTGATAAAGAAGATCGCGCAAGGAAACCCTGACCAACTAGAAGCCGATGACCAATTTGCTGGCTCCATTATTGACGCTCTGGATGAAATCAAAACCGCAGAGCGAAGTGAATTTTCTGAGGTGGGTTTCCAACGACTCATTGCTTTTTCTAACGATATTCGCAGATTACGATCACGCTCTGGTGGGCAAATAACTGATTTGATTGTTGAAATTGAAAATTACTTATCGCTCGATGCCGAAATTGCACTGCGCGATGGCTCACAATTAGGTAGACGCCATTTAGATCGCTTCTTAGATGAAGCTTCCAAGTTTGAAAGAACTGGTGGCAATTCTCGGGAATTTTTGGAGTGGCTAACTATTGCAGCCGACGAAGAAGGTGGACTTAAACTCAGTGCGCCGGAAGTTCATCGTGGCGTTGTGCAAATTTTGACGGTACATATGGCAAAAGGTGCCGAATGGGATGTCGTTGCAATTCCAGGTTTAGCCAAGAACTCTTTCCCGGCAGTGAATACAGCGAGCTCCGAGAATTGGCTTACCAATGAAAAACATATCCCGTTCCCGCTCCGTGGTGATTATTTAGAGTTGCCGAGGATAACTTTTGAAGGTGTCTGCGATACAAAAGAGGCAGAGCAGCGCATAAAAACTTTTAGCCAAGATTGCGCCCATATGATCAAAGAACGCGAAGAAATTCGCTTGGCCTACGTTGCTGTTACTCGCGCTAAAACTCATTTGCTCTGCACAACGTCAATTTGGCGAGATGGAGTTACACCGAGGGAACCGAGCAGTATTTATTTGTTGGTCGAAGAGATCGCTCGTACTCGAGGAAAAGTTTTAAGCGAGTTAGAAACTCCAGATAAGTCCGCTCGAAGTCCAGCAGAGCAGCGGAGTGCGACATGGCCAATCGACCCACTTGGAGATCGACGCTCCGCTTTTAATGCGGCGGTGGAACTTGTTCTCTTGGCGCCACCCCATAACTTATCAACGAGTGCAATTGATCCGACCTGGGTACTTGATGCGCGCGCATTAATAGGCGAGCTTCAATTAAGTAACGCATCGACTATTGAAGTAACGATGCCACCACGACTTTCAACATCTGCCCTAACCTTACTTCACGCCGACCCTAATGAATTAGCGCTCAACATCCGCCGTCCTATGCCGCGCGGCCAAGATCAATACTCGCGCCGCGGGACTGCCTTTCATTTGTGGGTTGAAAAACAGTTCACAGTACAACCTGAACTTTTTGGCGATGATTATTTAGATTACTTAGATCCAATTGAAGAAGATGCAACGCTGGCAGAGTTAAAGACGAAGTGGCTCGCTAGCTCTTGGTATTCGCGCCAACCCCATGCGGTAGAAGTTCCATTTGAGACGGTAATGTCAGGGGTATTGATTAGAGGACGAATTGATGCGATTTATAAGAGCGATGGTGGGTATGAAATTGTGGATTGGAAGACTGGTTCAAAAAAACTTGGCAAATCTGCCGCATTGCAATTAGCGATGTATCGAATAGCGTGGGCTAAATTAAGCGGAAGCGATATTACGGAGATAAGTGCGGCTTTTCATTATGTCCCTACCGGAGAAACGGATAAACCTGCTGATTTAATGAGCGAAGCGGAACTAATCAACATGATTGAGCGTTCCGTTAAAGAGCCGAGAATTACTCTAAACACTTACCACTAGTAGCGTTACCCCATGAGCGCGTTTAACCAGCCGGAGAACTTAATTGATCGCGCTAGTGAATTGCGCCTAAATTATGAACAAATCTCCTTACTGTGGCAGCGCGCCAAAGTCATTCAAATTTGGGACGGGAAAATTTCAACAGATGGAGCTGCAATTAAGTTTGCGCTCGCGCAAGAAATAGCAATGAGCGCGCATGGGCGCGAACGATATTTTCTAGGTTTGGAAAAAAGTACCGGCCAGCCGTATTTTGTGCTCAATTTAAAGGTCGAAGTTCAAGGCGATTTTAAGAGTTTGCGCGAGATAGGTAGCGACTTAGATTCCTTGCAACTGGCTTTAGCTCTGCATGGAATTGGTTTAGCGAACTGGCATGCCACTCATCCACATTGCTCTCGCTGCGGGGCAGAAACAAAAGTTGATTTAGCTGGCGCAGTACGAACCTGTATTGAATGTTTAACGGAACATCATCCACGAACTGATCCAGCAGTTATTGTTTTAGTTCGCGATGCAAGCGATCGCGCTCTTTTGGGGCGCCAAGGGGTGTGGCCTGAGAAACGTTTCTCAAACTTTGCTGGCTTTGTAGAACCTGGTGAGAGTTTTGAAAGCTGTGTTGTACGTGAGGTAAAGGAAGAAGCCGGAGTGCATGTCAAGGAAATTAGATATCTCGTATCGCAACCGTGGCCTTTTCCGGCCTCGATCATGGTTGCTTTTGAAGCAATAACAGATACGCCGGCGGCTGCGCGCCCAGATGGTGAAGAAATAGTTGAAGTGCGTTGGTATTCTAGAAGTGAAATGAAAACGGCAATCAGAGAGAACGAACTGCTGCTCCCACCGTCAATGAGTGTTGCACGGAAAATGATTGAAACTTGGTACTGCCGTGAAACTGGATTTGAACGTCGCGATTTAGCTGGCAGTGAAAATTGGCGACCGGAATGAACGAAGTTCGCGCGGTCGAAATCTTGGCTGCTCTCGATAATGAACAGCGCGCAGTAGCTCTGGCTACCCGCGGGCCTGTCTGTGTAATTGCTGGAGCAGGAACGGGAAAAACTCGCGCAATCACCCATCGCATTGCTTATGCAACTGCAATTGGAGTTATGGATCCACATAAAGTGTTAGCGCTTACTTTTACTGCCCGCGCAGCTGGTGAGATGCGTATGCGGCTTCGCTCTTTAGGTGTTCCAAACGTTGCTGCGCGAACAATCCACTCCGCAGCGCTTAAACAGCTGCTCTATTTTTGGCCACAAGTATGCGGTGGTCGTGCGCCTGATTTATTAACGAGCAAGACAGGGTTTATTATCGAGGCAATCAAGCGCGCCGGTTTAGCCAATGATTTACCGATAACTTCGCGCGATTTATTGCGAGATGTGGCATCGGAAATTGAGTGGGCGCAAGCCACCCAGCTATTTCCAGATCAATATGTCGAAGCAGCAAGTGCGCGAAGTGTTAAATCGAAAATTAACCCAGCACAAATTGCCCGCGTCTATGAGGCTTACGGATCCCTAAAATTACAAGAACGCGCAATGGACTTTGAAGATGTATTACTTTTAACAACGGCCATGATTGAAGAAGAACGAGAAGTTCGCGAACGAGTGCAAGATCAATATCGATTCTTCACTATTGATGAGTATCAAGATATTTCTCCGTTACAACAGCGGCTCATTAATGCTTGGCTTGGTTCGCGCCAAGAGATTTGTGTTGTGGGCGACCCTGCGCAAACTATTTACTCCTTTGCGGGAGCAACGCCAGTTTTTCTTAATACCTTTACTCAGAGATTTCCTGAAGCCGAACTTGTTCGACTAACCACGGGGTATCGCTCTACTCCGGAAATTACTTTCATGGCTAATAGCGTTTTGCGCAGCGCGCAGATGGGTCAAGAGTTGGTGGCTAACAACTCACACGGAGAGAAACCTGAAGTGAATCAATTTAAGGATGAAGCAAGCGAGATTGCAGGCGTTGTTAATTCAATTACCGAACTGCTTGCGAGTGGCACTCCGGCAGAAGAGATTGCGGTTCTTGCTCGAACAAATAGCCAACTCAATGCTTTAGAACGCGCAATGGCTGCTGCGAAGGTGCCATACCAAGTGCGCAATAGCGAACGTTTCTTTGATCGCCCAGATGTGCGCGAATTCTTGAAAATTGTTCGCAACGCTTCCGTTATTCCAACGGAAGGTGTGTATTGGTTGGACGAGCTACGAACACTTGCCCAACCATTCTTAGGCGGCGGGAGTATTGATGCAGTTGCGGCGCTATTACATTTAGCGCGCGAACTAGATGGCGAGGGCGGTTTTAATCCGAAATCACTTCGTAGATATTTGCGCGAATTAGAAGACCGCGTTCAACAAAATAACCCACCGAGCGCACCCGTCACAACGCTTGCGACGCTCCATGCAGCAAAAGGTTTAGAGTGGCAGCGAGTCTTTATGATCGGTGTAAGTGAAGGGCTCCTTCCATTAGATAACAGTGCTAGCGGTTTGGACCAAGGGGTAATTGATGAGGAACGACGCCTCTTTTACGTCGGAATTACGCGTGCGATGAGAGATCTTCATCTGAGTTACCGAGGCGTACCTAGCCGATTCCTCCGTGAGGCAGGCCTAATTAATTAAGTTGCATTAAGCACCTGCGATGCTTTACTCTTCTTCCTCACGTTAAATAAACGTGAAATTGAGCATCGGGGTCGGATTCGTGTTTAACGGAACATCCGGTACAGCAAGCGTTAATCGCTTCGCTGCGCTTGCCGTCGCTTGCACAAATAAGAAGCATGCAACCTGGTATACAGCGTCAAAGCCTGCGTTTTACGCCGCTTTTTACGCCGTGGATCAGGTCACTTGGAGTTCTACTCGATAATACGAATAGAACTAGCAGCCAAGGGCCTCGAATCCAGAAAGGATTCGGGCCTTTTTTATTTCCTCCGAACTACTACCGAAAAGGAAGAAGGTGAGAGCGATGAGCGTTCTCTTCAGCGAACTACTGATGCCAGGCTGGGCCGAGACCGGAGAGAAGATTGGTTTAGGAGATGTAACTGGAACTATTGATAGCTCCATTGCATTTAATTTGCCGTGCCACAGTGCAAATCCAGAGATGTTCTTCTCCGAAGATGAATTTTCAATTGCCGAGGCGAAGTCGCTATGTGGTGGTTGTCCAGTTCGTGTTCAATGTCTGGCAGGCGCACTTTCACGGCGCGAACCGCTTGGCGTATGGGGCGGAGAACTCTTTGAAGGCGGCGCCGTTATTGCACGTAAGCGCAGAGCTGGACGTCCACGCCTTAGCGAATTAGCAGAGAGCGCCGCTTGATTACGATGCGAAAAGATTTAGATTTGCCAGGGATGGCCATAGCGCAAAGAGGATTGAGATCGGCAGGATAAGAAAGACGACCGGAATCATCATGGAGATTTCTGCTTTCCCGGCCGAACTCAAAACTCGATTTCTTTGAACTGCCCGAGCCTCACGAGCATGTTCACTTAAAACTTCTACCAGAGGTGCTCCGCGCAAAGTCGCTGTAACAAGGGCGTCAACAAATCTACGAATTACTATTGAATGAACTCTTCGCCCCAACGCATCAAGGGCGCCGGGTAGCGATTGACCAGATCTAATTTCAGCAATTACCACCCCAAATTCGTCGACTAATACCCCTTGCGCGCTTTTGGTAATCCGCGCCATCGCAGCGAGCGGGGTTTCACCAGCTGCTATTGCCAGAACCATCATTTCGATAATGGCCGGAAACTCACCTTCAATGCGCTCTCTCCGTTTTTTAATCTGCGAAGTTAACTCTCGGTCAATTAAAGTTAAAACCAGCGCTGAGATAAGACCGGCGAAAATTAATGAAACAATCAATTGAGAGTGCGTTAACGCTAAAAGCGCGAAAGTTAGCAGGGCGCTTGCGGCGCAATAGCCCACTTGCTTTAGCCGAAAATCTTCGTAGTCACGATCGGAGGTTTTACCTAACTCCGCCAAACGTTGGCGCACATTACTGCGATCGCGATTCGCTCGCGCATGGCGCCGAGCTTCGCGCTTGATCGAGGCAAGGGTGATGTCGGAATCTAAAGAAATTAGTAAAAGCGCGCCTGGAATAGAGAAGAGAAGCGAGATAAGCAAGATTGACGTTTTCATTTGATAAAAACTCGTGGCGTTTGTGGCAGCTGGCCTAAGCGATTCATCCAGAGATATGCCAGAGCGGTAAGAAGTAAACCTGCCATAAGAATTGCTGCTCCCGTTGGAGTTGAATATGCCTGCGCTGTAGTTGGCTGAGTTGATAGGAGAAGAAGCAAAATCCAAGGCGCACCGGCAGAAAGATGAGCGGAGTTTTTAATCCAACCATGCTTGATTTCTATCTCG
Source organism: Candidatus Planktophila sp. (assembly GCA_038905815.1). Lineage (GTDB taxonomy): Bacteria > Actinomycetota > Actinomycetes > Nanopelagicales > Nanopelagicaceae > Planktophila. Next base: position 65,705 of record JBCKHN010000001.1, on the reverse strand, counting down.
CGGCGCAGCGCTAGATCTTGTCTTAGAAAATCTCCCAGTGTTCGTAAGATTTGTAACAATTCGCTTCCACCTAAAGTTTTTGAGAGGAGTAGCGCTTCGAAAATTTGATCGCTTCCGTGGTGGTTGAAGCAGCGTTTCAATTCACCGATAGAAGTTGTGAGATCGCCATGGCCAAGTAGATCTTGGTGGAAAGTTTTGAAGGCAGGTCTTAATACTTCAGGACCACGAGTGGCCAAGCTCGCCAGTGATTCGCTCAGGGATAGCCCTGATTGCACTCCTGACATTAAGTGATCGATTACTTCTGGCCATGCAGCAATTAATTGGCTCTCATCGCGCACCGCTTTCTTGCTCAGAATTGACCACGTTACTGCGAAAACGAGAATTGCGAACGCCACGGCAATGGCTATTGAAGTTGTCATGATGAAAACGGCCGCGGCAGTTAAGAACGAGACGAGAGCGGCTTTTACTATGCGATTCATCCGTTCCACCAACTATTTAACGGATGCCCAATAGCTTCAAATTTCTCGGGGTGGGGGAGCGTGCCCAGCCCGCGTTCAAAGTCAGCGCCGTTCCAACGCCACAACATTTCGATTTCGGCGCGGTCGTTCTCGAAGCGTCCAGTTACGGCAGATATTTCCTGAATCCTACGCATCCCATTAGCGCCAAGATTTAGATGCACAATTAAATCGATGGCTGAAGCCACGGTCGGAGCAATGAACTTATGCGAAATATTTTCACCCGCAAGAAGAGGAAGTGTTTGCAATTTAGTTATGGCATCGCGCGGAGAGTTTGCGTGCAACGTGCCCATTCCCGGAAGACCAGAGTTAAGCGCAATTAATAAGTCGAGTGCTTCGGCTTCGCGCACTTCACCAACAATGATGCGTGATGGCCGCATCCGAAGTGATTCTTTAATTAGACGACGCAGCGGGATTTCGCCTTCGCCTTGCAAGTTTGCACTTCGCGTTTGCATCGCAACAACGTCGGCCAAGTTGGGGCTTAACTCGAAAACTTCTTCAATAGTAATGACGCGCTCGTGCAGAGGCACAGCAGAGACAAGAGCATTTAGCATTGTGGTTTTTCCGGATTGAGTTCCACCGCTGACGAGAATATTTAATCCGGCTTGCACCGAAAGCGTTAAAGCGCGCGCAATTTGTTGATTCATAACGTTTCTTCTCGCCAGGTCTTGAATACTCAATTCGCTCATTAAATGTTTTCTAATATTGACCGCCCAGTGCTTTGATGTAATTTCAGGAATCACAACATGTAGTCGGCTACCATCTGGCAATCGCGCATCAACAAAAGGGTGCGCAAGATCTAACCGACGTCCGCCCCACATCAGCGCGCGTTCAACAATGTTGCGCACCTCTTCAGTGCTAAGCATTAAAGTTGTGAGTTCACTTTTACCGCCACGAGCAATGAAAATTCGCTCAGGGGAGTTAATCCAAATTTCTTCAATCGTTGGATCGCGCATGTACGGTGAAAGAGCACCGAAGGTAATATCAAGGTCTAAATCCATGGCGGCACTCTAAGTAGAAGGGAGCCTGACTCTTTTTACTCGCGCTTTAGCCGTGGATAGCGGAACTGGTTTCTCCAAAACCTTGCTCGCCCTGTACGCTTACGACTCTGACCAACGCCCCCCTAGCTCAGTTGGTAGAGCGTTTCCATGGTAAGGAAAAGGTCACCGGTCCGATTCCGGTGGGGGGCTCGAAAGGGCAAGACAAGTTTGGCGGGATAGCTCAGCTTGGTAGAGCAAGCGGCTCATAATCGCTGTGTCGTGGGTTCAAATCCCGCTCCCGCTACCAAAAGTTAGGCAATGCAAGTAAGAAATGAGCGCGAATTTCGCGCATCAGGGATGCTCGGGTAACCTAAGCCGCCTCGTAACCGATGTAATAAAGGAGCTAGACCATGGCAAGTAAGAGCGCGGACGTTCGTCCAAAGATCACCATGGCCTGCGTTGATTGTAAAGAACGCAATTACATCACTAAGAAGAACCGCCGCAACGATCCAGACCGGATGGAACTTAAGAAGTTCTGTCCTCGTTGCAAGTCTTCAACGCTTCACCGCGAAACTCGCTAATGCTCAATCCCGATTCGGTCGGGCGCACCTTTGCAGGTGGCGATTTAATTGAAATTTCTCAAGCGGATATAGATCTCTTTGCTAGCTCCATTGGCGAGCGCGTCGCTAGCCTTTACCTCATGACCGAGTTATCCCAGTACACCAGTTTGCACGTTGGTGGTCCGGCGAAAGAGTTAATAAATGTTGCTACGGAGCAAGAAATTATCGCAGCTATCGAGCGTGCGGATGGCTCTCCTATTTTAATAATAGGTAGCGGAACAAATATTTTAGTAAGTGATTCAGGTTTTGACGGAGTAGTTATTCGAATTTCAAATAACTCTATTCAAAGCGAAGTCGATGCTTGTAGCGGCGCGACTTTAACAATCGGTGCTGGTGAAAATTGGGATGAGTTCGTTATAATCACAATCAACCGTGGTTTTGCAGGTCTCGAAACTTTAAGTGGAATTCCCGGAACTGTTGGTGCGGCTCCGATTCAAAATATTGGGGCGTATGGCCATGAGGTAAGTGAATTCATTACTCGCGTTCGTACTTATGATCGACTCAATAAGGCGATTCGCACTTTCACAAGCAGTGAATGCGAATTCACTTATCGAAATTCCCTCTTCAAGTCGCATCCAAACCGTTATGCTATTTTAGATGTTCAATTTCAATTGCGTATCGGAGAGTTCACTGCGCCAATTACATACGGAGAGTTAGCTGGTAAATTAGGCATTAAAGTTGGCGAAAAGAGTTCAGTCAGCGCTGCGCGCCAAGCGGTTCTTGAACTGCGCGCCACGAAAGGCATGTTGTTATCGGATGATAAAGATTCAGGGTCGGCTGGATCTTTCTTCACAAACCCAATTGTTAGCGCTAAGATTGCAGCAACGCTGCCTACGCGCGCGCCACGATGGCCATTAAGTGATGGTCGAATCAAAATATCGGCCGCTTGGCTTATTGAAAATTCTGGAATTCATAAAGGTGACCAACTGGGAGGTGCGCAAGTTTCACCGAAGCATGTTTTAGCGCTGATTAATTGCGGAAGTGCGACGGCAGCTGATATTGCCGAGTTAGCAAAACGAGCGCGAAAGTTAGTTCAAGATACGTTCGGTATAACTTTAGAAGTGGAAGTTAATTTAGTAGGGATCGAGATTTAACCCGCTGTTAGTAGCGCTTTAATGCGACCGATTCCTTCGATGATATCTTCATCGCTGGTGGCATAAGAAAAGCGCAAATAACCCGAAGGACCAAAAGCTTCACCCGGAACTACTGCTACTTCTACCTCTTCCAAAATTAGCGTTGCTAGCTCAGCTGAAGTTCTGGGTGTTTTGCCACGAATTGTTTTACCGAGCAGACCCTTTATTGATGGATATACATAGAAAGCACCAGTTGGGGTTGGACAATCAAAACCTGGAATTTCATTAAGTAAACCAACAATTAATTTACGGCGACGATCGAAGGCTTCGCGCATCTTGTGAACTGAAGTGAGATTCCCGCTTACTGCAGCAATTGCCGCGCGCTGTGAAACATTGGATACGTTGGAAGTTAAATGCGATTGTAAGTTTGTAGCGGCTTTAATTACATCTTTTGGGCCAATCATCCAACCCACGCGCCAACCAGTCATCGCATAAGTTTTTGCAACTCCGTTAAGGATGATGCAGGTATCTGCAAGTTCTGGAACTAGCACTGGCATGCTTGGCGCAGTTGCGCCGTCGTATAACAAATGCTCATAAATTTCATCGGTGATAACCCAGATGTTATTTTCTAGCGCCCATTCACCAATTGCTTTAACTTGTGCTGGTGAATAGACCGAACCAGTTGGGTTAGATGGTGAGCAAAAGAGCAGAGCTTTTGTTTTAGGTGTTCGCGCAGCTGCTAATTGTTCGACCGTTACCAAATAGTTTTGACTCTCATCTGCAAATACTTCGACGCTTTTCCCGCCAGCTAATTTGATGCACTCTGGGTAAGTCGTCCAATAAGGGGCAGGCAATAAAACTTCATCGCCTTCATCGATAATTGTTGCGAAAGCTTGGTAGACAGCTTGCTTGCCACCGTTGGTTACTAAAACTTGATCAGCGGTAATTTCATATCCAGAGTCACGTTTAGTTTTTATAACGAGCGCTTCGCGTAACTCTGGCAGCCCGCTCGTTGGTGTGTAACGATGATTTGCAACAACGCTCGTTGCCTCAGCAGCGACAGCAACAACATAATCTGGCGTCGGAAAGTCTGGTTCGCCGGCTCCGAAACCGATTACTGGTCGTCCGGCAGCTTTGAGCGCTTTGGCTTTTGCATCCACGGCTAAAGTGGCGGATTCTGCGATCGCTGCAATTCGTGCGGAAATTCTGCTCATGGCTATTATTCTGCCGTATCTAAAGCTCTGCTCACGCGCGAGTTAGACCTGAAGGCATCTCAGCCTCTACACTTCAACGCTCACGACGGTTAAGGCTTGCTTTGGCGTGCTTGGCCGTTGCGAAGGGCAGTAGCTCAATTGGCTAGAGTTGCCGTCTCCAAAGCGGCCGGTTGGGGGTTCGAGTCCCTCCTGCCCTGCAAGTTAGACCGAAGTGCGAACCATGAAAAGAGAGAAGGACTACGCATGAGCGAAGTTGAACAAGTAGCCGAGAAGCTCGGTCTATTTGCGCGCGTTGGACTTTTTTATCGACAAGTTATAAACGAACTTCACAAAGTAGTTTGGCCAACTCGTTATCAGTTGACCAGATACACCGCCGTTGTTCTCGTCTTCGTTGCTTTCGTTATTGCCGTTGTCTCATTGATCGATCTTGTTTTTACAAAGATCGTCTTCTTGGTATTTGGATAAGGAAGAAAAATGAGCGACGAATTAAAACCTGATGCATTTGAGGCCGCTCTGGCCGCAGCTGCAGTAGTAGAAGAAGTTGGCGCAGAAACTCCGCCGCCCAGACTTCCGACTGAGCCAGAACTTGCGCTCGCATCTGATGAAGATGGCGATATCGAATCTGATGAAAACGATCCAAACGCAGAATTTCGCCGCACTTTGCGCACCGCGCTGGGCGATTGGTATGTAATTCACTCGTATGCAGGTTATGAGAAGAAAGTTAAAGGCAATCTCACCAACCGTATTTCTTCATTAAATATGGAAGATTTTATTTTCCAAATTGAAGTTCCTGAAGAAGAAGTTATGGAAATTAAGAATGGCGTGCGCAAGCAAGTTAAACGGAACATTTATCCAGGTTATGTCTTAGTTCGCATGGACCTAACTGATGAATCATGGACAGCGGTTCGTAATACTCCAGGAGTTACTGGATTTGTTGGAAACGCGCATCATCCAAGTCCATTGAATATGGATGACGTTGAAAAGATTTTGGCTCCACGCCCAGTTAAGAAATCAGACAAACTTGATATTCGAGTTCTTGATTTTGTAGTAGGCGAGTCAGTAACTGTTATGGACGGCGCATTTGCCACACTTCCAGCATCGATTTCCGAAATCATGCCAGAGCAGGCAAAATTAAAGGTCTTAGTTTCGATCTTCGGACGCGAAACACCAGTAGAACTTTCATTTGCACAAGTAGCGAAGATCTAAAGGAAAAGAGAGAACAAAATGGCACCAAAGAAGAAAGCAACCGGATTCATCAAGTTGCAGATCCAAGCTGGCGCAGCAACACCTGCACCACCAGTTGGTCCTGCCCTCGGTCAGCATGGTGTCAATATCATGGAATTCGTTAAGGCATATAACGCTGCCACTGAATCGCAAAAAGGTCAGATCATTCCGGTAGAGATTACTGTCTATGACGATCGCTCATTTACTTTCATCACCAAAACACCGCCAGCATCGCGTCTGATCTTGCAGGCCGCTGGCGTTGAAAAGGGTTCAGCAGTTCCGCACAAGGCCAAGGTTGCAACTATCACCAAGGCTCAAGTTGAAGAAATCGCACAAATAAAGATGGCTGACCTAAACGCCAATGACATCGTTGCGGCTTCATTGATTATCGCAGGTACTGCACGTTCAATGGGAATCACTGTCTCGTAGTAAAAAAAGTTTCTTTTTCTCAAATCGAGAAAGAGATGTGGGAGGACCGCGCTGGTTCGCTAACCACAGCCGCTCACTCGGATTTATCCGAGAGTTAGAAGGATGAAATGAAGCGTTCAAAGAACTACCGTGCAGCTGCAGAAAAAGTAAAGAAAGATCACCTTTATACACCTTTGGAAGCAGTAACTCTCGCGAAAGAAACTTCAACTGTTAAGTACAACGCATCTGTTGTAGTTGCACTTGTTTTAGGTGTCGATCCAAAGAAAGCAGATCAAGCAATCCGTTCAACAGTTAACTTGCCACATGGCACAGGAAAAACTGCACGCGTTTTGGTTTTCGCAAACGGGCAGCGCGCTGATGAAGCTCGCGCAGCTGGTGCTGACATTGTCGGTGGCGATGAATTAATTGAAGAAGTTGCAAAAGGTCGACTTGATTACGATGCAGTTGTAGCTACTCCAGACTTGATGGGTAAAGTCGGTCGTCTTGGAAAGGTACTTGGACCACGCGGTTTAATGCCAAACCCAAAGACTGGAACCGTGACTATCGATGTTACAAAAGCAGTTACAGATATCAAGGGCGGAAAGATTGAGTTCCGCGTTGATAAGAATTCCAACCTTCATTTCCTTATCGGGAAAACATCTTTTACTGCAGAACAATTAGCGCAGAATTACGCAGCAGCCATGGAAGAAGTTTTGCGCGCAAAGCCAAGCTCTTCCAAGGGGCGCTATATCCAGAAGGCAGTTATTTCATCAACGATGGGACCTGGAATCCAAGTTGATCCAAACCTCATTCGCGAGCCTGCTGCTAACTAAGGATTGATAAGAAACTCAATTTGACCCGTTAAGGCACCTGCCTTTACGCTAACGCCATAACCAAAGACCGCAGGTCTGGTTCAAACCGCAAGGAATGAACTAGAAAATGAGGAAACCCCCTCGCCCGCGTAGGTGTTCACGATAATCCGTGCGCTCTTACGCGTCACGGATTTTTTCATTTTGCAAACCTTGGTCACTATGTATAAAGAAAGGTGAACCAAATGGCTCGCCCAGAAAAAGAAGCAGCAGTTGCAGCGCTAACGGAAGATTTCCGTACCGCTAACGCAACCGTGCTCACTGAATATCGCGGATTAACCGTGACTGCAATGAAGCGACTTCGCCGCTCACTTGGTATGAATACCAAGTACTGCGTTGTGAAGAACACCCTTACAAAAATTGCAGCAAAGAACGCCGGGGTAGAGATCTCTGATGATCTTCTCGTTGGTCCATCAGCGCTTGCATTCATTAAAGGCGATCCAATCGCTGCCGCAAAAAGCTTCCGTGACTTTGCTCGTGAAAATCCATTTCTGGTAATCAAGGGTGGAATTTACGAAGGTAAGAGCATCACAAAAGAAGAGCTCATGAAACTTGCAGATCTTGAATCTCGCGAAGTTCTCTTGGCCAAGCTTGTTGGTGCAATGAAGGGATCACTTGCTAAAGCAGCTCGCGTCTTTGATGCTCTTCGCATCAAGATGAAAACCGCTTCCGCACCATCGCCAAAGAGCGTTGCAGCAGAAGCTGTGACCGAAGCACCAGAAGCGGTGGTAGTAACCGAAGAATTAACAACAGAAACAGAAGAGAAGGAATAAAAAATGGCAAAGTTAAGCAGAGAAGATCTATTAAGCCAGTTCAAAGAAATGACTTTGGTTGAACTCTCAGAGTTCGTAAAGTCATTCGAAACTGAATTCAATGTAACCGCGGCGCCTCCAGTAGCAGCGGCAGCAGGCGGCGGCGCAGTAGAGGCAGAAGCGGCACAAGATGAGTTCACGTTAACTCTTGAAAGCGCTGGCTCAGCCAAGATTGCTGTTATCAAGGAAGTTCGCGCACTCAACTCAAGCCTTGGCTTGAAAGAAGCGAAGGATCTTGTCGATGCAACTCCTACAGTCCTGATTGAAAGAGGAACAAAAGAGGTGGTAGCGAAGGCAAAGGCTGCGTTAGAGGCAGCCGGAGCAACAGTTTCAGTCAAGTAATTTCAAACCAAACCCCCCGTCAGGTTTTGGCCCCTTTCGGCTAGTCGGGCTGTTCTATGGACTTGAAATGTCAGGACTCCTAGTTACTCTTACTTTATGTAAGGGCGACTAGGAGTCTTTTTTGTTCCAACACATGGGTGGAGGTGGTGGGCGCGGTGCTGTCGGTTGAGGTGCTCGGCATCGAGGTTTCCGTTGCGCTCCTTGCTCAGTGGGCGACGTGGTTCGCACCTGAGTCCCAGCCTTTCGCTCTTCCCGCTGGAAGCGCGTTGGCCTCGGCAGGGCGCCCATTCGAGTTCGCGAACGAGCCGGAGCTGAACGACACGTTCGAGCTCTACGCGTGTGCGGCCGGCGCGGTCTTTCGGAGCTTCACTCAGGATGAGTTCACGTCGTTATCCCGTGCTCTCAGGAGCGACCTGGTTCGCTTGCAGCTCGCCCAGGGTCGAGCGCAAGTCCCCAGCGTCCGCGCATGGCCACCACTCCGTCCGGCAGGCATCTCCCAGCAGGCGGACGGACACCGTTTTGTATGGTGGCCCTCTCTCCTGCACGGTCGAGAGAGGGACGTACTGGTGCCCTACGTCGAAAAAGAGCATCAAGCGAGCCGACACAGCGAGGTTTCCTCCACAGTTTGGGCTGGCGTCGCGGGAATGCTGCCCCGGGCAAGGGAACTTGCTGGCACCTTCCCTCACGGAAGTGGACCGAACTGCTTCGGCATCGTAATGGGAGCCGCTGGGGTGAGCGATGCGACAAGCACCTGGATGCAGCGCGAACTCTTCGAGGAGTGGCTCTCTGACGTCACCAAGCCTGGTGGTCGTGATGACGAGCCAGGCACCGTTCTTCTGTGGCGGTCTGCGTCCGGTCTTGTCCAGCACGCGGCTGTGACCCTCGGCGATGGGTGGGCACTACACAAGCCGTCCCAGGGATGGATGAGTCCGGTGCAGGTGCTTTCGGTTCGCGACGTCTTTCGTAGTGCGCGGGAGTCTGACCGCAGGGTGAGTCGCCGCGTGCTTGCGTAGAATGTCCAGGTCCCTATGCTTCCCATTCGGCTAATCGCCGCTGATTTGGGGAACGGACCACTCCGCCCTACACCCGATCAATTATGGTTGTGAGGTAGTGTAGAAGGTGGTTGTGAGGTAGTGTAGAAGGTGGTTGTGAGGTAGTGTAGATAGTTGCCGACCACTGGTTGACGGTGATGATGCACTGCGTAGCGGCAAAGGAAATGGAGGAAGATGTGACCTACAGGCGCCGTGTAATAGATGACCAACTTGATGACCTATTGCCAGAGCTACCGGCGATACTCCTTGATGGACTCAAAGGGGTGGGTAAGACAGAGACAGCCCTTCAACGAGCAAAGACTGTTTTCAGGTTAGATGTCGCTGCGCAATTACAGGTTGTGCAAGCATCGACAGAATCTGCTTTGCAACAACCCGCACCGGTATTATTCGATGAGTGGCAGAACTTGCCTGGAATCTGGGGAGCGGTAAAAAACGCGGCAGATTCGCAGACGGGCCCGAGGGGTCCTTTTCTGCTTACTGGATCCGCCTATGTACCTGCGGCCGTTACTCATACTGGAGCTGGGCGAATTCACGACATTCGCATGCGCCCAATGACACTTCCGGAACGAGGAGTAGAGAATCCAACAGTCAGCCTGAGTTCCTTACTAGAAGGCAGAAGCGCCATCAATTTCCAAACCACAACTATCAAGCTTCAAAATTATGTGGAAGAGATTCTAGCTTCAGGATTGCCTGGAATTCGCAGACTGTCTAGCAGAGCCCGATCGGCACAACTTGAATCCTATTTAAGGACGATCGTCCAAAAGGATATGGAAGAAGCTGGGCAAAAAGTACGAAAGCCGGAAACGGTAATGGCATGGCTTAGAGCTTATGCGGCAGCAACATCCTCAACCGCAAACTGGAATAAAATTCTTGATGCTGCCACTGCTGGACAAGACTTAAAACCGGCAAAAACGACGGTCATGCCGTACATTGAAACACTCACGGCGTTGCGAATTTTAGATGAATTGCCGGGTTGGACGCTGAGCAATAACCTACTCAAACGACTAACAGAGAAGCCAAAACACCATCTTGCAGATCCAGCCCTGGCTGCTAAATTGTTGGGTTTAACGAAATCAAAATTGCTTACTGGCGATGATGGGAACGTTGTACTCCTTCGTAACGGAGGGATACTTGGCGCACTTTTTGAGTCCCTGGTAGCAATGTCTGTGCGAGTGTTTGCTCAACCAGTCAACGCAAAGGTTTTTCATCTACGCACAGCGGATGACAGACGAGAGATCGATCTAATTGTGGAATCAGAGGATGGGAGAATCCTTGCAATCGAAGTCAAGCTCGCACCCGACGTGGATGACAAGAACGTTCGCCACTTACTTTGGTTGAAAGAGCAGATTCCAGATCAAGTGGCAGACCTGGTTATCGTGACAACCGGCAACACGGCGTATCGCCGCGCGGACGGTGTCGCGGTGGTGCCGTTGGCACTTTTAGGACATTAACAGCCGTGCAATGGCGCTAATACCTGAATGTACATTCCTAAAGATCTAAGTACCCGAATCAAAGAATGAGGCCTGCCGGAAGAGAAAGCTTTCGGTAGAGCTCAGATCTCAGCGGCGATTAGCCGAATAGCGGACAAGCGGGGGTTTTTCTCTGCCCACAATTTTCTCCGAATTTACTGACAAATGAGCGATTTAGGGGTATAAGCCTGTCCGTTGGACAGAGGTGCCTCTGGCGCGATACCCTTCACCTTCGCACAAATTCATCTATGGTCAGGGCATATAGCGGCTGAGACCTAATAGTTGTGCGCTTGGCAAAAACACCGTCTGGAAGGACATCTCTTGGCCGCGATTAAGAAAAGTTCAGTTGCACCACGCCGAATTTCATTCGCCAAGATCCGCGAACCTCTCGAAGTTCCTAATCTATTAGCGCTGCAAGTTGAAAGCGTTGATTGGTTATTAGGTAATGACGCATGGCGTTCACGTATCGCACTCTCTGATTCAAAGAATCGTGGCGAAATCCCAACAACATCTGGTTTGGAAGAAATCTTTGAAGAGATTTCACCAATCGAAGATTTCCAAGGATCGATGAGTCTTTCGTTCCGTGATCACCGTTTCGAGCCACCTAAGTATTCAATCGAAGATTGCAAAGAGCGCGATATGACTTATTCGCGACCACTCTTCGTAACCGCTGAATTTACTAACAACATCACTGGTGAAATTAAATCCCAAACTGTATTTATGGGCGAATTTCCAGTTATGACTGCTCGCGGTACTTTCGTAATTAACGGAACAGAGCGCGTTGTAGTTTCACAATTAGTACGTTCACCTGGAGCTTATTTCGAACGCACCATTGAAAAGACTTCAGATAAAGATGTTTACACTGCAAAAATTATTCCAAGCCGTGGCGCTTGGTTGGAATTTGAAGTTGATAAGAAAGATCTTGTTGGTGTTCGAATTGACCGCAAGCGCAAGCAATCAGTCACAGTCTTCTTAAAGGCACTTGGCTGGAGCGAAGCACAAATTCTGGAAGAGTTTGGTGATTTCGATTCAATCCGTGCAACTCTTGAAAAAGATACCGTTAAGACACAAGGCGAAGCGCTCCTTGATATTTATCGTAAACTACGTCCCGGCGAACCGCCCACAAAGGAAGCTGCACAGAACTTAATTGAAAACCTTTACTTCAACCCTAAGCGTTATGACTTGGCTAAGGTCGGTCGCTTTAAGGTTAATAAGAAGCTTGGTTTAGATCTAGAACTTAAGCAATCACTTCTTACAATTTCTGACATCGTTGCGACTCTTCGCTACTTAGTAGCTCTGCACCGCGGAGATCTATTGATGGAGTACGGCCGCCAAGTACGGGTAGAAAAGGACGATATCGATCACTTCGGTAACCGTCGTCTCCGCACAGTTGGTGAATTGATTCAGAACCAAGTTCGTATCGGTTTATCACGTATGGAGCGCGTTGTTCGCGAACGTATGACAACTCAAGATGTCGAAGCGATTACACCGCAGACTTTGATTAACATTCGTCCAGTAGTTGCATCGATTAAGGAGTTCTTTGGAACTTCTCAGTTGTCACAATTTATGGACCAAACAAATCCACTCTCTGGCTTAACTCACAAGCGTCGTTTATCAGCTCTTGGGCCCGGCGGTCTCTCACGTGATCGCGCTGGCTTCGAAGTTCGTGACGTTCACCCATCGCACTACGGTCGTATGTGTCCAATCGAAACTCCTGAAGGTCCAAACATTGGTCTTATCGGTTCGCTGGCAACATATGGTCGAGTAACTGCTTTTGGTTTCATTGAAACTCCTTATCGCAAAGTTTCAAAAGGTCGCGTAACCAATCAAGTTGATTACTTAACAGCTGATGAAGAAGATGAACACGTCATTGCTCAAGCGAATGCTCCGCTAACAGGCGACAGGTACTTCACAGAAGAGCGCGTACTTGTACGTCGTCGTGGCGGAGAAGTCGAATACATTCTTGCTGAAGAAGTTGATTACATGGACGTTTCACCGCGCCAAATGGTTTCTGTTGCAACAGCAATGATTCCGTTCCTTGAGCACGATGATGCTAACCGTGCGCTGATGGGTTCTAACATGATGCGCCAGTCGGTTCCTTTGATGCGTGCAGAAGCGCCACTTATCGGTACTGGTATGGAGTTCCGCGCTGCAGTTGATTCAGGCGATGTTGTTACTGCCAGCAAAGCTGGCGTGGTTACTGAAGTATCTGCCGATGAAGTTAAAGTCATGGCAGATGATTCGACTTACCAAACATATTCACTTCATAAGTTCACTCGCTCTAACCAAGGAACTTCTTACAACCAGAAAGTTATAGTCTCGGTCGGTCAGCGCCTTGAAGTTGGCTCTGTAATTGCAGATGGACCATGTACCGATCTCGGTGAAATGGCGCTCGGCAAGAACTTGCTCGTGGCATTTATGTCATGGGAAGGCTACAACTATGAAGATGCGATTATTTTGTCGCAGCGCTTAGTTCAAGACGATGTCTTGACCTCTATTCACATTGAAGAGTACGAAGTTGATGCGCGCGACACCAAACTTGGTGCCGAAGAAATCACTCGCGATATTCCAAACGTTTCAGAAGAAGTGCTCTCTGATCTAGATGAGCGCGGAATTATTCGCGTCGGCGCCGATGTTGTTCCGGGCGATATCTTGGTTGGAAAAGTAACTCCAAAGGGAGAAACTGAACTAACACCTGAAGAGCGTTTGCTCCGTGCAATTTTCGGTGAGAAAGCTCGTGAAGTTCGCGATACCTCACTTAAGGTTCCACACGGTGAATCAGGAAAAGTTATTGGCGTAAAGATCTTCGAATCAGAGGAAGGTTTTGAACTCTCCGCTGGCGTTAACCAATTGGTTCGCGTCTATGTCGCACAGAAGCGCAAGATTCAAGATGGAGACAAGCTGGCCGGTCGCCACGGTAATAAAGGTGTTATCTCAAAGATTCTTCCAGTGGAAGATATGCCATTCCTTGAAGATGGAACTCCGATCGATGTAATTCTTAACCCGCTCGGCGTACCTGGACGTATGAACATTGGTCAGGTTCTTGAAATGCACTTGGGCTGGGTGGCAAAAACTGGTTGGGATCTAAGCGGCGTCGATGAGCCATGGCAGAAGCACCTTAAAGAAATTGGTGCAGAAAAGGGAGCTCCGGGAACCAAAATTGCAACACCAGTATTCGATGGCGCACTTGAAGTGGAAATTTCTGGGCTGCTAGGAAGCACGCTGGCAAACCGCGATGGCAACCAATTAATTGGAACTAGCGGAAAGGCGCGTTTATTCGACGGTCGTTCAGGAGAGCCATACCCGACTCCGATTTCAGTTGGATATATGTATATCTTGAAGCTGCACCACTTGGTAGACGACAAGATTCACGCACGTTCAACCGGTCCTTACTCAATGATTACGCAACAACCCCTCGGTGGAAAAGCTCAGTTCGGTGGTCAGCGATTTGGTGAGATGGAAGTGTGGGCACTTGAAGCTTATGGTGCTGCTTACACTCTCCAAGAGTTGCTCACTATTAAATCTGACGATGTGCTTGGTCGCGTAAAAGTTTACGAAGCAATCGTTAAAGGTGAAAATATTCCTGAACCGGGCATTCCTGAATCATTCAAGGTGCTTATCAAAGAAATGCAATCACTCTGTCTAAATGTTGAAGTTCTTTCATCAGAAGGCGTCGCAATTGAATTGCGCGATACAGATGAAGAAGTATTCCGTGCCGCCGAAGAGCTAGGCATCAACTTGTCAAGAGTTGAGCCAAGTTCTGTAGAAGAAATTTAAGGAGCGAATCAATTATGTTAGATGTCAACTTCTTTGATGAACTACGTATCGGCCTAGCATCGGCTGACAATATTCGTGATTGGTCTTTTGGCGAAGTAAAGAAGCCAGAAACAATCAACTACCGCACACTCAAGCCAGAGAAAGATGGACTCTTCGACGAGAAGATTTTTGGACCAACTCGTGACTGGGAATGTTATTGCGGTAAATACAAGCGAGTGCGGTTTAAGGGAATTATTTGCGAGCGTTGTGGGGTTGAAGTAACTCGCGCAAAAGTTCGTCGGGAACGCATGGGTCACATCGAGCTAGCGGCTCCGGTAACTCACATCTGGTACTTCAAAGGCGTACCTAGTCGTTTGGGTTACTTGCTAGATCTTGCGCCAAAAGATTTAGAAAAAGTTATTTACTTTGCTGCTTATATGATCACTGAAGTTGATGCCCAAGCGCGCGAAGAAGATATGCCACAACTTGAAAAGAAGTTAGGCAACGATCGCAAGAAGATTGAAACTCGTCGCGATGTAGATCTCGACACGCGCGCTGAGAAACTTGAAGCGGACATCATCGAGCTAGAAGCAGAAGATGCTAAATCAGATGTAAAGCGCAAAGTACGCGAAGCGGCAGAACGCGAACTCAAAGGAGTACGCGATCGGGCAGAGCGCGAACTTAGCCGTTTGGAAGATGTCTGGACTCGCTTTAAGAACTTGAAGGTTCAAGATCTCGAAGGTGATGAAAACCTCTACCGCGAAATGCGCGATCGCTACGGAATGTATTTCAAGGGAGACATGGGAGCCGCTGCAATCAAGCGCCGCCTAGAAACTTTCGATCTTGAAACTGAATACAAATTACTTACAGACCTTTCTGAAAATGGAAAAGGTGCAAAGAAGACCCGTGCGATTAAGCGCTTAAAGGTTGTCAATGCATTTATGACAACTAGCAATAAGCCAGCATCAATGGTGCTCGATTGCGTTCCCGTCATTCCACCAGATTTGCGTCCAATGGTTCAACTCGATGGTGGTCGCTTTGCGACTTCTGACTTAAACGATTTGTATCGCCGCGTAATCAACCGTAACAACCGTTTGAAGCGTCTTGCTGATCTCAATGCACCAGAAATTATCGTTAATAACGAAAAGCGTATGTTGCAAGAAGCAGTTGACGCCCTCTTTGATAACGGTCGTCGTGGTCGCCCAGTTACAGGTCCAGGAAACCGCGCACTTAAGTCACTCTCCGACATGCTTAAAGGAAAGCAAGGTCGCTTCCGTCAGAACTTGCTCGGAAAGCGCGTTGATTATTCAGGCCGTTCGGTAATTGTTGTTGGTCCTCAGTTGAAGTTGCATCAATGCGGTCTGCCAAAGCAGATGGCACTTGAACTCTTCAAACCATTCGTAATGAAGCGACTTGTTGACCTTAACCACGCGCAGAACATTAAATCTGCAAAACGCATGGTTGAACGTGCACGTCCAGTTGTATGGGATGTTTTGGAAGAAGTTATCGCCGAGCACCCAGTACTTCTAAACCGTGCACCTACTCTTCACCGTTTAGGTATCCAAGCTTTCGAACCGCAATTAATTGAGGGTAAAGCAATTCAGATTCACCCACTCGTTTGTGCCGCCTTTAACGCGGACTTCGACGGTGATCAGATGGCAGTTCACTTGCCGCTCTCTCCTGAAGCTCAAGCCGAAGCTCGTATCTTGATGCTCTCTTCAAATAACATCTTGTCACCTGCTAACGGTCGCCCAATCACAACTCCCACTCAGGACATGGTTCTTGGTCTCTATTACTTGACCATGGTTGGAGAAGGAGAAATTGGCGAAGGCCGCGCCTTTGGTTCTATCGCCGAAGCGATCATGGCTTACGATCAACACTCGGTTTCATTGCAAGCTAGAGTGAAGATTCGTCTGAGCGCCGCCGGTGAAACTCGCGCAACAACGCTCGGTCGCGCCCTATTTAATGAAGCCCTACCTGCTGATTTCCCATTTGTTGACACTGATGTCACAAAGAAACAACTTGGTGGAATCGTCGAGAAGTTGGCTGAGTTCTATCCAAAGGTCGCAGTCGCGCAAACTCTCGATGCACTTAAAACGCTTGGTTTTCATTGGGCAACCCGTGCCGGTGTAACTATCGGTATCGAAGATGTGGTAACTCCGCCACGTAAGCGCGAAATTCTGGAAGGCTATGAAACAGAAGCCGACAAAGTTCAATCGCAATATGAAAAGGGACTCATCACCGACGACGAACGTCGTCAGGAGTTGATCGAGATCTGGACTAAGGCAACTGCCGAAGTGGGTAAAGAGATGGAAGAAAACTTCCCTAAGCTCAACCCAGTTTGGATGATGGTCTATTCAGGTGCTCGTGGAAACATGATGCAGATTCGTCAGATTGCAGGTATGCGCGGGCTGGTAGCTAACCCAAAGGGTGAAATTATTCCCCGCCCAATTAAATCTAACTTCCGCGAAGGTCTCTCAGTACTTGAGTACTTCATTTCTACTCACGGTGCTCGTAAAGGTCTGGCAGATACCGCACTTCGTACCGCTGACTCGGGTTACTTAACTCGTCGTCTCTGCGATGTTGCGCAAGATGTAATTATTCGTGAAGAAGATTGCGGAACTGAACGCGGATTTACTTTGAAGATTGCAACTCGTGAGGCGATTGGTGGAAACTTAATTAAACACGATCATGTTGAAACCTCTGTCTACGGTCGCACTTTGGCTAACGACGTTGAAGTTGATGGCAAAGTAATAGCTAGCGCTGGTTCAGATCTTGGCGATCGAGTCATCGATGAATTAGTAGCAGCCGGCGTGGACGAATTGAAGATTCGTTCCGTTCTTACTTGTGATAGCAAGGTCGGACAGTGCGCAGCATGTTACGGTCGCTCCCTTGCAGCAGGACAACGTGTTGCAGTCGGTGAAGCCGTCGGAATCATTGCAGCACAATCAATCGGTGAACCAGGTACACAGCTCACAATGCGTACCTTCCACACTGGTGGTGCGATACACGATTCAGTTGACATCACTCATGGTCTTCCACGTATCGTTGAACTCTTCGAAGCGCGCACGCCTAAAGGTGTTGCGCCAATCGCAGAAGCTGCAGGAGTAGTTTCATTCCGCGAAGATGCAAAGGGCAAGAAGATTATTGTTACTTCAGATGATGGTGAAGAAGTTGCTTACCAAATTACTCGCCGTCAGAAGTTGCTTGTTAAAGAAGGAGAACGCGTTGAAGTTGGCCAGAAGATGGTTGTCGGCGCAATTGATCCAAAGCAAGTTCTTCGTATTCTCGGACCTCGCACAACCCAAGTGCACTTAGTTGATGAAATTCAATCTGTGTACCGTTCGCAAGGTGTTGGAATTCACGATAAGCACATCGAAATTATCGTTCGCCAAATGTTAAAGCGCATCACTGTTCTTGAAGCTGGCGATACGGATATGCTGCCAGGTGAATTAGTAGAACGTGGTCGTTTTGAAGCAGAGAACCGCAAAGCCGTTACTAATGGTGCAAAAGCAGCATCTGGTCGCCCAGAACTTATGGGTATCACCAAAGCATCACTTGCCACAGAGTCATGGTTATCTGCGGCTTCATTCCAAGAAACTACTCGCGTACTAACAGATGCCGCACTCTCAGAGAAGAGCGATCCATTGCTTGGGCTGAAAGAGAACGTCATCATCGGTAAGTTAATTCCGGCCGGTACAGGTCTTGCTCGTTATCGCAACATTCGTGTTGAGCCAACGGAAGAAGCAAAGGCTGCGGTCTATGCAGCATATGACGAGTATGACTTCACACCATTTGACCAACAAGGTTCGGGTGAAGCAGTTCGTCTGGATGAGGTAGAAGTACCTAGATAAATATTAAATAAAAAACCCGCAGATTAACTCTGCGGGTTTTTTATTTATCTGCCTAACCTCTTAATTGCTTCATAGTACACAAAAAGATCTTCTCGCTTTCCAATTGCAATTAGTTCAAGTATTTCAGGTTTGTCAGGAATCGGTAAATACCGGAATATTATTCGATAACGAGGTCCGTCACTCGGTGTTAAGTCAAAGTAGAGTTTGTGACAGTCGCTTAAATCACCCACATGGTTTTTAGTTTCAAGGCGAGTTCCTCGAACTTCACCTCGAGCTAATTTAGTTATGAAATTAATAGCAACCTGTTGCAACTCCAAAGTTGGCAGGGACTTAATATCTTCTTGGATCCATTCTTGCGATTTGATTCTTAATTCAGGTTTCAATGAACTCATGTATGTTTAGGAATATTGAGCGCCAGATTCTTCACAATTTTCTCGAATGGAACATCAGGCTTAGGTGCTGCAATTCTCTGGCGAACAATTTTGGTAATTTCGATATCTTCTAAGGTATTGAGCACGCTCTCCCACATTGAGATAGGTATCAAGACCCCTTCTGCCTTGCGATGGGCGCCAACGAAAACAGGTTCTGCGCTTTGATTTGTGCTGAAGTTATTTAGAATGCTGGAAAGCTCGATGCGCGCTTGGCTTACCGGTAAAACTTCTTGGGCTCGTGTAGTCATGCGGCTATAGTAGAGTAAATTGTACGTATTTATGTACAGATATCCACAGGGTGTTGCTAACTCTTAATCAACTTCTCGTATCCACAAATCGGCGTGTCGCAGAGGAAAATGGATAGGTAAGAGTAAAAGAGGTCGTTTTGACTCACGCACTCTGGAAGCGTTACCCTTCGCGTCTGCTCTTTTTTAGGGCTTCTTTGCTGGCGTCTTTCTTAATTAGTAGAAACTAATTAAAAGATATCTCCGCTAAGGGTGCAACACACCCGACCGCGTGGGTCGGCGAATAAGCGTAAATAAAAGCAGTAACGAAATGGAGAAGATGTGCCAACGATTCAACAACTAGTTCGACGTCCTCGCGCAGAAAAGTCTAGCAAGACACATACACCTGCGCTAAAGGGTTCACCTCAACGTCGTGGTGTTTGTACACGTGTTTATACAACAACACCAAAGAAGCCAAACTCTGCGCTCCGTAAAGTTGCACGTGTTCGTCTTACTAGTGGCATGGAAGTTACTGCATACATTCCTGGTGAAGGTCATAACCTACAAGAGCACTCGATCGTTCTTGTTCGCGGTGGTCGTGTAAAAGATCTACCAGGTGTTCGTTACAAAATTATTCGTGGATCACTCGATACCCAAGGCGTAAAGAATCGTAAGCAATCCCGTTCTCGTTACGGTGCCAAGAGAGAGAAGAAGGCTTCCTAATGCCGCGTAAAGGTCCGGTTGTTAAGTCACCAGTTGTGGCAGATCCTGTTTACAACTCACCAGTTGTAACTGCGTTAATCAACCGCGTATTGCTTCATGGCAAGCGCTCTACTGCTGAAAGCATTGTCTATAAAGCGCTAGAAGGTTGTCGCGCAAAGACACAAGTAGATCCAGTAATTACTTTGAAGCGCGCGCTAGATAACATCAAGCCAGCTGTTGAAGTTCGTTCACGTCGTGTTGGCGGAGCTACCTACCAAGTACCAATTGAAGTTAAAGCTGGTCGCTCAACAACTTTGGCCCTGCGCTGGTTAATAGATTTCTCACGCGCTCGGCGCGAAAAATCAATGGCAGAGCGTTTAACAAATGAATTAATTGATGCAAGCAATGGTCTTGGCGCAGCAGTAAAGCGGCGCGAAGACACTCACAAAATGGCTGAAGCTAACAAGGCTTTTGCTCACTATCGCTGGTAAAACGCAAATTGGCGGTTAGCGAATAAAAAACGCTAAGCGTCTTGATGGAGAGATACCGTCAGATACGACCTGAATTAACGAAAAGACGAGAAGGAGGAAAAAGTGATCACGGAAACCGCAATTGATTTAGCCAGAGTTCGCAATATTGGAATCATGGCTCACATCGACGCGGGCAAAACTACCACCACTGAGCGCATCCTTTTCTACACTGGCATTAACTACAAGATCGGTGAAGTCCACGAAGGCGCAGCAACAATGGACTGGATGGAACAAGAGCAAGAGCGCGGAATCACAATTACCTCCGCGGCAACTACATGTATGTGGCATGACCACCTCATCAACATTATTGATACACCGGGACACGTTGATTTCACCATTGAAGTAGAACGTTCACTTCGTGTTCTCGATGGCGCTGTTGCAGTATTCGACGGTGTTGCTGGTGTGGAACCACAATCTGAAACGGTATGGCGCCAAGCAGATCGTTACAGCGTTCCGCGTATTTGTTTTATTAATAAGCTAGACCGCACAGGTGCAAACTTCGATATGTGCGTGGCCATGATTAAAGATCGCCTCAACGTTGTACCTCTAGTTCTTCAAATTCCAATCGGAATTGAAGCTGCTTTCCTTGGAGTGGTAGATCTCATTGCGATGAAAGCACTTGTTTGGCCAGGAGAAACTAAGAAAGGTGATGATTACCTCATCGAAGAAATTCCGGCGAATTTATTAGATAAAGCAAAGCAAGCACGGCACGAGATGATTGAAACGCTTGCTGAAAATGATGATTCAATCATGGAGAAGTACCTGGAAGGTATTGAAGTAACTGAAGAAGAAATTATCGCTGGAATTCGTCGCGCAACTTTGGCTGCGAAGCTAACTCCAGTTATAACTGGTGCAGCTTTCAAGAATAAGGGTGTTCAGCCAATGCTTGATGCGGTTATTCGCTACCTTCCCAGCCCACTCGATGTGGAAGCAATTATTGGCCACGATATGCACGATTCAAGCGTTGAAGTTATCCGTCAACCAAAGCATTCAGAGCCGTTCTCCGCGCTTGCTTTTAAGATCATGTCAGATCCACACCTTGGAAAACTTACTTTTATCCGCGTCTACTCAGGCGTTCTAGAAACTGGTTCGCAGGTTCTTAACTCCACTAAAGACCGGAAAGAGCGCATCGGAAAGATTTACCAGATGCACGCTAATAAGCGCGAAGAGATTGACTCAACTGGCGCAGGAATGATCGTTGCAGTTATGGGTCTCAAGAACACAACCACTGGCGAAACTCTCTGCGATCCAGCTAAACCAGTAATCCTTGAATCGATGGACTTTCCAGCTCCAGTTATCTCGGTTGCAATCGAACCAAAGACAAAGGGTGACCAAGAAAAACTTGGCGTTGCAATTCAACGCCTCTCTGAAGAAGACCCAACTTTCCATGTAAAAACTGATGAAGAAACGGGCCAGACAATCATCGCCGGTATGGGTGAACTTCACCTTGAAATTCTCGTCGAACGCATGCGTCGCGAGTTCAGAGTTGAAGCTAATGTTGGTAAGCCACAAGTTGCTTACCGCGAAACTCTCCGTAAGGCTGTTGCTCGCCACGATTACATCCATAAAAAGCAAACTGGTGGTGCTGGCCAGTTCGCAAAAATTCAAATTGCCCTCGAACCACTTCCGGCCGGTACCGTTGAAGGCGGTTACGAATTCGTAAACAAGGTCACTGGTGGTCGCATTCCACGCGAGTACATCCCTTCAGTTGATCAAGGCGCGCGAGAAGGCATGACCTCTGGTCCACTTGCGGGCTACCCACTCACCAATGTACGAGTAACTCTTCTTGATGGCGCATATCACGATGTTGACTCATCGGAGTTGGCCTTCAAGATTGCTGGTCTTGCAGCATTTAAGGAAGCGGCAAAACTTGCCGATCCTGCAATTCTCGAACCAGTAATGAGAGTCGAAGTTATTACCCCCGAAGACTTTATGGGTGATGTCATCGGCGATCTAAATAGTCGTCGTGGTCAGATTCAGGCCATGGACGAGCGGTCAGGTGCCCGCATCGTTAGGGCGCTAGTTCCATTGTCGGAGATGTTTGGCTATGTCGGAGATCTCCGCTCCAGAACACAAGGTCGCGCGAGCTACAGCATGGAATTCGATTCGTATGTCGAAGTACCAGGCAACATTTCGAAGGAAATCATTGCAAAAGTTCGTGGCGAATAAAACCCTAAACAAAGCACAAAACCTAATAACCAAAGCAGTAACTAAGACGAAAGAGGGAACCACAGTGGCAAAGGCGAAGTTCGAGCGGAACAAACCGCATGTAAATATTGGCACCATCGGGCACATCGACCACGGTAAGACCACTCTTACTGCAGCGATTTCCAAGGTGCTGCACGACAAATTTCCAGATGTAAACCCATTCACACCTTTCGATCAAATCGATAAGGCTCCGGAAGAGCGAGCACGCGGTATAACAATCTCGATCGCTCATATCGAGTATCAGACTGAGAAGCGTCACTACGCACACGTTGACTGCCCAGGTCACGCTGATTACATCAAGAACATGATTACTGGCGCTGCCCAAATGGACGGAGCAATCCTTGTGGTTGCTGCAACAGATGGTCCAATGCCTCAGACAAAGGAGCACGTTCTCCTGGCACGCCAAGTTGGCGTTCCATCAATTATTGTTGCGCTAAATAAGTCTGACATGGTTGACGATGAAGAAATTCTTGAACTCGTTGAAATGGAAGTTCGTGAACTTCTAAATAAGTACGAGTTCCCTGGCGATGACACTCCAATCGTTCGCGTCTCAGCTCTTAAGGCGCTCGAAGGAGATGCTAAATGGACAGCGAAGATCGTCGAACTTATGGATGCAGTTGATGCCTTCATTCCACAACCAGTACGTGAAATTGATAAGCCATTCTTGATGCCAGTTGAAGACGTTTTCACAATCACAGGTCGTGGAACTGTTATCACCGGTCGGATCGAGCGCGGAGTTGTAAAGATCAACGAAGAAGTTGAAATCGTTGGTATTCGCGAATTCGCACAGAAGACAACTGTTACTGGTGTTGAAATGTTCCGTAAGTTGCTCGATGAAGGTCGAGCTGGCGAAAACGTCGGTCTTCTTCTGCGCGGACTAAAGCGTGAAGATGTAGAACGCGGTCAAGTTGTTTGCAAGCCTGGCTCAATCACACCTCACACAGAGTTCGATGCATCTGCATACATCCTCTCAAAGGATGAAGGCGGTCGTCACACTCCATTCTTTAACAACTACCGTCCTCAGTTCTACTTCCGTACAACTGACGTAACCGGTGTGGTAACGCTTCCGGCAGGAACCGAAATGGTTATGCCGGGCGATAACACTGAAATGTCTGTAACGCTAATTCAACCAATCGCTATGGAAGAAGGACTTCGCTTTGCTATCCGCGAAGGTGGCCGCACCGTAGGTGCCGGTCGCGTTACAAAGATCAAGAAGTAATTCGTGGTAGTGCCGGTGGCTTAATAACCGCCGGCACTTAATGAAAAGTTGAAAACTAAATTTAAGAAGCAGTACTAAAAGATTTACTTAAGAGGATAAAAGGAGAACGACATGGCGGGACAGAAGATCCGCATTCGACTCAAGGCCTATGACCATGAGGTGATTGACGCTTCGGCAAAGAAAATTGTCGAAACTGTTGAACGCACTGGTGCCACGGTCGCGGGTCCAGTGCCGCTACCAACAGAGAAGAACACTTACTGTGTGATTCGCTCTCCTCACAAATATAAGGACAGCCGCGAACACTTCGAGATGCGCACACATAAGCGCCTCATTGACATCATCGATCCAACTCCTAAGACAGTGGATTCATTGATGCGTCTCGATTTGCCTGCTGGCGTCGACATCGAGATCAAGCTCTAAGGAAAGGACGAGAAAAATGACATATACAACGCAAGGCGCTGGCTCGTCCATCAAGGGAGTCTTGGGTAAGAAGCTCGGTATGACTCAAGTTTTTGATGCCAACAACAAAATGATTCCGGTAACGGTTATTGAAGCCGGTCCATGTGTCGTTACGCAGATCCGCACACTTGAGAAAGATGGTTACTCAGCAGTGCAGATCGCTTTCGGTGCAATCGACCCAAAGAAAGTTACTAAGCCACTAGCTGGTCACTTTGCAAAAGCTGGCGTGGTTCCACGTCGCTCCATTGCAGAACTTCGTACGCTCGACACCACTTCTTACAGAGTAGGTCAAGAACTTGGCGCGACTGTTTTTACTGCCGGCGATCTCGTCGATGCAAGTGGAACTAGCACTGGTAAAGGAACTGCTGGTGTTATAAAGCGCCACGGTTTCAGTGGTATGGGTGCATCTCACGGTGTTGACCGCAAGCACCGCATGCCCGGTTCGATTGGCGCATCTTCTACCCCCGGTCGCGTCTTCAAAGGAATGCGCATGGCAGGTGTTATGGGTGGAGAACGCGTTACCACTCAGAACCTGGTAGTACATGGCGTTGACGCAGAACGTAACTTATTACTTATTAAGGGATCAGTTCCTGGTCCAGATGGTCAATTAGTTTTCATCCGTTCAGCTGCAAAGCACGCACTTTTTGAAACCGCAGTGAAGGCAGGTGCAAAATAATGGCGCTAACTCTCGAAGTTAAGAACGCAGTTGGAGAGAGCGTTGGCTCAGTAGATTTACCAGCAGA
The DNA here is from genome assembly GCA_038905815.1 of Candidatus Planktophila sp. Taxonomy (GTDB): domain Bacteria; phylum Actinomycetota; class Actinomycetes; order Nanopelagicales; family Nanopelagicaceae; genus Planktophila. Next base: position 41,001 of record JBCKHN010000001.1, on the reverse strand, counting down.
TATTTTCGATGCGCAAACTAATGTTCCTTTAATTCACCAAGTTGTTACAGCGCAACTTGGCGCTGCTCGCCAAGGTACACATAAGTCAAAGAACCGTGGCGAAGTAAGTGGTGGAGGAAGGAAGCCTTTTAAGCAGAAGGGAACTGGTCGTGCCCGTCAGGGTTCATCACGTTCACCTAATCAAAAGGGTGGAGGTACGGCACACGCAGTACGCCCACGCAAATATTTCCAACGCACACCGAAGAAAATGATTGCTGCAGCTCTGCGCGGAGTTCTCTCCGACCGCCAACGCAATGATCGTATTCACGTGCTTGATTCAGTATCAGCTGCGCCATCAACTAAGGCAGCAATCGCTGCAGTCCGCCAATTCAGCGAACGGAAGAACTTGCTCGTCGTTGTTTCACGCACTGAAGACATCGCATGGCGTTCACTTCGCAATGCTGATGACCTACATCTGCTTGTTCCAGATCAGTTGAATGCTTACGACATCTTAAAGAGCGATGACGTTGTCTTCTCTGAAAGTGCGATCAAGGATTTCTTAGCCGGACGCGCAAAGGGCAAAGGCGTAAGCGCAATTGCGCGCGAGAGTGAGGTTTGGGCATGAAAGATTACCGCGATGTATTAGTAGCGCCAGTTGTCTCTGAAAAGAGCTACGGGTTGCTAGATGAAAACAAATACACATTCATCGTTGCACCAGATGCTAATAAAACCGAAATCAAGATCGCGGTTGAAAAAGTATTTGGCGTAAAGGTGCTCAGCGTTAACACCATGAACCGTCAAGGAAAGAATAAAAAGACTCGTTTTGGTGATGGAAAGCGTAAAGACAGTAAGCGCGCAATTGTGCAGGTAGCAGTTGGCGACCGTATCGACATCTTCGGAGGCCCAGTTTCCTAACGAGGAGATGGGATTACGAGAAAAGGATCATCATGGCACTTCGTAAATTAAAGCCAACGACCCCCGGTCAACGCGGCGCAAGCGTTCCAGATTTTGCCGAACTCACACGTTCGACACCTGAGAAATCACTTGTTCGTCCAATTCACTCAAAAGGTGGACGTAACAACGCAGGTCGCATAACTGTTCGCCACCAAGGTGGTGGCCACAAGCGCGCATACCGCTTAATCGATTTCATTCGCAATGATAAAGATGGCGTACCAGCAAAAGTTGCGCACATTGAATACGACCCAAACCGCACCGCACGTATTGCGCTTTTGCATTACGCAGATGGCGAGAAGCGTTACATCATTGCGCCAAATAAATTAGAGCAAGGTGCCAGCGTTGAAAACGGTCCAAAAGCCGATATTAAACCGGGAAACAACTTGCCTCTTCGTAACATTCCAGTAGGTACCGTCGTTCATGCAATTGAACTTCGCCCCGGTGGAGGAGCAAAAATTGCTCGCTCTGCTGGCGCTTCAGTTCAGCTCGTTGCAAAAGAAGGAGCTCACGCACAATTGCGTATGCCATCTGGTGAAATCCGCAATGTAGATGTGCGCTGTCGTGCAACTGTTGGTGAAGTTGGAAACGCAGAACAATCCAACATCAACTTCGGAAAAGCAGGACGCATGCGCTGGAAGGGCAAGCGCCCTTCTGTGCGCGGTGTTGTTATGAACCCAGTAGATCACCCACATGGTGGTGGTGAAGGTAAGACCTCTGGTGGACGTCACCCAGTGACTCCATGGGGTCAACCCGAAGGCCGCACACGTAAGAAGAAAGCATCAGATTCAATGATTGTTCGTCGTCGCAAGTCGAATAAGAAGCGGTAGGAGGCGGATATGCCACGTAGTCTCAAGAAGGGTCCATTCGTTGATGGACATCTACTAAAGAAAGTAGATGCACAGAACGAAAAAAATACCAAGAACGTGATTAAGACCTGGTCACGCCGCTCGATGATCATTCCTTCAATGATTGGTCATACCATCGCAGTACATGACGGCCGTAAGCACATTCCGGTTTTCATTACTGATGCGATGATCGGTCACAAACTCGGCGAATTTTCACCAACCCGCACTTTCCGTGGACACGTAAAGGGCGACGATCGAAAGGCTAACCGTGCCTAAAACAGAGCAAGCACCACTGGTGGCTCGCGCAATCTTGCGCGACATTCGCCACACACCACAGAAAGCTCGACGCGTTGTCGATTTAATTCGTGGTCAACGTGCTGATCAAGCGCTTTCAATTTTGAAGTTCGCACCACAATCTGCAGGTGCAGATGTGTACACACTTCTTAACTCGGCAGTTGCTAATGCCAAAGCGGTTAACCCAGCAATTCGTGACGCTTCAGAGCTCTGGGTTGTTGAAGCTCTAGTTGATGAGGGGCGCACCATGAAGCGTTTCCGTCCACGTGCGCAAGGCCGCGGTTTTCGCATCTTGAAGCGGAGCAGTCATATCAGCGTTGCAGTTTCAGATACAAAAGGTTTTAACACCAAGGTATCTACTAAGAAGGGAGCGATCAAGTAATGGGTCAAAAAGTAAACCCACACGGCTTCCGTCTCGGCATCACAACTGAATTTAAGTCACGCTGGTATGCCGAGAAGTTATACAAGGATTATGTGAAAGAAGATGTTGAGATCCGTCGTATGATGTCGAAAGGTATGGAACGCGCAGGAGTCTCTCGAATTGAAATCGAGCGCACTCGCGATCGCGTCCGGATTGATCTTCATACTGCACGCCCAGGAATTGTTATTGGTCGTCGCGGACAGGAAGCCGACATCCTTCGCCAAAAACTTGAGAAGTTAACTGGCAAGCAAGTTCAGTTAAATATTCTTGAAGTTAAGAATCCAGAAATTGATGCGCAACTTGTTGCTCAAGCAATTGCAGAACAGTTAGCGGCTCGTGTTTCTTTCCGCCGCGCGATGCGTAAATCGATGCAGACAGCCCTTAAAGCTGGCGCAAAAGGTATTCGTGTTCAGTGCGGTGGCCGTCTTGGCGGTGCAGAAATGTCACGCTCTGAGTTCTACCGCGAAGGTCGCGTTCCATTGCACACGCTTCGTGCCGATATTGATTACGGTTTCTATGAAGCCCACACAACTTTCGGTCGCTTAGGCGTGAAGGTTTGGATCTACAAGGGTGAAATTATTGGATCCCGCGCAGAACGCGCAGCTTCAGCTCTCGCTGCAGCACGCGCACCAAAACCTGATCGCAAGGGGCCACGTGCACCTCGTGCACCACGCGGTGAAGTAACGGTTTCGAACGTTGCTGACTCAGCACCACCTGCCATTGAAAGGAGCGCGCAGTCAAATGTTAATTCCACGTCGCGTTAAGCACCGTAAGCAACATCACCCATCACGTAGCGGAGCTACCAAAGGTGGCGCAACTGTTGCATTTGGTGACTTCGGGATTCAAGCTCTAGAACCTGCATATGTAACTAACCGCCAAATTGAAGCCGCTCGTATTGCTATGACTCGTTATATCAAACGTGGCGGAAAAGTTTGGATCAATATTTATCCAGACCGTCCAATCACTAAGAAGCCTGCTGAAACTCGGATGGGTTCAGGTAAAGGTTCGCCTGAGTGGTGGGTTGCAAACGTTAAGCCAGGTCGCGTTATGTTCGAAATCTCGGGAGTTACTGAAGCAATTGCAAATGAAGCGCTCCGTCTTGCGATTCATAAGCTTCCAATGAAGTGTCGTGTTGTTCGCCGTGAGGAGGCATAAGTGGCTACTACCAGCGTTGAAGAGTTACGCCAATTAACTGGTGAAGAGTTAACAGGTAAGGTGCGCGAAATGAAGGAAGAGTTATTCAATCTTCGTTTCCAAGCAGCTACTGGTCAACTCGAAAGTCACGGTCGTCTAAACGCCGTACGTAAAGATATTGCTCGCGTATACACAATTATGCGCGAACGTGAATTAGGAATCGGGGGAGCAGCGTAATGGTTACTGAAGATCGTGGCTTACGCAAAGTTCGTGAAGGAATTGTGATTAGCGACAAGATGGATAAGACCATCACTGTTGAGGTATCAGATCGCGTGAAGCACAGTTTCTACTCAAAAGTTATCTCTCGTTCACATAAGTTTAAAGCACATGACGAAGCTAATACCGCTGGCATGGGTGATCGCGTAATAATTATGGAAACTCGACCACTCTCAGCAACAAAGCACTGGCGTTTAGTCGAAATCATCGAGAAAGCTAAGTAAGGGACGGGTATAAGAAATGATTCAACAAGAATCGCGCCTACGCGTGGCCGATAACACTGGAGCAAAAGAGCTTCTCTGTATTCGTGTGCTCGGTGGCTCCCGCCGTCGCTATGCCGGTATCGGAGACATCATCGTCTGTTCTGTCAAGGATGCAATTCCTGGGGGACAAGTTAAGAAAGGTGAAGTCGTTAAGGCTGTCATTGTTCGCACAGTTAAAGAACGTCGTCGTCCAGACGGTTCCTACATCAAGTTTGACGAAAATGCAGCAGTGATTTTAAAAGATGATGGCGAACCACGCGGAACCCGTATTTTCGGACCAGTTGCACGCGAACTCCGCGATAAGAAATATATGAAGATTATTTCACTCGCTCCGGAGGTGCTATAACCATGGCGAAGATTAAAAAAGATGACACAGTACTTGTTATCGCTGGCAAAGATCGTGGCGTAACTGGCAAGGTTCTTGATGTTCTTGCCAACCGTATTCTCATTGAAGGTGTAAATCGCCAAAAGCGTCACACTCGCGTGACCACTGGTGATCGTGGCGCAAAAGTTGGCGGAATCATCACGGTCGAAGCTTCAGTTCACATTTCAAATGTCATGGTCGTAGATAGCGATGGCAAGGCAACTCGCCTTGGTTCTCGCAAAAGCGATGAAGGCAAAAATGTACGCATCTCGCGTCGCACCGGAAAGGACATCTAATAATGTCAACTGCAACCGACGTTAGATTAAAAACTAGGTACAAGAGCGCAATTGCTCCGGCACTTCAAAGTGAATTTGGTTTCAAGAACGTAATGCAGATTCCAACTTTGACCAAGATTGTGGTCAATATGGGTGTTGGCGAAGCGGCACGCGATTCCAAGTTAATCGAAGGCGCAATCCGCGACTTAGCAACTATCACTGGCCAAAAGCCAGAAGTAACTAAGTCACGTAAATCAATTGCGCAATTCAAACTTCGCGAAGGACAACCAATTGGCGCTCACGTGACTTTGCGTGGAGACCGTATGTGGGAATTCGCAGATCGCTTGATCTCAATTTCATTGCCACGTATCCGCGACTTCCGCGGACTTTCACCAAAACAGTTTGATGGAAAAGGTAACTACACCTTCGGTCTAACCGAGCAGGTGGTATTTCCAGAAATTGAACAAGATAAAGTGGATCGTCCGCGCGGCATGGATATCACCATTGTTACTACAGCATCAAATGATGCAGAAGGTCGAGCACTTCTTAAAGCTCTCGGCTTTCCATTCAAGGAGGCATAAGAGATGGCAAAAACATCGCTAAAGGTAAAAGCTGCTCGCAAACCAAAGTTTAAGGTTCGCGGATATACCCGTTGCCAGCGCTGTGGTCGCCCACATGCTGTCTATCAAAAATTCGGTATTTGCCGCATCTGCTTCCGTGAAATGGCGCACCGCGGTGAACTTCCTGGTATTACAAAAGCTTCTTGGTAATTCCCAACTAACAACTACGAAGTAGGTCTTCACAGCGTGTGAAGAAACCAGTTCGAGAAAGGCCACAGGCCACGTATGACAATGACAGATCCGATCGCAGACATGTTGACACGTCTGCGCAACGCGAACTCTGCCTACCATAGTTCGGTTTCAATGCCGTCTTCATCGGTCAAGGTTCGTATCGCCACAATTCTCCAAGCGGAGGGTTTTATTGGCGGTTTCCGCGTTGAAGATAATGAAAATGGAGTAGGCAAGAATTTAATTCTTGATCTTAAGTTTGGCGCAAACCGCGAACGTTCAATCGCTGGTCTTCGTCGCGTTAGCAAGCCAGGGCTTCGCGTTTACGCAAAGTCAACATCTCTTCCAAAAGTACTTGGTGGACTTGGCGTTGCAATAATTTCAACTTCATCTGGCTTGCTCACTGATAAGCAAGCCAACAAACAAGGTGTAGGCGGAGAAGTTCTCGCCTACGTATGGTGATCGAATAATGTCACGTATCGGTCGTATGCCAATCACCGTTCCTAGCGGAGTTGAAGTAACAATTACTGGACAACACGTTGGCGTTAATGGTCCTAAAGGGTCGCTTACTCTTAACGTGGCAGAGCCAATCCAAGTTTCTGCTAGCGGTGGCGTTATCACGCTCGCTCGCCCAAATGAAGAGCGCCTAACTCGTTCACTTCATGGTCTATCTCGCACCCTTGTTGCAAACATGGTTGAAGGCGTAACTAGCGGTTACACCCTCACAATCGAAATCGTCGGTGTTGGTTATCGTGTTGCAGAAAAAGGCAAAGACCTTGAATTCCAACTCGGTTACAGCCACAACATCAGCGTTTTATCCCCTGCAGGAATAACTTTCAAAGTTGAAACGCCAACAAAGCTCCATATCTCCGGAATTGATAAGCAGCTAGTTGGCGAAACTGCTGCCAAAATTAAGAAGTTACGTAAGGCCGATCCTTACAAGGGCAAGGGCTTACGTTTGTCAGGCGAAGTAGTTCGCCGCAAGCAAGGAAAGACAGGTAAGAAGTAATGGCCATTGGAGTAAAAGTCCGTAAAGGTTCGGCCGTCAATGCCCGCGCCCGTCGTCATTTTCGCGTCCGCAAGAAGGTCTCCGGAACTTCTACCAGACCACGTCTGGTTGTTTCTCGCTCAAGTCGCCACTTATTCGTGCAAGTTATTGATGACACCCAAGGCAAGACTTTGGCATACGCATCAACGATGGAAGCCGATCTCCGTGCGAGCAAAGGCGACAAAACGGCGAAGTCTCGCGAAGTTGGCGCACTAATTGCAGCACGCGCTAAAGCTGTTGGAGTTTCAAGTGTTGTCTTTGACCGCGCAGGAAATAAGTACCACGGTCGCATTGCAGCAGTTGCGATGAGTGCACGAGAGAATGGATTGGAGTTCTAATGGCTGTTAATCCAAATTCAAACGAAGGCGCTCCTGCAAAGAGCGGTGGACGTCGTGAACGTCGCGATGATCGCCAACAAGATAAGAGCCCATTCATGGAGCGCGTTGTTTTCATTAACCGTGTTTCTAAAGTTGTTAAGGGCGGACGTCGTTTCTCATTTACCGCGCTAGTCGTTGTCGGAGATGGCAACGGATCTGTCGGTGTTGGTTACGGCAAGAGCAAAGAAGTTCCTCAAGCAATTGCTAAAGCAGTGGAAGAAGCGAAGAAGTCATTCTTTAAAGTTCCGCGTATCCAAGGAACGATTCCTCACTCAGTTCAAGGTGAAGCAGCTGCCGGTGTAGTTCTGCTTCGCCCAGCTAGCCCAGGTACCGGAGTTATTGCCGGTGGCCCAGTGCGTGCAGTTCTTGAGTGCGCAGGCATCAGCGATGTATTGACCAAATCCCTCGGTTCAAACAATGCAATCAACATGGTTCACGCCACCGTTGCAGCGTTGAAACAACTTGAGAGTCCAGCAGCAATTGCTGCTCGCCGTGGTCGCCCACTTGAAGATGTTGCACCAGCAGCAATCATCCGCGCTTCAGCGATTACGGTAGGTGCCTAAATGCCGCGCTTGAAAGTAACTCAACTCCGTTCAAAAGTTGGCAATAAGCCAGAACTTCGCGACACCCTTCGTTCGCTTGGACTCAAGCGGATCAATGATGTTGTTGTTAAAGAAGACCGTCCAGAAATTCGTGGCATGGTGTTCGCCGTCCGCCACTTAATCAAGGTTGAGGAGGTCGAATAAAGATGGTTTTAAAACTTCATCATCTTCGTCCAGCACCAGGTGCTAAAAAAGCTAAGACTCGTAAAGGTCGCGGCGAAGCATCTAAAGGTAAAACTGCCGGTCGCGGTGGCAAAGGAACTCGTGCCCGTAACCAAGTTCGGGCAGGTTTCGAAGGTGGTCAGCTACCTCTCGTAATGCGCTTGCCTAAGTTGCGCGGCTTTAAGAACCCAGCGCGCGTTGAGTACCAGTGCGTCAATGTTTCGATGATTAACGCGCTCTTCCCAAAGGGCGGCGATATAAGCGTGGCAGACTTGATCGAAAAAGGCGCAGTTCGTCACGAGTTGCCAGTTAAGGTTCTCGGAAATGGTGACATTGCCGTGAAGGTAAATGTCACCGCACATGGTTTCTCAGCTTCAGCAGTCGACAAGATTGTTGGCGCTGGCGGAACTACCAAAGTTCTTTAAACGCTTTTCGTTGATTCGTTAGAGGGAGGAAGACCAATGCTTTCAGCATTCGCAACGGCTTTTAGGACACCTGATTTGCGCAGGAAAATCTTCTTCACTCTCTCAATCATGGCGCTGTTCCGCTTCGGCTCCGTTGTACCGACACCGGGCGTTTCTTATGAAAATGTTCAAAAGTGCCTAATAACGGTTGAATCGGGTGGGCTCTTCGGTTTAATTAACTTATTTAGCGGCGGTGCGTTACTTCAACTTTCAGTATTTGCACTTGGCATCATGCCTTACATCACCAGTTCGATCATTGTTCAGTTGTTGACCGTCGTTATTCCTCGCTTTGAAGCTTTGAAGCAAGAAGGACAATCCGGAACTGCAAAGCTAACTCAATACACTCGTTATTTGACGATTGGGTTAGCAATTTTGCAATCAACTGGTTTGATCGCAGTTGCTCGCACACCGGGTCGCTTGATTTCAGGTTGTGAACTTGCGATTATTCCAGATACTTCTTGGCAACGTATCGTCACCATGATTTTCGTAATGACCGCAGCAACTTCTGTCATCATGTGGCTTGGTGAATTAATCACTGATCGTGGCGTTGGTAACGGCATGTCAATCTTAATTTTTACTTCAATCGCCTCAGGTTTTCCTAGTAGCTTGTGGTCAATTAGATTACAAAAGGGTCTATTCGCTTTCATTTTCGTGCTTGCTGTTGGAGTTCTTGTTATTGCCCTTGTTGTTTTCGTGGAGCAAGCACAGCGCCGAATCCCGGTTCAATATGCCACGCGCATGGTGGGGCGTCAATCATATGGCGGAACTAATACATACATCCCAATCAAAGTAAATCAAGCTGGCGTTATCCCAGTAATTTTTGCTTCATCTCTGCTCTACATTCCTTCGCTTATGGTGAACTTCACAAATAGCCAATCAGCATGGGCGGTTTGGATTAGCCGTAACTTTATTGAGGGTGACAACCTGATTTATGTCATTACTTACGCACTTCTCATTATTTTCTTCACCTACTTCTATGTTTCAATTACTTTCAACCCAGATGAAGTTGCTGGAAATATGAAGAAGTACGGTGGTTTCGTCCCAGGAATTCGGGCAGGACGATCAACGTCAGAATATTTACAATACGTTCTCTCTCGAATCACAGCTCCAGGATCGCTCTACTTAGCTCTGGTAGCAGTAATCCCAATCGGGGCGCTTGTGCTCTTCGGTGCAAATCAGAACTTCCCATTCGGCGGAACTGCGATTTTGATTGTTGTTGGTGTTGGTCTCGACACCGCCAAACAAATTGAATCACAATTGCAACAACGTTCCTATGAGGGATTTTTGAAATAATGCGCCTGGTCCTGGTTGGTCCACCAGGTGCTGGAAAAGGAACGCAAGCTCAATTCCTCTCGGCACAGTTTTCGATTCCACATATTTCAACTGGCGATATTTTCCGTGCAAATTTGAAAGCCAGCACACCACTTGGTTTAGCAGCGAAAGCTTTTATTGATCGTGGTGAATTGGTTCCTGATTCAGTAACTAATGAAATGGTGCGCGAGCGTTTAACTCAAAGCGATGTAGAAAATGGCTTTCTCCTTGACGGTTTTCCCCGCAATGTTGCGCAAGCCGAAGTGCTTCGTGCGATTTTGGCTTCGATGCAAACGCCACTTGGCGCCGTTCTCGAACTTTCAATTACAGATGAAGAGATAATCGCCAGACTTAGCATCCGTAAAACATTAGACCCGACGACGGGTGAGTATTACCAGCGCGAAGATGATAGAGCAGAAGTTATTGCTCGCCGCTTAGAAGTTTATGAAGAGCAAACTGCACCAATCGTTGCTTTTTACCGCGGTGAAGGTTTACTCATAACTATTAGCGCAATGGGTTCGGTAGAAGAAATCACCGAGCGCGCCATTTCGGCGCTTAACCGCGTTAAGTGACTTGCTTATGGCAATTCAAATAAAGACTCTGGCACAGTTAAAGATTATGCGTCGTGCTGGTTTGCTAGTTGGGCAGACCCTTGAGCTCTTGCGTGAATCAATTAAGTCGGGGATGACAACCGACGCGTTGGACGCGATTGCTGCGGCAAATATAAAACGTGGTGGTGGCACTTCAAACTTCAAGGGTTATCACGGCTTCCCAGCAACGATTTGCGTATCTATTAACGATGAAATTGTTCATGGAATTCCGGGACCACGAACTATCAATGACGGTGATATTGTTTCGATCGATTGCGGTGCCATCATTGAAGGCTGGCATGGAGATGCAGCTATTTCAGTAGGTGTCGGCAGCGTTAACGCCGCCGATCAAAAGTTAATGGAAGTTTGCCAAGAATCAGTATGGATTGGAATTGCCGCAGGATGTAGCGGTGCAAAACTTACTAATATTGGTTTTGCAATTGAGAAATATGTAAACTCTCAAGGTCGGTATGGAATCTTGCGCGAGTATGGTGGCCATGGAATTGGTACCGAGATGCATCAAGAACCGCATGTTTTAAATTTTGGGAAAGCTGGCAACGGCCCAGAAATCATTCCTGGTCTAGTTTTAGCGATTGAACCGATGATTACGCGTGGATCGGCCAAGACAAAAGTTCTCAAAGATGGCTGGACCGTGGTTTCAATCGATCGATCACGCGCTGCCCATTTTGAACATTCCTATGCGATTGCACCGGATGGCAAACCTTTCGTTCTAACTGCCATCGATGGCGGGAAGGCCAAGTTGGAGTCAATGGGTATTGAGATTTCCACGTTGATTTAGCGCTTTTCAGCGCCCATAAGCGAGAAAGATGTGACTCCGCAACCTCGATTTCCCTATTTCGAGCCTGCGCCTTAGACTACAACTTCGCTTGATTCACCTACGGAATAGAAATGTGGTTATCGCTTGGCTAAATCAGATGGTGCAATCGAAATGGAAGGCACTGTAGCTGAAGCGTTACCCAATGCAATGTTTCGTGTGGAATTAACAAACGGGCACAGAGTACTCGCGCACATCAGCGGAAAGATGCGAAAGAACTACATTCGCATTTTGCCTGCAGATCGTGTGATTGTGGAAATGAGCCCATATGACCTCACAAAAGGTCGAATTATTTATCGTTATAAGTAACAAAGGAGCAACGACATGAAGGTTAATCCAAGCGTGAAGAAGATTTGCGATAAGTGCAAAGTTATTCGCCGCAAGGGTCGCGTCATGGTCATTTGCGAAAACCTTCGTCACAAACAACGTCAAGGATAAATAAGCAATACCAAAAACGCGTGATGCGACTTCTTTCATAAAAGAAGACCTCTGGACAGGTAGGCCAGAGAAGAGCATTGCGGAGGACCTCCTGATACAGATTGGTTGAATACATGGCACGTCTCGTTGGTGTCGATCTTCCGCGCGAAAAGCGTGTTGAAGTCGCACTCACTTATATCTTCGGAATGGGTTTAACTCGTTCCCAAAAAACTCTCGCAGCGACTGGAATTTCTCCAGATATGCGCGTTAAAGATTTGCAAGAGCCAGATCTTGCAAAACTTCGCGAATATATTGAAGTGAACTACAAAATCGAAGGCGATCTCCGCCGTGAAGTTTCCGGCAACATTCGTCGTAAAGTTGAAATTCAATGCTACCAAGGCATTCGTCACCGTAAAGGGTTACCTGTTCGCGGTCAGCGCACACACACTAACGCGCGCACGCGTAAGGGGCCACGTAAAGCAATTGCTGGCAAGAAGAAGGTGACTAAGTAATGGCCGCTCCTAAAGGAAAAAGCGCACCAGTAAAGGGCAAAGTTAAACTTCGTAAGAAAGAGAAGAAGAACGTTGCGGTTGGACAAGCTCACATTAAGAGCACATTCAATAACACCATCATCTCTATCACTGACCAAACTGGCGCGGTTATTTCTTGGTCATCATCTGGCCAAGTTGGTTTCAAAGGTTCACGTAAGTCAACGCCATTCGCAGCACAACTAGCCGCAGAAGCTGCAGCTCGTCGCGCGCAAGAGCATGGCTTAAAAAAGGTAGATGTTTTCGTAAAGGGACCAGGGTCCGGACGCGAAACTGCAATTCGTTCTTTGCAAGCAGCTGGTTTGGAAGTTGGTGCCATCACTGATGTAACACCTGCTCCACACAATGGCTGTCGCCCACCGAAACTACGTCGAGTTTAAGGAAGGAAGGCAATAAATGGCGCGTTATACCGGAGCAGACTGCAAGCGTTGTCGTCGCGAAAAAGTAAAGCTCTTCCTTAAGGGAAGCAAATGCGATGGACCAAAGTGTCCAATTGAATCTCGTCCATATCCACCAGGACAACATGGCCGTGGCCGCGCAAAAGAGTCTGAGTACTTATTGCAGATGCGTGAAAAGCAGAAGTGTGCACGTATTTACGGTGTACTCGAGAAGCAATTCCGTGGTTACTACGAAGAAGCTAACCGCAAGCAAGGCAAGACCGGTGAAAACCTGCTAGTGATGCTAGAGACTCGCCTCGATAACGTTGTTTATCGTGCAGGTTTTGCAAAGAGCCGCGACATGGCACGCCAACTTGTTCGCCATGGTCACTTCTTGGTAAATGGCAAAAAGGTAAATATTCCTTCATTCCGGGTTAGCGCGATGGACCTTATTGATGTTCTTCCAAAGTCATTGGATCTCACGCCATTTATCGTGGCTAGCGCAGAACTCGGAGAGAAATCAGTACCAGCTTGGATGGAAGTTGTTGGCTCGCAGATGCGCATCATCATTCACGGAGTTCCAGTACGTGCTGTTATCGATACCCAAGTTCAAGAGCAGCTCATCGTTGAACTTTATTCCAAGTAATTTACTTACCGTCTAGCAATAGACATGCACCCCAGCAGTATCCGTAGTAAAAAGAAGGAAATCAAATAGTGGATTTCCGCGAAATGGAGCAACAGTGCTAATTGCGCAACGTCCCACCCTCAGTGAAGAAGTAGTATCCGCGAATCGTTCACGTTTCATTATTGAACCGTTAGAACCAGGTTTTGGCTACACGCTAGGCAACAGCATGCGTCGTACCCTGCTTTCATCTATTCCAGGTGCAGCAGTTACTAGTATCCGCGTCGCTGGAGCCCTCCATGAGTTCACAACGCTAGCAGGAGTTAAAGAAGACCTCACCGATATCGTGTTGAACATTAAGAACTTGGTGCTCTCATCCGATAACGATGAGCCAAGCGTGGTTTATATCCGCAAATCAGGTGCAGGCGCAGTTACTGGTGCTGATATTGCTGTTCCAGCTGGCGTTGAAGTACATAATCCAGAGCTTCACTTGGCAACATTAAACGGCAAGGGCGTTCTAGAAATTGAACTTACGGTCGAGCGCGGACGTGGCTATGTAACTGCAGTTCAGAATAAGCAAGCTGGTGCAGAAATCGGTCGCATTCCGGTTGACTCTATCTACTCTCCAGTTTTGAAAGTTACTTACCAAGTCGAAGCAACTCGCGTTGAACAACGCACTGACTTCGATCGTCTCGTGGTAGATGTTGAGACTAAGCCATCAATGAAGCCGCGCGATGCCCTAGCGTCCGCTGGTAGGACTTTGGTTGAACTCTTCGGTCTAGCACGCGAATTAAACGTTGATGCTGAAGGTATCGAGATGGGGCCATCCATGATGGATGCTGCGCTCGCTGCTGACTTAGCTCTTCCAATTGAAGACCTCGACCTCACGGTTCGTTCATACAACTGCCTCAAGCGCGAAGGAATTCACACCGTTGGCGAATTGGTAAATCGTTCAGAAGCAGATTTGCTCGACATTCGCAACTTTGGTTCAAAATCCATCGATGAAGTAAAAGCAAAACTTCTCTCAATGGGAATGTCTCTTAAGGACAGCCCACTTGGATTTGATCCAACCCAACACCAAAATTACAACGCATTAACTGACGATGAATTCGTCGATACAGATCAAGTATAAGTAGCAGGAAACTGGAGCAGAAAGATGCCAAAACCAAGTAAAGGCCCTCGTTTGGGTTCAGGCCCAGCACATGAGCGGTTACTCCTTCGCACTCTTGCAGCGCAACTCTTTGAACACGGCAAGATCACAACGACGGAGGCAAAAGCAAAGCGTCTCCGTCCACTGGCTGAAAAGTTAATCACTTTTGCAAAGAAGGGTGATCTTTCAGCTCGTCGTCGAGTCATGGCGCAGATTTCAAATAAGAGCGTTGTACATACGCTTTTCACCGTAATCGGACCACGTTTCGTTTCACGTAATGGTGGATATACACGTATTACAAAAATTGGACCACGTAAAGGCGATAACGCACCTATGGCGGTTATTGAAGTTCTCACTGAGAAAGATAACTAAGCCTTACAACTTAGAAATCCACTTTCATGACGGAATCCACTCGCTATCCCGAGCGTGGGTTTCTCCGTTTAAGAATTGATTTAGCGTACGACGGTAGTAGTTTTTCTGGCTGGGCTAAGCAACCAGAACTTCGTACTGTGCAAGGTGTTGTTGAAAGCGCAATCAGTAAAATTGCACGTGCACCGATTGAGTCCATTGTTGCAGGCCGAACTGATGCAGGTGTTCATGCGACTGGGCAAGTCATCCATGTTGATGTGCCAGAAAATATTTTCTTTGAAGATCTTCTTTACAAACTCAATCGAATGCTTGATGAAGATGTAAGAGTCATTAAAATTGGCGTGGCACCGCTTGGTTTCCATGCTCGCTTCTCAGCGCTGCGCCGTACTTACATTTACAAGATTCTAGATAATAATGCAGTTGTTTCTCCGCTCAATCGTTTTGATATTGCCCCTTGGTATCGCCCACTTGAGCTCGAGAGCATGAATCAAGCAAGCGCCCTGCTCTTAGGAGAACATGATTTTGCAGCTTTCTGCAAAATCCGCGAAGACGGAACCACGATTCGCACTTTAGAGAAATATTTCTGGGCTCGAAAGCGCGATGGCTATCTCGTCGCCGAAGTTGTTGCGGATGCTTTCTGCTATTCAATGGTCCGCAATTTAGTTGGAGCAGTTGTCTGCGTCGCTGATGGGCGAAAAGATCTCCAGTGGATTCACGCCCTCTTGGCCAATAAGGAGCGGGTTAGCGACTCGATGGTTTTTCCTGCCAGAGGCCTGACTCTCAGCGATGTGGCCTACCCAAGTAACGCTCAAATGCTCGAAAGAGCGGCTAAAAAGGCGTTTTGACCCCTTGCGCTAGCACGGGTAACCTTACTCCTCTGCGCTTGAAGAAGTGCCGGTACACAAGAGAGTAATAAGAAGGTAGAAAAGCATGCGCACTTATAGTCCAAAAGCAGGAGATGCCCTGCGCAACTGGCACATCATTGACGCAGAAGATGTGGTCTTGGGTCGCCTTGCAGTACATGCTGCAGTTCTCCTTCGTGGAAAACACAAACCAACTTTCGCGCCTCACATGGATATGGGTGACTTCGTCATCGTTATTAATGCCGAGAAGATTGCGTTATCTGGCCAGAAGCTAAAACAGAAGTGGGCACACCGACACTCTGGTTTCCCAGGTGGTTTAACTTCAACTGTCTACGGTGATTTGATGGAGAAGCACCCTACTCGCGCAGTAGAGAAAGCAATTAAAGGAATGTTGCCAAAGAATCGCCTTGGAAAAGTTGTTGGTTCAAAGTTAAAAGTTTATGCAGGACCAGAACATCCACATGCTGCGCAAGCTCCAAAACCATATGTATTCGAACAAGTTTCACAAATAGTGAAGTAAGGGATAGATAAAACATGTCAGAGAATTCAACTTTAGACGAGCTAGACGAAACTGAAGTTCCTACTTCATATTCATCTGCAACTCCAGCAGCTGCAACTAATCGACCAGCAATAAAAGCGCCAGGTGGCGGTACGGGTCGCCGTAAGGAAGCTGTGGCACGGGTTCGCCTTATTCCAGGAACCGGTCGTTGGGTTGTTAACGGAAAGACTTTAGAAAATTACTTTCCAAATAAAGTTCACCAACAATCGGTTTCAGAACCTTTCCGCATAGTTGGTGCTGAGAGCGCTTATGATGTTTTTGCACGAATCAATGGTGGTGGCGTTTCTGGTCAAGCCGGCGCACTTCGTCTAGGTGTGGCACGTTCACTTAATCAAATTGATGAAGAAGCTAACCGTCCAGCGCTTAAGAAGGCTGGATTCCTTTCACGTGATGCTCGTGTTATCGAACGTAAGAAATACGGACTTAAGAAAGCCCGTAAGCGTTCTCAATACAGCAAGCGTTAATTTCTAACCACGTCCTTCCAGCGAAGAAGTTACATGGCCCTCTTTGGTACTGATGGCATACGCGGTTTAGCTAACCGTGAATTAACTGCTGAATTAGCCCTCGATGTTGCCGTTGCTGCTGCGCATGTTCTTGTTGAATCAAAGAGCAATCAAGGTAAGCGCCCTAAAGCCATAGTTGGGCAAGATTCACGCGCATCCGGTGAGTTTCTTGAAGCTGCCGTTGTGGCAGGTTTAACAAGCGCTGGAATTGATGTCTATCGCGTTGGGGTTTTACCTACTCCAGCCATCGCGTATTTAGTTGCAGCCGTTGGTGGCGATCTCGGCGTAATGATTAGCGCATCGCATAATCCGGCGTCAGATAATGGGATTAAATTATTTTCTCGCGGCGGCGGAAAGTTAGATGGAGCCATTGAGGCGCGCATAGAGGCGCGCATTGGTGAAGATTGGGAACGCCCTACCGGCCGTGGAGTTGGTCGTGTAATCAACGATGAGAGCGCATTTGAAAGTTATTTGCAGCACTTATTGGCATCTGTCCAAACGCCACTGCGTGGGCTGAAAGTTGTCGTTGATTGCGCAAACGGGGCGGCATCGATTGCTGCGCCAGAAGCGTTGCGCAGAGCTGGCGCCGAAGTAATTGCGATTGCTAGCCAACCAGATGGCTGGAATATAAATGATGGTTGCGGCTCCACCCATTTAAGTTATTTGCGCAGCGCGGTTCTTAAAGAAGGCGCAGATGTTGGCATAGCTCACGATGGCGATGCAGACAGATGTTTAGCGATCGACGCTAAAGGTAGCGAAGTCGATGGAGATCACATTCTGGCAATCCTCGCGCAGAGCTTCAAGGACCGTGGAATTCTAAAGGCGAACACTGTCGTTGCAACGCTCATGAGCAATTTAGGTTTCATGCGTGCCATGGAAAGCGCTGACATTGAAGTTGTAACTACTGCAGTTGGCGACAGATATGTTTTAGAAGAAATGGTTGCTAACGATTATTCGCTAGGTGGCGAACAATCTGGCCATATCATCATGCGCGATTTTGCTGGAACCGGTGACGGAATCCTGACCGCTCTGCAATTGCTGCAAGTGGTTGCCCGTTCCGGGAGAACCCTGCAAGAGTTGGCCGCCACAATGGTTCGATTTCCGCAAGTACTCATAAATGTTAAAGATGTAGCTAAAGAAAAACTATCCTCATCTACATTGATTAGCGCTGCAGTTGAAAAGGCAGAGAAAGAATTAGCCAATAACGGGCGAGTTCTAGTGCGAGCCTCTGGTACCGAAACCCTTATCAGGGTGATGGTTGAAGCTTCCAGTGATAACATCGCACAGGCAGTTGCGCAATCACTCGCTGATGTAGTCAAAACCGAACTGGGGTAAATCAATGTGCGGAATTGTGGGTTACACAGGTTCTCAATCTGCAGCTACTCCACTTATTGAAGGTCTTCGCCGGTTGGAATATCGCGGCTATGACTCAGCGGGAATTGCGCTCGGAACAAGGGAGCAGCTCTATATTGCGAAGCGTGCAGGCAAATTAGCAAACCTGGAAAGTGCACTTGGCCATCCGCTACCAGTGGTTCATTCAGGCATAGGGCACACGCGATGGGCAACCCATGGCGGACCGACCGATCGCAATGCTCACCCGCATGTCGATAGCGATGGCAAATTGGCAGTTATCCATAATGGGATTATCGAAAACTATTCAGAGTTACGGAGCGATTTAGAAGCGCGCGGGCATATATTCAAATCCGAAACTGATACTGAGTCGGTCGCACATTTGTTAAGTGATTTACGGAAAGAGCACAATGGCGATTTAACGGAAGCGATGCGAGCGAGCGTTAAGTTACTGCGCGGTTCGTTTACTCTGCTGGCAATTCATGCCGATAATCCAGAAGTTATCGTTGGGGTACGTCGTAATTCTCCACTCGTTGTCGGCGTTGGTGATGGTGAAAACTTCATGGCTTCCGATGTTGCAGCTTTTATTGATTACACAAAGCACGCAATTGAACTCGGACAAGATGAAATTGTGACAATTACTCCCACATCTATCCAGATCACTAATCTTGCAGGAAACTCCGTTGAACCAAAAGGCTATGAGGTTTCTTGGAGTCCAGAAGCTGCGCAAAAAGGCGGCTTCAACCACTTTATGCTTAAGGAAATATACGAGCAACCCAAAGCTGTGGCCGATACTTTGATAGGCCGTTTAAGCGATAGCCAAGAAATACTTCTGGACGAGTTACATATGAGCAAGGATGAAATCAAGGCGCTCAAGAAAATCGTGGTAATTGCTTGCGGCACTGCATATCACGCAGGCATGATTGCAAAGTATGCCATAGAGAAATTGGCGCATATTCCAGTCGATGTTGAGATTGCCAGTGAGTATCGCTACCGCGACCCAATTATCGATCCGCAAACGTTGGTCATTGCAATTTCGCAATCTGGTGAAACTATGGATACTTTGATGGCGTTGCGACATGCAAAAGCTGGCGGTGCTCGTGTGCTAGCAATTTGCAATACCAACAGTTCAACTATTCCGCGTGAAGCAGATGCAGTTCTCTATACCCGCGCTGGGCCTGAAATTGCAGTCGCATCAACTAAAGCATTTTTGACGCAACTCATTGCGGTATACCTGATCGGTTTACATCTGGCGCAAGTGCGTTCGATTATGAATAACACCGAAGTAGCAGCGCAATATTCGCGCCTCTGTGAGTTACCTGCTCAGATTGAACAAATTCTTGAAACGATTGAACCTCTGCGCGAGCTAACCCGGAGTTTCGCGACAAATCAAACGATTCTTTTCCTTGGTCGAGGCATCGGATATCCAGTTGCCTTGGAAGGGGCGTTAAAGTTAAAAGAATTGGCATATATGCATGCCGAAGGCTTTGCGGGCGGCGAGTTAAAACACGGCCCGATAGCTTTAATTGAAGCGGGCACTCCGGTAATCGCGATATTGCCTGCAGGCCTGGGGCATGGGCTTGATGAGAAAATGTTAAGCAATATTCAAGAAGTAAAAGCACGTGGTGCGCGCGTTATTGTGATTGCGGAAGAAGGCGCACACGTTTTAGGTGCGGAACACATTATTCGTATTCCCATAACTGCCGCACTCTTTCAACCAATTCTGGCGACTGTTCCGCTGCAAGTTTTCGCTTATGAAATGGCCGTTACGCGCGGTAATGATGTAGATCAACCACGTAATTTAGCTAAATCTGTTACGGTGGAATAACGATGGACCAACGCCGCAAACAAATGGTGCGAGCACTCCGTTGGTCAGCACTGCTTTTCATAGGTTTCTTATTAGTTACCCAACAAGTTCTGACAAATGGACCACTCGTTAGCTATGACCGCAAAATTAGTAGCACACCTAAACCGCAATTTGAAGGCGTAGCGGGTTTTCTATTGCGACGGTTAGATGATTTAGGGGCCCGTGGTTTAACGGCGACGGTACTTCTCTTATCTGCCATCTTTATTGCTCGAAAGTTTAAAACGTGGAGGCCGCTTAATTTAGCTCTCCTCTCCCTCGTTCTGTTGAATTTAATCGTTGGAATTTCTAAACTTTTATTAGGTCGCACTAAGCCGCGTTCGGGATTTGATTTATTACATGCAGGTGGCATGTCGTATCCAAGTGGGCATGCATCCAATGCGCTTTTATCATGGGGGTTGTTGGCATATTTAATCTATCGGTATGCCCATGTCGATAGATATCAAGGTCGATTGGCAAGTACTGGCGTAGCTTTAATTTCATTAACTGTCTGTGCGGTTTCTCTCATTCGCCATACCCATTGGTTTACGGATCTCTTGGGTGGTTTATTTATAGGCGGCGCCCTTCTCGTTGCCATTATTGCCGTAGATAGATACGTTCCTTCTGTTAGCCAACGCTCTTAACTCCAATTAGTATTACCGCATGAGTGCGCGTATCAATTTAGAAAATGGCAAACCGGCTTTTCTTTTTCGCGGAAAAATTGCTGAAATTATGGACGGTGCGAGCGTGCATCTCTCCATCTCGCATGACGCTGGTATAGCTTCGGCCATCGTAATTGTTGAGAGAAGTTAACGTTGCACCGCGCCGAAGCTCGCATCGACCCAGCAGCAATTGCTCACAATATTAAATTACTCAAGAACAAAGCCGGAACTAAATTATTGGCGGTAGTAAAGGCAGATGCTTATGGTCATGGGTTAATCGAAACCTCACGTATTGCACTTAGCGCTGGTGCCGACTGGCTGGGCGTAGCGCTACTGGAAGAGGCGTTGACTTTACGCGAAGCGCGAATTACTACTCCAATCCTTGCTTGGTTACTTCCTCCCGGTTCAAATTTCAAATCCGCGATTGAGGCAAATATTGATTTAGGCGTTTCTTGCCTCAAGGCTTTCCATGAGATTGTGGCAACCGGACTTCGCGCGCGAATCCATATTGAATTGGATACTGGAATGACGCGCGGTGGATTTCTTGCTGAGTGGCAAGAGTTTACGGAATCAGATTTTTCAGAGGTCGATGTTATTGGTGCTTTTTCTCACTTTGCCCGAGCCGATGAACCAAATGAGAAACAGAATCAAGATCAGTTAAATCGATTTAATGAAATGGTGAGCGAACTTCCAGTTAAGCCGGAACTGCTACATCTCTCTAATTCTGCCGCTACGTTAATGAACCCAAACGGAGCGTTTGATTTGGTTCGAACCGGCATCGCGATGTATGGACTCTCTCCAAATGTTAAAACTTTGGGTTCACATACGGAGTTAGGTCTAAAACCTGCCATGCAATTGCGTGCCCGCTTGCACCTTGTTAAGCGCGTGGCTGCCGGAAGTCCCGTTGGTTATGGCGCGTCCGTTGTAACCTCCCATGAGACAACCCTTGGGGTGGTAGCTATTGGTTATGGAGACGGTATTCCACGCATCGCGCACGGAGCAGGTGTTTTCATAGGCGGCAAGAGAGCGCCGATTATTGGACGGGTATCGATGGATCAATTTGTCGTTGATTTAGGGGTGAATTCGTCAGCTCAGAGCGGGGATTGGGTGGTAATTTTCGGCGATGGAAGCCACGGTGAATATACCGCCGATGATTGGGGTTTGGCATCCGGCAGTATTAACTATGAAATTGTTACGCGAATTGGACCGCGTGTGTCTAGAATATACGATACCCATGTTTACTAATTCCGCAGCGTTGCGTGTTGAAGGAGTTTCCATTTCCTTCGGTGGTCTGCACGCTCTGCGCGATCTCTATTTAGAGCTCGGGAAAAATGAAGTTGTTGGACTCATTGGTCCCAATGGTGCAGGAAAGACAACGCTATTTAATGTGCTTTGCGGTTTAGTAACTCCCGATTCGGGCACACTTGAAATTGATGGAGTTAAGCACGAATGGCCCCGTACGGATGAACTTGTAGCGCTAGGCATCGCTCGAACTTTGCAAGGGGTTGGCCTCTTCGCTGATTTAACCGTATTAGAAAATGTGATGATTGGCGCACAACGCTTTGCAACTTCAGGGTTAATTTCTGCCGGGCTCGGGCGCAATATCAAAGATGAAAAAGTTTTACGGGAAAGAGCGCAAGTCGCGCTGGAACGTGTTTACGCATTAGGTTTAGCAAATCGCCGCGCAGCTACGCTCTCTTATCCAGATGCTAAACGAGTGGCAATTGCCCGTGCGCTAGTTAGCGAACCGAAAATTCTGATGTTGGATGAACCCGCAGGTGGTTTAGGTGTGCAAGATATTGAGTGGATGAACTCACTTATTAGAAATCTAAGTGCGCAAATGTCTGTGCTTTTAGTCGAACATCATATGGATGTTGTGATGAACGTCTGTGACAAACTTTATGTTCTCAATTTTGGTGAAGTAATTGCCAGTGGAGATGCCGAGCGAGTGCGCCGAGATCCCGCGGTTATTGCTGCCTATTTAGGAACGGGGGCATAAGCGTTGCTGCGCGTCTCTAATTTAACCGTTGACCATGGCGCAATCCGCGCAATTAATGGTGTCACTTTTGAAGCGCACAAAGGAGAGCTTATCTGCGTGCTTGGAGCTAATGGCGCAGGGAAAACCACGCTTCTGCGGACACTTTCTGGACTTAATAAAGCAACTTCAGGGACTGCGGCCTGGGGAGAACAGAATTTATTGCATAGCAAAGCTGAGCAATTAGTACGTCATGGCATCTCGCATGTTTCAGAAGGCAACACTGTAATCTCTGAATTAACTGTGCAAGAGAATCTAGATTTAGGTGCACTCTGGCGACGAAATAAAAGTGAGCTAAAGAGGTCGCGGGAAGAAGTTATTGAAACTTTTCCAAGGCTGGGTGAGCGTTTATCCCAACGTGCCGGTACTTTATCTGGTGGAGAACGGCAAATGCTTGCGATTGGACGTGCGCTAATGTCTAAGCCAGAACTCCTACTTCTTGATGAGCCATCTTTAGGGTTGGCTCCGCTTGTGATCGAGCAAATTTTTCAATCAATTCGCGACTTAACAACTTCAATGGGCTTGACGGTAGTTCTGGTCGAACAGAACGCAATGGGGGCGCTAAAGATTGCCGATTTTGGTGTTGTTTTGAATTTGGGCAAAGTTGTTGCTAGCGATTCAGCAACTGCGCTGATGGCCGACCCTGCCGTGCGCGCGGCATATTTGGGGTATTGAAATGATGCAATTAATAAATACGATTCTTATTGGAGTTACTTCGGGCGCCATTTATTCGCTAATGGCGATTGCCATGGTGCTAGTCTGGCGCAGTACTCGCGTTATTAATTTTGCGCAAGCAGGCATGGCGTTGCTCTCCACTTATATTGGCTATGAATTGATCCAATTGACCGGCTCTTATTGGATTGCACTTCCATTAGCGATGCTGGCAGGTGCGCTCATATCCGCACTCATCGAACTACTTTTCATGCGCGCTCTGTTAAAACACACTAGCCAAGGTCCAATTGCTAGCGTTGCTCCAATCATTGCGACGCTAGGTTTATTGGGAGTCATTCGCGCAATGATTGGTTTCATTTGGGGCAACCAAGATCTAATACTGAGAGGACCACTCTCCAATGTCGGTTACACCATAGGAAGTACCACGCTGGTTTTCTCACCGCTTAAACTCTTCATTATTACTTGGGTGGTAGCGGTAATGGTGGGCTTAACGCTCCTGTTTCAGAGAACTAACCTTGGCTTATCGCTCCGCGCATCGGCTCATTCACCTGAAATTTCACGTCTTGCCGGAGTACGCGTGGATTTTATTCGCACCATTGGTTGGGCACTTGCAGGTGCGGCTGGAGCGGCTGCAGGTATGTTGCAAACTCCAAATGGAATTGGATCGATCTTTCCAGATTCGCTTGAATTTAGTTTGTTACTTGTTTTTGGTTTCATTGCCGCTGTTATTGGTGGTTTAGATAGTTTAGTTGGCGCAGTAATCGGTGGGCTAATTTTAGGTCTGGTCGTTGCATTTGTTTTAACTTATGTCGGCGGTTCTCTGGTCTTCATGATTGCTTTCGCACTTCTCATTATTGTTTTAATCGTGCGCCCACAAGGAATCATCGGCGTGAAAGCAGGTCGACGTGCATAAGGCGCAGAAGAAGCAGAAGAAGCAGAAGAAGCAATCGAACCATATCGTATTATTTATTTTCTTTGCCTTTGCCATCTTCTTGCTGAGTAATCGGGTAGATGAATTTCGGGTATACCAAGGCGCTTCGGTGGCAATGTTTGTTGTTGCTATTGCATCTATAATTTTACTCACTGGTTACTCTGGCCAGGTTTCTTTGGGACACGGTGCTTTATTGGCAATCGGTGGATACAGTGCAGCGCTCACCCGAAACTATCTTGACGCACCGGTATGGATTTGTTTTGCGGTTGCAATTTTAGTGACCGCTGCCTTTGGAGCAGCTCTTGGAACTGCTGCGGCGCGATTATCTGGTCCATATCTTGCTGGAACAACTCTTGCTCTGGCAGTTGGTCTACCATCGATTGCAAATCAATTCTCAGTTCTTGGTGGCGAACAAGGTTTAGTATTTTACGTGGGCTTCCCGCCGATGCGTTTGGGCGAAGATTTCACGCAATATAAATGGTTCTTCTGGATTGCTGCCAGCACTGCGCTTATCTCAATGTGGTGGTTGCAGAATATTTTGAGATCACGGTACGGGCGGACTTGGCGGGCGGTCCGTGCCAATGAAGTTGCGGCAGAGCTTGCTGGCATCAAGATAGGTCGCTCCAAAGTTCTGGCTTTTACTTTGAGCGCTGGGTTGGCTGGGTTGGCCGGCGCCCTCTTAGCCATGACAATTAGCCACGTTTTCCCGAGCGCTTTCCCGCTTACTCTCTCATTTTTGCTATTAACGGGGGCGGTTCTCTCTGGCATAACTACCCTCGGAGGGGTCATAATTGGGGCAGTGGCCTTGGTCGCAATTCCTCAAATTGCCGATGCGATTGCCATTGGTTTGGGAAATTCGGAGAACGTGGTGGCGAACTTGCCAGGCTTTCTGGTGAGTGCGTTATTAATTTTAACTGTTCTATTTGTACCTAACGGACCGGTTGAACAGATGCGTGCAAAGCGAGATCACAAGATCGCGCACTCGCGCAAGTTGTAAAGAAATTAAGAATCCCGCAAGGGCCCTCGATGGAAGGAAATATATGAACGGAATGAATCGCCGTAGGTTCTTAGCAACCTGCGCGGTAGTTGCGTGTGCGAACCTTGTTGTTGCGCTAGTGCCAGCACAGGCTACGCCACTGAGCATGCAAGCTGGAGTCACCAAAACCGAAATCAGATTAGGAATGACTTCGCCTCACACAGGAGCCGCTTCGCCTGGCTATAACAAGATTCCAGGAGCGATAAAAACTTACTTCGATTATGTAAATGCAAATGGCGGGATTAATGGACGTAAATTAACCCTCCTTGCTGAAGACGATCAATATGTTCCAACTCAAGCAGTTGCTAAGACAAATAAATTAATTCTCCAAGATAGAGTGTTCGCACTTGTTGGGACACTAGGAACTGCAAATAATCTAGCAATTGCGGCAGCAGTCAACC
This sequence comes from Candidatus Planktophila sp., assembly GCA_038905815.1. Classification (GTDB taxonomy): domain Bacteria; phylum Actinomycetota; class Actinomycetes; order Nanopelagicales; family Nanopelagicaceae; genus Planktophila. The sequence continues at coordinate 15,681 of JBCKHN010000001.1, read as the reverse complement.
CAGGTCGCCGCGGCGTCCCAGTCTTATTTGTTGCCACTGGCTTTAGTGGTTTTTCTGTTAAGAAGAACTTTCCAACAACTTTTGCAATGCTTCCTTCCTACATAATGGAAGCAAAGATTATGGCTGCGTACATCAGAGATAATTTCGCTGGAAAGAAGCTCGGTCTGCTCTACCAAGATGATGATTTTGGTAGCGATGCCCTGGTTGGATTTAAACAAGCTGGACTTAACTTCGATGTGAGCATTGCTTACGCTTCAGGTGCACAAGGTGTATCTGGCGTTCCTGCAACTTGGATTACTAGGTTGCAGAGCGCTGGCGCTGAAGTGGTCGTTCTCTTTGGTGTTAGTAGCGCAACCGGTGCCGCTCTTGCTACCGCTGCAGCGATGAAGTATGGACCACAGTGGATCTTGGGCTCAGTCGGTGGCGATGCCACAACGCTTAAAGCTATAGGTGTTCCTGTTGGTGTGCTTAACAACGCAGTCAGTTCTTCATTTCTTCCGTCCACAACCGATACAGCTGATGAGTATGTAAAGTTCTTCCAAGATATTTACTTGAAAGCTCATCCAACTCAGACTTTCGATAATAACGTCCTAGTTGGCATGAATACTGCTTTCTTAACTGCCCAAGCTATAAAAGCTGCCGGCAAGAATCCAACTCGAAAAAGTTTGATTAGAGCAATCCAGACGAGAGGCTCCACTTTTGCAGGTGCTGGGCTGACCCCACTTAATTTCTCAACCACCAGCCACGTTGGTTACAACGGTTTCTGGTTTGGCAAGTACACAGTAACAGGTGACCTCAAACCAACTGGTGGTGTCTACACCATGTACACAACCGATTCAGGTAATGGCGCAATTGTGAAATCCACATATGTTCGCCCAGCAATGCCAGCGAAGGGGCTGCCTAACTAATGAATACTAAATGGAAGAAAAACAGAATCGTTTCACTCTTTTCAATCACTGCGTTGATTAGCGCGCTCTTTATCGCCGCTCCTGTTGCCGCAAACGCTGCACCGGTCTGTGATGGCAAATCACCAATCCAATCATGTGTTGGTAAGACTTCCGATGGCGCTCCTTATTCCATGAGTGTTCCGGCAAACTTCAAGGGAACTGTCGCGCTCTGGTCACATGGCTATCGCTTCAACGTTGATATCCCATTAGGGATTCCACCATTAATCGCTCCTTACAAAGTCACAAATACGCCAGAGCCTGTTCCGGGTGGAGCTGCGGGCGCTGCTGCCGTTGCCGGTTATCTCTTGGGCCAAGGTGTGGCAATTATGGGATCAGGTTTTGCCCGCCAAGGGTGGAACGCCGATTCTGCGATTGCAACAAACGTTGAGCTAATCAGCGTTTTCAAAAAAGCGTTCCCAACAACTACAAAAGTTGTTGCTTGGGGAGGATCCCTGGGCGGTTTTATAACTCAAGCTTTAGCGGAGAAGCACCCTGAGCTAATTTCAGCTGCTGCACCTCTCTGTATGGCCGATAACATAGAGCCACAACTCACAATGGCCGGCGACTTTCTATGGGGTTTGAAAACTCTCTTCGACCCATCAATTAAGGCTGGAAACTACGCAGCCGGTCCAGCCGGCGTAGCCGAGTCTTTTGCAGACCTCAGCAAAGTATTTACTGTGTTGGGTAAGGTGCAAGCTGGCTTTACCCCTGGCGTCGGTTGGCCAGATACATCGAGTGCTACCGGAAAAGCTCTGGCAGCAGCGGGAATCCCAGTACGGAGCGCGCTCTTGCTCCTTGGCCTGATGTCAGGTATCCCAACGCAATCAACTCACTTCGATTCCATTACTGTTGGTCCACTAGGACTCGGTTTCACATTGGCGGCGATGCCTGCCCTGGCAATTCTTCAAAATGGATTCCGCGCTGCAGCTCTGGGAGTTCTAGCAACCCAAGATGTTGAGAACCAAGCAGGTGGTGCGATATTTGATAACACCGCTACTAATTACAGAGCTCGAATTGTTCATGAACGCGTTGTGTTCAATGCCGCGCTCTCTGGCAATAGCGCAATTGACGGCATGCTTGCCGCGCTCTCACCGCTTAACCCAGGTGCTCCGCGCGCTAAAGCCGATCCAGCTGCAGTTGCGAAGATGCGTGCTCTCCGTACAAACACTGGTAAAATTAATGTGCCAACCGTTCTGATGGTGGGCGTTGCAGATACAGTTACACCGGCTGGTGCAACTCAACGGATTGTGGATGTTTACACCCTGCAAGCTGCAGCGGAAAAAGCTGCTGCGCTCAGAGCGTCTAAGGGAACAATCGGTAGTTACGCTAAGCCAGCAAATAAATTGCTGACGTTATGGAATGTGACTCCAGCAAGTTATACCACCTTTACAGCGGCAGGTGCACCGATTACTACCACGCCAGCTGCCCAAGGTACAGGTCACTGTAACTTCACACTTGCACAACTTCTCTTCGTTGCGAAGACACTTATTACCGCATCATCGACTGGCAACTTGCCATCAGGTGGAGGGCTGACATTTGCGGTAAGAAAGGTCGGCTCTCTCAGCATCGATCCCTTCTTCCGTGCACCTCTACTCAAGTTCTACAACGAGTAGAACTAATCGAGGTTAGTAGCGGGGGTCTGGGAAACCAGGCCCCCGTTTCTATTACGCTCTACCTCTTATGATCACTATCGAGAGCGCAAGGCAAATGGCGGAGCTAGGGACCAAAATCAGCGCTCATTTGAAAGCTGGAGATCTACTTCTTGTTAGCGGCCCGCTCGGGGCAGGTAAAACTGTGCTGGCCCAAGGTATTGGAGCAGGGTTAGGAATCCCAGGAATTACTTCACCGACTTTTGTCATTGCTAGAGTTCACAGAGGCGTAATTCCATTTATTCATGTCGATCTTTATCGGTTATTGGATTGCGATAACCCAAACCTTTCTTTTGATGCCCTTGATCTAGATTCCCAACGCGAGCACGGAATCACTTTCATTGAATGGGGCGGAGCGGAGTCAGCTCGGTTGAGTGAAGATCGGTTAGAAATCACAATCGATAGCAGCGATGAAATTCGCAGAGTAAGTATTAACCCAGTTGGCCCTCGCTGGATCGGTTTTTCATTGTGAGGGCTTCACTAGCGATTGATACCTCAACTTCACGGACGCTTGTTTCGGTAATCCTCGGTGATAAAGAAATATGGCACAAATTCCAAGACGGCGCCACCGCTCATGGAGCAGCGCTACCGACTCTGGTAGCAGAAGGGATTAAGAAGGTAGGCATAGATCAAGTAGTGGTAGGTATGGGTCCCGGACCTTTTACTGGTTTGCGCGTTGGAATCGCTTTTGCGCGCACCTTTGCGCTAGCCAGAAGTATTCCGGTACTCGGCGTCTGTTCTTTAGATGCGATTGCCTTACCCATCGGTGATAAAGATTTTATTGTCACCGTTGATGCTCGGCGAAAAGAAGTTTATTGGGCCAGATACATCAATGGAATACGTCAAGGCGAACCAACTGTTAATTTTCCCGCAGATCTGGCTGGCGCGAAAATCTACGCTGATTTATTTCCAGATATGAAGGCTTTAGTAAATTTGAGCAAGTCCCAAAATATTGTTGCTCCATATTATTTGCGCCGCCCAGATGCGGTTGCCACCGCAGAGAAGTTGATTACATTTCGCGCAGCCACTGCCTTGGATATTCCAGTTTTAACTTCACTGGACCGCCAACTATTTCCATATTCGCCGTGGTCAGTTGCACAATTTAAAGAAGAGTTGGCAGGTATTCCAAATACACGTCACTTCCTTGTGGCCACTAACGAGAAGGAAGAAATAGTGGGATATGCCGGGGTTTTTGCCCCTGCCGCTGGGGTAGAAGCTGACATCACCACAGTTGGGGTTATCGAGGGCTATCGAAAGCAAGGAGTCGCAACGCACTTTATTTCTCAACTTGAAAACTGGTCTCGTACTCGCGGTGCGAGCGCCATGATGTTAGAAGTTAAAACCGATAGCTTCGCCGCGATTCGCTTATATCTATCGTTAGGTTATTTGAAGATCTCGATTCGCATGAATTACTACGGACCCGATATGGATGCACAAGTTTTAAGGAAAGAGTTATGAGTTCGCCCATTGTTTTAGGAATTGAAACTTCATGCGATGAAACTGCGATTGGAATTGTGCGCGGTCGAACTCTGCTGGCAAATGTCATTGCATCAAGTGTGCAAGAGCATGCACGCTTTGGCGGAGTGGTGCCAGAAATTGCTAGCCGTGCACATTTAGAAGCGATATTACCAAGTATTGAAAAAGCTCTCTCCGATTCCAAGCTTTCACTTGGTGATATTGATGCCGTTGCAGTAACTGCAGGTCCCGGTTTAGTCGGTGCGTTATTAGTTGGAATTGCATCAGCTAGCGGTTTAGCCCTTGGTTTAAATAAGCCCCTTTATGGCGTAAATCATTTAGCCGCGCACATCAGCGTTGATGCGCTAACTCATAAGCAATCTTTGGAACCAACAATTGCTTTACTAGTAAGTGGTGGGCATTCATCGCTCTTACAAGTAAATGACATCACGCGGAGCGTTGTTAAATTAGGTGAAACTTTGGATGATGCCGCAGGGGAGGCTTTCGATAAAATTGCGCGGGTTATGAAACTAGGTTTTCCCGGCGGACCTGCCATCGATCGAATTGCAAAGGAGGGAAGTCCAACGGCAATCGATTTTCCAAGAGGGCTGACACAGAGTTCAGATTGGCAAGAGAGGCCTTTTGATTTCTCTTTCTCTGGTTTAAAAACGGCAGTTGCGCGATATTTAGAGCGCACCCCAGCCTATGTTCGCGCCGATGTGGCAGCCTCTTTTCAAGAGGCGATTGTGGATGTCTTGCTTCTAAAAGCCATCGCTGCTTGTAAATCCAGCGGCATGGACTCCTTACTCATTGCGGGGGGTGTTGCTGCCAATTCACGTCTGCGGGCGTTGGCCATCCAGCGATGCGAACGGGCCAGCATCCGCCTCCGTATTCCAAGTGCCGAGCTCTGCACTGACAATGGGGCCATGGTGGCTGCTCTGGGGGCCCTGATGGTCGCTGCTGGCCGTACGCCTAGCCCCCTAGCTTTTGACGGAGATTCAAGCTTGCCTGTGACCGTTTTGGGGTTGTAAAAAAGCCAATTTGCCGTTGGGAATGCTCACGCCTAGGCTTGGCGTTAGCACTCACGGTCCGAGTCTGCTAATTACAGCGCGGGTCGCACGAGGACAATAAACACTTACATGAAGGAGTACTCATGGCCGTCGCCATTAAGCCACTAGAAGATCGCATTGTTGTAAAGGCATCAGAGGCCGAAACCACAACTGCATCAGGTCTGGTAATTCCAGATACTGCAAAAGAGAAGCCACAAGAAGGAACTGTTATCGCCGTTGGCCCAGGTCGCTTCGATGATGGTGTTCGCGTTCCTATGGATGTAAAAGTTGGCGATGTTGTTCTATACAGCAAGTACGGCGGAACTGAAGTTAAGTACAACAATGAAGAGTACTTAGTTCTTTCAGCGCGCGACCTTCTTGCTGTAATCGAGAAGTAAATGGGAAAAATTCTTCAATTCGACGAGCACGCTCGTCGCGCAATGGAACGCGGAGTCAATATTCTTGCTGACACCGTGAAAGTAACTCTTGGACCTAAGGGTCGCAACGTCGTTATTGGAAAATCATATGGTCCGCCAGTTATCACCAATGATGGCGTAACAATCGCTAAAGAGATCGAACTATCTGATCCAGCTGAAAACATGGGCGCACAGTTAGTTAAAGAAGTTGCTACTAAGACTAATGATGTAGCAGGCGATGGAACTACTACTGCAACCGTGCTTGCACAAGCCATGATTAAAGAAGGTCTTCGCAATTTAGCTGCTGGTGCACAACCAATGGATCTAAAGATTGGAATCGAAGCGGCAGTTGTTGCTATTTCTGAGCGCTTGCTCTCGCAAGCAACTGTCGTTAAAGATAAAACTCAGATTGCTGATGTGGCAACTATCTCTGCCCAAGATCGCGCCATCGGTGACTTAATCGCCGAAGCCATGGATCGCGTTGGCAAAGATGGCGTCATCACAGTCGAAGAATCATCTACAACTGGACTCGAACTTGAGTTCACTGAAGGCATGCAATTCGATAAAGGTTATATTTCACCATATTTCGTAACGGATCAAGATCGCATGGAATCAGTGCTCGAAGATGCTTATGTGCTTATCTCTGGCAACAAAATTTCCGCGCTTAGCGATTTGCTTCCAATTTTGGAAAAAGTTGCCCAAACGTCAAAGCCTCTCTTAATCATTGCCGAAGATGTTGAAGGCGAAGCGCTTTCGACTCTGGTAGTAAACCGTATGCGTGGCGTATTTACTTCAACTGCGGTTAAAGCGCCAGGTTTCGGCGATCGCCGCAAAGCAATGTTGCAAGACATTGCGATTTTAACTGGTGGCCAAGTTATCTCTAGCGAAGTTGGAATGAAACTTGATCAAGTAAATATCGAAGATCTTGGTCGCGCTCGTCGCATCGTGATTTCAAAAGATGCCACAACAATTGTTGATGGCGCTGGCGATAAAGCTGGCGTTGCTGCACGAATTTCCGAACTTCGTAAAGAGATTGAGAATTCAGATTCGACCTGGGATAAAGAGAAGCTACAAGAGCGCGTTGCAAAACTGGCTGGTGGCGTCTGTGTTATCAAAGTTGGAGCACATACTGAAGTTGAGCTAAGTGAGAAGAAGCACCGATTAGAGGATGCAATTTCTGCAACTCGCGCGGCAGTTGAAGAAGGAATCGTTATCGGCGGAGGCGCAGCACTTGTGCATTCAGCTGATGTGCTAGCAGGAGACCTTGGTTTCACTGGCGATAAAGCGATCGGAGTTCGTTTAGTTCGCAAAGCTTGTGATGAACCGCTACGTTGGATTGCAGAAAATGCCGGTCTTGAAGGTTATGTAGTTGTTGCAAAAGTTCGCGCATTGAAAGAGCACGAAGGTTTCAATGTCGAAACTAATGTATATGGCGACTTAGCTAAAGATGGCGTAATCGATCCAGTGAAAGTTACGCGTTCCGCGCTAGCAAATGCTGCATCCATCGCGGCAATGTTTATTACAACAGAAGTTGTTATTTTTGAACGTCCAGCAGAGCAAGCACCAGAAGTTGGTGGACATGGACATTCACATTAATTAATATAAGTAAAAGAGCCTCGCAGCCATTGGTTGCGAGGCTCTTTTACTTCCTTTGAAGATGCAACGCTCTGATAGCGGGCTGATAGGCTGGCGCTTTAACAATTGAGCGCGAGGGGGCGAGATGAGTGAAAATGAAAAAGTCTCGATGCTCGGCCTCGCCTATGACGATGTTTTATTACTACCGGATGCTTCTGATGTTCTTCCCTCAGAAGTAAATACCGCGACACAGTTGACCAGAAATATTGTAATTGCAGTACCGCTGGTTTCATCCGCGATGGATACCGTCACTGAATCGGCAATGGCGATTGCAATGGCAAAAGCAGGCGGAATCGGAATCATCCATCGCAATTTACCGATTGAAGAACAAGTTACACATGTAAAATTAGTGAAAAGCGTTGGCCTTGCTGGCGCTGCGGTCGGGGTTGGCGATGATGGTTTCGCGCGTGCACAAGCTTTAATCGAAGCAGGAGTTGATGTCATCGTTGTTGATACTGCTCATGGTCACCACCGCGCCGTTTTAGAAGCAATCGCTCGAATTAAGAAGTTCTCCCCAACAATTGAAATCATTGGTGGAAATGTGGCAACTCGCGCAGGGGCGCAAGCCCTCATTAATGCCGGCGCCGATGCAGTAAAAGTTGGCGTGGGACCGGGATCGATCTGCACGACACGCATTGTTACAGGAGTCGGAGTTCCGCAAATAACTGCGATTATGGAAGCAAGTAAAGCGTGCGCAAAAGCCGGCATCCCGCTCATTGCAGATGGCGGGCTTCAATATTCAGGTGACATTGTTAAAGCCCTTGTTGCTGGTGCAAACTCGGTAATGCTCGGCTCTCTTCTGGCTGGATGTGAAGAAGCACCGGGTGAGTTAGTTGAAATAGATGGTCGCAAATACAAGGCATATCGCGGAATGGGTTCGCTGAGTGCAATGCAATCACGTAGTGGAGAGAAATCATATTCAAAAGACCGATACATGCAAGATGATGTTTTATCGGAAGACAAACTTGTACCAGAAGGAATTGAAGGCAAAGTTGCATTTAGTGGCAGCGTCGCATCAGTTATGCATCAACTTGTGGGTGGTTTGAGATCTGGAATGGGTTATGCCGGCGCACCTGATATCGAAACGCTCCGTCGCGAAGGTCGATTAATTCAAATTACCGCTGCAGGTTTACAAGAGAGCCATCCTCATGATGTTTCGCACATGGCCGATGCCCCTAACTACGCCAAGAGAGGCTAAAAGCAATGGCTATGCATGAAGTTGAATTAGCACCGGGAAAAAGAGCCCGTATTGCTTACTCTTTTGATGATATTTCCATTGTCCCAAGCCGTCGCACGCGCGACCCAGAAGAAGTTTCAACGGCATGGCAAATCGACGCATATAAGTTTGATTTACCGATGTTGGCAGCTCCGATGGACTCAGTAGTCTCACCTGAAACTGCAATTGCAATTGGCAAGCTTGGTGGGCTGGGAGTTTTAAATCTTGAAGGTTTATGGACTCGTTACGAAGACCCACGCATCCCTTTGGGGGAAATTGCCTCGATGCCAGATAAACATGCGACACGGCGCATGCAAGAAATTTATAGCGCACCAATTCAACCAACTTTAATTAAAGAACGAATTCAGCAAATTCGTGATGCAGGAGTAACTGTCGCTGCCTCTTTATCGCCCCAACGCACTGCCCAATTACATAAAGTTGTCATTGATGCTGGTGTTGATATTTTCGTAATTCGAGGAACAACAGTTAGTGCCGAGCATGTGGCAAATGAAAACGAAGCGCTTAACTTGAAAAAGTTCATTTACGAACTCGATGTCCCAGTCATTGTGGGCGGAGTTGCCACAGCAACAGGTGCGCTTCACTTAATGCGCGCAGGGGCGGCCGGAGTTCTAGTAGGTTTTGGTGGAGGTGCTGCGCACACAACTCGCAAAGTTTTAGGCATTGAAGTTCCTATGGCCTCAGCCGTTGCAGAAGTTGCATCAGCGCGTCGAGAATATCTTGATGAATCTGGCGGACGTTACGTGCACGTAATAGCTGATGGTTCGGTTGGTCGAAGCGGAGATATCGCAAAAGCAATTGCTTGCGGAGCGGACGCTGTCATGATGGGATCACCGCTAGCAAAAGCGGTAGAAGCTCCGGGTCTGGGTTGGCATTGGGGGTCTGAAGCGCATCACCAAATTCTCCCACGAGGTGAGCGCGTGGCAGTTGGAACTTGCGGAACTTTGCAAGAGATTTTGATTGGCCCCTCTCACAGTGGTGATGGGTCTATGAACTTATTTGGTGCGCTGCGCAGGGCAATGGCCACATGTGGTTATTCAGATGTTAAAGAATTCCAACGCGTAGAGGTCCTTATCCATCGTGCCTAATAGCTCTGGCGTACTTGTCGTCGATTTTGGGGCGCAATATGCCCAACTCATCGCGCGCCGAGTTCGCGAAGCTAATGTTTTCTCTGAAATTGTCCCTTCCTCAATTACAGCAGCGCAAATTCGCGCACGAGCACCGCAGGCCATTATTTTATCTGGTGGACCATCGAGCGTTTACGCGCAGAACGCACCGGCAATAGATGAAGAAATTTTTACTTTAGGAATTCCGGTCTTTGGGATTTGCTATGGTTTTCAAGCGATGGCCGTAGCCCTTGGTGGCGTTGTTACTCAGACCGGTAAATCTGAATTCGGACGAACTGAGCTAAGTACCATCCCTACCTCAAAACTTTTTGCCACTCTGCCAGAACGCCAAAGCGTTTGGATGTCTCATGGAGATGCGGTAACTGGCGCGCCTGCTGGTTTTGTAGTCTCTGCATCTACCGTTGATACCAGCGTCGCAGCTTTTGAAAGTTGCGATGGAAAACTCGCAGGAGTTCAATTTCACCCCGAAGTTCTTCATAGCGAACACGGAGCAGCAATTTTAAGAAATTGGTTAATCAATATCGCTGGCGCCTCTCCTACCTGGACAACTACCAACATTGCAGAAACTGAAATTGCGAAAGCTAAAGAAGTGATAGGTGCTAAGCGTGTGATTTGTGGTTTATCTGGTGGAGTTGATTCAGCGGTTGCTGCTGCGATTATTCAACGCGCAGTTGGTTCGCAACTCACATGTGTCTTTGTTGACCATGGTTTGTTGCGTAGCGGTGAGTCAGAACAAGTCCAACGAGATTTTGTTGCTGCAACTGGTGTCGAATTAGTTGTCATCGACGCTGGCGCGCAATTTCTTAGCGCGCTTCTTGGTGTAACTGATCCAGAAGAAAAGCGAAAAATCATCGGCCGTGAATTTATTCGTTCTTTTGAAAAAGCTGCCAGAGATATTGCATCAGGCGGAGAAGTTGAATTCCTAGTTCAGGGCACCTTGTATCCAGATGTAGTCGAATCTGGTGGCGGAGTTGGAACTGCGAACATTAAGTCACACCACAATGTTGGTGGCTTGCCTGATGACTTGAAATTTACTTTGATTGAACCTTTGCGGACGCTCTTTAAAGATGAAGTTCGAAAGGTAGGAATTGAACTTGGGCTTCCTGATGAGATTCTTTGGCGCCAACCATTTCCTGGGCCTGGTTTAGCTATTCGAATTATTGGTGAAGTAACCCGTGATCGGTTAGAGATTTTGCGCCACGCCGATCTCATTGCGCGCGAAGAGTTAAAATTAGCTGGACTTGATAGAACTATTTGGCAATGTCCAGTTGTATTATTGGCCGATGTCCGAAGCGTTGGGGTCCAAGGTGATGACCGTACTTATGGCCATCCCATTGTTCTTCGTCCAGTCTCAAGTGAAGATGCTATGACTGCAGATTGGTCGAGAGTTCCCTATGAAACACTTGAGAGGATCTCAACGCGTATCACCAACGAAGTGCGCGAAGTCAACCGAGTCGTGTTGGATGTAACTAGTAAACCGCCTGGAACAATTGAATGGGAATAAAAATGAAGAAATTAATGGCCATGCTCTTCAGTATTACTTTCTTAATAACGTTAATGCCCCAAACTTTTGCTGTAGAAGTTAAACTGCCAGCGTTCAAGTGCAGCAAAACTAAAGCAGTTGCGCATAAGTCAATTGTAATTAAACAACCAAGCGTTGTTTCAAAGCGAATGCCTAAGACAATGACATTTAAAACAAATTGTGGTGACATCGTTGTTTCGCTTTTAGGAGATAAAGCACCCGTAACCGTGACTGCCTTGACTGCTTTGGCGCGCGGCGGATATTTCAATCAAAGCCTATGTCATCGATTAACAACAGCAGGTTTATTCGTTTTGCAATGTGGTGATCCAACTGCGAGCGGTAGCGGTTCACCTGCTGGTTGGAAAGGTTACACCGACGAGAATCTTCCAACGGGCAAACAAATGACATACCCTGCCGGAACTGTTGCCATGGCAAACTCAGGTCCAGGCACAAATGGCAGTCAAATCTTCTTTGTTTACCGCGATTCGGCCATTGGTGCTCACTACACAATCTGGGGAACCATTACTAAAGGCTTAGATTTACTAAAATCGATAGCGGCGCTGGGGGCGTTTAAATCAGATGGAAGCGGCAAATATATCTACGCGCCAGATGGTTATCCAGTGCAGACGATTGCGATTGAGAAAATTATTATTCGTTAATTTGTATTAACAATTTTAAAAGCTTCTGCAATTCGCCCCTCAGCAAAACCTGCAGCTTGAGCGTGCCTCATTCCCATTTCACGGACCCTATTTTCTAACTCTGGATTGTGCGCAGTTTGAGAAACATGCGAGTGCAGCGCTTTCATTTTTAAATGAAAAGTCGCTGTGATATCGACCCAATGATCTGGCGTAGCAAAAGCGGTCATCCATACTTCTTTGACTCGCCAAGGTGGTAGGCCTTCATCTTCTACTAAATCGGTGAAAGCAAAAGAATTTCGCGCATCTGGATAGATAGCTTGAATAGCAGCTTCGCCGGCGGCTAAATGGTCTGGATGGCTTGTGCCGATGCGGTCCCAATTACGTTCGGGGCTCTGACAAACCAAGCGATCTGGCTGGGATATTCTAATTTGACGCACTAAATCTTTCCGTAAACCAAGCGTTGCTTCTAAATGCCCATCGATGTAATTGAGAAATGTTACATCGGTAATGCCAACCGCAGCGGCAGCTTCACGTTGTTCACGTTGGCGAACTGCGGGCATATCTGCTTTCGTGATTCCAGAATCTTCTCCACCTTGGTCGCCATTTGTGCAGAAAACGTAAGCAACATCAATTCCTTTTTCAACCCATTGCGCAATTGTTCCCGCAGCTCCGAAATCAGAGTCATCTGGATGAGCGCTGATGACCAAAACTCGTTTGATCTCGCTATCTGCAATCGGCTTCATCGCCGAAGCCTAATAGACTTGCGACCATGGAGAGCACTGATCCGTTGCTTGCAGGGCTAAATCCGCAACAGCGTCAGGCTGTTATTCACGAAGGATCCCCACTTCTCGTTGTAGCCGGCGCTGGTTCAGGCAAAACTCGGGTGCTTACCCGACGCATTGCTTACTTGATGTCACGTAGAAACGTTGCCCCATATCAAATTCTTGCGATTACTTTTACCAATAAAGCTGCGGGCGAGATGAAAGAACGGGTAGCTGATCTAGTTGGGCCAATTGCGCAATCTATGTGGGTTTCAACTTTTCACTCTGCCTGCGTACGGATGTTACGGCGCGAGGCGGTACGCCTTGGTTATAGCAATTCATTTAGTATTTACGACTCAGCTGATTCATTGAGGTTAATAACCATTGTTGCAAAAGAATTGAATTTAGATCCTAAACGTTATCCTGCTCGACAATTTCAAGCCATGATTTCGAACGCCAAGAATGAATTAATAGGTCCGCCAGATTACCTCAATCAAGCGTCCAATCAATTTGAAGAAGTTGTTGCGGATGTTTACGGGATATATCAACCACGTTTAGCGCGCTCAAATGCGATGGATTTCGATGATTTAATTTTGAAGACGGTACAAGTTCTACAACAATTTCCGGAAGCTAAAGCGCGTTTTCGCTCACGCTTTCGCCATGTTTTAGTTGATGAGTATCAAGATACAAATCATGCGCAGTATGTCTTGGTAAAAGAGCTGGTTGGCAATGAAGCTGAAGGTATTCCTAGCGCCGAGTTAGCTGTAGTGGGTGATGCCGATCAATCTATTTATGGGTTTCGCGGCGCAACAATACGGAACATTTTGCAATTTGAACTTGATTACCCTAAAGCCATCACCGTCTTACTAGAGCAGAATTACCGTTCAACTCAAAATATTCTAAACGCCGCCAACGCTGTAATTACCAAGAACGTCAGCAGAAAAGCGAAAAACCTTTGGTCTGATGCAGGTGCTGGCGCGCCACTCATTGGATATGTTGCAGAAAATGAACATGATGAAGCAAAATTTGTAGCCGATGAGATTCGAGAGCTGCAACGAGAAGCTAAATCTAACCCGGGTGATACCGCGATTTTCTATCGCACTAATGCGCAGTCGCGTGTTTTTGAAGAGATCTTTATGCGAGCAGCTCTTCCTTATAAAGTCGTTGGTGGACTTCGATTCTACGAACGTAAAGAGGTCAAGGACCTGCTGGCTTATCTACGAGTGCTAGTTAATTTAGAAGATGAGATATCTCTGCGCAGAATCATCAATGTTCCAAAGCGCGGTATCGGTGACCGCGCTTTAGAAGTTGTGGTCGAATATTCCAAAGAGAACCATTTCACGTTATGGCAAAGCTTTAATCGTTGCAATGAAGCACCTGACATTCCATTGCGCGCTGCACAATCAATTAATGAATTCACCGCCATGATGAACGCGCTTAGCGTCTTGGTCGAGGCGAAAACTCGACCCTCGGTGATTATCGAAGCTGTGCTGGAACAATCTGGCTTACTTGCGCAACTTTCAAGTAGTCAAGACCCACAAGATGAAGTTCGCCTAGAGAACTTACAAGAGCTCCTGGCAGCTGGAATGGAGTACGAAGAGCGTCCAATTGATGCACTCGGTGAAGATGAAGAAATATCGTTAGCGGGTTTTCTCGAAAAAGTGGCACTCGTTGCTGATGCTGATGAAATTCCGGTCGGTGAAGACCATGGCGGAGTTGTTACGTTAATGACTTTGCATACTGCTAAAGGTTTAGAATTTCCGACAGTTTTCTTAACGGGAATGGAAGATGGAATATTTCCGCACTCTCGCACTTTAGGCGAAGTCGACGCCCTTGAAGAAGAGCGTCGCTTGGCATATGTTGGCTTAACTCGCGCGCGCAAACGTTTATATATTTCGCGCGCTCAATCCCGCTCATCATGGGGTGCTCCAACATATAACCCGCCTTCGCGATTCCTCGATGAAATTCCAGCAGAAGTTATCCAATGGCGCAATGGTTCTGCCCCATCTCTTATACATAAACCTCGTGTGGCAACAACACCACCACCTCGGGCAACAGGACGTAAGACCACTGCGATGGAGTTGACCGTCGGAGAACGTGTCTCACATGACACATTCGGGCTCGGAACGGTAATTACTGTTGCCGGTGAAGGAGAGAAGTCGGAAGCCACAATTAACTTTGGATCCTACGGTGAGAAGCGTCTGCTCTTGCGCTACGCCCCGGTAGAGAAGCTCTAGGATTGCTCTCGTTCTCCATCAAAGGTGAATTGAAATGGAGTGATCGTGGATCTCTTTGAATACCAAGCCCGTGATCTCTTCGAAAAATATGGAGTCCCGGTCTTAGTTGCGGCAATTGCAACCACAGGTGAAGAAGCGTATGCTGCCGCAATTAAAGTCGGTGGTCGAGTTGTTGTTAAAGCCCAAGTAAAAGTCGGTGGTCGCGGAAAAGCGGGCGGTATAAAACTTGCCGAAGATGCCGTCGATGCTCGCGTTAAAGCCGAAGCGATCTTAGGAATGGATATTAAAGGTCACATAGTTCGTACTGTGATGATTGCTGCGCAAGCGATGATTGAAGATGAGTACTACTTAGCAATTTTACTTGATCGCTCGAACCGTACTTTCTTGGTGATGGCATCAGTTGCTGGCGGTATGGATATTGAGGAAGTCGCACGCACCGCGCCAGAAAAATTAGCGAAAGTTCCAGTTTCGCCGCTCGTTGGAATTTCGCTTGAAAAGGCTAAGGAAATCGTGGTAACTGCACAATTTCCGCCCGATGTGGCCGATCAAGTTGCTGACGTTCTTGTAAAACTTTGGGGAGTATTTCAATCTGAAGATGCAACCCTCGTTGAGGTAAACCCATTAATAAAAAGTAAAGATGGCAAAATCATTGCTCTCGATGGAAAAGTTACGCTCGATGAGAACGCTGGTTTTCGCCATCCCGACCACGAAGCCCTCATTGACCACGGCACAACTAGCGCACTTGAAGCTTTAGCGAAAGAGAAAGACCTTAATTATGTAAAACTTGAAGGCGAAGTTGGAATTATTGGGAATGGTGCGGGTTTAGTTATGAGCACTCTCGATGTTGTTGCCTACGCTGGTGAAAACCACGGCGGAGTTCGTCCTGCGAACTTTTTAGATATAGGTGGTGGAGCATCAGCCCAAGTCATGGCAGATGGTCTCTCAATTATTTTGGGTGATCCAGATGTTAAAAGTGTTTTTGTAAATGTCTTTGGTGGAATCACTGCGTGT